>JAHLYR010000032.1 GCA_025128025.1 Synechococcus sp. CS-1330
ACCCGCCGTTGACGGCACTGCCTTAGCCCGCTCCGGCTCGAGCGGAACAAGGACAACCCCAGGTGAATTGCTCGATGGATCGTCTGAAAAGTGGCTCAGTTTTCGTGTCGCCTCTGGCTCAGTTTTCGATGTCGCCTGACAGCTTCCAAGCAGTCATCCTCTGACTGCTCCTGTTCACCCTCCGGAAAGGGTCACAGGACCTCCTGAGTTACACCACTCGGAGGGGCGCTACCTGATCGAGCAGGCACGGCTCGCCAGCAAAGCTGGCATCAAGGCTGATGTGACCCAGGGGGCACTGACCCTGCTCATGCAGCCGGCGTGGAATGCGCACCAGCCGCACACGATCGCGCAGGTGATGCTGCAGGGCACCTGAGATGCAGCGGCGCAGATAGGGCTCTGCCGGCTCGCCCGCTTTACAGCGCAGCACTGAACGAAGCAGGGCTTCTCTGGCTACCTGGATTAGATCCTCCCGCTCGACCAAAGGGAAGAAGCGGCGGGCTACAGCTGAGGCAACGGCATCAGCCAGGGAGAGGTGCTCCAGCACCAGGGCATCACGGGCACGGAGAGCAGAGCGGGAAAGCGGGGCAGCCATCTGGGGACGGCAGAGAACCCCACCCCCAACGGCCAGCCGCAGGGATGTGACAAGGACGCCCCAACGGGGCGCATGGCCCGATCCTTGACGCAGCGCGAGGACTGGACGAGGGATTCAGGTGGGTGTTTGACGGCCCGGTGGTGCTCCCCTTCCCCTCCAGCAGGGCCAGCCTGCAGAAGATCTCAAGCGACACAGCCCAGTCCTCCCTGCTGCATAGGATCGCCGCCATTGGCTTGGATTCAGTGGTTGAGCCCGGTCAGATCAAGGCCACCCGCGGCCCAGGGACAGCCACGGATTACGCCTTGTTTGTTCTGTTGCTCAGCCCTGAAGGCCTGCGCACCGTGTTCATCGCCGACTGGCTGGCGAACGAGGACCATGTCAAGAAGGGGTTCCACTATGTGACCCATCGGCTGGGCCACAAGCAGGGCTACGTGCTGGCAGACCTGGTGGATCCAGCCATCCTTGTGAAGAGCCAAGGGATTGCGTTCTTGGATCGCCTGTTTGCTCCCATTGAGGCCTGGCTCGATGGCGGTCAGGAGCCAATGCCATCGATGTCAAACGACCTGATGCGAGTGGAAGCGTTCACTGTGACGATCGAGCTGGACGATCAGACCGAATTGAACTGGCAGACCCTGACGCCATCGGGATTTCAACCGGCATTTCGCAGGATTGGCAGCACTCAGATTTCCCCAGGCCCCTTCAAGGGTGTGCCTGGATCTCGCCATCAGGGGGGCAGGGGTTTTGGCTGATGGGTCTGATGGGTTGAGCTCCGATCCTTGACACCGCCACGCACCATGAAGAGGCCTGTGTGGTTTCCACAGACTTCTAGAACTTTCTTACGCATGCTTTGTCAATACCTTGCAGACGACTAAGACGCGAGCAGGGGATTCGCTGCCTAGGCAAAACGATCATGATCTGCAATGTGACCAATGAAGTCACCATGGACTGCATTGGTCTTATCTGGGCAAACTAGACTTATGCTCAAGTTGGGCTGAAATGCTGTAGATTGATTAGGTTTCGCTATTGCGGTGACTGGAAGCTTTCTAGTGTCCCAGAGCCGAATGACAGGCTTAAAATGGAATCTGAATGGCCAGCAATGCGATGAGCAAAAAAGATCTGGCCCCTGGTCTATACGACCACCTACTCAGCGAATCTGCCATCCAGTCTCTCGCTTTGCTGCCGGGAAGTCTGCACCAGCTCAAACCTCTAGATGCTGCAGAGGCACCCCAGCGACTGGCGCGCTATCTAAGTCAGCTGAGTGAGACAGCATTGGCTTCTCTTCCGGAGGCCCAACGTCAGCAGCAACAACTGGACCTGGTAAATCAAATCGTGGCCCTGCTCCACAAACAGGTGCCCGCTGCCATCCACCCCGGTGACCAGCTCCATCCCAGCGCCAAGCTTCTGCAGGAGTTGCGCCACGCTCCGCTCCTTCCTGGCCAAGCGCCCATCACCCGGCCGCTGATACCACTGGCCGATGGCACCCTGCTGATCAATGCCCCCAGCGAGCCCAGTATTGGTCTGGCCCTGCAGGCGGAGTGTCCCTCAGCCGATCGGATCGATCTGCTCTGTGCCTTCATCAAGTGGAGTGGCCTGCGCCTGCTCCAGGAAGCGCTGAGCGCCCATCTTGATGCTGGCCGGCCGCTGCGCGTGCTGACAACCGTGTACATGGGCGCCACGGATCGCAAGGCCCTCGACTGGTTGGTGGCGCGCGGTGCCCAGGTGCGCGTCAGCACCGACACACGTCGCACCCGACTCCACGCCAAGGCCTGGTTGTTTCTCCGCGCCAGCGGCGCCAGCACCGCGTATATCGGTTCGTCCAATCTCTCCAGCGCCGCCCTGCTCGATGGCCTGGAGTGGAACGTGCGCCTGGCGGCCCTAGAAACGCCGTCGATGCTGCGCAAATTTAAGGATACTTTTGAGGCCTACTGGGAGGAGGGCGAATTCGAGCCCTACGCCGCCACCGCCGAGCAGCAGGCCCGCATCGACCAGCAGCTCGCTCTGGCCCGTGGGGATGAACCAGTCAGCGGCGCCGCGCCGGTGTGGTTCGACTTGCGGCCCTACGCCTACCAAAGCGAAATGCTCGATCAGCTGGCAGCTGAGCGCTCGCTGCATCACCGCTGGCACAACTTGGTCGTGGCAGCCACCGGCACCGGCAAAACAGTGCTCGCAGCCTTTGATGTAGCCCGCCTGCATGCTGACTTCCCCGAGCGATTCCCTTCCCCGGATCCGCCTTCGCTGCTGCTGGTTGCTCACCGCAAAGAGATCTTGCAGCAGGCCTTGCAAACCTTTCGCCACGTGCTCCGCGATCCCTCCTTTGGGGAGCTGTGGGTGGATGGCGAGCGGCCCAGCCAATGGCGCCATGTGTTCGCCTCCGTTCAGTCACTCAGCAACCAGAACACATCAGGGATCCGAACTGATCTATTCGAGGTGGTGATCGTGGACGAGTTCCACCACGCAGAAGCCCCCAGCTATCGGCTCTGGCTCGATCATTTCTCCCCAAAGCTGCTACTCGGTCTCACCGCCACCCCCGAGCGGGCCGACGGGCTCGACATCCTCCACTGGTTTGATGGCCGCATCGCTGCCGAGCTGCGCCTTTGGAGCGCCCTTGATCAGGGCCTGCTCGCCCCCTTCCACTACTTCGCCGTCGCCGACGCCACCAACCTCTCAGCCCTGGAATGGCGCCGCGGTGGCTATGTGCCGGCTGAGCTAAGCGCCCTCTACACCGGCGACCACCGCCGCGTTGATCTGATCCTCAGTGAACTCGACAAGAAGCTCGCTGATCCCGCCCGCATGCGAGCCCTGGGATTTTGCGTGAGCGTGGCGCACGCCCGCTTCATGGCTGAGCGTTTCAGGAATCGAGGCCTGGCAGCCGAGGCCCTCGATGCCAGCAGCCCAGCCGATGTGAGGCGCGATGCCCTGCGCCGGCTGCAACAGGGGCAGCTGCAGATCCTCTTCGCGGTCGACCTCTTCAACGAAGGGCTCGACATCCCCGCCATCGACACCGTGCTGTTGCTGCGGCCCACGGAGAGCGCCGTGGTGTTCATGCAGCAACTGGGCCGTGGCCTGCGCCTTTCCCCTGGCACAGGAAAGAGTTGCCTCACGGTGATGGATTTCATCGGCCAGCAGCACCGCCGCTTCCGCTTTGACCTGCGCTATCGCGCTCTGCTGGGCGGCAGCCGCCGCCAACTGGAGCAGCAACTCGATCAGGGGTTTCCGTTTCTACCGCCGGGCTGCCGCTTGGTCCTCGATCGAGTGGCGGCGCAGCGGGTGCTCGACAACCTGCGCCAGAGCCTTCCCAGCCGCCGGCCCCAGCTGCTGGAGGAACTACGCGCCCTGGCTGCTGAGGGGATGATCGGGCCCAACTCTGGCCTGGCGGAGTGGCTCGAGGCGCTGGGTATGGAACTGGCCGAGTTCTACGGCATCCGCGGCGCCGGTTTCACCGCCCTACGGCGTGAGCTCGGCTGGCTGAACGGCTTGCCCCACCCGGAGGAAGAGCGGCTGACTCGCACCATTTCCGCGGGGTTGCTCCATCTCGACGATCCAGAACGCCTGCGCTGGCTTGCCGCACAGCTGCAGACCGCCGCTCCTCCCGATGTCGCCGATCTGGCTGAGCGCGAACAGCGCCAGTTGCTGATGCTCTCCGCGCAGCTGTTTGGCACCGGGAAGCGCTGGACGCCCCTGGCAGAAGCCCTGACCTTGCTCTGGCAGGCGTCCGCCTGGCGCGAAGAACTCCTCCAGCTGCTGAAACTTCTGGCCGATCGCGCCGATCACCGCCTGCACAGGCTGCCCTGGACGCTGCCGGTGTCGTTGCGCGTGCACGGCCGATATAGCCGCGCCGAGATCGAAGCCGCCTTCGGCATCCTGCGCGACGACGCTCCCTGGATCCACCGCGAGGGTGTGCTGTGGAATGAACCCAGCCAGTGCGATCTGCTGTTCGTCACCCTCAACAAGAGCGAAACCCTCTTCTCACCAACCACCCGCTACCGCGACCTGGCTCTAAGCCCAGCACTGTTCCACTGGGAGAGCCAGAGCGTCACCACAGCCGCCTCAGCCACTGGCCAGCGCTACATCCACCACGCCTCTAGATGTTCGCGGGTCCTGCTGTTCGTGCGCGAGCACCGCAAGCAGGGCGGGGTCACCGAGCCGTATCGATGTCTCGGTTTTGCCAGCTACGAGAGCCACGAAGGTGAGAGGCCGATGGCGATCCGCTGGCGGCTGGAGCGCGAGATCCCGGCGGCGTGGCTGCCGGCAATGGCGCTGGCGGTATGAAGGCAATGCTTTTTTGATCCGCACGGGCTGCAAAATGAGCCTTCAGCTTCCTGTCTTTGCTTGCTCGCAAGGTGGTGCTTAAGATGTCGGCGTCTGCTAACAAGTAGCCCATGCGCCCCGCTATGCTTGGCAAAGGCAAACTTTATAAGTGTAAATAATGCAGTTTTTGCGGACACAATTCAGTCAATACCATTGGCGCGATCTGAAAGAGCGCTGGTATCTTCCCTATGGTCTTCTTACACTTTCTGCTCCGTGCTGCCCAGCCGCCTCCTGATAGTTCGTCTCGATGGCTAGCCCTGAGACCTGATTAGAAGTTAGTTCAAAAACCTTCTGATCATCAGATCGCCAGAAGCAGAAGCACGAAAGACAGGAGATTTATGCTTCCCGTGCCCAACATGCGCCTCAAGCAACAGAATCGGGGAATCTTAGGATTTCACGCTTGCTACCTGGTTGCAAGCTGCACGGTGTCAACTACTTAGGCGGGCGCCTACCTAAGGAAGGTCTGGATAACCTGCTGTTGAGAAATCGCCGTTAAGACAGGGGCATAAGTCTCAGTCCCAGCAGTGGGCGATTTCCTGGGTTATCCAGACCCTCCCTAATTGTCGCCGTGCATCACGCGCTGGCTGGCGCAACCGCGGAACCAATGAACAGGGGCGTCACCACCTGGATCCATCGGTGATCCAGCGATCGGTGCATGCCGCTGTGCGCGCTGCAGGGATCAGCAAGCCAGCGAGTTGCCATACATTTCGCCATTGCTTTGCCACGCACCTCTTGGAGCGGGGCTCCGACATCCGTACGATCCAGGAGCTGCTCGGCCACAGTGACGTGAAGACCACGATGATCTACACGCATGTGCTCAATCGGGGCCCTGCTGGCGTGACCAGCCCTGCGGATCTCCTCTAAGGCATGTTCTGCGGGTCCGCAGAACATCCGGCCTGCCAACCAAAAGCCCTCCGCTGACTGAGTGAGCGGAGGGCACAGGAAGCGCTATCGGTACCCAGAAGAGGCTTCAGGTGCCTTACGAGGACTTTCTAATTGGCGTTATGTGGCACATCCTGGATTTAGCAGCAATTTTACTGGTACAATAACTGAGTTTTTCAACATTAACAGAAACAACTAATAAGGTGATAATTATGAGAACTAAAGATTGGGTTTTTGGTGCGCTAGTGACGTGTGTTTTAACCTCAGCTACAAGCGTGTGGGCCAGCGAAAAGGTTACAGTCGATAATTTCGTGCGCGCTGAAACTGATATGACGCTCAAGCGCTACGAAAGTGCTGGCGGATTCGGCAAGATGTTCCACTTGCGCCAACCAACACCATTAGATAAACAAGATGTTATTCGTATGAATCAAGATACCCTTTATTCTGTTGGGATTTTTGATTTAACAACTCCAGTCACGATTACCAAGCCAAAAACTGACCGTTGGCAGTCGCTGATGCTGGTTAGCCAGGACCATTCTATCCCTCCTGCTATCTATAAAGCCGGCTCGTATACTCTGACCCAAAAAGAAATAGGTACACGTTATGTCGCGGTGGTATTTCGCACGCTTGTTAATGCTAACGACGCCAACGACATCAAGCTGGCAAATGCGCTTCAGGATCAGATAAAAGTGGAACAGGCAAAAACGGGTTCACTTGAAATTCCAGATTGGGATCATGAATCACTTTCTAAAGTTCGAGATGCCCTCAATGTACTTGCAGCGACGTTAAGCGATACTTCAGGAATGCTGGGCGAAAAATCAAAACTTAACCCTATCCATCATTTGATGGGTACAGCAATGGGCTGGGGCGGTAATCCTAAAAAAGATGCCATTTATGTCAATGTGGTTCCTGAAAAAAATGATGGCAAAACCAACTATGCGTTGACCGTTAAAGATGTGCCCGTCGACGGATTTACTTCCATCACGGTTTATAACAAAAAGGGATTTATGGAAAAGAACGACCTGGGTATTAACTCACTAAATAACTTAACTGCAAAGCCAAATGAAGGTGGTGGAGCCACTGTTCACTTCGGCGGTTGTGCGGATGGTCGTATTAACTGTATTCCAATTACAGATGGCTGGAACTACATTGTGCGTATGTATCAACCCAAAGAAGCTGTTCTAGATGGCAGCTGGAAATTCCCTGATCCGAAACCTGTGAAATAAAGCGAAAATTTAAGGTCATCAAAGCGCCACATAACAAAGCGCTGCACCGGACGAGCCGGTGAGCGCGACGTTAGCTGGCCATTCACTCGTACGCATCAACACCAAACAACCAATCAACCACCGAAGGGATACAAGTCACACAATGGAAAACAAACAACACCCCGCCACCCAAGTGCCCGGCCCGGCGTCAGGCACGCTCATGACCAAAGAATATGTCCAGATGGTCGGACAGATGGCCTACATCTGGGGCTGGCCGCTGGTCAACATGGGCAACCGCAGCATCGCATTCTCTAAGCTGCCTGCCCCCGGCCTGATCGGTGGCGTGCTGCCGGCCGCCTTCAACGGCGTTTGCATGCTGTCCGACTACGTCTCCCCGGACCAGCGCGCAGTCGCCTGTCCGAACCAGGACGTCGCGTATGGTTTCGGCGTCAGCCAGCTGGACCAGGACGCGATCGTGGTGCAGGTGCCGGATTTCGGCGACCGCTTCTGGGTCTATGCGCTCTATGATCAGCGCACCGACGAGATCTCATCGCTCGGCAAGGCCTACGGCACGAAGCCGGGGTTTTATTTGGTGGTTGGCCCTCATTGGAAAGGCGAGACCCCCCAAGGCATCACAGACGTAATCCATTCCTCCACCGACATGATGCTCGCTATTCCGCGGGTGTTCATGGACGACACGGCGGAAGATCGCGCCGCCATCCAGCCCCTCGTCAATCAGATCAGTTTCTACCCGCTGGCGAAGTTCACCGGCGAGATGCAGATCGTGGATTGGAAGAAAGCGCCGATCTATCCAGCTCCAGGATCATCTTCCGGCTCTGCTGAGACTAAGTGGGTCGTTCCTGAAACTTTTTTTGACCTGTTGCCCGCCGTGATGA
Source organism: Synechococcus sp. CS-1330 (assembly GCA_025128025.1). Taxonomy (GTDB): domain Bacteria; phylum Cyanobacteriota; class Cyanobacteriia; order PCC-6307; family Cyanobiaceae; genus Cyanobium_A. The sequence continues at coordinate 7,884 of JAHLYR010000032.1, forward strand.
AGAACGTGCCGCCGCTGCCGGGCGAGGAAGCGCTCTACGGTTGGATCAATAGTGTCTTGGACGCGGCGGCGAAAGATCCGCAGGTCGCGGCGACGCTCAAGGAAACCGCTATCGCCACCGAAAAGGAAATGTTCGGCAAGTTCCAGCAATGGCAATACAACGGCCGGCCCGCCAGCAACGGCTGGAACTCGACGGTCAACAACGCCAGGTGGGGCACCGACTATCTGAACCGCGCCACCACTGGCAAGACCAACATCTTCGAAAACCTACCGGAAGAAACGAAGTATCTCTACCGCGATCTCGACGGCCAGGGCGCGCAGATGCACGGCAAGAATCTTTACCGCATCACCTTCGCTAAAGGACAACTGCCGCCGGTCAATGGCTTCTGGTCGCTGACGCTTTACAACGAACACCACTTCTTCAACGACAATCCGCTGAAGCGCTATTCGCTCGGCACGAAGAACAAGACGCTGAAATACAACGCCGACGACTCGCTCACGTTGTATGCCGGCGCCACGTCACCCGGCGCCGACAAGGAAAGCAACTGGCTTCCTGCACCGGACGGCACATTCTCGTTCTTCATGCGAAGCTATTGGCCGGATCAGGCCATCCTCGACGGCACCTGGAAGGCGCCGCAGGTCGAACTTGTGAAGTGAATAAACGAATAACCACCCCCAAAAAAAAGGAGATCACTATGAAAAATGAAAAAGAGCAAGACAACACGACGCCACTCGTGAAGCAAATGTATAACGGCGCCTGGCCGGACAAGGCCGAGGTGGTGAAGTTGAACCAAGAGTTCTTCTACCACCGCGGCATCGAGGCGTATATGCAGACGCTGCCCATCCTGAACACCATTGGTATGCAGGAAGGTTCGGAAGCGAAGTTCGGCAAGGGCTATAACGTCCTGCCGGTCTGGAAGGACCGGATGACGGCCAAGGCACAAGTGCCGACGCCGAATGCCGACGTGATCTATTCGATGAGTTACCTCGATCTCAAGAAATACGGGCCGCTGGTCGTGCATGCGCCGCCGAATGTTATCGGGATGTTCATGGACTACTGGCAAAACACCATCACCGACGTTGGAGCTGCCGGGCCAGACCGAGCACGTGGCGGGCTTTATCTGCTGCTGCCACCAGATCATCAGGGACATGTGCCGGCCGGTTACTTCGCCTTTAAATCTTCCACCTATCGAGCCCACCTTTTCTTCCGCACCGTGATGAAGCCGGGCGAGAACAGCGCCGACCCTACGGACGCTGTGGCGCTCGCCGAGTCGATCCGCGTCTATCCATTGAACAAGACCGAAAAGGAGCGCAAGCCCATGCAGTTCCCAAATGGCTCGGCCGACCGCGTGGAAATGATGTATCCCACAGATTTTTCCTACTGGGAGAAACTGAAGGCGTTCGTAGACTATGAACCGGTGTCGGCCTTCACGCCGGAAGAGAGCGGCATCCTTGCCTCGATCGGCATTATCAAGGGCGTGCCCTTCAATCCCGATACGGCAGCCAAGGCCACGCTGACCAGGGCCGTGGAAATGGCGCCCAAGATGATCTATGCACAGCGTATCGCCGGCCGGGCCGACAAGGAAGAGATGTATTACACAGATCGCCAGTATTTCAACGTGTGGGCCGGTGCGGATAACGATTGGTTCCGCTCCAGCTACCGCGATTTGGATGTGCGTGCCGCCTATTTCCAAGTCGCCTACTCCTCGGCACCCGCCATGGTCATGGGCAACATCAATCTAGGCTCGAAGTATCCGAGCACCTTTCGCGACAAAGACGGCGACCTGCTTGAGGGCAGCAATTCCTACAAGCTGCATCTACCGGTTGGCATCCCGGCGAAGCTCTTCTGGGCGGTGACGATCTACAACCCACAGGATGGCTCGATGCCGGAAACCAGTCAGCCCTTCCCGTCGAGAAACCAGTGGGACAATGTGGAGACGAATGCGGATGGGTCCGTTGATCTCTACTTCAGCCCGACGAAAGCGAAGGGCGTGAACGAGAAAAACTGGATGCAGACGCTGAATGGTCGCGCCTACATGGTCACCATCCGGCTCTACGGCACCGGCACCGAGTTCTACGACCAGACCTGGCGACCCGATGACGTCGTGAAGGTGAAGTAACCACGGAAGTCCAGCTAACAACCGGTTGCAGCGGACGGCGCTAGCGCGCCGCCGCTGAACCGGGGCGTTAGTTGCCAAATGAGCTAGCGCGATAGACCCTAGGCTTCCAGCCAATCCTGTTAGGGCCATTTTGGCCGTCAGAAATCGCTCCTCTATCTGATTATCTGGCCTGTCATGACTATTTCAAGAGCTGGCGGCTCTATGCAGATCCCACTGACCAGGTATCGCGCAAATGGATTGCCTGAGAAAAATTTCCACCCATCAGGCATGTTGTTCGTAAGCTTGAATTGACTAAATTTGCCATTCTCTGCCGAGGTAAGGATTGTCACCCTGTCTGACCACTCAAGTATCTTAGCAATTTCCTGTTTATTATGCCTATTCTCGATAATCTCTCTTCCGATAACATTGGAAGGGATGGGGTGCTCATAAGTAAACTTATTCTTTTTTGATTTCAGGCTGCGGCGTAGCTTGCCATCCTTGAGGAAACCGCTTCTGTCGAGATAGTCAAGTGAAGCCTCTGTTGCCAAATAGGTGCCGCGAGCGAGGCTGTACTTAGCGATGTAGTTTAAGAGGTCATATCTAATGGTATGGTCTTGGTACATTCTCACAAAGCCTTCTAGTGCGACCATTGAGGTGATCACGTTGAATATGTCTTCTTGCAGCTGATTCATTGGTGCCGAGGCATCAATGATGATTTTGTTGCGTTGCTCTTCTTTGAAGGAGTTCACCAGCTGCTGAATGATCAGATCTGGACTCATGCTCTCTAAGGGAATGCCATCTCGTTTCAACGCTAGACATCCTTCTCCATCTCGTCAAGCTATTGATCTCAGTGTATCTATTCGGTGAGTGCATAGATCAGGCTCTCGCAGAGTTGCCATGTATGGACCGCCAAGGGAGGTTGGCCATTCCCATTCATGAGGCCAGGAGTGCTCCGCAGCTGATTGAGCTCTAATCAGCACTGGTGGGGCAGGCAGCTCATACCCGTTCCTGACTTCCGCTCCCAACTCGCTGTGCTTGCATTTGCCACCCTTCGGGCATGGGTTCTTCGCACGAGCTTTCGGGCCACAGTCTGGATCCCTGAATAGGTTCTGGAGATCTGCTGCACAAGCCTTGAACCCGATTGACCCTCGCCAGGACGGCCCCATTCGGATGTTCCCTAACCGCCAGCAGCTTCGGGACTGGGGATCAGCTAGCTGGACGTTCCTCAAGCGCACACCTCCCTTGGTGTTTGCCATGGCGGTACTGGGCCTTGGCCTCACAACAGCCAGTGGCGTGCTGGTGAAGGGCATCCGCAACGCCAACGACACGATCACCGTGACCGGCGCCAGCACCGAGCGGATCACCTCCGACTACGTCGACTGGTCTGTGGAGGTCACCCAGAGCGGCCCCAGCCAGCAGGCCTCCTACCAGGGACTCCAGCCAGCGGTACAGAAAACGGTGGCTTTCCTGAAAACTCAGGGCATCGAACCCGATGAAATGGAGCTCGATTCGGTGAAATCTGAAAAGGAGGAGGTGCGTGATCCCCGCACCGGCGAGTTGCGCTCCACCACCTGGACCACCAAGCAGGCGATCCTGATCGGCAGCTGGAATGTGGACAAGATCTACAAAATCTCGGGTCAGATCGGCCAGCTGATTGGCCAGGGCGTGCCCCTCACCATCAATGAACCCGCCTACACATTCACCAAGCTCGCCGAGAAGCGGGTCGATATCCTCGCCAAGGCCACCAAGGACGCCAAAGCGCGCGCCCGCGCCATTGCCTGGGAGGCAGGCACCGGCATCGGCGCTATCACCAACGCGGATACCGGAACTTTCCAGATCACCGCTCCCAACTCCACCGAGGCCAGCGACACCGGCTCCTATGACACCCGCACCATCGACAAGGACATCACGGCGGTGATGGCCGTGACCTTCCGCGTGGACTGAACCATGCCCAGAACAGCACTCGTGGCGGCACTCCTGGCCCTCGCCCCCATGGCAGCTGCACGGCGACAATTAGGTAGGCGGGCGAGTTGAATCTCAATTCTTGTTACCAGTCATCTAGTGTTGCCTCAGTCAACTTGTTCCTTTGGCGTCGGTGTCCAGCTCTGGTGAAAGCCGGCTCCAGCGTCAGCGGCGCAGGCAGCTGCTGGAGGCAGCCCGTAGCCGCTACCAGTTGCTCAGTTACCAGGAGAAGGGTGCCCTGGTGGATGAACTGGTGGAACTCAGCGGGTATCACCGCAAATCGGTGCTGCGGTTGCTGCGCCAGCAGCCTGCGGACCATGGGGGTCCACCGGCCCGTACTGGCGCTGATCACGAATCAGCGGCGGCGATCGGCCGGAGGCGTTATGGCCCCGAGGTGGTGCAACTCCTGGAGACCCTGTGGGAGGCCAGCGACCATCTCTGCGGCAAACGCCTGGCGGCGGTGTTGCCCACCCTTGTGGAGGCTCTCGAGCGCCATGGTCACCTGGAGATCGAACCGGTTCTCAAGAGATTGCTGCTGCAGGTGAGCCCGGCCACGATCGATCGGCTGCTGGCACCGGCTCGCTCTGCCCAGGGCGGTCAGCATCGGCGCCGCCGCTCGCGCATCGTCACCGGAGTGCGCAGGCGCACCACGGTGCGCACGTTCAATGGCTGGAAGGGTGTCGAGCCCGGCTGGTTCGAGATGGATCTGGTGGCCCACTGCGGTGGGCGCATGGAGGGTCCGTTCCTGTGGACGCTGGTGCTCACCGATGTGGCCAGTGGTTGGAGCGAATGTGTCCCGCTTCCCAGCCGCGATGGCCTGCTGGTGCGCTCAGCGCTCCAGGAGCTGCGGAAGCTGATACCGATGCCTCTGCGCGGCATCGACGTGGACAACGACACCGTATTCATGAACGAGGAGCTCGAGCGCTGGTGCGCCGAGGCCCGCGTGCCAGTCGAACTCACTCGATCAAGGGCCTACAAATCCAATGACCAGGCCTGGGTGGAACAGAAGAACGGCATGCTGGTGCGCCGCGTAGTGGGGCACCGCCGGCTGGAAGGAGCTCAGCAATTGGAGCGGCTCTGCCAGCTGTATGCCGCTCTGCGCCTGTTCACCAACATCTATCAACCATCGGCCAAGCGAATCCCGTTTGAGGAGACTGACCTGCGCGAGGGCCGCCGTCCCCGCCGCCGCCATGACGAACCGCTCACCCCAGCTGATCGGCTGCTGCGATGGGGAGGCATGGGCCGCAAGGGCCGCCAACGCATCGAGAAGCTGCAGCAACAATGCGACCCGGTCGCCCTGCTGGGGACGATCCGCCACAACCAAGCGGCCCTGGTGAATGGGGGGCGCGAGCCAGACCAGGAAAGAGAATCCGCCTCAACCACTTCCCAGGAGCTGGATAGCTTCTTGAACAGCCTGCGGCTGTTATGGCAGCGGAGTGAACCTGCCAAACGCGGCGGCTGGCAAACGCCCACCCGCACGTATCGCACTCGGGCAGACCCGACGCTGAGTTGCTGGCATCTAGTTCTCGAGTGGCTGCTGGCTGATCCGTTACTTACAGGCCAGCAGGCAATGCAGAGGCTGGATCGCGACCAACCCGGGCTCTATGGCGGCAGCCTGCGAACCCTGCAGCGACGGATGACGGACTGGCGTGTTGCCAATGCCGAACAGGTGGTGGGCATGCAGATGGAGGCATTCCAAGAGCAGGAAAACAACCAGCTCAACAGGAAAGAGGAGCTAAAGCAAAGGTGACAATTAAACGGGTAACAAAGTTCGCGAGGCAACGCGCCCGCCTACGTAGTTGACACCGGGCAGGCAGCCCTGGCCCAGCAACCGGTTCGCTCCCTCCCGAAAGTGGGAGGGTGTCCGCTCGGCTACTACGCCTCCGGCGGCTACTGCGTGCCCAGCACCAGCGGCAACACCCGGGGCGCCATCGAGAAGAGCGGCAACAGCTGTCCGCTGGGCTTCTACTCGTCTGGCAACTACTGCCTCAGCAGCCCCAGCAATGAGCGCGAGGCGATTCAAAAGAGCGGCAAGGGATGCCCGCTGGGTTGGTATTCATCAGGTGGGTACTGCGTTAAGAGCAGGTGAGCCACTCCGCCAGCTTGCTGTAGCGCCTGCGGCCCAGGTGATTTTTGACGGCCATCGCCAGGGCCTTCTTCTGGCCCACCAGCACCACCAGCTGCTTGCCGCGGGTGAGGCCGGTGTACACAAGATTGCGCTGCAGCATCGCGTAGTGCTGCGTCAGCAGTGGGATCACCACCGCGGGATATTCGCTGCCCTGGCTCTTGTGGATCGTGCAGGCGTAGGCCGGCACTAGGTGATCGAGCTCCCCCCAGCCGTAGACCACCACCCGGCTGCCGGCCGCAGTGGCATTGCCACCCCCACCTGCTTCGCTGGTGGGGAACAACACGCTCAGTTCGCTGTTGTCTGAGTCGATGGCATCAATGGTGCCCACATCGCCGTTGAATACCTCCTTCTCGTAGTCGTTGGCGATCTGCATCACCTTGTCGCCCGGCGCAAACCGCCAACCGAACCGCTCCACCTGCTCCGCCGGATCGGGGTTAAGCAACTTCTGCAGCTCGATGTTGAGCGAACGGGAGCCACAGCCGCCACGGGCCATCGGGCAGAGCACCTGCACCTGGGCAATTGGATCGAGGCCAAAGCGGGCCGGGATGCGCTCGCCCACCACCTTGAGGATCAGGGCCACCGCCTGCTCGGGTGTTTCGGCCGGCAGGAAATAGAAATCGGTGCTGGCTCCATCTGCGGGTGTGCGCAGATCGGGGATAGTGCCGGCGTTGATGGCGTGGGCGGTGGTGATGATGCGGCTGCTGGCCGCTTGACGGAATACTTCCGTGAGCCGCGCCACCGCCAGGGCGCCGCTGTTGATCAGATCCGCGAGCACCTGGCCGGGACCCACCGAGGGCAGCTGGTCCACATCCCCCACCAGCAAAAGGCCTGCTTCTAGCGGGATGGCCGCCAGCAGCGAGGCCATGAGCGGCACATCCACCATCGAGGTTTCATCCACCACCAGCAGGTCGCACTCCAGCGGTAGCTCGGCGCCACGCCGGAAGCCATAACTGGCAGGGTCGAACTCCAGCAGCCGATGGATCGTTTTGGCCTCCAGACCGGTGGCCTCGGCCATGCGTTTGGCGGCCCGGCCCGTGGGTGCACAAAGCTGGATGCGCAACTTCTTGGCGGCCAGGATCTGCAGGATGGCGTTGATCAAGGTGGTCTTACCCACGCCCGGTCCGCCTGTGATCACCAGCACCTTGCTGGCCAGGGCCTGCTCCACCGCTGCTTTCTGGCTGCCGGCAAGCGCCAAGTCGAGCCGTTGCTCCACCCAGGCGATCGCCTTGTTCGCGGCGATGGCTCCCCAGGGCGGTGCTCCCTGCGCCAGCTCCTGCAGCGATTCGGCGATGCGCCGCTCATCACGGTGCAGGTGGGCTAGGAAGATCGCTGGCTCGGCTGCCAGGGCATCGGCCACGACGGAGCCCTCGCTGATTTCCAGGTCCAGGGCCGTCTGGATCAGGGCAGCTTCTAGGGGCACCCGCACGCTGGGGGCGGTGGCGTCGCCCTGCTCCTGTGCGGGCCGCTCTACCGCGAGCAGCTCGCCGGCCAGCTTGAGCAATTCGGCGCTGGGCAGGCCGCAATGGCCATCACCGCTGGCCTCCAGCAGCGCGTAGCTGATGCCGGCCCGCAGGCGGATCATCGCCTCGGGCTTGATGCCAAGCCGCGCGGCGATGGCATCAGCGGTGCGGAAGCCGATGCCGCGGATGTCGCGCGCCAGGCGGTAGGGGTTCTCCGCCATCACCTGCACGGCGTCATTGCCGTACGTCTTGAAGATCCGCACCGCACGGGCGGTGCCGACGCCATGGCTATGCAGGAACACCATAATTTCGCGCACCACCTTCTGATCAGCCCAGGCCTGGGCGATACGGCTAGCGCGCACCTTGCCGATACCGGGCACTTCTCGCAGGCGCTCTGGCTCCTGCTCGATCACCTCGAAGACCTCTGAGCCAAAGGCGCCTACCAACTTGCTGGCGTAAATCGGGCCGATGCCGCGGATCATCCCCGAGCCCAGGTACTTCTCGATGCCCTCAGCAGTGGTGGGAGCTGAGGCCTTGAGGAAGGAAGCCTTGAACTGCTGGCCGTGCTCACGGCTGTTCACCCAGACGCCACTGACGGTGACCCATTCGCCGGCGCTGATCTCGGCGGCGTGACCCACCACCGTCACCAGATCACGATGGCCACGGGCCTTGATGCGCAGCACGCAGAAACCGCTCTCGGCGCTGTGGAAGGTGACGCGCTCGATCGAGCCCGCCAGCACTTCAGTGGGCTGGGCTGTGGTCTCCGGCATCCCGGAGGACTGGCCAGCGACCGGCTTGTTCATGTCTACACGGGGCGCCTTGGGGGCATGGTCCCTGTCTGCAATGCCACCTCAGGCGTCCAGCCCCAAGGCGTTGCAGGTCATACGCAGAAGAGGATTTTGCAAGCCCACATCAATGCAGCGGTGAGTTGAGATTGACAACGCGTTTATAGGAAACCAGCCTAGATGATGGTGCCATGGTCAATGGTTGTGTTCTTCTCGATCACCACAATGCCACTGCGGATCGTGAACCCCAGCGCCGTGCGATCGGCCTCCTGCACACGATCCTTGTTGATCACCTGAACGTTGCAGCCGATTCTCACGTTCTTGTCCAAGATCGCGTTGGAAACCGTGGACCCTTTACCGATCCCCAGCGGTACGCCTCCATGGGCACGCACGACAGCACGCTCGCGTTCCGACTCAAAACTGTCGGCGCCCATCACCAGAGTGTCCTTCAGCACGACCCCCTCCTCGACTCGTAATCGCAACCCAAGGACGCAGTGATCGACCACACAACGGTCGAGTCGACATCCTTCACTCAGGATCGAACGTCGAATCTGGGCGTCGTGGATCTGGCTGGGCGGCAGGTAGCGGGCGCGTGAGTAGATCGGCGCTTTCTTATCATCAAAGCTGAAGGCGGGCTGCTCATCGGCTAGGGCAAGGTTCGCGTCATAGAACGCCTTGATCGTGCCGATGTCTTCCCAGTAGCCATCAAACAGGTGGCTCTGCAAGCGCAGGCCGGTGCTCAAGGCAGCTGGAATGATGTCCTTGCCGAAATCGGTGGCATCAGGGTGGCTGTTGAGCAGCTGAAACAGCGTTTCCCGTTCAAACACATAAATCCCCATCGAAGCCAGAAACGGCCGCCGCAGGGCTTCGCCTGGGTCCAGTCCCAAGGCGCCGGTGTCGACGCGCATGGCCTCTAGAGCCTCCCCACTGGGTTTTTCCCGGAACTCCCGAATCTGCCCATCGGCATCGGTGCGCATCAGCCCGAAGCCTTCCGCCGTCGCCGCATCCACCGGCAGTGCCGCCACCGTCAGGGCCGCACCGCTCACGCGGTGGGCCTCGATGAAGGCCTGGTAATCCATGCGGTAGAGCTGATCACCGGAAAGGATCAGCACCTGATCCACATCCCAAGCCTCGATCAATTCGCGGTACTGGCGCACGGCATCCGCCGTGCCCTGAAACCAGCTTGGACTGTCGGGGGTCTGCTGGGCCGCCAGCACCTCGACAAAACCGCCGTTGAAGGCTGAGGAGAGGTTGTAGGTGAGGCTGATGTGGCGGTTGAGCGATTGGCTATTGAATTGCGTGAGCGCGTAGATCTTGCCGATCCCGGAATTGATGCAATTGCTGATCGGGATGTCGATCAGGCGGTAATTGCCGCCAAGAGGAACTGCAGGCTTGGCGCGGGTGAAAGTCAAGGGCTGCAGGCGTGTGCCGGCGCCGCCGCCAAGGATGATGGCCAGTACACGCTTCATGCGGTGAGTTCCCGCTTGAGCTGGAAGTAGAGGTGGTTGGGATCCTTGTAATGCCGTGGCAGGCATTGATGCAGCTTCTCGAGGCGATGCCAGCAAACGCTCCGCTGGATCTGCTCGATGGTTCGTTCCTCTCGGATCAGGATGCGCAAGGCCTTGCAGTACACCGGAAAACTGGCTTCGAGTTCGCCGATGGTGAGGGCGGCGGTGAAGGTTGCCTGGCTCATAGCAGCAACGTTTCGAACGCTCAAAATCTTCGAGCAGCAGCCCGGTTGAGGGAAACCCCCTCTTGGGGGCAATTCACCCTCAGACTTCCTGGGTTGCTGTGAAGGCATAGCGGGTTTGGAGCCTCGTGCTCGCGCCGGGGCGCAGCTCGAGTTTGCGGTCGCCGCTTAGCAGGGCCTGGCGCGGTGCGCTCCAGGGTTCCATGCACACCATCGCCCGCGGTGGCTCCGTCCAAAGCACCACCAGATCAAGGGGGTGGCTCAGCTGCAGTTCGAGGCTGGTGCCGGCGGCCTCGTCCACCAGCCGCACTGCCCCCTTGGGCCGTACCAGCAGGTCGATGCCATCGGCCAGCCTCTCCATCTGCTCCTCCGTGGAGGCGTCCTCCATGGTGAGGTGGTTGAGGCACTGGGCTGGCAACCCCTCAAAGCGCACGCTCTCCAGGCTGGAGAGGTTGAAGTAGGGGTGCAACCCGAAGCTGAAGGGCATCGTGTCGCTGCCGCGGTTTTCAACGATGGTGGTGATCTCCAGCGCCCCTAGTGCCAGCCGCACCTCCATGGTGAGCAGGAAGCTGAATGGGTAGGACTTCAACGTCTCCTCGGTGTCGGCCAACTGCAGCTGCACGCCACCTCCATCCGCCAAGGGCTCCAGGCGCCAGGGCAGCTGGCGCGCAAAGCCGTGCTGGCCGAGGTTGAACACACCCTGGGGCAGAGGTAGCTGGTTGTCTGGCAGGCCTCCGGTGATCGGGAAGAGCACCGGAAAGCCCCCCCGCACCGATTGGGCTGGGTCTAGGAAGCGCTCGAGATCGAGGTAAACAACTTCGTGGCCAGCGCAACGCCAGCCGCTGATAAGCCCCCCGCGCTCGGGCACGACCCGCAGCAAATCACCGCTGACGGGATTGCTGAATTCCCAGTGGGGATAGGGCGTTTCCCGTTGAATGAGGGTCATGAAAGGAAGGGCCTACCGGGCCGACATCTTCGCCAATCTGCTGCAACGGACCTGGAAGGGATGCCCCCAACTGGGAACAGTGCTTAATCGGGAAGAGTGGGCCCCGCTCAGATCTGAACCATGCCGCAGCGCATGCCCTTCAGCACCGCCTGCAGCCGGTTATGCACGTCGAGGGTTTGCAGAAGCCGCTTGGTGTAGGTGTGGGCGGTTTCATCACTAACGACAAGGCGCTTAGCGATCTCCCGGTCGCTAAGACCGCTTGCCAACAGGTCGAGAACCTCGTATTCGCGGGGAGTGAGCCGCGGACAGCTCAGGTAGGGCAGGATGCCAGTCCGCAAGGAGGGGCTGCGGTAGGAGTGACCGCCAAGCACCGCCATCACCGCGGCCTGCAGGGGTTGCTGATCGTCCACAAAGTCCGCTTCGGCCACAACAGCTTCCAACCAGGGTGCATCGATGCATTCGGCTGGAATCGCATCCCCAAGGGCCAGGACCACGGCATGGAGCTTTGGGTGCAGCTTGCGGGCTTGGCAGACCAGATCGAAACCGTTACCTGACTCCAAGTAGTCGGTGCAGACGAGGAGTACATAAGGATCTTCTGCTTCAGCGGCCAGATAATCCAGGCATGTTTCCTGATCGGTTGCGGCGCAGGTGATCCGTGAATATCCGCCAAAACTCCTGCAAAGCGAGCGCAGCAAAAATCGCCCCTTTGCAGCTACAGCGACGCGGCCTGGAATCTCAATCGATTCCAGACCCTCCTCCTGGGTTCCGTGGCCGGCATTGGCCAGAAAGAGCGTGAGATCCATTCTCCTGCGGTTGCTTCTGGCTGGGAGCGGAGTCAACCAAGGGCAACCTTAGGAGTGCAGAGCCATGCCATCGAAACGATCACGCCTCAGTCGTCGTAGACGCGGCAGTTGACGTCGGAGGGGTTGAGGTCGCAGAACACCTCGAAGGGAGAGGGTGCCTCGGTCTCCTCGGGGTGGCGCGTCTGGAACTCCTCCAATTCCTTCATGTGCTGCTCGATCTTGCTGGCGGTCGCTTTCTCGCCTTTGTCCTGGGCCTCGGTGAGGGCGGAACGATAGGTCTGCAGCTGGTCTCCAATGGTGGCCATGGCACAAAGCCCCAGGAGGGGCTCAATGGGACGGTGAATGTAACCCTGGCGGATCATTGGATGGGACCTCCAAACATGCGATCGTTCGGCAACTGCAAGCCCGATTCCGTAATTCAGGTATTTCTGCTCATCCTGTTGGGCGCATCGTGTCGATGTCCGTGGATCCGGCAGGGTGGTGCGGCCTTTCAGGATGGATTCCATGGCCGATGCTCCCTACCTTGTTGCCCTGGCCTTGGTGGAGTTTGCGGGCAAGCGTGCCCTGCCACTCACCGGTAAATCCCAGTCAGCCGAAGCTGCAGATGCCGTCGATCCCGGCAATGACGGGCGCACCCTGGCTCTGGAACTGCTGCTGCGACTGTGGCAGCGCAGCGAGGAGGGCCCTCTGCAACGGGCCGCTGGAGAAGCCAGCCTGCTGCTGGTGGAACTTCCGCTGGAGCTGATGAGCGAGCAGCTGCCGTTGCTCAAGGCGAACTGGCTCTCTGGTGGTGAGACGTCAGCGTTTCTTAGCAGCCTGGAGGGCCTGGCGATCAGGGCTTGGCGGATCACAATCGCGAAATATGAGCCGGTCAGCTTCATCGCCTGGCTTGATCGCCCGTTGGCCAAATTGCCCCCATTTGGGGACAATCGCTAATCAGGTTCGAATCGTCATCGTTGTGGGCCGGCCTGAGCGGCAGTGTGAATTTCAATGCTCAACCCACGACGATGGGCACCTGCCTCTATGACAACGCCAGCAAGCAGATGGTGATCCTGCGTTGTACCGCTCCGGAGGCTTTCTTTCAGGAGTAGGTTGTTTTCCCGTTAGAAGACTGGATGTTTCGCTGACTACCCCAGATCCGCGTCGACATCTGGTTCCACGGCCTCATGGGCGTCGAGCAACTCGATTCGATCAATGCGGAGGACCTACTGCTTCCAGCCGAACTTGCTCTCCCCGTCAGGGTCTGACTCAGGAGAAGCGCGCTCAGACCTTGCCCGAGACGACCACCACGGCCAGCAACAAGGCCACCAACACAAACTCACTCAGCATTGTCTCCATCGGCCTGACCGAATTCCTGCTTAGGCCACACTCTCTGCCAACAGCCCTGGCGACGGCGCCCCCCAAGCGGGGGCAAAGCCTCCCCGTATGGGGACTGGGCCTGCGGCACCTTGATCCAGCAGGCTGAGCAGCGAACCAGTTCAGGCTGGACCTCCTTGCCCGCCCTGCTGCCATGGCCACCTACAAAGTCACGCTCGTCAACGCCAACGAGGGACTGAACAGCACCATCGATTGCGCCGATGACCAGTCGATCTTTGATGCGGCAGCGGATCAGAACATTGATCTTCCAATCTCTTGCCGCGCTGGCTCCTGCTCCTCCTGCGCCGGCAAGTTGATCAGTGGCACCGTGAACCAAG
>JAHLYR010000033.1 GCA_025128025.1 Synechococcus sp. CS-1330
AGTTCACGCGTCGCGCATCAAGACAATTGACGCAAAAAGGGGTTGATGGCAAGCGATATTGGGATCGATGAGGTTTGCATCAGCAATTCAATCTTCTACAACCTCCAACAAATCCTCAATCCCACAATCCAGCACCGTCACAATCTTGGATGCCAAATCCAAAGACAGTGCTGATGCCGCTTTCTGATCGTTCCGTGCCAGTCGGGTGATGGTCGTTGCTGCCACTCCTGCCGCCACTGCCAGACCATTCATCGTGATTGCCTTCTCACCTGCTTCTGCCCTACGCAGATTTGCCTTAGCGAGTGCCTTGGCGAGTGTCAGACGAACTTGCTTTGCCATAAGGAGCACAATACCTCAAGTGCCTTAGCAGGGCAAAGCAGTACTTGCTGCCTATGCTCCCGTGCCAGGCACAGATACCAGAGTGTCAGGCGCCAAATCTAAGCACTGCTTGAACCACGACAAACCCCACTAGGGCGACCAAGGCAAGAAGTGATGGGAAACCAGTTGCGACCATACCGACTCCGCTTACGACCCCATTTCTAAAGCAAATCGGAAACGATGCCGTAGCGATACATACAGTGGAATCCAGTGGGGTATTTCGCAGGTTCCCAAGCGTAAAGCACCCCCTGCTCAGTTCCTTGTGCCTTGATTACTGCGTCGGGGGCAAGAGGTTCAGGCCAATGCCAACCGATTTGCCCACCATTGACCTGGCAACCCTCAACGCTGCCCAGGTCGTGATGGTTGCTGCCCTTCGTGACCGCTGCTGCCAGTAGGAACAGGATTCTGCTGATGCTGCTGCGGGCGGAAACCTCAGTGCTGCCTCAATGATTCAGCACTGGGCATTTGCTGCTGACCTGCTTTCCACCACCATCAGCACCGAGTTCACGGATCTGTTCTCCCAGGCACTCTCTGCCCGCTTTGGTGATCTGACCCCCACTACCCACCGCTCAGTTGCCGATCAGGTGCTGGATGCGGTTGCTCTGGAGGTGGCAGCATCGCAGAAGGTGCCTGAACTGGTTGCGGTTTGATGATTTTCAAGCACTAAGCACCACATCTTAGTGGTTTTGCACTATCATTTCAGTGTTGAAGGGCAAGAAACTCAAAGCAGTTCGCCCCTCAAACCCTTTTCCCAGAAACCCACAGAGGTTCCATTAGATGCGCTTCCTTATCTCTGCTGGTGCTGGTGGTCTTCCCCGCCAGAATCAAACCACTCGCCCCAGCAAAAATGAACGACCATCCCGATGCTCCTAAGCAGTTCGGTATCCGCCTCAGTGAAGAAACGATGAAACTGGTCTCTGAAATCCAGCATCAACGCCAGCGCACCAATCAATCCCTAACCCTCGCCTCCATCGTGGAAGACGCCATTCGTTGTCACTACAACCGATTGGTAAATGAGGGTGCCATCAAACATGACTGATGACTCCACCAATCTCACCGTCTGATCTTCTGCGGGTTCTCAAGACCCTCCCACCTGAACGCCCAGATCCATTTCACCATCTGGCAGACCTAGCGCCTGATGCCCTTTTGAGCAGAAAAGTAAGGATTGCGCAAATCGCAAAACGATTGGAACAAGAGCGACACGCCATAGACGCTGAACTGCTTTCCCCCTTGGCAATGCTGAACTTCGCTTTGGCGTTCGTGCCCCTGGTGGCTGGGTTCTCAAGCAGCGATCACGAACCAGTTGGGAATACGACCCAGAGGTTCGGGATGCGATTAAGGGTCTTCAGGGGCAGGCGCAACGGGATGGGAGAGCACAACCGCTTATGTGCACCTACCATTGCCTGACGCAAGAAAGCACCTAAAAGTCACTGCCGAGCATCAGACACTAAAGACCTGCTGTAGATGGGCGATGGGATTGGCACCCTCCTCGCCACCAACAACCCAAAACTCCGTGCTGCCGCTTCTCAGCAGAGCAAGGAAGTCATCAGCGTCAATCAAAATCCCGCAGTGTTCCGCCAGGACAACCATCTCCTCTGGGGTGCTGGCTGCATAGAACTCACGCCCCAACTCTGGTTCCTCATCCATCCGATAGAGGAAGTGATCCAGAGCATCCAGGAGTGGCGTTGGAGAGAAATCCACTCTGGGCGCTCAGGCACCAAGGAACGCTACCAAGGCATCAGCAAACCACAGCATCAAACCACTCATGAAGAGTGCTTAATACTATACTCTAAGCACTGAACTCCATAGAGAGTCAACCTAATGCTCAAGACATCCAGCAACGGCATTCAGGCAACCACTGTCGTCAAGCTCTCCCTCCGCCCCACTACTGAAACGCTGGCGGATCTGTCCCGTCCCATTGACCCACGGCACCTCAAAACCAGAAAGCAGGGCACAGCGACCCTGACCTACTGCCCCTGGAACACCATTGCCCGTCACCTTCACCATCGCGCCCCTGGGTGATGTTGGGAGGTTCAATCGGTTCAGGAGGTTGGAGGTGCCGTTGTGGTCACTGGGCGTTTGACCATTCCCAACACTGATGGAGACCTGCTCCACTACTCGGCAGTCGCATCGGAACCTTTGGAATCCAAGTCACAAGCACCCGCTGCTGATGTTGTTGCTTCGAGGGCACCGGCATTAGCGGCTCTGGGTCTGGACTTGTGGGGGTGATCCGATGATCATCAACGTCGAATGGCAAGACCGAAACGGCAACTAGCATCACTACCAGAGCAAGCAGAACCAGGCGGATGCCTATAGGGGTGTTCAGCGTCGTGCTGAACCAAATGAGAAGAATAGTGACACATCTTGAGGATGTTAAAACTCTTGAAGAGCGCGAAAAGATTTAGCAATCCTGGATTCTCAAAGGAGGAAAGAAAGTCCTGAATAAACTGAGAAATCAAAGACCGACAAAATGAAGTCCCCTCTGTTTTCAGCCTCCTTAGCAGTCGTATCGGTTGGCATACTTGTTTCAGCAGTGTCAGTTGCAGGACACAAGTCCTCTGCTGCGTCAGCACGCATTCCCAACCTTATTGGAACTTGGGTAGTAAGTGCTGAGGGCGCCGCCCTACCAATGGATTCCAATTCAGGAGGAAAACCAAGTCCTGACAGTAAATTCTTCACGTTCAGAGCAGTAGCGACCGTTAAGACACAAGACGGCAGAAGGGTCGCTGGCATAATGAGATCAGCAAGTAATACCGAACGCTTCGCTGGGGTTATCGGCGTAGACGGAAAGACTTTTACATATGTCGACGAGTCAGGCAGCCTGAGCGGTCAGATTGTATCTCAAAATACAATAAATGCCTCTTATTCCCATTTCAAATCCAGCGAAAGAGTTGTTTCGTCGGGAACCTGGATCCGGAAGCAATAACTAGTATCCGCGTAAGCTTCCGTCAGCATATCAAGGTAGGCGATTATTCGTTAACTCAGATCAGACCCTGGAGCAAGGCGCAGGGCCGCATTCGTCCAACTAAGGACTTGCCACCTCCTTTGCTGATGGGTTCTACCAGCAGGAACAACGAGTCCCCACGCGATGGTTTCTGTCTTTTGTCCGTTGCCTTGAGAGCACGAATCTGCGAGTCTGCGAGAGGCATTTCAGGATTCGACCCACATTTCCACCCACACTTTGTACGGACATCATTGGTTTTGAGCGGATCCACCTGAACCACCCACCCGCCAAGAACCCAGATACAGCAAAGGGTCTGGATGAACCAGACCCTTTGAAAACTCTTCAGAAGCGGAGAGGGTGTCCGTCTAGATAGACGCCGAGGAAGTCCAGGCAGGTCGTTTAGAGGAAGGTGCCATCTGATTCCAACAACACATCCAACAACGCAGACACCGCCAAATAAGCGGCATATCAGTTCTTTGCGTTCAGGCGATTAGGGGTTGAAAAACGACTTCGCATCATTCGATCTAAGGATGCCTCAACCGAACTCAAGACACCACCCACCTCAAGACCGCTGAGCGCCACTCATCAACACCCCCATCCCCGCCAGGACCACCACCACGCCCACCAGGTCCCGAAGCGTCAGCGGCACTCCATCCACTACCCGTAACCAGACCAGCGCCACGGAGACATAGACCGCGCCATAGGCGGCATAGACCCTGCCTGCCGCTGTGGGATGAAGGGTGAGCAACCAGGCAAAGAGCGCCAAGGAAACCGCCGCTGGGATCAGCAGGAGCGGCGTCCTACCGCTCTTGAGGACCAGATAGGGCAAGTAGCAACCAACAATCTCAGCGACCGCCGTGAGGACAAATAACAGGGTGGTCCGAAGCACGGCAGGAGAATGGTGAAGGGCAGATGGTCACACCTCACCCACCCTCAGGACACCACCCCTGCCACACCTCCTGCCGAGCAATCCACTGAGAGCACCGCTTGGTCAGGTGCTCCCCTTGAGGAATCAGACCCTGATGAATCGGACAGGTCAACAAGGTGACGCAATGCCTGCCCACCTCGTAGCGGAAGTGCTGGCAGGTGATACAGACACTTGAGGAGCGGGATGGTTTGAGGATATTCCACTCAAGGAACTCCCATTCCTCAGAGGGGGTCGCAGGTGGCACAGGAAGGGCGGCAGGCATCGCATAGAAACGAATACGCCTGTACTACTCACCGTGAGGTGGTGAGGTCAAGGAGTCCATTGAGTCCCTTATCGCCAAGGCAGTCGCTACCAGCAGAAAGCGCCCATACCCTGCTCACAAGACCCAACAAGACCCGATGAAGCGCCTGTTGCTACTCGCCCTGACCGCTGCGACGCTGCTGATGGGCAGGAGTGCCAACGCCCACTGCGGTCAGATGAATGGGCAACAAGGAACAACACCCCAGGAAGGCGTCAAGAAGTAGGTCATTCGCCCCTAAACCCCAGTCCGCTTCAACGCCTTGTTGCCGTATCGCTTCTGAACTGAAGGCAAAAGCGATTGCTGAACCTGCCACATAAAGGCATCCACTCGCTCCCGCCGTTCAGCAGAAGAGGCAATGTGCTCCGAGAAGGCACCTGCGTGGCACAGATCCACCAGCAGAGCAACCTCTTCCTCGCTGAGGCACAGCAGGTGGTTGATGCCGACTGATGAAACCCGCATGGTTCTTGCTTCAGTTGAATTCAGTTGTCCTGAGGGGGCGAAAAGACAGCATTAGGCATCTTGAGACCATCAAAGAGTTGACCCAGCACCGTTGCCATCCTTGGTGGCAGTGCTGCGCCAGCAACGGACTGGGAAGCGATCACCAACAAAGCAGATGCCTCTACAAGCGCCGCCGCTTCTGCGTCACTTAATAGGATTAGGTGCTCGCCATCCGAATGCGTAATCCGCATAAGTCCAACTGGAATCGGGAGGACAGTAGTCACAAAAGCAACGCACTGGGGCGAGACTTCAATCACCCAATGCTAAAAATGGATGATAGGCGACTGTCTACACTGATTAACCAAGAAAAATGTAACCAAAAGCACAAAAATGACGGTCAACCCGACCAAACTCCAAAACCTCAGAGGTCAGTCACTGCTGTTCCGGTGCTTGGAAACGGGATTCGTAACCACTGCGCCCGCATTGTGTCGCTACCAAAGCGGAAGGGGCATTGACCCATCAAGGCGGGAACTGGTGGGTGAGCGCCCCGCCAACTGGGTCAAGGAAGTCCCCACAAGAACCTGTGAGCACTGCGGAATGGTCGTGAAGGGCAACCAGTGGGCATTCAGGCAGCACCAGCAGACCAAGCGATGTCAGAGAGCGCAGGAGGAAGCGTGATAGAAGCAAGAGAAGACGGAATACCTCCAATGGGGTCTGTCGGCGCCTCAACTACTCACACAAGTGAATTTCAGGATATTTCTCAACCCAAGGTCTCAAGCGTTCAAGCAAGGTTGCCTTTAATACTTTGAATCTAGGGTGATTGGCATACTCTCTTCTAATAACGAGAACATCCGCAAATTCCTGCTCAAGTTTGACAGGCAAAATGCGCTGCCTGATCGGGAACATGTCCAAAGCAAATATATCTGAAAAAGAAGTCGTCAATTCATCTTCCGTTTTGCCCTCCCACATCTCCGTCTTATATCGAAGAATACGGGATGGAGAGTTCCAAAGACCAATGCTTCTGGCATATGCCTCAAAGATCGGGAATGCCCCATCAGGCAAGGAAAGCGAAGGGTATGCCGCTATATCATCAATAGTCAATTCCTTCTGAATTGAGAAAAGAGGATGAGATTCGCTTGCAACCAATATGCATGGAAAGCGACATAGCGGGAAGGAGGCAATTTCAGGATCGTCCTCATCGGGGCAATCTGGATATGGCGCGATCCAAGCATCAATAACTGCCTCCCGAAGCAAAGAGAGTGGTTGGCAAACCGCCATGAAATCATGGTTACCTGCAGTGAAACCCTCTATCGGTTGCGACAAATATGTACGACCACTCCAGAACATTCCTTCAATTCTCAAAGGGCGTCCTCCCATCCATCGATGACGCTGGTGAACCTTTCGCTCAAGGTTTAGCAGATCCAGTTCGCCAGAAATCGAATACTCAGATTCAACCTTGTGGGGTATCAGCGAAAATCTATCGCAACACTTAGCAAGGTTCCTGCTGATTGTGGACTGGTTGAGAGTGAGGCGCTTGGAGACTTCTTCGCCAGTACGCAACCAAACCAAATAATCTAAGCAGGCAAGGACATCTACTTCGACCAAAACAGCAAAAAAGAGTTGGTCATGTGGAATTATAAGGCGAGGCGGAGGGGATAAGGCGCCTCGCTTTTATGCAGAAACTGCATAAACCAATGTCTAATGCCCGTCTAATTGGGGCGTATCAGGGCAGGATTCCCAGAGGATAGACATGGGAGGAGGAGGAGACGCTGTGATGGAGCACCTGAACTGGGGTTACATCCAACTGGGTCTGGTCGCCCTTGCTTTTGGAGGTCTTTAGGTCTGGTGGATCAGCAGTCCTAGAAGTCAAAGGGACTGCAAGAAAAAGCAAACCATATCCCTCAAAGAAAATGCAGTACTTGATACCAATTCAGCGGATCATGCTTGTCACCATTTGGGGACTTGGCAAGAGTGACAGGCGAATTCTAAAGTTAATGCTCAAAAACTAGGAATCGCATTAATTCCGTTGACACAATACGACAAGAATAACCAGACCGCAACACCGCAAACAATCTCAACGGGCACAAAGTCAAATATTTACGACAGTGAATCGCGAGTAAATAACTTTCTCGATCACCTGTACGACAGCAAGGACTACCAAAATACTGTGAGAAGGGCGACAACAGTGGAGGAAATTTGCAAAATCTCCGAAGAAATGGAAGCGCCTATAGATTCCAGAGACCTGATCCTTTTCTACAGAGATCTAGACCATGAGTTTTTCCCATGGCACGGAATGCCTAAGCAGAAAAGAAGAGAGTTTATTCACGAGGGGCATTTTAAGGATGGTGAAGAGCAAGTCCTGTCAAGTAGTCAGAATCTGACTCACCTGACCGAGCGGCAATGACAGCAAAACTCCAGAAAGGGAACTCAGACCATCAAGCATCTAAGGGGGCATAAGTCCCCAACTTGATCTCACAGTTCTGAATATATGCAAGCAGTTCTCCCAGCAGGATCTGCACCCTTGGGCGACTGCTGAGGATTCCTGGAAGCATTAAGGGCAAGGACTGAAATCCTGGTGGTCACCCGCTGCAGGGTCAGCAGAGCACTCTCAAGCACTTCGGTGGAGAGCGCAGAGGTGGTGAGCAGGGGCATCGGATCTGGAACGACTGCTCACAGAGTTCCCACAGGCATCCTTCCATAACCATACGAGATCTGCAAAACGAGCAAAGTAATTTGATCAACCGACAAAGGTCAAGCGAGAAATTACTGACGCAAAAAAGGATGACTAGTTGGAACTTTTAGCGAATTTGCTTCATTACGGATATGCATCTCAAATGTATCGACTCATAAAAGAGTAGTTATAATTTATGCAATATCTGCATAACAACACATTCTCTTGCCAAAAGGAGTATTCGCCGAGTCAAATATAAGGAGGTAATTCTTGGATTCTTTCGATTGCCTTCCTCTTCCGCTGAAAACCGCCCATCAGAGTCCTTCATCGCCTTCATCAAGTTCCTTGAGAAAGATGAAGACCTTCAATCCAAGATAAAGGTGACAGAAAATCCCCAGCAGATCATTGACATCGCGGAATCCACAGGATTCACAATCTCGCCTCTGGAACTGCGAACCTCATCATCAGATCTCTCCGCTCATTACTTCCCATGGGCAACTAAAGGGAACGATTTTCGTCGCAACTTCTTCAAAAGAAAGGGTCAGTAGCAGTGAGTCAATCAGAGACAGCAAGCGGGCGCAGTAATCGCCGCCCAAAACGCCGTGAACTTTTTTGCCCAAAGCACCCAGAGCAACGGATTGGGGGCAATGGCAAGAAGTATTTTTTGCACCTGCTAACACCAGAAGCACTCCGCGCTCGCGGGATGTCCGACAAGAAGGCAAAATTAGTAATCAATGCCTACCCAGTTCTTGTTTTGTCCAATGAGTGGTTGGAGGAACTTTTCTGCCCTAAGTGTGGGACAAGTTCCTGGTGTCATGTGACCAAGCATGATCGCCTAAATCACACCATAAAATGGGC
>JAHLYR010000034.1 GCA_025128025.1 Synechococcus sp. CS-1330
GGTCTGAGGTGGTACTCGAACCAGGGAAGCGGGCCTGCCCACCCCTTGCAACGACTGGCGTCTGAGGAGCGGTCTGCCAGCCCCGGCTACGCCGGGGCTGGGCTCTCAGCTTTTACACCAATAGAGGGGACGCGGCTCCTGAACATGGAGTTGGAAATAAATAGTTGGATAGCCGGCGCAAAAGACCGGAGCTGACACGCAAACGGGTCGGATGTGCTTGAAAAAGGAGCTATGGCGGATGCCCAAGGCAGAAACCTATCAGCGTCAGCGGGCTGGGCCATCCTGGGGGCGGTGGAGAATGATTTGTATCGCGATTTGGTGAGCTTCTGCAGGCGGGCAACAACCTCAAGCTGCTAGCGGCTATTGGCCGCAGCGGTGGTGTTCTGAGCTCCGTGGCGGATCTGGTCGACAACATGATCGACAGCCCCCAGATGGTCGATTCGATACGGCGCTTTAAGGAGGTGGCTGGTGGAGCAGAAATGCTCGAGCAGCGCTATCAGCCGCTGCAGCCCGACATCGAGCGGCTGATCTAGCTACCAGAGGGGAGCTTGGGCCGCAGCTACGCCGAACTGATCCGCAGGCTCAACTATGACCCCGAATTTTTCCGACCGTGCCCGATCGATAGCGAGGCCCAATGGCCGACCCAAAGGGTAGCTACCACCCACGACATCCACCATGTGGTGGCTGGTTTTGGCACCATGCCCGCCGGAGAGAGTGGGGTACTGGCGATCACCGCCGCCCAAATCGGCTTTCCCGCCTACGTGCTGCTCACCATCGCCGGCCAACTAGCCAGCTTCCGCTTTCAGCTGCAGCGCTATGAGGAAATAGCCCAGGCGTTGGCCCACGGCATGGCGATCGGCCATCAGGCCCACTGCCTGGCGGCGGCACGATGGGAGGAGGGCTGGGAGCGCCCCATCAGCGATTCGGCTGATGGCGAGGCCTATGGATTGGCTGTCTAGAAATGAGGCTTAGGGCCCTCCAGCTGAACCACTGAGGCAGCTGCTTCTGTTTGATCCCGCTGACAGCAGGCTCCATTGGCTTGCCGCTGCGCCAGGTTTGTGAAGGAGCGCTCTGCAGCAACCCCGAGCGCCCGCACTCAGTATTTCCATGCCAACCGAAAAATTTGGTCTCAGGCCCATCGAGCCTGAAACGGACCTGGACGAGGCAGAGACCGCTTCGACTTTGTACGGCGCTCCCGCTGGTGCGATGCAGCCAGATCAGGATTACCGGCTTCTGGAGCACTCCTATCGCAATTCACCTGAATACGCAGCGATGGTGGAGCGCTATCCCCTACTGCGCAGCTTGATAACAGCCTGCGTTTCTTCTGAACTGGTTGGTCATCCGCTAGCAATAGCTTGCGTTGAGCAACCTGGGCTGACGCTGCAGTGGGATCGTAGCCACGGTGAATAATGTTTTACCAATGCTCCGCATGGGCTATGCTGCATTATTCACTTAATATCTAAGAGAATGTCTGAGATCGAGGAAATCAATAAGCTTGTCACGTTTGGTCTAGTAGACGGCAAGCTTCGGATTCTCCAGGTCAATGCAAATGTCTGGGGTGATGTTACGGGGAACATTCAGGGCAGTGTCCGCGGCGATATATATGGAGATGTTGAAGGAAGTGTAGAAGGATATGTTGGTCGCGATGTTGGCGCAAATGTTGGTCGCCATGTATTAGGCAATGTTAATGGCAATGTAGAGGGAAGCGTTTGGGGAGATGTTAAGGGTGATGTATGGGGTAACGTCCTCGGAAAAGTTGAGGGAAGCGCTCAAGAATAGCGCTATATTTTCTTAAGGTTAGGTGATTCCAGCATGTTTTGGGGATCAGGTAGTGATGAATTGTGCTATTGCAGTTTGGCGGCTCATATGATGAGCTACGACAGACAAGATTATCTATTTTAGAGCCTATTCGGCTAGTGACAACAACAATCCTCCTCCGCCGATGAGCAATAGTCCTGTCCAGCCAGTAGCCGAGGGGCGTTCGCCAAGAAAGGCGAAGCCGATAAGAGCGACTAGCAACAAGCTGAGGCGATCAACGGGTACTACTAATGACGCATCTCCCTGTTTCAAGGCCCTAAAAAAGCAGAACGAAGACAGGCCACTAGCTATGCCGGAAAGGGTTATGAATACCCATGTCTGTTGAGATAGCTCAAATGGATTGCTCCATTTGCCGGTTGCAATGATTAGCAACGGCAGGAATATTGATATGACTGCTGTGCGGATAAGGGTGCCTAAGTCGGCCTCAACATTTTCAAGTCCTACTTTGCCTAGTACTGCAGACGCGCTAGCGAAAATTGCTGAAAATAAAGCCCATGTAAACCAAAGGGGTAGGGCTGAAAACGGGCTCATTTGAATTTATTGTCCGTATCGGTCATCAAGGTTTCATTCTAGCCAAGTACCTCTATTGAACTGTGAGCAACCAAGCCCGCAATATCCCGCAGCTTGCCTGCCACGGGGCCCCATGGCGGCGCCGGCCGGTTAGAAGCCCTTTCTTTTTCCAGATAAGCCAATTGCCAAGTTGTTCAGATACCTTACCCACTAATTTTTCGATCTAGCCATTGGGTCAACACATAGACTCCAATAAACATTGGCAGATAGGCTATCCACATGTTTGCTAGGTGTAGTTCTGAGTTGTTGATCAGAACCAGCCCTCCGTAGCTGACTGCGCCATAGATCATTGCTCTACGCAGTGGACCAGTGATCTTTTTCAAGTGAATCCCACGAGCGTGTCAAGACCAGACTATGTGTTGCGGCGGGAGCGCGGGGCCGTGGCGGGATAAACAGGTTCGTTGCATGGCACCCGTGAGCCTCGGCGGAGTGTTTTGGGAATCGCTGCCCTCTCATTACTTGTGCCACCCAGTTTTATTAGACCTGCTCAGGCGGCTGAATTTGAAGGTCCGGGTCGATTGGGCTGCTTCAACAAATAGCGACGATTGCAGCCAATTCGTTCGAGCAATCTTTGCTGATGGCAGCGTTTCTGGTCCACCCAGGTCAGGCCATTGAATATGATTCTGTAAATCTTGTCATGATCCTTTTGTGCAGATGATGTCAAGCAGTCCCTCCCGCCTTGAGCAGCTAGGCCGATTCCTGCTGCGTGGCCTGCGTATCGGCTCAAGCACGGTGTCGATCATTGAGCTGCTTCGCAACGACTGGACCGGTGGCATCACCGCAGGGATTGCCTGGTTTGTTTTTCTACAGGTGGAGCGTCGATTACCACCGCCTAGCACTTCGGAGCCATCGTCTCCGGTAGATGGCCGGTCTTAACCCAGATCGTGCAACCGGCTTCGCTCCATGGCCTGTGCACGCTGCCAGTTGGATTGCGCAGCCAGCTGCCAGCTGGATAGGTGCCATGTTCGTCCTGGAATACGCCAGCGAGCACCAGAATCTCCTCCCCACCTGGATGGCTGTGGGGGTGAAACACCGTGCCCGGCGCCCAACGCACCAGAGCTAGATGTTCAGAGCCAAAGGCGTGCAGCGGCATCACCTCCAACCCTCTGACTAAACCAGGAAGCCAGGCTTCTTTATTGGTATTTATTGCCAGCTGCTGCTGATCTGCCGGGTGCATCTGGTGCAGCTTCACCAGGATGGTGCAGCCCGCCACGCTGAATGGAGTATGGCTGGAGCCAGCGGGGTTGCGCAGGTAGGTGCCGGCTGGGTAGTCGCCCTGCTCATCTGAGAAGGTGCCCTCCAGCACCAGGATCTCCTCGCCGCCGCCATGTAAATGGCGCTCAAAGTGGCTGCCTGGCGCATAGCGCACGATCGAGGTTGCCCGGGCTACCTCGCCGCCATTGCGATCAAGCAGGCGCCGCTCAACCCCCGCCATCGGGGACTGGTTCCATCCGAGAGCGTTGGTGTCGAGCACCACCCGCTGACTGAGGTCTGCATGGAGCTCCATAGACTTGATTCTGGCCCCTGATCCCGCAGTGCGCCGAGCAGAGGGGAGCAAACCTTCACCAGTCCCCGTCCTTTGCAAGCAGGAGCACTGCAGCGGTGCGAATGATCGTTAGCCCCTGGTTACGGTGCCTTCGGCTAATGACGACGCGCTAACCCACTGCCAATGTGGATCGTGCCTGCGTGCCATAAGAGAGAGGAAATTGCTTAGAGAGCTGGTTGCCATTGCCATGGGCCTGCTGCTGCTGCTTATGGCGCCCAGTGCCCATGCCAGCAGTAGTGCCGCGCAGCATTTCCTCTGTGAGGGCGACGCGCTGGAAGCATTGGCTTTCAACGGCTCTGTGGATGCAGCGGACATCCCCAACAGCAACGCCGACACAGTCCCCGGCGCCTTCATGGTGCTGCGCTGGCGCGAGCTGAGTCTGCAGTTACCACGCACCAATAACGCCGGGGTTCCCAGCTATTCCGATGGGAGCTGGTGGTGGCAGGCACTCGATCCAGATCACCCGGAATTCGCCCAGCTGCGCGGGATTTCTGAGCACTACAGCTGCGATCGTGAGCAATGAGCGCAACCCGCTGGGGCCAGTGCTTGATCTGGCGCACCTTGGTGTGCGTGGATGGACATTCTTGGGTGGCCGCACCGAAAGGTGGGGCCAACAAAGCCGATGACGCCTGAGCTCGCTAACTGCGTACTTGAGGGACTCCTACTGCTCCATGAGGAGCTGTCGCAGGACCCGGAGTCGCCTTGGTACGTAGGCACACCGGACCAAACGCAGGTGCTGCATGACGAGCTCTGGATCTTGGCCGGAGAGCTCTACCCTCGCTCCAGCGCTGCCTTGGTGGATGCCTGGTACCTGGCTGGCCGCTCTGCGTTATTGCCGGTGAACTGCACCGGAGAGCTGTTCAGCAGCCGGCACCTCCAGCTGGTGGGTTGACTAGGACTGCTCCTGTGGCTGACGCAGCAACGGAAAGCTGACGCTTTGCCCTGTTAGGAGCAAGAGCAAGGGGCGGTGGATAGGGCAGTTGCCTCTATGACGATTCTTGTTCGTAATCCGCGATCAACGGAGATTCCTCCTAATTCTTGCCCCATCTTGCGGCGCTTGGAGTGTCTTGAACCCAGAACGTCGCACCCATCCCATCCGAATACTGATTGCCGATGACGAGGCGAACATCCGGCGCATATTGGAAACGCGCCTGCGTCTAGCTGGCTTTGAGGTGGCTGCGGCAGTCAATGGCATGCAGGCTCTTGAACTCTTCCGCAGCTTTGAGCCGGATGCACTTGTCCTTGACGTGATGATGCCAGAGCTTGATGGTTTCGCTGTGACAGAGCGGATCAGGGCTCAATCAGAAGTACCGATTATTTTGCTCACTTCTTTGAGTGATGTAGGCGACCGCCTCACTGGACTGAAGCTTGGCGCCGATGACTACATACTCAAGCCATTTAGCCCTAAAGAGCTTGAACTACGTATTCGATGTGTTCTGAGAAGAAGCTCTCCATCCCTTCTCAGCGGCAAGCCAGCAAATAATGGTGCTGACCGCAAGCCTGCAAGCAGTCATTGGCTTATTGTAGGGAATTTCAGAGTTGATCTAACGCGCCGCAAGGCATATCGCAGTGATGAGCGCATCCGTCTTACGGGAATGGAATTCAGCCTACTAGAGCTATTAATTAACCATGCGGGTGAGCCAGTCAGCCGGCTGGACATCCTCGAGCAGGTTTGGGGGTACAGGCCCACGAAATCTAATGACAGTCGAGTGGTAGATGTTCACATATCTCGACTGCGTGCAAAAGTGGAAGAGGATGTAGAAATTCCAGAACTTATTCTTACAACGCGAGGCAAAGGCTACATGTTTCGGCGCACCAGTCAGGAAGAAACGGCGCTCACAGTATGAGTGCACGCTCGTGATCTCCATGTAAAGGAGACATGACTAGGGAAGCTCCAGGCAACAGGGAGTTAAGTGCCTCTTGAGACCGGCAAAGCTTCCTTTGGCCTTGATTTGCCTCTGAGGCGGGAAATTGTTGGCTCTATCGGCTCATTTCAGGATCATCTGGCTGGTATTTTAGCCTGGATCGAGTTGTTTGGGCACACCATTCCCTTGCTCACACTGCTTCGAGTAACTGTCGCCATGCCAGGAACAGATTCGTCAGAGCTGCAATCACATTGATTTTTCAGCTGTTCTTGGCCAGGCCGCGCAGACCGGTTTTCTGGAATCCGAACTGCTGTTTGATCACCCGGAATGGGTCGACCTTGGCACGGACGTGTGCCTTTGCAGCCTCGATTAAATCCTGCAGCCATCCATCTGGAGTGTCGAGCAGCGCTCGGCACTTGCCTGGGCGAGTTGCAACCCGGAACTCCGCTGCCGTCCCTGCCATCTCGGGCCTCTTTGCAATTCCTTGGTAGCCGGCATCGCCGTACACATCCTCCTCATCGCCATGCAGCAGCTCAGCCGCAGCTGTCCCGTGTCAAGCAGGTTGAGCAGGCCAGCTTGATCCGCCATGGCTGCTTCCGGCTGGTAGCCAAGGGCAGCGCACACCCGCGGCGCCTTTTTCTTGATTCGGTGGCTGGATAACTAAACCCAGGCCACCAAAGCAGCGCCGATAGCCATCAGCACAACCCCGAGCCAGGCCTTGAGATCGAGCTGCTCACCTAGCAGCAGTACCGCCAGCAGGGCAATCAGCACAACACTGAGCTTGTCGAGCGCCGCCACCCCAGCGACGGGCCCCAGCTGCAGGGCTCGGCTGTAGCAGAACCACGACACCCCTGTCGCCAGAGCGGAGAGGGCGAGAGCGGCCAAACTAAGAGCCGGCAGCTGGCGCAGCTCCTGCCAATCGAGCCGGCCGCTTACCAGCAGCACAAGAGCCAGCACAATCGCCACGGCCAGGGTCCGGAACAGGGTGGCCAACCCCGCATCCACCCCCTGCACGCCCACCTTGACCAATAGAGCGGTTATGGCTGCGGAGAGCGCCGCCGCTACGGCCCACAGCTGCCAGTTCTGCACGGGAGTCTTGCATTGGGAAGCTGTGAGCGGAGGCTATTCGCGCTGGCAGGCCTTCTGTTCACAAGCCCACTGAACAGTGTTGGGGGCTAGAGGCGCATTGCGCTTGCGGGGGGGGGGCGGCAGCGGCGCCAAGCACCCGGCCCTGTTGCAACAACCAGCGGTTCGACATCCGCTGGTCGTCGGGGTCGTTGGAGGTCGTTTTGCAGAGCTCTCCTAGACAAAGCAGCGTGGAGGCGCTGTAGCGGTAATAAACAAAGCCATTGCCCAGCACGATGTCCGTTTGTTAATACACCACGTCAGACCATGTAGCTGAGAGTTGCCGCTATCTACTGATGGCGAACCAAGACATGCGCTACACCTTCCAGGGTTAGAGGAGCCCCCTTAGGGTTGAGGGATGAAGCAGTTGCCGGGTAGGGCGAGACCAAAGTGGTTAGCAGTCGCCGGCCAGGTGCTGGCAGCGGCTTTGTTCGTGGCGATGACAGTCAGCGTCCTGCCGGTGCTGTTGATGACAAGTCTCGTCACTGCCCTGATCTTGATTCCGGTTTTACGTCAACTAAGGAAGGAGGCGGAACGGACCGGGTCTGTCGTGAATGTGCCGGCACGGGAGCAGATGGTCGACATCACACCCCTGCATGAGCGCCTCCGGCAAGAGTTTTTGGCATTTCGCCGGCGTGGTTGGCGCCGATAGGGGTGAGTTGGGCACAGCGGCAGTAACGCAACAATCAGTCCAGCATCCAGATCCAGACCCACCACAGCAAAGCCACCGGCACCATCGCCAGCGCCAGCACAGCAAGGCCCTGAAGCTGTTCTGAGTTCATTGGCCCAATTTGTGCGAGCGGCGATCAAGACCGTCACAAGCTGCTGGCGGTGTAGCTCAAGGTGAAGGGCTGAGCTCGGTGGCCCTGTGCAACCCTTGGCTTCTGTCACTCGCAGTCACTTTTTTGGTGACACCATGAGTGCAAAATTAAGATTATGCCTTGGATTCAGCTCGTTGCAACCAAGACCGCCAAAGCCATCGAGACCGCCGCCTGCAAAAGCGGCCAACGCAGGCGTTTCCTGCGTTGCGAACACGAACAGTTGCGCTGTGATCGCATAAGTTGTCGAATATCCGCCCATGAACCATGACGAGCAATCTATGCAGAACACGCATAGTTCTTGGCGGCCTTGCGCTACTCGCCTCTGCCGGAGCAGCCGTCGCCGCGCCACGGGAGGAAGTCAGTGCTCCAAGCAGCACTCCAGCCAACGTGGACCTCAAGGGCGTCGGCTACTCGGCTGATCTCAAGGGCAAGATCGTCGTCTACAAGGTCAAGCTGGCGGGAGGCAACGCCTGGGTGACGGGTGCGCCCAACAGCTGGGCCATCTTCGATGTAGTGGATGCCCGCAGTGTGATCGTCAAGCAGAGCACCTTGATTGTGAATGGCTGGACGGGCTATTCGAAGTGGTGGGATCACACCGTCATTGCTGCTCGTGCCTGCAAGCAGAACCAGACCGGCTGGGATGACCTATCTAGCTGTGTGATCGGAAACTCCAATGTCGTCAAGCTGCCGGAAGGGGAGTCGATCTTTGACTACTTCTTTGAATTCAAGTGGGAAGAAAACGGCGGAGTGCAGGTCGGCAAGACAGCCATTGATCCCAAGGCCAAGCCGACAGACGTGCGGTCCATGAACTGAGGATCGATCGTGAGTTTTTTTCGTGCTCTTCCCGTCCTGCTGATGGCCCAGCTGCTGGTGTCGCCCGCGGTAGCTGTCAGGAAAGATGACGTCTCTGCTGCCATTCATGCAGCCATGGCAAACGTAGCTGGTCTTGGGTCGATTTCCGGTTGTGGAGGATTGATCCAAACCACTTCAGGTTGACGCCAGCAGCGCGATGATCGTGACCAGCGACGTGGATTCCGCTGGCGTGCCTGTTCATAGACGTGAGCACGATGGCGGCAAATGGCAACGGCTTGACCGCTATGGCGCTGCTGGGGTGTCACGAACTTGATCCCGCTATGGCGGTGCCGGTGGTTGTACCAGTCCACAAAAGACGCCACCCACAGGCATGCCTCCTCCACGCTGGCGAATGGCCGCCTTGGGTAATCGGGCCGGTATTTTGCTGTGCGGAAAAGCGCTTCCGAGTAGGGGTTGTCGTTGCTAACCCTTGGTCTAGAGAAGGACCGCAGCACCCCCAGCTCTTCCAGGCGGCTTTCCAGCGTGGCGGCACGCATTGCGTTTCCGTTATCGGCATGCAGGATCAGCGGCTGCTTGCGGCTTTTGCTGATCCGCTCTCTGAGGCAAGCCCTGCTCACAAGATCCGCTGCAATGGCTGAATCCTCACGCTCGGCAACATCCCAGACCACAACCTTGCGGCTCCAAACGTCGATCACTAGGTAGAGGTACAGCCACACACCGCGCACGTTGGTGGGGAGATAGGTGATATCCCAGCTCCACACCTGATTCGGGCCTGCTGCCCGCAGCTGTGGCACTGGCCTCGGCTCCTGTGGTGGCCTGGCCCGTCCACGGCGATTCGCCTGGCCATGGGCGTGCAACACCCGGTAGAAGCTGCGCTCTGAGCCAATGAACAGGCCCCGGTCCGCA
>JAHLYR010000035.1 GCA_025128025.1 Synechococcus sp. CS-1330
GGGATCGACGGCCCCCAAGGACACCGAACCCGCCGTCGTCTCAACCAACTGCCGTGCGGCAGCTTTCGCCAAGTCGCAGCTTCAAATCAGCAACTGACCCAAATGCTCCAGGAATGAGTGCCGGATATGGATTTCAGCGATCATGTTTTCACTACGATGTTCGAAGCGCTTAACAATGCGCTTGCGGCAATCGTCGGGAAATATGCGGCGGTGATCGGCATCGTCTCCCCGGCGCTGCGCATCGGAATCGTGATCTACATCTCGCTGCTCGGCTACGCGATCATGCGCGGTGCGGTGCAATATCCATTCCGCGAATATGCCTATCGCGGCTGTCAGCTCGCATTTCTCTATTTTGCCGTCACCTCGCTCTACGGAACCCAGATCGGAATGTTCGCGCTGGGCGGTCTCCCCGGCCAGTTTGCCACCGCGCTTGGCGGTTCGGACGTCGGCGGTCTTGGCGGGTATTATGACAAGCTCGCAGGAACAGGTTTCGAGACTGCCAACACGATGCGGAAGATCGCCGCCGATTACCAGCAAACCCAAGGCACTCTGCCCGACATAGGTTATGCGGTCTTTTCCGGCTTCCTCGTGGTGATGGTGATTGTTGCCACTTTGCTCTGCGCGGCGATCGGTTTCGTTATCAGCGCCTTCGGACTGTTTGCACTCGCCCTATTGTCGGTGGTCGGACCACTGTTCGTGGCGGCTTTGCTGTTCGAATCCACGCGCGGCTATTTCTTCGCCTGGCTGGGTGCGTGCATCAACTACCTAATGTTGATTGTGTTTGCGCTCGTGCTGACATTGTTCCTGACGCAGACCGGCGATGCCGTCATCGCCACGATTTCCGAAAATGACGAGATCGGCATGGCCGCGATCAAGGCGCTGGCCTTCTACGCGCTCGGCTTCTTCTTTTTCCTGCAAATTCCGATGCTGGCCGCCTCGCTCGGCGGCGGCGGGCCTGCGCTCGCTAATCAATTTGCATCAGCCATTGCAGCAGCAGGCGGGTTCGTCGCCGGTCGCAGTGCCACGGGCGCGCAAGCCACCAGCCGTGCCATTGAACGCGGCTTTGCCCGAGGAATCGCCCGGATGCGGACATCTGGCTCGGTCAGCCGTGGAACTACATAAAAGGACAGGGTCATGGGTAAGCGTATCATAGGCATCTTGGCGGCACTGGCGCTGATCGCACCGGTCTATCCCGGCATCGCCGCATCGAAATCGCCCAAACTGGCCAAGTGCGATGGCAAGCAGCGGCGCCCGGCCAATCCCTATGGTTCCATCCTGCCAAGCGTCGATCCTTTGGGCGGGACTTCCACACCGGCAGGCCAGACGCCAGAACGCAAGGGCGTCGAGGTGTTCCCCGGCAACGCCCCCGATGCACCAAAGCCCGCAAAACCGGATGGCAGACCAGAGCGTCAAGTGCCGCCGATAAGCGGCCTGTCCCCATCAACCTCCAACCAGAGCTGCTGAGCGTCATGGCGGGCGGCGTTACCGACAAGAATGATCTCAAAGCCTATTTTGCGGAAGCCGCAAGCTGGGACCACGACCGCCTTATCGCGGCCAATCGCTCGAAGTGGCTGGCGTGGATTGCTGCGGGTGTAGCGAGTGTTCTCGCGATCACCGGCGTCGCGGCTGTGGCGATGCTCACGCCGCTCAAGACCGTCGCGCCCTATGTCATCACCGTCGATAAGGCGACCGGCGCGAGCGAAATCACCTCCCCGATGTCGGGCGACAAGCAAATCACTTATAACGAGGCGGTCGCCAAATATTTCCTCGCCGATTATGTCCGCAACCGCGAAGGCTGGATTCCGCAGGCACGCCAGGAATTCTTCGAGGGCGTGCTGGCGATGTCGTCACGCGACGAACAAGCGCGGTGGACAGCCTTTTACAGCAAGGACAATCCCAAGTCGCCGCAATCGGTTTTCACCGATCTCGATACGGTGTTCATCGCGGTCAAGTCCGTCACCTTCGTTTCCGCGAAGGTTGCGCAGATACGCTTCACCAAGACGCTCCAGCGCGGCTCCGTCGTGACTGACACCCCCGCCATTGCGACCGTAACTTACGACACCACAGATACGCCAACGACCGAACAACAGCGGTTCAAAAACCCCTTGGGACTGGAGGTGCAGACCTACCGCGCCGATCTGGAGGTGACACAATGAAACCAATAAGCTGCCTCACGGCGATAGCATTCCTGTTGACCAGCGCACCGGCGCTACCGGCCGAAACCCCGCACCCGACGGCGCAGGACAATCGCATCCGCGAAGTGATCTACAGCGATACCCAGGTTTTTCGCATCGTTGGCGTGTTCCGCTCCGCGACCCAGATCGTGTTTTCGCCCAGCGAGCGCGTCGAGCATGTCGCACTTGGCGACACCGTATCGTGGGAAGTCGCCCCGGCAGAAAACTCGCTCTTCATCAAACCACGCGAGCTGGCAGGGGCTACCAACCTGATCGTTATCACGCGGTCCAGCACAGGCAATCGCACCTATACATTCGAGCTATCAGCGCGGCGCGGCGCCATCGGTGCGCGTTCCGCCGATACCTTCTTCAAAGTCGTGTTCCGCTATCCGCGCGAAGAAGCCGCCGCCGCGCAAGCGGCAGCGACGCAGGCCGCCTACACCCAGGCGGTTGCGCTGCAATCGGGCGCAATCCGTTCGGCGCTCGATCTCGCCGTTCTCGAAGGCAAGCGGAACTTGGGCTATTCGGTGCAAGGTTCGTCGGCGATCCAGCCTTCCGAAATCACCGATAACGGTCAGTTCACGGCACTACGATTCCCCAACC
>JAHLYR010000036.1 GCA_025128025.1 Synechococcus sp. CS-1330
GGTGGAGGTGACCCAGTCGCAAAACTGGTTCCACGCAGAAGCGCCTTGGCGCTGCTGAATAGTGGTTGTCATGAGAACGAGAAGAGGGTGTTCCAGAGGAACGGGTATGGAAGGTGGCAAGCCACCAGACGGAATCCCGTCAAACGCAAGTGCATTGCGCAACACAACTGTAACGGAAGATTGCGGCTTTGGTGAGAAGGCTGGCCAGGAGTCGCCAAAGCCCTGCTGATGAAGCCCATAAGTGCCGCTGATGTTGGGGTGCGGCGGATCACCTGGAGCCCCAGCGTCACCCTCGTACCCACCCGCTTCTGTTTCAACTCCTGCGGCTATTGCAGCTTTCGGCGCCCCCCAGATGGCCTAGATCCGTTAACTGATGGTCTCAGTGATTCCCAGGCGCAAGCGGCATTGAGGCACCGCCCTTGGGCTGCGGAGGTTCTGTTGCTCAGCGGCGAGGTGTCGCCTGGCTCTCCCCAGCGCCGCGCCTGGTTCGGTCGGCTACTGGCCCTTAGTCGTCTGGCCTGGATAGAAGGCCGGCTGCCGCACACAAACGCGGGCCCCCTCTCCATAGCTGAAATGGCCGCCTTGGGCCGGCTTAATGGCTCCATGGGGCTGATGCTGGAAGGGCTCGGCCCGGCCTACGACTCCCTGCATCGCCAATCTCCGAGCAAAAGCTTGGCGGTGCGACTGGGCCAATTGGAGCAGGCCGGTCGTTTGGGGATCCCCTTCACCACGGGGCTGTTGCTGGGAGTGGGGGAGTCTCAGGGCGACAGGCTCGCGGCCCTGGAGCTGCTGGCCCAGCTGCAGCGCCGCTGGGGTCACTTGCAGGAGGTGATCCTCCAGCCCTTTCGCCCCGATGCCGCTGCTGCGCTGTTGCTCAATGCCAGCGAGCAGGCCGACCTGCTTGGCACCATTACCGCTGCCCGGACAGTCCTGCCGCCGGAAGTGCACCTGCAGTTGCCACCAAATCTTTGGCCCTTGCAAGAGCTGCCTGCTGCCCTGGCGGCGGGCATCGATGATCTCGGCGGCATCGATAGCAGTGACGTGATCAACCGCGCCTATCCCCAGCCCAGGCCAAGTCAGTTGGCAGAAGTGCTTGCCCAGGCTGGCTACGAGCTGACTCCCCGGCTGTGTGTGCATCAAGCCTGGCGCCGCTGTTTGCCGCAGGCCATGCAGCGCCAGGCTCTCCGCGCCGAATCAAGGTTGTTAGCGTCCAAATCTTCCGGACTCAGGAGTCCATGGCCGTGAGCGCCGCGAGCGACCAACGGGTGCTGCTAGTGCGGCTGCCCTGCAATCCAATTTTTCCGATCGGCCCGATCTACCTGGCTGATCACCTGCATAAGCAGTTCCCGCAGCTGCCTCAGCAGATTCTTGATCTGGCGGCAGTGCCCCTGCTTGATGTGGAGCAGGTGCTGCTGCGGGCAGTTGAGGCATTTAGGCCCACCCTGCTGGTGTTCTCCTGGCGCGACATCCAGATCTATGCGCCTGTGGATGGTCGTGGCGGCAATCCCCTCCAGAACTCCTTTGAGGTGTTTTATGCCCGCAACCCCCTGCGGCGCCTGCGCGGTGCCTTGGGTGGCCTGGGGTTGATGGCTTCCTTTTACGGTGAGCTATGGCGCAATTTGCGGCTGGTGCGCCGCGGCTTGCGTCGGGCCCGCCGCTTCGAGCCCCAGGCCACCGCTGTGCTGGGAGGGGGCGCGGTGAGTGTGTTTTATGAGCAGCTGGGCCGCAAGCTGCCCAAGGGCACCGTGGTGTCGGTGGGAGAAGGGGAGCCCCTGCTGGAAAAGCTGATCCGCGGCGAATCCCTGGCTGCCGAGCGCTGCTTTTTGGCGGGTGAGGCACCCCGGCTCGGGCTGATCCACGAGCAGCCGGCGGGCATGGATAAAACCGCCTGCAACTACGCCTACATCGCCGAGATTTGGCCCCAGCTCGACTGGTATCTCGACGGCGGCGACTTCTACGTGGGCGTCCAGACCAAGCGTGGCTGTCCCCACAACTGCTGCTACTGCGTGTACACCGTGGTGGAGGGCAAGGCGGTGCGCGTCAATCCTGTGGAGGAGGTGATCGCTGAGATGGGCCAGCTCTACGCCAAGGGCGTGCGGGGATTTTGGTTCACCGATGCCCAATTCATCCCGGCCCGGCGCTACATCGACGACGCCAAGGAGCTGCTGCGGGCGATTCAGGCCCAGGGTTGGACCGATATCCGCTGGGCCGCCTACATCCGCGCCGACAACCTCGACGCCGAGCTGGCTGAGCTGATGGTGGCCACCGGCATGGATTACTTCGAGATCGGCATCACCTCCGGCTCCCAGGAGCTCGTGCGCAAGATGCGCATGGGCTACAACCTGCGCACGGTGCTCGAAAACTGCCGCTTGCTGGCCCGGGCAGGGTTCCGTGAGCACGTGTCGGTGAATTACTCGTTCAACGTGATCGACGAGCGGCCCGAGACCATCCGCCAGACCGTGGCCTATCACCGCGAGCTGGAGCGCATCTTCGGTGCCGACAAGGTGGAGCCGGCGATATTTTTCATCGGCCTGCAGCCCCACACTCACCTGGAGCAGTACGGCTTTGATCAGGGCCTGATCAAGCCCGGCTACAACCCGATGAGCATGCTGCCTTGGACGGCTCGCCAGCTGCTCTGGAACCCCGAGCCGATGGGCAGCACCTTCGGCCGCATCTGCCTAGAGGCCTTCGAGCGCAACCCCGGGGATTTCGGTCGCACCGTGATGGACCTACTTGAGCGTGATTACGGCCTCGCCCCACTGGAGGAGGCCCTGCATGCTCCGGTGGAGGGGCGCAAAGCCTTGGCTACAGCGACCCGCTAGCCCCGTCCTTGCTCCACCAGCGCCGGCGAATCCAGAGCAGGGCGCCTAGGCCTATCCAGCCAATCAGTCCGCCAATCGGGTTGATGTCGGCGCCGCCGGGCCCCACCAGCCAGCCAGGCGCTGCTGGGGAAATCTGCAGCAGGCCCTTCTGCACTAAAAACCAACCCCCCACCAGGCCGCCATGCAGGCCTATTGCTCCCCATAGGGAGCCTGCGTCCGCTCGCCGCTGCAGAGCCAGCACCAGACCCAACAGAATTAGGCCTCCCAGCAGCCCCATGGCCTCGAGCCCAGGAGCCCGATACCAGGGGTGCACCAGGGCAAAAATCAGCGCCTGCAGCACCAGCGCCCGGCGGGCCCCCAGCTGGAGCTCCAGTTCGCCCCATAGCCAGCCGCGAAATAGCAGCTCTTCGGCAAATCCCACCCCGGCTAGCAGCAGCAGGCCGTTGAGCAGCAGGGCCCCATTGAGCTCCCCAAGCCATTGGGCTTGGCCCGCGATTATTAAGCCCGCGGCTACTAGAGCAAGCAACAGCAGCGCCTTTAGCAGCCCTCGCACGCCGCTGCGTAGGGCAAGGGCAGCTGGCAGAGCCAAGCCCAGGCGCCGCCAGGGATTGGGCTCCTGCCAAACCCGCCTAAGCCTTAGGGGCAGGCTGGTCAGCAACAAAACCAAGGCCACTACCAGACCCGCCAGATCCACCTGGTCGGAGCGCCAGTTGGGGGCTAGCAGGGCAAGCGGCCTGGCCACCAACCAGCCGGCTAGGTAGAGAAAGGGCACGTAAAACAAGGTGCCCCACCAGTGCGGCCGCACTGCCGCGTTAGCTGCCGCAGCAGGGAGCTCCATCAGCTTTCGGGCTCGAGGCTGCTGCTCAGGCCCTTGCCCTTGAGGGTTTCGCAATAAAATTCAGCGGGCTCTAGATCGCAGACGATCACCAGTCCTACGCCGGTGTTGTGTGCCTCCAGCATTACGGCAATCGCGTCCTGCTCACTGAGCGAGGGCACCACTTGGCGCAGGGTGGTCACCACGTATTCCATCGAGTTGACGGGATCGTTGTGCAGCAGCACCTTGTAGCGGGGTGATGGCTTACGCACCCGCTCCGGGGCCTTCTCCATCACGGCTGCCCCGCCGCTCTCGCGGCCGGGACTCTGGGTGGCGATTGGCATAGGAGTCATGGCAACAGACATGACGTTTCGCCCTATTAAAGGGCCCGGATGCGCCCCATGGCTTCCTCAACGTTCTCCCGGCTGTTGAAGGCCGAAAGGCGGAAGTAGCCCTCCCCGGCGGCGCCGAAGCCGCTGCCGGGGGTGCCCACCACATGGGCCTTGCCGAGCAGGTGGTCGAAGAAGCCCCAGGAATCCAAGTTTTCGGGGGTTTTCAGCCACACATAGGGGGCCTGCTCGCCGCCGTACACCTGGATGCCGGCGGACGTGAGCTCGCGGCGGATGATCGCGGCGTTTTGCATGTAAAAGGCAACCAGAGCCTGAACTTGGGCCTGGCCTTCTGGCGAATACACCGCCTCGGCGCCGCGCTGCACGATGTAGCTGACGCCGTTGAATTTGGTGCATTGGCGCCTGTTCCACAGGGCCCAAAGCTCCACCCGTTCGCCATTGGCGGCAGTGCCCATCAGGCCGCGGGGCACCACGGTGAGGGCACAGCGGGTGCCGGTGAAGCCGGCGTTTTTGGAAAAGGAGCGAAACTCAATGGCGCACTCTCGGGCGCCTTCGATCTCGTAGATCGAGTGGGGTAGCTCGGGGTCCTGGATGAAGGCCTCGTAGGCGGCGTCAAACAAGATCAGGGCATCGTTGGCGCGGGCGTAATCGACCCAGGCCTGCAGCTGCGCCTTGGTGGCTACAGCGCCGGTGGGGTTATTTGGAAAGCACAGGTAAATCAGATCCACCTTTTCAGTGGGGATCTCGGCGGTGAAGCCGTTGGCTGCGGTGATCGGCAGGTAGGTGAGGCCGCCGTAGCGCCCAGCGTCATCGGCGTCGCCGGTGCGCCCTGCCATCACATTGCTGTCCACATAAACCGGGTAAACCGGGTCTGTCACGGCGATGCGGTTGCCCTCGCCGAGGATGTCGAGGATGTTGCTGCTGTCGCATTTGGAGCCGTCGGAGACGAAGATCTCCTCGGCAGTGATCGAGCAGCCGCGGGCCTGAAAATCGTTTTTGGCGATCGCTTCCCGCAGCCATAAGTAGCCCTGCTCGGGGCCATAGCCGTGGAAGCCCTCACGGGTGCCCATCTCGTCGATGGCGCCCTTCATGGCGGTGCGGCAGGCCTCGGGCAGGGGCTCGGTCACATCGCCAATGCCGAGGCGAATGATCGGGGCTGTGGGGTTGGCCTCACTGAATGCCTTGACCCGCCGTCCGATCTCAGGGAAGAGGTAGCCCGCTTTGAGCTTGAGGTAGTTGCCGTTGACCTGGGCCATCGCAAGGGCGGGCCGCGACGGCCCATCAGAACTCGCCGGATTGTCCTATGGCGGCGAGCGCTGCATACGATCAACGTTGTCCTTGCCGTCGGCACCTGTGACCGTTGCCACCTCGGCTGATGCGCCGGTCGACTTCGATGCCCTGGTGGATCTGGGCATCAGCAAGCCCGCCCGCTATCTGGGCAATGAGCTGGGGGTGAAGCCGCGAGATTGGGAGGCCGATTGGAAGGACGTAGGGGTGCGTTGGGCGCTCACCTACCCCGAGGTCTACGAGGTGGGGGCAAGCAACAGCGGCCACATCATTCTCTATTCAATTCTCAACGCCGTTCCCGGCCAGCTGTGCGACCGCAGCTACCTGCCGGCGCCTGATCTGGCGGCACGCCTGCGCGAGCGCGGCGCGCCCCTGTTTGCGGTCGAGAGCCGGCGGCCCCTAGCCGCCTTCGACATCCTGGGCTTCTCGCTCAGCTATGAACTGGGCGGCACCAACATCCTCGAGATGCTGGAGCTCGCCGGCATCCAGATTCGGGCGGCCGATCGCGGCGACCTGCCCCTGGCTCACCCGGATGCGCCACCGCTGATCTTTGCCGGCGGCCCCACTGCCACCAGCAACCCGGAGCCCTTTGCTGCCTTCTTTGACTTCGTTGCCCTCGGCGATGGCGAGGAGCTGCTGCCGGAGATCGGCCTGGTGGTGGCTGAGGCTCGCGCCGCCGGCCACACGCGCCGGCAGCTGCTGCGCGATCTGGCTCAGGTGCCTGGCGTGTACGTGCCCTCGCTGTATGGCCCCGGCGCCGATGGGGTGAGCATCGAGCCGCTCGAACCAGGCGCCCCGGTTCGGGTTCAGCGGCGAACGGCCACGCCGATGCCCCACTACGCCATGGGGTTGGTGCCCCATATCGAAACCGTGCACGACAGGCTGACGGTGGAAATTCGGCGCGGCTGCACCCGCGGTTGCCGCTTCTGTCAGCCGGGAATGCTGACTCGCCCTGCCCGCGATGTGGAGCCAGAAGCGGTCATTGAAGCGGTGGAAGAGGGCATGGGCCGCACCGGCTACAGCGATTTCTCGCTGCTTTCACTGAGCTGTTCGGATTATCTGGCTCTGCCTGCGGTGGGGGTGGAGCTGCGCAACCGCCTGGCTGACAAAAACGTGTCCCTCACCCTGCCCAGCCAGCGAGTGGATCGTTTTGATCAAAACATCGCCCACATCCTGGGCGGCACCCGCAAGGCGGGCCTCACCTTTGCGCCGGAGGCTGGCAGCCAGCGTCTGCGCGACATCGTCAATAAGGGGCTCACCGATGCCGAGCTGCTGGCCGGCGTGCGTACGGCGATGGAGAACGGCTATCGCAAGTTGAAGCTCTATTTCATGATCGGTCTGCCGGGTGAAACTGACGCCGACGTGCTCGGCATCGCCGATACCTGCCAGGCCCTGCAACGGCAGTGCTCCGATCTCGGCCGGCTGGAGCTCAACCTGACGATCAGTAATTTCACGCCCAAGCCCCACACGCCATTCCAGTGGCACAGCGTCAGCACCGATGAATTTCGGCGGCGTCAGGAGTTGTTGCGCCGGGCCCTGCGCCAGTTGCGGGGCCTCAAAACTAATTTCAGCGATGTGCGCCTTTCCGCGGTGGAAGACTTTGTCGGCCGCGGCGACCGCCGCCTCTCAGCGGTGATTGAGGCGGCTTGGC
This sequence comes from Synechococcus sp. CS-1330, assembly GCA_025128025.1. Lineage (GTDB taxonomy): Bacteria > Cyanobacteriota > Cyanobacteriia > PCC-6307 > Cyanobiaceae > Cyanobium_A. The sequence goes on from JAHLYR010000036.1 coordinate 6,925, forward strand.
GGGCCGGGGCGGGCTTGGATGCCTGGTTTGAGTCGGCCGAGCGCAGCTACGCCGCTTGGACCGGTGCGATCGAGGCGGCGGGCCTAGGCGGCCGCTACCGCCAGCTGGAGCTAGGAGCCTGGAGCGCGGTTGAGGCGATGGATACTGCTGACCTGGAGACCTTTTGCCACCAGAGCCTGCCCTGGGACCACATCGATTCCGGCCTGGATAAGCGCTGGCTGGCTGAGGACCTGCAGCGCGCCCTAGCCGCCACCGTGGTGCCCGATTGCTCCTTTGATGGCTGCAGCAGCTGTGGCGTCTGCGGCCCGGAGCTTGGCCACAACGTGGTGATTCCGCCGCCTGCCATTCCGGCGGCGCTTCCCCAGCGGGCCCCTGCCAGCGACCGGGTCGACCGGCTCCGCATTGGCTTTGCCAAAACTGGCTCCCTGGCTTTGATTAGCCATCTAGACACCTTGCGGATGCTGGAGCGGGCCTTGCGCCGCTCCGGCTTGCCGGTGAGTTTCACCGGTGGCTTCCATCCTCTGCCTCGCCTGCAGCTAGCCCTGCCGCTGCCCTTAGGGGTAGAGGGCAGTGGTGAGTGGCTGGATTTGGAGTTCACCGAACAGGTCGATCCAGACCTGGTGCGCTCTCGGTTGCAGCCTGAGCTTCCACCTGGCTTTCAGCTGCTCTCGGCTATTCGGGTTGAGGTGTTTGGCGTCAGCCTTTCCCAAGAGCTGGCTTCTGCCCATTGGCAGTTTGTTTTGCAGCCCCAAGACGGGGCGCCGCCGACCTCGGAGCAGTGGCAGCAGGCCCGCGCCAGCTTGCTCGCCGCCGAGACGCTGATGTGGAACGACACAGATAAAAAGGGTCGCCCCCGCAGCCGGGATTGCCGGCCGTTTCTGCTCGATTTGCAATGGGCGGAGCCGCAGTCGGATGGGTCCTTGCTGTGCACCCTATGGGCTGCGATCGATGCCGCTGGCCGCAGTCTCCGCCCTGAGCAGGTGCAGCACTGGCTCGCTGAACGGCTCGGTCAATCCCTTGCCCTGAGTGGCTTGCGGCGGAAAGACTTGGTGCTGAAGCCGTGCTAATTTTCTATCAAGGCGAATAGCCGATTGGACCCGGTTTATTGATCGAGTTCCACCGGTTGCCGGTAGCCAGGTTCGCTGGTTTAACCGCCCCAGGACACCTCTGTCCCAGTCTTCGCCCCACCGCTTTCAGGAAGCTCGATTCTTGAAAGCTGTTTCGCGGCCCTCGATGCGCGAAAGATTCAGAACAGCATTTTTTGCAGTATTGCCGCCAGAACGATCCGGATTTGCCGGCGTTCCGATCATTTTTTGGGCTTCCGATAGTCCAAGTTTTTTGACTTGTTGATGTTTTTCTGGCCTGGCCCCGTAGGGCTTGAACCAGGTTTCAGCCTTCAAGTCCGCCCATATCCATCGTTTTATCCCTGGTCGGGCCCGTCGGGCCCATCCCATTCCTCATGCCCCAGCAGATCGTCATAGCCGAGCAACTGCGAATCGCCGCAGTACTCAACGACGAACGTGTTGATGAACTGGTTGTAGCCCAAGGCCGCTATCAGATCGGAGACGTATATCTAGGCACCGTTGAAAATGTGTTGCCTGGCATCGATGCCGCTTTTGTAAATATCGGCGAAAGCGAAAAGAACGGCTTTATTCACGTCACCGATCTGGGTCCCCTGCGGTTGCGCAAGGGAGCTGCCGGCATTACCGAGCTACTGGAGCCGCGCCAGAAGGTGTTGGTGCAGGTGATGAAGGAGCCCACCGGTACCAAGGGCCCCCGCCTCACCGGCAACCTGGCCTTGCCGGGGCGGTTTTTGGTGCTGCAGCCCCACGGCCAGGGAGTGAACATCTCCCGCCGCATCAACGGTGAGAACGAGCGCAACCGGCTGCGGGCCCTCGGTGTGCTGATCAAGCCACCAGGCGCCGGCCTGTTGATCCGCACCGAGGCAGAAGCTGTTAGCGAAGAGCTGCTGATCGACGACCTTGAAGCCCTGCTGCGCCAGTGGGAGGGCATCCAAACCGCCGCCGAAACCGCCAGCCCACCGGTGCTGCTCAACCGCGACGAAGACTTTGTGCATCGCGTCTTGCGCGATCTCTACAGCCCAGAGCTAGTGCGGGTGGTGGTTGATACCCCGGAAGCGGTTGCCCGGGCCAATGCCTTTCTGGGCTCTGATCACACCACGGTGCTGGTGGAAGCCCACACCGAATCGGCGGAGATTCTTGAGCACTTCAAGGTCAATGCCGCCATTCGCGATGCCTTAAAGCCGCGAGTTGATCTGCCTTCCGGCGGCTACGTGATTATCGAGCCCACCGAGGCGCTCACTGTCATTGATGTCAACTCCGGCTCCTTCACCCGCTCGGCCAACTCCCGCGAGACGGTGCTCTGGACCAACTGCGAAGCGGCGGTGGAGATTGGCCGCCAGCTGAAGCTGCGCAATATCGGTGGGGTGGTGATCATTGACTTCATTGATATGGAGTCCCGTCGTGATCAGCTGCAGCTGCTCGAGCATTTCACTCAGGCGGTTCGCGACGATGCCGCCCGTCCCCAGATAGCTCAGTTGACCGAGCTCGGCCTAGTGGAGCTCACCCGCAAGCGCCAGGGTCAGAACATCTACGAACTGTTTGGGCGAGCTTGTCCCAGCTGTGGGGGCTTGGGTCATGTGGCCGTGCTGCCAGGCAAAGACACGCTGCAGCCCCTGGCAACCCTCACCGGCCTGGTGCGCTCCGCCGCATCGGCTCGCGCTGAGGTACTCAGCCCCGCCATCCCCGAGGCCGCTACTAGTCGCCGCCGCCGAGGCGGTCGAGGCGGGCGTAATGGCAGTGAGTTCCTCGATGCGCCTGGCACGCAGGCCGCTGATGGGGTCGAGATCGTCCCGATCGAGGCACCTGTCTCAGGCAGCGGCGCCAGCATGGAGCCGGCCCCCCGCCGCTTTGATCAGGAGCTGGTGGCCGTGCCGATGGATGCGGACCAGGAATTGGTGTTTGGTTGGATGGGCCTCAATCCCGCCCTGCTGCTCGAGCAGCCCCCCAGCAACGACAACGTCGTGGTCAGGGTGGTTCGCCCCGGCATGGAGGCGGAAGAAGTGCTGGAGCAAGCCAGGCAGCAGCTGGCCGCTGCCGGTTCCCGTCGTCGCCGCGGACGAGGTGGTCGTGGCGGTACCGCGGCCGCCGCTGACGCTCAGTACGGCAATGGAGATATGCCGGCCTCAGGCTTAGAGGCTGGGGCTATGCCTGCCCCGGTGGAAATCACGCCCCTGCCAGAGCGCAGCGAGCCCGAGACCGTGGTCACGGTCTCGGTGCCGACCACTGCCAGCATCGCTCCTCCTGAAGTCGAGATTCCAGCTCGCCGCGGTCGCACCCGCAGTTCTGCGGCCAAAACCCCTGCAGCGAAAACCCAAACCCCCCAGGCCACAACCCCACAAGCCGGCACCCCCAAAGCTGACACCGCGGTGGCAGTTGCTGAGCCAGAGCTTGATGAGTCAGGCGAACCGCGTCGCCGCCGCCGGCGCTCCTCGGCCTCCAGCTGAGTGGGCCCGCCGGATCCGGATCCCTGGCAGGGCAGGGATCCGGGCGAGTGCGCCGGCGTTGATGAGGTCGGTCGCGGTTGTCTGTTCGGCCCTGTTTTTGCCGCTGCGGTAGTGCTGCCGGCCGCAGCACTAGCCCCCTTGGCTGGTCTGGGGCTCACCGACAGCAAAAAGCTCACCGCCCGGCGCAGGGCGGCCCTGGTACCCGTTATCCAGCGCCTGGCGGCTTCCTGGGCTCTCGGCCAGGCCTCGGCGGCAGAAATCGATCGCGGCGGCATCCGGCTAGCAACCGAGCTGGCCATGGCCCGCGCCCTGCAAAAACTGTCGAGTTCGTTTGAGCTACTGCTGGTGGATGGGGTGCTGCCCCTGCGGGGCTGGCACGGCGACCAGATCACAATTGTGCGTGGTGATAGCCACTGCCTGGCGATTGCGGCCGCCAGCGTGCTGGCCAAGCAGGCCCGGGACGCCTTGATCACCGCCCTGGCGCAGCGCTATCCGGGCTATGGGCTGGAGCGACACGCTGGTTATGGCACGGCCTTGCATCGCGCCGCACTCCAAAACCTCGGCACAACGCCGCTGCATCGTCATAGTTTTTTGGGGCGGCTGGAGCTCAGTGCTCCTGGCACCAGAGGCGATAGTCGCTGAGTAGCTGCTGCCCGACCCGGCCCTTGATGCCCAGCAAGATGCCCGCCAGCAGAGAGCGGCCGGTGGCCTCCAGCACCTTGGCTGGAATCAGTTTGAGCAGCGATGGCTGGCTCACCGTCACGGCCAAGCTGGCTTCCCCTTCCAGCCCGTTGGCACCCGCTGCCAACCAGGATCCCAGGGTGAGCTGGAAATCATCCACTAGCCCCAAACCCTCCAGTTCACACTCGGTGGCTTCCAGCACCAGCCGTTCTTGGGCAAGACGGATGCGCAGATCTACCACTGGCTGAATCTGCAGTTGAAATACCTGCAGATGGGTAACCGCGTAGCGATAGCGACCTGGGCCGAGGGGCTCGAGCTGGTTGGGATCCAGCAGGGCTTTCACCACCCGATCCTGATCGCTCAAGTAGGCGGCCAGCCGTTCGGGCTGGTGGCTCACGTCAAGTTGCAGTTGCTGACTGGCGCAGAAGGCCAGGGGCATGGCCTGCGGGCCGGCGCGGCATGATCCTATCGGTCACCACTCGATGGCCTGTCCTCGGTTTCGGAAACGATGCGTTTTGCCTTCCTCGGTCCGGCCGGCACCTACGGCGAGCAGGCAACCCGGCAACTGGCCGAGTTGGAAGGTGTCGCCAACCCTGAATTGGTGCCTCAGCTAGGTATTCGGGCCGTTGTTCAAGCCCTATCCCAGGGCACCTGTGATGCGGCAGTGGTGCCTGTCGAGAATTCAGTGGAGGGGGGGGTGACGGCCTGCCTGGACGCTCTTTGGGAGCATCCGGATCTCAGCGTCGCCAGGGCCCTAGTGCTGCCGATCCGCCATGCCCTGCTTGGCAGCGGTCCGATTACGGGCGTGAGTGAGGTGTTGTCCCATCCCCAGGCCCTGGCCCAGTGCAGCCAGTGGCTGTCGGAACACCTGCCCCAGGCCTTGCAGTTGCCCACCAGTTCCACGGCGGAGGCGGCCCGCATGGTGGCGGGCAGTCGCTTCCGGGCGGCGATCGCCTCCCAGCAGGCCGGCACGGAGCATGGCCTGCTGGAGCTGGCCTACCCGATCAATGATGTGGCGGGCAACTGCACCCGCTTCCTGTTGCTGCGGCGGGGACCCCGCTCATCGCAGGGCCCGATGGCAAGCCTCGCCTTCTCCCTGCACTCCAACCAGCCAGGGGCCCTGCTCGAAGCCCTGGGCTGCTTTGCCCAGCGCGGGCTCAACATGGGCCGGATTGAGTCGCGCCCATCAAAGCGGGAGATGGGCGAGTACATATTTTTCGTTGATCTGGAGCTTCCCGATGGATCGACCCCTCTGGAGGCAGCCCTTGCTGAGCTAGCGCCCCTTTGCGAGCACCTAGCCCTATTTGGGGCCTATCCGGTCACCAACCTCGCTTAGGCCTGGCTGGGCTTGCGGCCCCGAAAGACGCCGAATTGCATCAGTCCGGTGGCGAAGGCCCAACGCATCAGCAGGATCGTGGGGGTTTCGCGTAGGCCTTGCAAAACTGCGGCGGGACCCAGGCCCAGGATGGCGCCGGGCCGGCGTACCCCCTCAAAGATCGATTCGATCCAGGAGGGCAGGGTGGCGCTGGTCCAGTCGCCGGTTTCGATGCTGATGCCACCGGATTGGGCGCTGGATTCGAGGTGCTTTTGCAGCCCGCGGATACTGGCGAATTCGGGGTGGGCCCACTGTTCAAGCAACTGACGCATCACCCAGCGCTCTCGCCGGTCCATGGCGCCATCGGCTGGATCGCGCCGGTTCCAGTCAGCTACAGCCAGCAGGCCGCCTGGTTTGAGCACCCGCAGCAACTCATCGGCGTAGCGCTGCTTGTCGGGCATGTGGGGACAGGCCTCCACACTCCAGACGGCATCAACGCTGGCGTCGGCAATTTCCAGGGCCAGGGCATCCATCACCACAAAGCGGCAGCTGAGGCCGGCTGGAGTTAAGGCTGTGGCTCGGGCGATCTGGGCCGGGCTGATGCTGATACCCAGGACGTTCAGTCCGTAGTCCTTCGCCAGGATGCGGGCGCTGCCGCCAATGCCGCAGCCCACATCCAGCACGGTGGAGCCGCGGGGCAGTTGGTCGAGGCCGCTCCAGCGCGCCAGTTCATGGACGAAGGTTTCCTTGGCAACTCGGAAATCCTGGTGGCGCGACCTGCCGCTACCACTCTGGTGGTAGTAGCCCAGGTGAATATGGTCCCCCCAGAGCCGTTCCAGCAGCTGGTCATTGGTCCAGCGGTCGTAGGCGTCCGCCACGCTTGCTGAGGATTCATATCGCCGCCGGCGTTTCAGCCAGAGGCGCGCTGATAGGGCGACTGCAAAGCAGCCAAGGGCTCCGGCCCCGATGGTGGCGGCCAGGGGCCAGCTCAGGACGGTCATGGCAGGAGTTATTGGGTCTGGAAGGTGTCTTTGAGCACGGTGCGTGCCGCCAACTGCCTCCTGGTCTGGTCCAGCAGTTCGTATTCCTGGCGCAGGCGCTCGCTTGTGTCAGTGATCTCCAGCAGGGCCTGCTGGTGGTCGGCCACCGGGCCACCTAGGTGGGCTCCGATCCAGAACGACAGCTCCCGGGGCAGGTCGGGCAGGTCGTTGGGCAGGCTGGCTGGTTTGCCAATCAGCTTGCCGGTGAGTTCAACCACATCCCGCAGGGCTTGGCCGACATCGCCCGCCAACGCAGCGAGATCAGCATGGCTTGTCTCGGGTTCATCTTCAATCCAGCTCACCATTCCCACCCGAAAGGGCGCCTCACGCACGATGTCGAGTACGCGAAAACGCTGTTGCCCCATGGTCACAATGTTGCTGTGGTCGTCGTCCTGGGTCTGACAGTGCAGGATCTCGGCACAGCAGCCCACATCGGCCATTGTTTGGTTTTGGGGGTCCCAACGCACAACTCCGAAGCGCTGGTCTCCGGCCATCACCGTGCGCAACAGCATCCTGTAGCGGGGCTCAAAAATATGAAGTGGCAGTACTTCCTGGGGGAAGAGCACCACGTCGGGCAAGGGAAACAGCGGCAGCTCCCTTACGGCCAGCTCGCCCATGGCTTGAACAGGAGATGCCACGCCATCCTAGAAAAAATGCCCCTGCCACGCGTTGGCGTGACAGGGGTTCCGGCTGCGGTCAGCGAGTGGGCAGGCAGGATTACCCGAGATTGTGCTCAGATCAGAGCTTGACTTCAATATCAACGCCGCTGGGCAGGTCAAGCTTCATCAGGGCGTCGATCGTCTTTGCCGAAGGGCTGTAGATGTCGATGATGCGCCGATGGGTGCGGGTTTCGAAGTGCTCGCGGGAGTCTTTGTCGACGTGGGGCGAGCGCAGCACGCAGTAGATCTTGCGCTTGGTGGGTAGCGGAATGGGGCCGATCGCCGTGGCGGCGGTGTGGTCGGCAGTTTCGATGATTTTTTCGCAGGAGAGATCAAGCATCCGGCGATCAAACGCCTTGAGGCGAATGCGGATCTTCTGCTGGGCAATGGCGGTGGACATGTCGGATCAGGCGTCAGGAAGCTCCTGGGCGAAACGCCCTGGTGGCTGGTGGAGCTGGATTGTCGAGGAGCGGCAGGTGGGGTGGAGAACCAGGAGGTCCCACCCCAAAAACCTACCTCAGGATCAGGCGATGATCTTGGAGACCACGCCAGCACCAATGGTGCGGCCACCTTCGCGGATAGCGAAGCGCATGCCCTGCTCAATGGCCACGGGGCAGATGAGCTCGCCGGTCATCTTGATGCGGTCGCCGGGCATCACCATTTCGACGTTGGCACCGTCGTCAGAGGTGAAGGCGGTGATTTGGCCAGTTACGTCCGTTGTGCGGATGTAGAACTGGGGGCGATAGCCAGCAAAGAAGGGGGTGTGGCGGCCGCCTTCTTCCTTCTTCAGCACGTAGACCTCACCTTCGAATTTGGTGTGGGGCTTGATGGAGTTGGGCTTCACCAGCACCATGCCGCGCTCGATGTCCTCCTTCTGGATACCGCGAAGAAGTAGTCCACAGTTGTCGCCAGCCAAGCCCTCTTCGAGCAGCTTGCGGAACATTTCCACGCCGGTGACAGTGGTCTCTCGGGTGTCGCGGATGCCGACGATTTGAACGGTTTCGCCAACCTTGACCTTGCCGCGTTCGATACGGCCGGTGGCCACGGTACCGCGACCGGTAATCGAGAAAACGTCCTCGATTGCCATCAAGAAGGGCTTGTCGACCTCGCGCTCGGGCTCAGGAATCGACTCGTCGACCGCGTCCATCAGGTCGAGAATCTTGTCAACCCACTCATTGGCACCGCGCTCGGCCTTGTTGCCAGCTTGGATAAATTCGAGGGCCTTCAGGGCTGAACCTGCCACCACGGGGATGTCATCGCCAGGGAAGTCGTAGCTGCTGAGCAGCTCGCGCATTTCCAGTTCGACGAGCTCGAGGATTTCCTCGTCGTCGACCATGTCCTTCTTGTTGAGGAACACCACTAGGGCGGGAACACCCACCTGTTTGGCAAGGAGGATGTGTTCCTTGGTCTGGGCCATCGGCCCGTCGGTTGCGGCTACTACCAGGATCGCGCCGTCCATCTGGGCGGCACCGGTGATCATGTTCTTGACGTAGTCAGCGTGGCCGGGGCAGTCCACGTGAGCGTAGTGACGCTTTGTGGTCTCGTACTCGACGTGCGCCGTATTGATAGTGATGCCCCGCTCTTTCTCCTCAGGAGCACCATCGATCTCGTCGTAGGCCTGGGCCTTGGCCATGCCTTGGGACGCCAACACGTTGGTGATGGCTGCCGTGAGGGTGGTTTTGCCGTGGTCAACGTGGCCGATGGTGCCAATGTTGACGTGGGGTTTGTTCCTTTCGAACTTCTCGCGTGCCATGAGTAGAAAGAATCGGGGGGGTTAGTGGGTAGAGGAGAGATCAGGAATTGCCCTGATTCTTGGAGATGATGGCCTCAGCCACATTGCGAGGAACTTCCTCGTAATGGCTGAACTCCATCGAGAAAATACCCCGACCCTGGGTCATGGATCGGAGCTGGGTGGCGTAGCCGAACATTTCGGCCAGGGGCACTTTTGTTTGGACCTTGGACTGACCATTATCAATGGACTGTCCTTCGACCTGGCCTCGACGGGATGAGAGGTCGCCGATGACCGACCCAAGGAAATCCTCGGGGATCTCGACTTCCACCTTCATCATTGGCTCAAGTAGTACGGGGTTGCACTTCTTGACTGCGTCTTTGAAGGCCATGGATCCGGCGATTTTAAACGCCATCTCCGAGGAGTCGACGTCGTGGTAGGAGCCGTCAACCATGGTTGCCCTGACGTCGATCATGGGGAAACCAGCAATCACACCGGATTGGCAGGTCTCCTTCATGCCGGCTTCTGCGGGACCGATGTACTCCTTTGGAACGATGCCGCCAACAATCTTGTTGACGAATTCGAACCCCGAACCCGGCTCGCCGGGCGTCATTTCGATCACCACGTGGCCGTATTGGCCTTTGCCACCGGTCTGACGGGCAAATTTACCTTCGCCTTTGGAGCTGGTGCGAATGGTTTCGCGATAGGACACCTGCGGAGCGCCGATGTTCGCTTCAACCTTGAACTCGCGCAGCATCCGATCCACCAGGATTTCAAGGTGGAGTTCTCCCATGCCAGCAATAACTGTCTGGCTGGTTTCAGGATCGGTGGAGACCCGGAAAGTGGGGTCTTCTTCTGAAAGAGACTGAAGAGCCTTGGAAAGCTTCTCCATATCACCCTTGGTTTTCGGCTCAACAGCCACCGAAATCACGGGCTCGGGGATGAAGAGCGATTCGAGAATGATCGGGTCAGATTCGACGCAAAGCGTGTCTCCCGTGGTGGTGTCCTTAAGGCCCAAGACTGCCCCAAGATCACCGGCGCGCAGCTCATCGACCTCTTCACGGTCAACGGCCTTGAGCAGGATCAAGCGGGAAATGCGCTCCTTCTTATCTTTGGTCGAGTTGAGTACATAGCTGCCTTTGTTGAGCACCCCGGAGTACATGCGTACAAAAGTGAGCTTGCCGTAGGGGTCAGCCATCACTTTGAAGGCCAGGGCGCTGAAGGGGGCGCTGTCGTCACAGGGGCGGTTTGACTCGCTGCCGTCTGGCAGGAGGCCAGTGATCGGCGGTACATCGACGGGAGCTGGTAGATAATCGACCACCGCGTCGAGCACTAGCTGCACGCCCTTGTTTTTGAAGGCTGAGCCACACACCATCGGCACCAAGCCATTGTGGATGGTGGCCTGGCGGATGCCTTTGATCAACTGCTCTTCGGTGAGCTCGCCATTTTCCAGGAAGGGATCGATTAAGTCTTCGACGGACTCAGCGACCGTTTCCATCAACTTGAGGCGCCACTTTTTAGCCTCTTCAACCATGTTTTCAGGAATTTCACTTTCAATGATGTCGGTGCCGAGATCATTGGTGTAAATAATCGCCTTGTTGTGCACAAGGTCGATGATTCCTTTGAGTTCGCCCTCAGCTCCGATCGGCAGCTGGATCGGGGCGGCATTGGCTTTGAGCCGATCCTTGATTTGCTCGTAGACCTTCAGGAAGTCGGCACCGGTCCGGTCCATCTTGTTGACGAACACGATCCGAGGCACGTTGTAGCGGTCAGCCTGACGCCAAACGGTCTCTGACTGGGGCTGAACGCCACCAACGGCGCAGAAGACAGCGACCACACCGTCCAGGACCCGCATCGAACGCTCCACCTCGATGGTGAAGTCGACGTGCCCGGGGGTGTCGATGATGTTGATGCGGTTGTCTTTCCAGGTGGTGGAAATGGCAGCTGCGGTGATCGTGATACCACGCTCCCGCTCCTGCTCCATCCAGTCGGTGACCGCTGCACCGTCGTGCACCTCGCCCATCTTGTGGACAACGCCTGAATAGAACAGAATCCGTTCAGTCGTCGTGGTTTTGCCCGCATCGATGTGGGCGGCAATACCAATATTTCTTACGCGTTCCAGTGGAAAGGCGCGGGCCACGGGGGAGGTCTCCGAAAGGTCAACAAAACGTGGGCGTCACTCTACAGACCGGGTCTGTAGAGGCTGAAGTCGCCCTGGGCTTCAGCAGTTTCAGGCAGGATCAGTAGCGGTAGTGGGCGAAAGCCTTGTTGGCTTCAGCCATCTTGTGGGTCTCTTCCCGCTTGCGAACCGCGCTACCGGCTTCGTTGGCTGCATCCATCAGCTCACCGGCCAATTTCTGGGCCATGCTGCGACCGTTGCGGGCGCGGGAGAAATTCACCAGCCAGCGCAGAGCCATGGCTGTACCGCGCTCCTGGCGAACTTCCATCGGCACCTGGTAAGTGGCACCGCCAACCCGGCGGGCACGAACCTCAACTAACGGGGTGGCATTGCGAACAGCTGTCTCAAACAGCTCCAGGGGATCAGTACCGGTGCGGTCGTTGATCAAGGAGAAGGCATCCGAAAGGATGCGCTGTGCTGTCGACTTTTTGCCGTGCTTCATGAGCCGGGCCACGATCATGGAGGCCAGGCGGCTGTTGAACTGGGGGTCGGGAAGCACTGGGCGCTTCTCGGCGGCATTGCGGCGAGACATGGTCGACCGGAGCGGGGAGAACTAGGGGATGGGATTGGAGCGGGCATCGGTGACGCCCTTTGCTGAAGTTGCTGGTCAGCGGCTGGTCACGCTGATCTAGGTGGCTTCAGCTCTTTGGTGTCTTGGCGCCGTACTTGGAGCGGGACTGGCGACGGTCCTTAACGCCCGCGGTGTCCAAGGTGCCGCGGATGATGTGGTAGCGGACGCCAGGCAGATCCTTGACGCGTCCACCACGGATCAGAACCACAGAGTGCTCCTGAAGGTTGTGCCCAATGCCGGGGATGTAGGCGGTTACCTCAAAGCCAGAGGTGAGACGCACCCGAGCCACCTTGCGCAGGGCCGAATTCGGCTTCTTGGGGGTGGAGGTGTACACGCGTGTGCACACACCGCGGCGCTCGGGGCAAGCGCGCAGGGCGGGCGACTTGGTCTTCCGGGAAAGACTCTGGCGCTCAGTACGGATTAGCTGCTGAATGGTGGGCATCGAGGACCGGGGTCTGGTCGGAGAATATTGGTCGGACGTCCGACCGATTTCGACAATCCGTCACCTTACTGGGTCGCCTGTCGCCCTCCCCCTGAACGGCTGAATGCAGTGCCGCAGGCGCAACTCACCGTGCCTTCGCCTGGACGCACCAAAAAGCCACCGCCGCTGATGTCACCCCGGTAGTCCAGGCTCAGGCCGCTCAGCAGGTTCAGCTGCTCTGCTGGCGCATAAAGGGTGATGCCATCGGCGCGGGCAATCGGCGTGCCCGCCAGGTGGCCGGGGCGCAATCGAATCGCCCAGCGCTCACAGCGCCCATCTACTAGATCCAGATGCATCATCCCGGGGGTGCCCGCCACAGCTGCGTGCCGGCCCAGCTCGGCGGCGGCGGCGGCGGTCACGCGCAGGCTGTGCGCCTTGGCCATGGGGATGGGGGGCTGCATATCTGAGCTCACTTTGGCAGCCTGCTCACGGCACCAGGCCGACACCGTTGTGAACGGATCCGGCCACACCCCGACCTTTCACCTGCAGGGACCCCCCCAGCACCAGCCCGGTGGAGCTGCCGCCATCGAGATTCAGGGCGTCTTGCAGGCCTAGCTGTTGCAGCAGGGCTGCGGTTTCCCCCAGGGAGGGGCCGCTGTCCTGGATCCCCTCCAGGGTGATCAGCCAAATCTGGCGGTCGTCTCTGGCCAGCACGGTGCGGGGTGCTCCTTGGTTGAGGAAGGCGGCACTGAAGTTTTCAGCGGCGCCATTGAGCACGATGCGGCCAGCCTGCAAAAGCAATGGCCCCCCCCCGATCACGTGTGTTGCGAGGCCGAGGTTGCTGCTGGGGCGGCTTTCGATCTGGAGCCGATCGCCTAAGCCCCAGGGCAGCTCACTGCCGCCCCTTCCCACCAGCAGCAGGTCATCGCCCCGTAGTGGCACACCCGCATCCAGTTCGGAGGGGCCCAACTGTTGCCGCACCAGGCCCCCTTGGATTAATAAGCCAGTCTCAGAGCCACTCAGGGCTCGGTACTTGGGTCCCCAATCGGCGGTATAGCGGCTGATGCCTCGCTGCACGTAGCCACTGTTGACAACGGCGACCGGTAGACGCAGAGCTCCGGGGCCCACAACCCATTCTGAAAGCTGTAGCCGGCCAAAGCGGGGCATGGTTCGCTCGTCCCAGGCGGCGACTCCCCGGTTTAAAATTGGCCCGGAAAGCCAGCGGCCGTCTTGTTTTAGAGCCCCCAAGGGCAGGCGCCTTACCCGGTTGAAGTAACCCCCATTTATCGCTACCCAGGCCTGCTGTTGGTTGGCGAGCTGCACCAGGGAACTGAGGCCCTCCATGGCTCCAGGCCTAGCCAGGGGCCGCAGCTGCAATGAGGCGTTAAGTGGATCAACGCGGATCGCGTTAATGCGCACCCCCTGGCGCACCAGGCGATCCCACTGAAGTTCCTTGCCAAGCAGGGCCTGCAGGCGCGGATCGATCGGGGCTGGACTGTCGGGGCGGCTAGCGGCCCCCTGATCCGGCCACTCGATCACCACCCGGTTGGGTTCGCCCAGGCTGAATACCCGCGTCAATTTGGCTGCGGAGGGTTTGAGCCTCAGCCCGGCGCTGTCCTGCTGGGCCTGGAGGCCCAGGCTCCCCAGCAGGGCCTGTTGGTCGCTGCGGCTGAGCAGGTCGACCACAAGTCCGTCGTCGTCTCTACCAATGGTCGCCGGGCCGCCCAGATCGAGCACGATTCGCTTGACGGGGCCAGGGTTTGAGCTGCGCACCTGGAGTAGCTGGGGCCTGGCCAGCTCCAGGCTGAGCAGGTTGCCCTCCTGGCGTAGGCCCACGCCGATGCGGCCGAACAGGCTGCTCACCTCTACCGCTACCTCGTCTTCAAGGCTGCGTTGGGCGCTGACGGGCACCTTGAGTCCCTGGCCAAACCACTCCAGATCCAGAGCCCCATCGCTGCGGCTGCGGCTGGAGACCCCGAGCTGGTTCTCGAGCACCTCTAGGGGTATCCACAGCTGTTGGGGCGTGTTGCCCAAGCCCCCCACCCAGAGCCAGCGGGCGCTCTGGAGCCGGCCGTTGATGCGGATACTGCTGCCCTGGCGCTCAGATGCGGCGGCGGCACCGATTGGGATAAGCGGCGGTGGCGGTGGCGGCGTAATCGGCATGGCCCGGCCGACCCCTGGCAGGCATAGAACCAGGAGCCAGCCAGCCAGGAATGCAGTAGAGGCCATGGGCCAGCCAGGCCGACAGCCATGAAAGCTAGCCCTCTTTATGAGTTAGGGCGCCCTGGTTTGGGGATGTGCATCCCTAGGATCGGCAGCTCTGCTGTTGCCAGCACCTATTGGTGTTAGCGGCGCTGCCCTGACAGATCACCTGCCGGACCGTCTCGGGTTATGCCTCACTTCTCTCGCCCTGTTTGGCCCCATTGCGATAGCGCTGCTCCGGCCGCTGTCGCTGGCGAAAAGGACGCCTGTGGTGTGGGCTTTCTGGCCAATCTTCAGGGCGAAGCCAGCCACTGGGTGCTGCAGCAGGCCCTGCGCGGCCTCGACTGCATGGAACACCGCGGTGGTTGCGGTGGCGATGGTGATTCCGGCGATGGGGCCGGGGTGCTCTGCGGCATCCCCTGGAGCTATCTAGAAGAGATATGGCCTGAGGCGGCGGCAGCCAAGGGAGCGGCTCGCGGGCTGGGCATGGTTTTCCTGCCAGCCGATGCTGCAAAGCGCGAGCAGGCAAAACTTTTTTGTGATGATGAGGCCGCCAAGCTGGGGCTGGGCAGCCTGGGCTGGCGTGCAGTCCCTCTGGATGCATCTGTTCTTGGCCCCCTGGCCCGCCAGACCGCTCCGGCCATTGAGCAGTGGCTGCTTGCCGCCGACCAAGCCGGTGATGACCTGGAAGCGCTGCTATTTCGACTGCGCCGCCGTTGCGGCGATCGGGCCCGCGCCGTTTGGGGGCCAGGGCCGGGTGAGCTCTATTTCGCTTCCCTGAGCAGCCGAACTGTTGTCTACAAGGGCATGGTGCGTTCAGCGGTGCTGTCTGCTTTCTATGGCGACCTGCGCGATGCACGCTTTGCCGTGAGCTTTGCGGTGTACCACCGCCGTTTCAGCACCAACACCCTGCCCCGCTGGCCCCTGGCCCAGCCCATGCGGCTGCTCGGTCACAACGGCGAGATCAACACCTTGCTGGGCAACCTCAACTGGGCAAGGGCTTCGGAAGCCAATCTCGATGCGGTATGGGGGGAGGCGGCTGCAGAGCTGAAGCCAGTGGTGAACCCCGCCTTCAGCGATTCCGCCAACCTCGACGCCACCCTTGAACTGCTGGTGCGCAGCGGCAGGCCGATCACCGAGAGCCTGCTCACCCTGGTGCCAGAAGCTTTCCGCGACCAGCCCGAGCTGGCAGATAAGCCCGATATCCAGTCTTTTTACGAGTATTCCGCCTGCACCCAGGAGCCCTGGGATGGTCCGGCCCTGTTGGTGTTCGCCGATGGCCGCTGCGTGGGAGCCACCCTCGATCGCAACGGCCTGCGCCCTGCCCGCTACTGCATTACCAGCGACGGTTTCGTGGTGATGGGCTCAGAAACCGGTGTGGTCGAGCTTGAGGAGAGCCGCATCATCGAAAAGGGTCGCCTCGGCCCTGGCCAGATGCTGGCAGTGGATCTGGAGCAGGGCCGCCTGCTGCGCAATTGGGAGGTGAAAGCCGAGGTGGCCGCCCGCCATCCCTACGGTGACTGGTTGGCGCAGCATCGCCGCACCCTCGTCCCCCAGCCCTGGACGCAGGAGCGTCAGCTGGGAGACCTGGACCTGCTGCAACAGCAAACGGCCTTTGGCTTCACCGCCGAAGACTTCGATCTGGTGATCGAAGACATGGCCGGCGCAGCTAAAGAGCCCACCTATTGCATGGGCGACGACATTCCTCTGGCGGTGCTCTCAGACAAGCCCCACCTCCTTTACGACTACTTCAAGCAGCGCTTCGCCCAGGTCACCAACCCGCCGATCGATCCGCTGCGCGAAAAGCTGGTGATGAGCCTGGAGATGCATCTGGGCAAGCGGGGCTCGCCGCTGCGCCCCGAAGCTGCCTCGGCGGCGGTGCTGCACCTGGCCAGTCCGATCCTCAATGAGGCGGAGCTGGCGGCGGTGAGCCAGCAGGGCCTGCTCACCACCACCCTTTCCACGCTGATGGCCGTCACCGACGGGCCCGGAGGTCTCGAGGTTGCGGTGCAGCGCCTGCGCAGTGCGGCCGAGGCGGCCGTGCGCGCCGGCAGCCAGATCCTGGTGCTGAGCGATCGGGGCGGCGAGGCTGGTGGGATCAATGCCACCACGGCCACCATTCCACCGCTGCTGGCCGTCGGCGCGGTGCATCACCACCTGCTCAACCTGGGCTTGCGCCTGCAGGCTTCCCTGGTGGTGGAAACGGCCCAGTGCTGGAGCACTCACCACCTGGCCTGCCTGATCGGTTATGGCGCCAGTGCCGTTTGCCCCTGGCTCACCTGGGAAACCAGCCGCCACTGGCTAGCCCACCCCCGGGTGCAGAAGCTGATCGAAACCGGCAAGCTGCCGGCGCTCAGCCCCGATCAGGTGCAGGCAAATGTGCGCAAGGCCCTAGAAGACGGCCTGCGCAAGATCCTCTCCAAGATCGGCATCTCCCTGCTGGCCAGCTATCACGGCGCCCAGATCTTCGAAGCCATCGGCCTTGGCGCCGATCTGATCCAGCTTGCCTTCAGTGGCACCACCAGCCGGGTGGCAGGCCTGAGCTTGGGCGAGCTGGCCAGCGAAACCCTCAGTTTCCATGCCAAGGCCTTCCCCGAGCTCAACCGCACCAAGCTCGAGTTCATGGGCTTCGTGCAATACCGCACTGGCGGCGAGTATCACCTCAATAGCCCGGAGATGGCCAAAGCCCTGCATGCCGCCGTCAAGGCGGGCCCCGGCTACGACCACTTCTCCACCTACAAAACCCTTCTGGAGCACCGGCCAGTCACGGCCCTGCGGGACCTGCTGGAACTCAAGCCCGCTCCCGCCCCACTGCCGATCGAGCAGGTGGAGAGCGTGGAGAGCATCTGCAGCCGCTTTTGCACCGGCGGCATGAGTTTGGGGGCCCTCTCCCGCGAGGCCCATGAGGTGTTAGCCATCGCCATGAACCGCATCGGCGGCAAGAGCAACAGTGGCGAGGGCGGCGAGGATCCGGCCCGCTTCGGGCTGCTCAGCGATGTGGACGGCGGCGGTCATTCGCCGACCCTGCCCAGTCTCAATGGCCTGCGCAACGGTGATACCGCCTGCTCCGCCATCAAGCAGATCGCCTCAGGGCGCTTCGGTGTGACCCCCGAATATCTGCGCAGTGGCCGCCAGCTGGAGATCAAGGTGGCCCAGGGGGCCAAGCCGGGTGAGGGAGGCCAGCTGCCGGGGCCGAAGGTCGACCCCTACATCGCCTGGCTGCGCAACAGCAAGGCCGGCGTGGCGCTGATTTCGCCGCCTCCCCACCACGACATCTATTCGATCGAGGATCTAGCCCAGCTGATCCACGACCTGCACCAGGTGCACCCCGCCGCCAAGGTGAGCGTGAAGCTGGTGGCCGAGATCGGCATCGGCACGATCGCGGCTGGCGTGGCCAAGGCCAACGCTGATGTGATTCAGATCTCCGGCCACGATGGCGGCACGGGCGCTTCACCGCTGAGCTCGATCAAACATGCCGGCAGCCCCTGGGAGCTAGGCCTCACCGAGGTGCACCGGTCGCTGCTCGAGAATGGCCTGCGCGATCGGGTGCTGCTGCGGGCCGATGGCGGCCTCAAGACCGGCTGGGATGTGATCATCGCGGCCTTGCTGGGCGCTGAGGAATACGGCTTTGGCTCGGTAGCGATGATCGCCGAGGGCTGCATCATGGCCCGCGTTTGCCACACCAATAACTGCCCGGTGGGCGTGGCTACCCAGAAAGAAAACTTGCGTAAGCGCTTCCCCGGCGTGCCCGAGCACGTGGTGAATTTCTTCCTGTTCGTGGCCGAGGAGGTGCGTCAGCTGCTGAGCGTGCTTGGCGTGGCCCGCCTCGAAGAGCTGATCGGCCGCAGTGAATTGCTGCAGCCCCGGGCCGTGGCTCTCGCCAAAACCAGCGCCCTTGATCTCTCCTGCCTGATCGATCCGATCCCCGCTGCTGCTGATCGCAGCTGGCTTCAGCACGATGCCCAGGCCCATGGCAATGGACAGGTGTTGGAAGATCAGCTGCTGGCCGATGCCGAGGTGATGGCGGCTATCGAGGGCCACGGCCGCGTGGCCCGCACCCTGACGATCGTCAACACAGATCGCAGCGTGGGCGCCCGCCTCTCCGGTGAGATTGCGGCGCGCCACGGCAACACCGGCTTCCAGGGCCAACTGGATCTCACCTACCTAGGGGCAGCTGGTCAGAGCTTCGGGGCTTTCGTGCTTCAGGGCATGAACGTGCGCCTGGTGGGTGAAGCCAACGACTATGTGGGCAAGGGCCTCAATGGCGGACGCCTCAGCGTGGTGCCTCCCGCCGGCGTCAACGACCCTGGTAACCAGGTGATCCTGGGCAACACCTGTCTCTATGGCGCCACAGGTGGAGAGCTGTTTGCCCTAGGCCGCGCCGGTGAGCGCTTTGGCGTGCGCAACAGCGGGGCCAAAACCGTGGTGGAGGGCGCCGGCGATCACTGCTGCGAATACATGACCGGTGGCGTGGTGGTGGTGCTGGGCAGCACCGGTCGCAATGTGGCCGCCGGCATGACCGGTGGTGTGGCCTTCATCCTTGATGAGAAAGGTGGTTTGGCGGAGCGGGTAAACCCTGAAATTGTGGCCATTTGCGAGCTCACCACCCCAGAGCAGGACGCCCTGCTCAAGCCCCTGCTGGAGGCGCACCTCCAGGCCACCGGCAGCGCCAAGGCGGCTGAAATCCTGGCCGATTGGGATGGCTGGAGGGGCCGTTTCAAGCTGCTGGTGCCGCCCAGCGAGAAGGCCAGCGTGGGTCTGGCGGAACGGCAGGCCGTGGCGGCTTAGCGCGGATACTCCCGCATCAGCCGCTGCACCTCGCCGGCGTGATAACTGCTGCGGGTGAGCGGGCTGCTCACCACTTGCAGGAAACCGAGCTTCTGCTCGCCGTGCTGCTTGAACGCCGCAAATTGCTCAGGGGTCACGAAGCGATCCACTGGCAGATGTTTGGGGCCTGGTGAGAGGTACTGGCCGATTGTGACGATGTCCACCTGGTGGCTGCGTAGATCGGCCATTACCTCTTTCACCTCAACGTCGCTCTCACCCAGGCCAGTCATCAGGCCGGATTTGGTGTAGGTGCGCGGCCAGCCGCTACGCACTCGCTGCAGCAGCTCCAGGGAGCGCTCGTAGATGCCCTGGGGCCTGGCTTTTTTGTAGAGCCTGGGCACGGTCTCGATGTTGTGGTTGAGCACCTCAGGGGCGCCTTCCATAACGGCGGCCAGGGCGTCCCAGTTGCCGCAGAAATCGGGGATCAGCAGCTCGATCGTGGTGAGTGGTGAGCGCTGGCGCACCTGCTCAATGCAGGCCACAAACTGGCTGGCGCCGCCATCGGCCAGGTCGTCGCGGTTGACCGAGGTGATCACCATGTGGCTCAGGCCCAGGCGCGCCACCGCTTCCCCCAGCCGTTCAGGTTCGCTGGGATCCAGTTCCCGCACGCTCTTGTCGAAGTCGATGTCGCAGTAGGGGCAGGCCCGGGTGCAGCCCGGCCCCATGATCAAGAAGGTGGCCGTACCGCCGGCAAAGCACTCGCCGATGTTGGGGCAGCTGGCCTCCTGGCAGACGGTGTTGAGCTTGAGATCCTGCAGCAGGTCGGCCACCTCACCGATGCGCTCCCGCTGGGGGGCCTTGACGCGCAGCCAGTCGGGTTTGAGCAAGGCGCCAGTAGGGCCCCGGGGGGCCAGAAGAAGGGCTAAGTCCAACTTTAGGAAGCCAGCGGCAGGCCAAGGCCTACAGCCGAGTTGATCCCCTAAACTCGCCTCATCGGGATGTGGCGCAGCTTGGTAGCGCACTTCGTTCGGGACGAAGGGGCCGCAGGTTCGAATCCTGTCATCCCGATTTTTTTCAGCTGAGCTCTGCTCCTGGGTAACCCCTGGGGGTCACCATGCGTCCGTCTTTTGCATAGCTGGTGCTGTTGCCAATCAGCACCAGGGTCAGCATGTCCACTTGCTCCACCGGTAATTCGCCCAGGCTGTGCAGGCTGACGGCCTCATCGGCTCGCCCCAGTTGGCGGGCCAGGGCCACCGGTGTGGAGGCCGGCCGGCCCTCCAGCAGCAGCCCCCTGGCTCGGGCCAGTTGCCAGTCGCGCCCCAGGGAGCGGGGGTTGTAGAGGGCTACTACAAAGTCCCCTGCAGCCGCTGCTTGCAGCCGCTTTTCGATCACTTCCCAAGGGGTGAGTCGGTCGCTGAGGCTGATGGTGCAGAAATCGTGCATCAAGGGAGCTCCGGCCCTGGCGGCGGCGAGTTGCAGGGCCGAGATGCCCGGATGCACGCTGAAGCTGGGCCTGCCATCGGCTGGGCTGGCCAGCCAAAGCTCCAGGGCTAGGCCGGCCATGGCGTAGATGCCGCTATCGCCAGAGGAGACCAGGGCCACATTCAGCCCCTGGCTCGCTAGCTCCAGGGCTAGGGCGCAGCGGGCCCGCTCCTCGGTGAGTTGGCCGTTCCAGCGCAGCTGATCAGGTCGCCGCAGCGGTTCAAGCAGGTCGAGGTAGAGGCCGTAGCCCACCCACACCGTGGCCTCCGCCAGGGAGCGGCGCGCATCCGCAGTGAGCAGCTCCAGGCTGCCCGGGCCACTGCCCACCAGGTGCAGCTGGCCCCGCTCGGGCGCCCATTGACTCTCGGCCAGAGCCACCGCCAGGGTGGCTGCCCCGTGCTCGCCTGGGTTGGCATGCTCGATGCGCTTGGTTTGCAGCAGTTGGGCTGCTGGGCCAGCTGCCAGCAGGGCTGCGGCCTCGGCCACGCTGGCGGTGCCCATCTCCTGGGCCACGGCCGCCGATGGGGTGGGCACCGGCACTGCCGCTAGGGATTCGGCCCCAAACCAGCGCACTGGCCAGCCTCGTTTAGCTGCTATAGCAAGCAGGGCAGGCTCATCGGCCTTGCGGTCGATGCTCGCTAAACCAGCTACGGATTCAGGTGCCAGTTGCTGGTCGGCCAGGGTCTGTTCCAGCAAGCGCTCCAGCAGGCTCAGGCTGGTGTTGCGTTCACAGCCCATACCTAGCCACAGGCTCGGTGGATGCCAGCGGCAGCCAGCGCCGGTGTGGATATCTACGACCAGATCTGCCTCTGGGTTCTCGCCAGAGCCACTGCCAGTGCCACCAGCGCGCTCTAGCAGGGAGGTGGCGGCCTCGAGCTCTAGCCAGCGGCGACTGCCGTGGTGAGCTTCTAGCCGCAGCGGTTGATCCAGATGGGTTGCCTTACGCATCAGGGCGCTCCAATCGCCCTGCCCCCGCTGCCAACCCCAGTCTTTGCCGAAGCTGTCGAGGCTCAGTAAGCCTGCTGCAGCCGTTGCCCCGGTGAGCACAGCCTGGCCGCCTAGGCAGGCGGCAATCTGGTGGCTCAGTCGCTCGGCCCCGGCCGCGTGCCCCCCTAGCAGGGGAATGGCGAACCGACCCTGGGGATCCACCACCACCACGGCGGGATCGCTCGTTTTATTCCCGAGCAGCGGCGCAATCAGCCTGGTCACCAGCCCACAGGCACCAACGATCACAAAGCCGCTGGCCGTTGACCACTGCTCAACTAAGCAGTCCCCTGCGGCGATCTGGTCGTCAGTCCCCGCCTTGGAGTCGATTAGGCCGGCCTGAAGGAGCTGGTCGAGCACGGGGGCGCTGGCAGGGCTGAAGCCCAGGCCCCAGCGGCGGGCGCGCGGCGCGTCCTGCACGGGTCGGTTGTTTGTTGAAGTCACGTAGCTAGCTTCTGACGCAGCCCGGCCAGGGGACCCGGCGCCTTGGGCTTGAGCAGGGAACCATCTGGATTCAGCTGGCTGCGGGCCGATCCTTCCAGGCTGGTGGAGGCGCTGAGCCGATCAGTGGGGGCCGTAGTAGGGGGGGGCTCTGCTTGTGGGGCATCTTGCTGTGCAGGCTCGGCTAACTCAGCTTCAACAGTGGGCTCCAGCTCAGGCAGTTGTTCCGGGTCAGGCAGGGGCTCGGGTTCGGCTGGCGATTCTGGTTCCGGCGAAGACTCCGGTTCAAGTGGGGATTGGGGCTCGCTGGCCGGCGGCGGATTGATTTCTACTGCTGCTACTGGTGCATCTGGGACTGGTTCAGGTTCTGGTTCTGGAGCCGCAGGCGTTGCAGGCTCCTCTCCCAGCAGCTGGGCTAACTCGCTGGCATCCAGGCGCCCTCGCTGCCAACTGGGCGTGGGCGAGGAAATATCAATTGTCACCTCGCTCACCAAGGTGTTGAAAGGGGGGTTAAGGGGGGCGCCGCGGCCATCAACCAGCTCCATCAGCACGCTGTTGCTGCCGCTGTGCCAGCCCTTGAGCCACAGAGGCGAGTTCTGATCCACCAAAAAACTGTCCCCGTTGACCGTCACCCGCAGGCGCCAGCTGCCGTCGTTTTCGCGCAGGCCCTGGAGGGGAGCGTCTATTAACAGCCAGTCGAGCAGCACCGGTTCGCGACCGGCCAAATCTGCTGTGCCTACGCCGATCAACTGGGGTGTGCCCGGCTGGGGAGTGGCCAGGGGATTGGCGGCCACCCGGTTTACCCGCACCTGGTCCCAGGCGCCGGGACTTTTCACCACTTCCCCCCAGGGTTTGGCCGCATAGGCGGTAAGGCGATGGCTGCCCGGGCCCAGGGGCGGTAGTTCGGCGTCCAGACGAGTTGGGAATTGCCCAGAGCGTGAGGTGGTGAGGCGTTGGGGCGCTAGGTCGTCAACTTGCACCACGAGGTGAGGCCCCAGCCCGAGCACTCCCGCATCAACCAAGGGCCAATCACGAACCTGCACTTGCAACTTGACCGGCCCGCCTGGCAGATCGCTGCCATCTCGCGGGATCTGGATCGATACCTGGGGCTGGCGTTCGGCCAGGGCCGCTTGAATTTGTTGTACGGCGGCAGGTGGCGCAACTTCCTGCAAGCGGCCACTGGGCCCCTGGACTGGAAGAGGTGCTTGGGCTGGGCCGCTGCTGCGGCTGGCGGCTACTCGATTGCAGCCTGCTAACAACATCAACGCTGCCACTAGCAGGAGCGCTAGCAATCGCTGCCGCCATCGCAGAGGGCGAGACGGAAGAGCTGGATGGGTTGCGCTACCTGCGCCCACGCTGGGTTGCTCAGCTTGTAGTGGACGCATTCTGCTGGCCGGTGCCACCCCGGGGAAACGGATGCGGCAGACGGCTGTTTTTGACGCTCTCTAAGTAATAAAAAACCGCCCGCAAGATGGTTGAAGTTGATAATTCTTTCTGTTCTGTAAAGCCCTGTGCTGGCCTGGGAAGCGCCGGGATTGAACCTTTGTAACTGCAAGCCAAAACCTCTCGGAAACGACCCCTATACTTCGGCGAGCGGTCCCCTAATTGGGGCCCAAAGCCCCAGTTGTGGCAAGTGGTTTCGCGTTTTCGCGAACCCCCTTCCCGGCTGGTGCCCATGAACGCTTGGAGGCCTCGGCCGCCGGTCGTTCATGGGGCCCAACGGCAGGCTCTCCGGCCTGCTGCAGGGGTGGACCCACCACCTCGATCCCGTCCCTCGAGGAACGTCTCGATGACCATCAGCCCACCAGAGCGTGGGGAAAAGGCGAAGGCCATGGTCGACCGGAACCCAGTTCCGGCCACCTTCGAACTGTTCGGCAAGCCCGGCCATTTCGATCGCAGCCTTGCCAAAGGTCCCAAAACCACTACTTGGGTTTGGAACCTCCACGCCAATGCTCACGATTTCGACAGTCACACCAGTGACCTTGAAGAGGTCTCTCGCAAGATCTTTTCAGCTCACTTCGGCCATTTGGCCGTCATCTTTATCTGGCTGAGTGGCGCCTTCTTCCATGGAGCGCGCTTCTCCAACTACACCGGTTGGTTGACCGATCCCCTGCACGTCAAGCCTTCGGCGCAGGTGGTGTGGCCCATTTTCGGCCAGGAAATTCTCAATGGAGACATGGGTGCCGGGTTCCACGGCATTCAGATCACCTCCGGCCTCTTCCATGTGTGGAGGGCCTGGGGCATCACCAATGAAACCCAGCTGATGGCTCTTGCCATCGGTGCTTTGGTGATGGCCGGCTTGATGCTCAATGCCGGCGTCTTCCACTACCACAAGGCGGCTCCCAAGCTCGAGTGGTTCCAGAACGTTGAGTCGATGCTCAACCACCATCTGGCCGGTCTGCTCGGTCTGGGGTCTCTCTCCTGGACAGGACACCTGCTGCATGTGTCCCTGCCCACCACCGCGCTGATGGACGCCATCGACGCCGGCCAGCCGCTGGCGCTCAATGGCAAAACCATCGCCACTTACGCCGACATTCCCCTGCCCCACGAGTTCCTGAACCAGGACGTGATCGCCCAGATATTCCCCGGTTTCGGGGCTGGCGTTTCAGCCTTCTTCACGGGCAACTGGGCCGCTTACAGCGATTTCCTCACCTTTAAAGGTGGGTTGAATCCTGTGACCGGCAGCCTCTGGATGACCGACATCGCCCATCACCACTTGGCGATCGCAGTGTTGTTCATCGTGGCTGGCCACATGTATCGCACCAACTGGGGCATTGGTCACAGCATCAAGGAGATTCTCCAGGGCCAGAAGGGTGATCCCCTGCTGTTCCCCGCTCCCAATGGTCATGACGGACTCTTCGAGTTCATGACCACCAGCTGGCACGCCCAACTGGCTGTGAACCTGGCGATGCTCGGCTCGCTGAGCATCATCGTGGCCCAGCACATGTATGCGATGCCTCCCTATCCCTATATCGGGATTGATTACCCCACCCAGCTGTCGATCTTCACCCATCACATGTGGATCGGTGGTTTCTTAGTTGTGGGTGCTGGTGCGCACGCCGCTATCGCGATGATTCGCGATTACGACCCCGCCAAGCACGTCGATAACGTGCTGGACCGGGTGCTTAAAGCTCGTGATGCCCTGATCAGCCACCTCAACTGGGTGTGCATCTGGCTTGGCTTCCACAGCTTTGGCCTATACATCCACAACGACACGATGCGTGCCTTGGGGCGTCCCCAAGACATGTTTAGCGACTCCGCCATTGCCCTGAAGCCTGTCTTCGCGCAGTGGATTCAGGGTCTGCACGCTGCCGCTGCAGGTAGCACTGCGCCCAACGCCCTCGCGGGTGTGAGCGAAGTGTTCAACGGCACCGTTGTAGCGGTGGGCGGCAAGGTGGCCGCTGGTCCGATTCCTTTGGGAACGGCCGACTTCATGGTCCACCACATCCACGCCTTCACGATCCACGTCACCGTGCTGATCCTGCTGAAGGGCGTTTTGTATGCGCGTAGCTCCCGCCTCGTTCCTGACAAGGCGAATCTGGGCTTCCGCTTCCCCTGCGACGGCCCTGGCCGTGGCGGTACCTGCCAGGTGTCGGCTTGGGACCATGTGTTCCTTGGCCTGTTCTGGATGTACAACTCCCTGTCGATCGTCATTTTCCACTTCTCCTGGAAGATGCAGAGCGACGTATGGGGCACCGTCAACGCTGATGGCAGCGTCCAGCACATCACCAACGGCAACTTTGCCCAAAGCGCCATCACCATTAATGGTTGGCTGCGGGACTTCCTCTGGGCCCAAGCCGCACAGGTGATCAACAGCTACGGCTCGAGTTCCAGTGCGTACGGCTTGATGTTCCTTGGAGCCCACTTCATCTGGGCCTTCAGCCTGATGTTCCTGTTCAGTGGCCGCGGCTACTGGCAAGAGCTGATCGAGTCCATCGTCTGGGCTCACAACAAGCTGAGGGTTGCACCCGCTATCCAACCGCGGGCGCTTTCCATTACCCAGGGCCGTGCTGTCGGTGTCGCTCACTATTTGCTGGGCGGTATTGCAACAACCTGGGCATTCTTCCTGGCCCGCATCGTCGCGGTCGGCTGACCTTTTCTGACCTCTCCCAATGGCAACGAAATTTCCTTCGTTCAGCCAGGGTCTGGCACAGGACCCGACAACCCGCCGGATTTGGTACGGCATTGCCACGGCTCACGATTTCGAGAGTCACGACGGCATGACCGAGGAGCGGCTTTACCAAAAGCTGTTCTCCACCCATTTCGGTCACCTGGCCATCATTGGCCTCTGGGTTTCGGGCAACCTGTTCCATATCGCCTGGCAGGGCAACTTTGAGCAGTGGGTCGCCGATCCTCTGCATGTGCGTCCCATCGCTCACGCGATCTGGGACCCCCACTTCGGCCAGGGAGCTATCGCCGCCTTCACCCAGGCTGGTGCTACCTCCCCTGTGAACATTGCTTATTCGGGTCTGTACCACTGGTGGTACACGATCGGGATGAAAACCAACGCAGAGCTTTATCAGGGTTCCATCTTCATGATGATCCTGTCTGCTTGGGCGCTGTTCGCAGGCTGGCTCCACCTTCAGCCCAAGTTCCGGCCTTCCCTGGCCTGGTTCAAGAACGCTGAATCCCGCCTAAACCACCACCTGGCGGTTCTGTTTGGTTTCAGCTCGATTGCTTGGACCGGCCACCTGGTTCACGTGGCTATCCCTGAGGCCCGTGGTCAGCACGTTGGGTGGGACAACTTCCTCTCAGTGCTGCCTCACCCCGCTGGTTTGGCGCCGTTCTTCACCGGCAACTGGGGTGTATATGCCCAGAACCCAGACACCGTCTATCAACAGTTCGGAACTGCTGAGGGTTCTGGCACCGCGATCCTGACCTTCCTTGGTGGCTTCCACCCCCAAACGGAAGCTCTCTGGCTCACGGACATTGCCCACCACCACCTAGCTATCGGTTGTATCTTTGTGATCGCTGGCCACATGTACCGGACAAACTTCGGTATCGGCCACTCGATTCGCGAGATTCTGGAAGCTCACAACCCACCCAAGGGCACCCCTGGTGACCTCGGCGCTGGCCACAAGGGCCTCTACGACACGATCAACAACTCGCTCCACTTCCAGCTTGGTCTGGCTTTGGCAGCTCTGGGTGTGGTCACCAGCCTGGTGGCCCAGCACATGTATGCGATGCCGTCCTACGCGTTTATCGCTAAGGACTACACAACGCAGGCTGCGCTTTATACCCACCACCAATACATCGCCATCTTCCTGATGTGCGGTGCGTTCGCACACGGTGCGATCTTCTTCATCCGCGACTACGACCCGGAAGCCAACAAAGACAACGTGTTGGCTCGGATGCTCGAGCACAAGGAAGCCATAATCAGCCACCTGAGCTGGGTCTCCCTGTTCCTCGGCTTCCACACCCTGGGTCTATACGTCCACAACGACGTGGTCGTGGCCTTTGGTACTCCCGAGAAGCAGATCTTGGTGGAGCCCGTCTTCGCCCAATTCGTTCAGGCCGCTTCCGGCAAGGCGATGTACGGCATGGATGTGCTGCTATCCAATTCGGCATCCGCAGCTAGCACCGCCAGTGCGGTTTATCTGCCCGGTTGGATCGACGCCATCAATGGTGGCAACGACCTCTTCCTGCAGATCGGTCCTGGTGATTTCCTTGTTCACCACGCCATTGCGCTTGGTCTGCACACCACGACTCTGATCCTGGTGAAGGGTGCCCTGGATGCCCGGGGTTCCAAGCTGATGCCTGACAAAAAGGACTTCGGCTATTCCTTCCCCTGCGACGGCCCCGGCCGTGGTGGTACCTGCGACATCAGTGCCTGGGACTCTTTCTATTTGAGCGTCTTCTGGGCCCTGAATACCGTCGGTTGGGTCACCTTCTACTGGCACTGGAAGCACCTCGCCATTTGGCAGGGCAACGTGGCTCAGTTCAACGAATCCAGCACCTATTTAATGGGTTGGTTCCGCGACTACCTGTGGCTTAACTCCTCTCAGCTGATCAACGGTTACAACCCGTTTGGCAGCAACAACCTGGCCGTCTGGTCTTGGATGTTCCTGTTTGGTCACCTGGTTTGGGCCACCGGTTTCATGTTCCTGATCTCCTGGCGCGGCTACTGGCAGGAACTGATCGAGACCATCGTCTGGGCGCATCAGCGCACCCCGCTCGCCAACCTCGTTGGCTGGCGCGATAAGCCTGTCGCTCTTTCGATCGTCCAGGCTCGTGTTGTGGGTCTTGCTCACTTCACTATCGGCTACATTCTCACGTATGCAGCCTTCCTGATTGCTTCTACCTCGGGCAAGTTCGGCTAACCGCGGCCTACTTGTTCCCTCGAGGGACGAATTAACCCCGGCGCAAGCTGGGGTTTTTTATTGCCCATTGGTAGTTGTTTATCTTGCCCATCACTGCCCACCATTGCCCAGCGCCGGCTCTTTCCCCCTTGGGGATTGCTTTGCTCCCGAGAGCTTGGCTCGTGGCCCAGCAGGCACTTGCTATCGGAGCTGCTCTTGGGGGAATATCAAGCCAATAAAAAAGCCCCGCCTTGGCGGAGCTTGAAGGGGGTTTGGAAAACCGCTTGAGATTTAGTTGACGCTCCAGACGCCTCCGGCGATGTTGACCAGTGGGGCAACGATCGCGGTGCCGGCCAGGAACCAGGCAAAGGCGGCGCCACCGCAGCCACCCAGCCAGAAACCACTGGCAAATTCTGCCCAGCCAGCCTTGGTGAACAGGTCTGCGGGAGGGTTGTCGATGGTGGTGTCAGCCGGCTGGATGTTGGGTCCGTTGCCAGCGGTGCCGTAGATCGAGAGACATACGGTCAAGATCGACACCAGTCCGATGCTGGCGAGTAAACCAGCGGTGCTGGCGTACTCGGTGAGCCTCAGGGGCCCACAGACGGCGAAGGGTCCGTAAAGAAAGAAGCCATGGGCCATGCCCACTTCCAAACCACGACGGTTCGGAGATAGGGAGGGGCGATAGGCGGGCAGGGCATTTATGAAGGCCCGGCTGAAATAGCTGCTGTTGACGGGGGTTGCCAGATTGCCGACGCAGGGGTCGGCCACGGGGGTCACGGTCATGGTGGCGGGGGTAGGCGGTGAGGCTGAGCGACGGCTTGGGTCGGGCTCAGTCGCGGGCTTCGATTACGTTGAAAAGCAGGGCCATGGCCACGGCTGGGCCGAGGATTCCAACAAGTGGGACTAACACCGAGGGCAACCAAGCGGCAGCAAATTCTCCAGTCATGGCGCGGGCCAATAGCAACCGTTAATACTGTACGAAGGCCACCCGAGGCAGCCTGCGGGGCCGGCTATGGCGACATAAAAATTCAATCCCCTTGCCCCGCCTCTTAGCCGCCGGATCCGCGCACGATGCCCCGCACCCGGTAGATAGGTCGTCCCTGGCTTTCGTGGTATGTGCGCATCTGCAGTTCGGCCAGCAGGCCAAAGCAGAAGAGCTGCACCCCCGTCAGGAAGCTCAGTAGGGCCATCAGCAGCAGGGGGCGATCGCCGATGTCGGCGCCAAGCAGTAGTTTTTCGCCTACGAGCCAGAGTCCGATCAGCAGCCCTGCGCCCATGGCGGCCAGGCCGCCGAAGCCGAAGACGTGCATCGGCCTGGTTAGGAAGCGCTTCATGAACCAGACCGTCAGCAGGTCCATCAGCACCCGAAAAGTTCGGTCGAGCCCGTATTTGCTCTCCCCGTAACGACGGGGATGGTGGTTTACTTTCACCTCGCTGATCCGGGCACCTTCGATGAAGGCCAGGGCAGGTAGGAAGCGGTGTAGTTCGCCGTAGAGGTTGAGGTCACTCACCACCTCGCGCCGATAAGCCTTTAGGGAGCAGCCGTAGTCGTGGAGGCGCACCCCAGTTACCCGGGCAATCAGGCTGTTGGCGATGCGGCTGGGCAGCAGCCGTTGCATGGCCGCATCCTGGCGCTGGTGGCGCCAGCCACTTACCAGGTCGAAGCCTTGCTCGAGCTCGGCTAGCAGTAGTGGGATATCGGCTGGGTCGTTCTGCAGATCGCCATCGAGGGTCACGATCACCGCCCCGCCGCTGGCGTCAAAGCCGGCCGCCATGGCCGCCGTCTGGCCGTAGTTGCGGCGCAGCAGCACGGCCACCAGCTCCGGAACCGTGGCGGCCAGCTGGCTGAGCACCTTCGCTGTGCCGTCCCTTGATCCGTCGTCTACCAGCACCAACTCAAAGCCCAGCTGCAGCGGTCGCAGTGCCGCCAGCAACTGCTCCACCAACTGGGGCAGGCTCTCCTCCTCGTTGTATAGGGGCACTACTACGGAAAGCTCGGTCTGGCCTTCCCCCGTTTGCTGCATGTCTTTGTCAGCCCTTGGCATCGACCCTAGGTGGGTAGGGGACTGCCGTTATGGCTGTGCATTACCCGCCCCGCTCCCCGCAGTTCCACTCGGTAGTGGCGCGCCACCGGGTCGGGGTTTTGGGGCGCCAGGTTGTCGATGCCGATGCCGTTGCGGCCATGGGCGACGCCGGAGCTGTGTAGATAGTGGCCGCCACCTAGGTGCAGCCCCACGTGGCTGCAGCGCTGGGGCGTGCCAAAAAAGATCAGGTCGCCAGGCTCCAGCAACTGCACCTGGCCAGGGCGCACCGCCACTGGCTGACAGAACCGCTCCTGTAGGTAGGCATCGCGCGGAATCCAGATGCCGGCGCTGGCATAGGCCCGCTGCACCAGACCGGAGCAGTCGTAGTTGGGGCCCAGGCTGCCGCCCCACAGGTAGGTGTTGGCTAGGCGCTGGGTGGCCTGAGCGAAGCTCAGCACCTGCTCAAGCCTCCGGGCAATGCTGCAGCGCTGCAGGAGTTGGGGCTGGGGTGGGGAGCACGCCACTGCTCGCCCCAGCAGGGCATCGGGCTCAAGCCAGCCTGGGTAGCCATCGTCGAGCAGTCGTACCCGCAGGCGCATTCCTGGCCCTGTAGCTGCAGGACTGGTCAGGATTTGCAGGTGGCGGCCAGGCCAGGCCTGGCTGGCTAGCCCCTCACCGCGGGCCTGGCTGTAGAGGTCGACGCTGCCAGTGAGCTGCCAGTTCGTGCCGGCGAGGAGCCATTCCGGCGCGGCTGGGGTGCCGGCAGCCAGCTGGGCAGGGTTGATGGTGTCCACTGTCAGCACAGCTAATCTCGCCAATACGTTGGCCGGCGGTGATGGCTTTTTACAGCCCCGAACCAGCCATGGCTCAGATCCTGGCCGATCTGGTGCGGGCTCTAGAGCTGGAGGGACGGCCTGGTTTAGCCCAGCACCTCTCCATTACCTGGCTCCGCTACGACCAGCCCTTGCTTGGCCGGGCTGCCGATCTCGATCCACATCAATTCTGGGCCCAGCCGGTGCAGGGGGCGAGCTGGGCTGGGGATCGGCCCCGCTACCCAGCCAGCGTGGTGAAGCTGGTGTACCTGGTGGCGGCCGAGGCCTGGCGCCAGGCTGATTTGCTTGCGGATACGCCCGAGCTGCGGCGGGCCCTTTCAGACATGATTCGCGACTCCAGCAACGACGCCACCTCCCTAGTGGTGGATTTGCTGAGTGGCACCACCAGCGGCCCTTCTCTGCCCCCCGAGCGCATGGCCCACTGGGTTGAGCAGCGTCAGCTTGTCAATGGCTGGCTGAGCGAGCTTGGCTGGCCGGAGCTGCAGGGCTGTAACGCTTGCCAGAAAACCTGGGGAGATGGTCCCTACGGGCGGGAGCGGGACTATTACGGCACCGAGCTTGAAAACCGTAATCGCCTCAGTACCGACGCGGTAGCCCGTCTGTTGCAGGCCGTGCTGGCGTCGGCCCTGGTCTCGCCACCGGCTTGTGCCCGGATGGCAGCTCTGCTGGCGCGCAGTCTGGATCCGGCCCTGAGGCTTGCGGATCCAGAAAACCAGGTGGATGGCTTCATTGGTGAGGGTTTGCCTCTGGGCTCTCGCCTCTGGAGCAAGGCGGGCTGGATGAGCCAGGCCCGGCACGATGCTGCCTACGTGGAGCTGCCAGCTGAGGGCTCTATGCCAAAGGCGGCGCCCTTCCTGCTGGTGATTTTTTCCGAGGGCCAAGCCTGCGCCCAAGATCCCAAGCTCCTACCCGAGATAGCTAGTCGGCTGGCTGCAGCCAGCCGTAACTAAGCATCCGGGCTTAACAACGGAGAGGGAGTCCTTCGATTTGACTCCTAATGGGTAGTGATGAAGCGGCAAGAACCCTTGCTGGCGCTTGATTCAGTGGTATCCAACACCGCTTCCAACAACACTGAATCAACAATGAAAGCCCCCAATGTACTCGCCCTGGCCATAGGCAAAGGGTTGACAATGACAGAAGTTCGTGCTACAATAGATTATATGATTAACGGAGTAAGCCATCGGCCCTCCCGAGTCATGATATAGGCATTGCTTTACCAATAAGAGGATTAATTATGAATGAAAACTTTGTGCTTTTAGCACTTAAAGATGTTGTGGGCATTACAAAGCTCTCTAAATCAACAATTTACAGAAAAATGAACAACGGTGAATTTCCTAAGCACCTCAGCCTTGGAGGCAGATGCCGCCGATGGCTGCTTAAGGATGTCCAGGACTATATTTATTCACTTCGCTAATAGGAAGCTAAAATGGCTTTAAATCAAAAAGAAATAATGGCACTTGCTGCTACAAGCAGGCGTCAACAATATGGCTGTGGAGATGGTCTAAACATAATTATTGAGCCAGCTCACAAGGGAGGAGGTAAGTCCTTTGAGGCCAAGTTTCGGATGAATGTAAAAGGAAAGATAAAGCAGATCCCAGTGAGAATAGGTGTTTTAGGCACTAAGCCAGGTCAGTTTACCTTGAAGCAGGCATACCAGAAATGGCTGGAAATCAAGCTCTGGGCGAAAAAAGAAAATAGAGATCCTCGCCACTTTGGAATAAACATTCATAAGTCGTCAACGGTGACGATGAGAGATGCTGTAGATGCTTTCTTATTAAAGAAAACACGACTAAAGGAGCACACAACTAAAAATTATAGAGTACAACTTGAAAATCAAGTATTGAAGGTTATTGATGATAAAACTCTTTTGACCGATCTTGAATGGGACAGGGGGGGGAGGCAGATTATTGACTCCGTCATTGATATAATCAAGGAGAGAGGTAGTCACAGTCAAGCGGAGCGAGTCCAAAGGGTTCTTGCTCAATGCTTTGACCATGCTATTGATAAGGGATGGATGGCTCGGGGCCAAAATCCAGCCGTTAAGCAGAGCAGGGACGAGGCGACGGATGAAGAGCGCCATCATCCAACCATTGGGTGGTCAGAAGTCCCTGCCCTGATGGAGGCCATCAATCTCAATAAATGCTCTGCTAATAACATAGTTGTTCTGAGCCTTAAGTTTATGTTATTGACGTTTCTCCGTGCTGGGGCATTGGTCCGTCTACGATGGGATTGGTACGACTCTCATAATCAGATAATTATTATTCTTGGTGATACTCCCGGATTAAAGAGAACTTTTAAAACTCAGCATATTCCTCATCATGTTCCGGTGACGCCAGAGATAGAAGTTCTGATTGGCGAAGCCCGGAAACTTGGCTTTAGTCAAAAATATATCTTTGGTTCGTATCGAGAAAGCAAGTATCCCCACCTAAATCCAGAGTCGTTAAACAAGTTTCTTATAAATCTTGGATATAAGGATCTCTTGACTGCTCATGGTTGGAGAAGCGTTCCGCTTACCGTTGGGCAAGATGTCCTTAAGGTTGGCCACGAAATCATTCAGCGTCAAATGGGGCATCTCATAGGAGACAAAGTAAGAAAAGCTTATGACAACTCATTGATGCTGGATGAGCGTCGTGAGTTTATGGCTGAATGGAGTCGTCTGCTTGTAGGGCAAGGTCTCCGAATCTGACGTGTAGCAAAAGAGGGCCATCAGCCCCCCTATTTTTTATATTCAAACTCCTTTTTCATTCAAGGCCGTTCTTGGAGGGTTTTGAAGGTATCCGCCCATACTTGGCAATGTAGTTTTTGGCTTTCCTCAGCTCGTATTCACTTTTGTGAGTAGCTTTCCGCTGTTCCTTTTCGCTCAGGAATCGCTCACGAACACTCTGAGGAAGAGGACAATTAAAACCTCCACCAGCCAACTCTCCTGCCCTCCAACGTGTCTCCAAATACTCTTCGGCTATAGAGTGACCCTTAACAGCCAGAAGCAGCTTGTAGGCCGTTGTAGAGGTCATACAGGAGCAACAGTGAAACACATACCCCATGTTGTTTGGGTTGAGGTAAGCAGGCTGGTAGGGAACCTGAGAATTTCTTTTTTTCGTAGAAGAGCAGAAGGGGCACTTGCCAACCCAACTGCTTGGGTGTTTTCTTGAAAATTCTTGGTCCTTCAGTATTCCCACAAGATACTGCTTATCAATTTCTTTGATCTGATGAAGCATATTTGGTGTGATATTGACCTCTATCCCATAAGATCCTTTGGCATCTGAGTAAGAGTAGTTTTTCCCTTTCATATTATTTTTACGTCTTTAATCATTATACATTAACTAATCTGTA
>JAHLYR010000037.1 GCA_025128025.1 Synechococcus sp. CS-1330
CTGCTCGACTATCAGGGCCGCCAGCGCCGCTTTGGTGGTGTCGAACCCTGCTGAACTTGCCTTGATCACGCGTCACGACTGGTCCCGTTCCGAAATCCAGGCGCTGCTGGAGCAGCCGCTGATGGAGTTGCTTTGGCAGGCCCAGCAGGTGCACCGCGCCGCCAACCCCGGCTACCACGTGCAGCTGGCCTCCCTGCTCAGCGTCAAGACCGGCGGCTGCGAAGAGGACTGCGCCTACTGCCCCCAGTCGCTGCACAACAGCAGCGATGTGGCGGGACGGCCGGAGCTGGAGGTGGAGCCGGTGCTGGAGCGAGCCCGGGCCGCCAAGCAAGCCGGGGCCCATCGCTTCTGCATGGGCTGGGCCTGGCGTGAAATCCGCGACGGCGCTCCCTTTGAGGCGATGCTCCAAATGGTGCGCGGTGTGCGCGAGCTGGGCCTGGAGGCCTGTGTAACCGCCGGCATGCTGAGCGATTCCCAGGCCGAGCGCCTAGCTGAAGCCGGCCTTACCGCCTACAACCACAACCTCGACACCAGCCCCGAGCACTACGACCTGATCATCACCACCCGCACTTACCAGGAGCGGCTCGAGACCCTGGCCCGGGTGCGGCGCTCCGGCATCACCCTCTGTTGTGGCGGCATCATCGGCATGGGCGAAACCGACGCCGATCGGGCCGGGCTGCTGCAGGTGCTGGCCAACCTGGATCCCCACCCGGAGAGCGTGCCGATCAATGCCCTGGTGGCGGTGGAGGGCACTCCCTTAGAAGACCTGCCGCCAGTCGACCCCCTGGAGCTGGTGCGGATGGTGGCCACTGCCCGGATTTTGATGCCCCAGGCGCGGGTGCGGCTCAGTGCCGGCCGCGAGCAGCTGGGTCGGGAAGCCCAGATTCTTTGCCTGCTGGCTGGTGCTGATTCGATTTTTTACGGCGACACCCTGCTCACCACCTCCAATCCAGCGGTGGAGGCCGACCGGGAGCTCCTGGCCGCCGCCGGCGTGCAGGTGGGCGGATGAGTGTGCTGGTGGCAGCGTTTTATCGCTTCGCCGCCCTGGAGGGCCTGCCAGAGCTGCAGCGCGAGCTGGGCGACCTGGCGGCAGCCGAGGGGGTAAGCGGCACGATCCTGCTGGCGGCTGAGGGGGTAAACGGCACGATTGCCGGAGCAGATGCTGGCGTGCAGGCGCTGCTGGCTCGGCTGCGGCAGGTGGCAGGCCTGGAGCGGTTGGAAGCCAAGTTCAGTCGCTCAGAGATTCAGGCATTCCACCGGCTCAAAGTGCGGCTCAAGCGCGAGATCGTGACCATGGGTGAGCCCCAGGTGAGTCCCTATTTGGCCTCCGAGGTGGGCACCCACGTGCCCCCTGGGCA
Source organism: Synechococcus sp. CS-1330 (assembly GCA_025128025.1). Taxonomy (GTDB): domain Bacteria; phylum Cyanobacteriota; class Cyanobacteriia; order PCC-6307; family Cyanobiaceae; genus Cyanobium_A. The sequence goes on from JAHLYR010000037.1 coordinate 1,359, forward strand.
GTGGGATGCCCTGATCGCCGACCCCGACACCCTGGTGATCGATACCCGCAACGCCTACGAGGTGGCGATCGGTAGCTTTGAAGGTGCGATTGATCCAGGCACCGAAACTTTTCGCGAGTTTCCCCAGTGGGTGGAGCGGGAGCTCAGGCCGCTGGTGGAGCAGCGCCAGCCCCGGGCGATTGCGATGTTCTGCACCGGTGGCATCCGCTGCGAGAAGGCCACGGCCTACCTGCAGCAGCAGGGTTTTGCCGGGGTGCACCACCTGGAGGGCGGCATCTTGCGCTACCTCGAGGAGATCCCCGAGCCGCTAAGCAGCTGGCGCGGCGAGTGTTTCGTGTTTGACAAGCGAGTAGCGGTTAACCACCAGCTCGAGCCCGGTGAGCACAGCGTTTGCCATGCCTGCGGCCTGCCGCTTTCGCCTGCCGATCGCAAGTTGGCCAGCTACGTGGCCGGGGTGAGCTGCCGCCACTGCCTCGAGCGCTTCAGCGACGCTGATCGGCAGCGTTTCGCTGAGCGTCAGCGCCAGATGGAGCGGGCTCGCCAGCGGGGTGAGTGCCACCTCGGCGGGCGCCCCGTTGGCTAATCACCAGCCAATTTTGTACAGCTTCCGCCGCTGCCCCTACGCAATTCGGGCGCGGCTGGCCTTAGCTGTCGCTGGCCTGCAGCCTGGCCAAAACCTGGAGCTGCGCGAGGTGAGTCTCAAGGCCAAGCCCCCCGAGCTGCTGGAGGCCTCCGCCAAGGGCACGGTGCCGGTGTTGGTTCTGGCGAACGAGGTGCTGGACGAAAGCCTGGCGATCATGCGCTGGGCCCTGGAGAGCCGCGATCCCCACGGCTGGTTGGCGGGCTGGAGCCCAGCCCAGCTGGCCGATATGGATTCACTGATCGCCGCCAACGACGGCCCCTTTAAGCAGCACCTCGATCGCTTCAAATACCCCGATCGCTACCCAGGGGAGCCAGCCAGCACCAACCGGTTTGCTGGCCTCAGAATCCTGCGCCGCTGGAACGAGCAACTGGGGGCAGGAGGCTGGCTGCTCGGCGATCGCCCTTCCCTGGCCGACTGGGCCCTGCTGCCCTTCGTGCGCCAGTTCCGCCTGGTGGATCCGGCGGGCTTTGACGCCGAGCCGCTGTTGGCGGCGCTCCAGGGATGGCTGGGTCGGTTTTTGGCTTCTCCGGAGTTGGCGGATGCACTCGAGGAGCCCTGGGCGGAACGAACTTCATGGCGCTCTCCCGGCTGGCTTTATCACCTGGCGCTGCGTCCGGAGTGGCAGGCGGCCCGGGCCGATGGCGTTTATCGCCGCTCCACTCGAGGGCGCTCCCTGGAGGAGGTGGGCTTCATCCACCTGAGTAACGCTCACCAGGTGGAGGCCACCGCGGCCCACTTTTATGGCGACCTGCCTGCCGGGGCGGTGCTGCTGCTGACGATTGATCCCCAGCGCTTGGCGGCTGCCAGTTTGGAGGTGCGCTTTGAGCCGGCTGCCTCGAACGCTGGCACCACTGGTGGGGAGCTGTTCCCCCATCTCTACGGCTCCCTGCCCCTGGAGGCGGTGCGGCTGGCGGAGCCATGGCGGCCATGACCAGCACCCTGCCAGCACCAAGTCTGGTCGAGCTGGAGGCCGAGGCCAGTCGGCGCGGCCTCCAGCTGCGCCTGCAGGTGGGCCGGCCAGCTGGGTTGGCCTGGAGCCTGCGGCTGGGGGTGGCGCGGCGGGATGGGGAGAGGCTGGTGCTGCTGGGTGAGATCAAGGGCTGGGCCCTGCCTGCGGCCGCTGGCCTGCGGCTCGACACGATGCGGGTGCAGGGCGACCAGGTTGCTGCGGTGGGCCCGCTGATCTGGGCGGCCACCTTTGCCTGGGCCCTGGAGGCCACCCCCTGCCGCCAGGCCACGATCCTGGCCATCCGCGATAGCGAGCCCCAGCACCGCCGCCTGGTGCGCTATTTCCGCCAGCTGGGCTTCAGCCCCCTGCGCGAGCTGGATGCCGGTGTTGCCGATCTAGCCCCCCGGCTGATCTGGGGCGGCGCCGGCCTGTTGATGCGGGCCGATTGCACTGAGGTGTTGCGCCGCAGTGGACGGCGGCTGGGCTTAGGGGGGCTGGATGGGCTTTGATCCCCGCCGCTGGCGTCCAGCTCCCGGCAGCCCTGCAGTCACCAGCAACGTCGATGCCCTCCTGGCTGAAAACGATGCCCTGCGCCGGGAGGTGCGGGCCCTGCGCCGCCGACTGGAGCAACTGCAGCAGTCCAGCTGCGCTGAGCCCCGTTTCGCCCATGGCCTCACGCCACCCCAGGTGGAGCGCTGGGGTGAGGCGATGGCCGCCCATCCCCAGTGGCAGGCCCTGCGGATCGGTCCGCCGGCAGGTTTGCGCGGCGTGATCGAGGAGCTGCGGAGTCGCTGGTGGAAGCCCGAACTCAGCCTGGAGCAGGAGCTCGACCGCCGCTCGCCTGGTCTGGGTGCCGAGTTGGCTGAGGCGCTGCGGGGGCCCCACAGCAGGGTGCGATGGGCCGTGCGGGCGGCCTTCGCCCTCTATGGGCCACGGGCACCGGAATGGCTGAACGACGCCCCCTTGCAGGTGGTGGAGGAGTTGGTGCGCCGGGAGGCGCAGCTGGGCCAGCGCCGCCGCGGCACCCGCACCGAGAACCACTCCCGGGCCCACCATCACTCTCAAGCTAAAGCCAAGGCGACGGACCCAGCCCCCCGAGCGGGCGCCCTGCGGGAGCTGGGCTTGGAGCCCGGGGCGAGTGTGCCGATGATCAAGCGGGCCTATCGGCGCTTGGCCAAGGCCCACCACCCCGATCTGGGCGGCGATGCCGAGGCGTTTCAACGGCTTGAGGCGGCCTATCGGTTGCTGCTGGGCTGACTCAGAACTGCAGTTGGAGCTGCAGGCCGGTCGCCAGGATGGCGTTCACCTGGCCGGAGCCACCCGGGTTGATCACCCACTGCAGCACCGGTTGCAGCGACAGGTTGGCGTTGAGGTTGATGGTGTAATTCAGCTCCAGCACGGCTTCGGCACTGAGGCCGGGGTTTAGCTGGCTGTTGAAGCTGCTGCGGCAGTAGCCCAGCGCCAGCACGTCGAGGGGGCGGCCCGGCAGCAGCCCCTGGCTCAGCCAGCCGCCGGCCAGAAACAGGGGCACAGGGTTGGTCTCCCCGCTCACAGCACTGTTCACCCCGAGCCAGAGCCGGTTGTCGAGGCCCAGTAGCAGGGGGGGGGCCAGGGTGAGCGTGCCGTAGAGGGCGGAATCGCTTCTGCCCGAGCTGCGGTTGGCCAGGGAGCCACCGCCGAGCTGGAGCTGGGGGGGCGGTAACTGGCGATCGATCGCCTGGCCCCTGTGTTGGATCGGCACCTCCAAGCCACGGGCTCCCGGCAGCTGGGTGGTGGACCACTGCAGCGTCTGCAGGTGGCCGCGGCTGCGTCCCTGGTCGGGATTGACGCCGAACAGGGAGGCGAGGTTTTGCTCGGCATCGATCCAGAAAGCTGCATAGCGCCATTCGCCGTAGCGGCCGGAGCCGCCGGGCTTCCAGTGCAGTTCCACGCCCGGTGCGATGTAGGGATTGATAGGCAGGCCCTCCACGCTGAAGTTGAGCGTGTCATTGAGGGCTGAGTGCACGTATTGATCGAGCACCGGCGTCGACATGAAGCCTGGATTGAGGGAGAACACACCCGCTTTCACGCCCAGCTCCCCTCGCCCGGCCCGGCGCTCGAGGCTCGCCTCCGTGAGCCACAGGCCAGTCGGATGGGCCGTGCTCTGCAGGGGGTATGCGGCTCCGATCGCGGCGTTGAGTTGGGGATCGCCGCTGAACAGCATCAGCTGCAGATTGGTCTGCCAGTGATCCCCCTCGCGCCACTGGTCGCTGGGCTTGGTCAACCCGCTGCTGAATGTGGCTCCGAGGGTGAGCTGCTGCATCCAGAATCCCTTCTGCGCGGTGCCACCGCTGGGGTTGCCGAGGGGCTGGGCCTGCAGGTTGATGTCGAGGTCGACCCAGCCGGGAATTGCCAGCAATCGGTTGAGGCTGGGTGGATCGACAGCTGGCGCCGGCTCCTTGGCCAGGTGGGCGGGCGGCTCGGCGTGGACGGCCAGGGTCAGTCCACCGACTCCCAGCACCAATAGGGCCCTGAGCAGGGGGAGAACCAGCCCGGTGGAACGCAATACGTTGGGCAACCGTCTTTGGCCTTGAGAACAGGATCCCTGGCGTGGGGACCAGCACTGGTCTGCAGTATTGCGGGTGGCCGAGATGATGACAATTGTCGGGGCGGCTGGTTAAGGAAAGAGTGCCTTTGACCGAGAATTGCCTCTGAGGCCATTTTCTGAGGACTTTTGGTCTCATGTTCAGCCACTTTGGGCTGGTTTTTTAGGCTGAATCGAGGTGTTCAGACACACCAAGCCCCTGGTCAGCCTGTCGC
>JAHLYR010000038.1 GCA_025128025.1 Synechococcus sp. CS-1330
CCTCCCGGCCGATCGGTAGGCGCTGCTGCAAATACGTGCGGGCCTTCAGGCCGTATGGGGTCTGGGAGTTCTCAGGTGCATCGATGCAGGCCAGACGCACGGTGAGCGCCTTACCCGCCTGACGCACCCGGATCGTGTCGCCATCTCCGATGGAGAGCACGGTGACCTTGACGCCCTGAGCGCCTACCTCGCTTGGCGAGGCCAAGGCTGTTAACGCAACCACACCCAGAAGAAACTGTCTAGCCATCGCCTGAGTTTGCACCGGCAATGTGTAGCTATGCCCAACAAGACGATGGGCCGCAATCCTCTGCTTCTTGCCTGCGCGATTGCAGCTTGGCTGCAGGAAGTGCCCTAGCTCAGCGGCCGGTGGTCCCTGCCCAAGGCTGGAGGCTGCCCGCTTGGCTACTACAGCTCTGACGGCTACTGCGTGCCCACTCCGGGGTCAACAGCCGCGGCGCCATTGAGAAAAGTGGGGCTGGCTGACCGCTGGGTTTTTATTCCTCTGCCAACTACTGCCTCAGCAGTCCTAGCAACGAGCGTGAGGCGAATCAAAAGAGCGGCAAGGGATGACCGCTGGGCTGGCATGCCTCAGGCAACTACTGCGTGAATATCTGTTGACACCTTAGCGCCTTACTTTCCAGCTCGAACGCATCGGAATCTGAGCTTGATTAGCGACATCCTGCGCAATCTCATGGCAAAGAATTATTATAGCATTCTCTTGAAGTCTCCCATGGCAAAAGGCCGTCAACTGACCGGCCATCTGATTGATATCAATGGGCATGCTTTTCAGATATATACGATGTATTTAGCAAAATCAAAGCCATTGACTCTGGTGTCTTGATGGAAATACTTGTGGAAGAGTATTCATGCAATCATTTGATTCCATTCTGACGGTCGCGCAACCGATCTGGCCGATTATCCTAATCCAGTCCCAATAAGCCTTTACTTGATGGCATTAAAGCCAATGGAGTCATGGCTTTTGCACGTGTCTCCTTGCGAAATATTTCCTTGCATCTGGATGGCGACCCCATATCGACAACAGGCGTGAGAGAATTGGTGATCATTAAATCCATGCAAGAGATATTATGATTACAGGGTTCTTGCTTGGAGCAAAGCGAATACTTGGAAGATCTGAATTATCTTTGCCGAAAATCACTGGCTCATTCTTTGTTGGGGCCTGGCTTTTCATAGCAGTCGCCAGTGGGGCCCGAGCTAGTGAATCGTCGATTGAATTTCAAGCTATTGGGAAGCGTCTCATTGGCACCTGGAGCGGATCCGGTACGTACTCAAGAGATTACCCCGGAGTTGGCAAAAAGGGTGATAAGTTCATCAGTAGATCTACTTGTCGCTGGGCCGCAGGAAAGTCAGCCATCCTATGTGAAAGTGTTCCAGGTGATGCTAGAAAAGGGAGTAGCCTGCAACTTATTTATTGGGACCCTGCTAAGAAAAAGCTGCGAGTTACCGTAGTTGATTCCGGCGGCAACTTCGATCAAGGGATTGGCTCAATAGAAGCAGGAAAGCTTGTATGGACGAGTTTCGGAAATTTCTCCGATGGCCGCGCAGTAAAGTATAAATGGAAAACAATTTTTAGCAACGATGGCAATACTCACATCCACACTGGCTTTACAGAAGTAGACGGCGTGCGAAATAATTTCTCTGACACCCTCAAAAGAGTTGTCAAGTAGCGTTGGGCTTGTCATGTCATCCACAGCGGAATTGCACAAGTAAAGAAAATGGTGATTTGCCCATCGCCATATTAGGCTGCATCACCTATTAAATCCTTCACTACCGGCATAAGTACTAAGGCCAACTTGAGATGGCCATGGACATCCAAGTGAATCCCATCTCCTGCTACGTTCAATACCTGATTGCTGTCGATAAAGCTGCAGTCGAATTGGGCGCATGATTGCACGTATTAAGCAGGGAGCTAAGCGGAGCAAGCTATTGCATCTTTGAAATGATGGGTCATGAGCTCGGACATATTTCCAAACCTTGGTAGCGCAATCACTAAAATTTTTGGTGAGCCCTCGCTGAAACTGGTAGTGCTATTAGTTGCTATCTGCAAGAGTGCACTAATACCCCTTGCTGATTCATGAGCAGATGCATTTAGATGGTGCTTTTAATCATTAGCGCCAAACATTATTATTAACAGATCAAGCGACGCATGACTTTCAAGAATAATGAGTATTGTGGTGCATGCATTTCGTCCGTCTCGAATGGTTCATCGAAAACTGTAGACCTTCCATTAAGACCCTCTTCAATGACCTAATACGACTCACCTAGCAATTCTTGCAGAATTCCGGGCCATCGTTCCGCGCGATGGAGGCGACCTGCAGTGAGCGGTATTTATCCCAAGTATTCGAGTCGCCAAAACAGAGTACCGATTTTTCTCTTGTCACAATCATTCCAAGTCGTGGCCTGACGATTGCTTGGTCGCATGCGCATCAACTGGCAGCGATAGCTTTACAAACGACAAAGTTGAGCCTATCGCCGGGACTGCAACCGCAACGGCACCACCTTCACGGGGTTGGCCTGATCACCCATCAGCTCCCATAAGAACTGGAGCAGCAGGGGGGTCACGTCACATGGACCTGCTCGGTGCCTCTGCCCTCCCCTGCTTACGGCTGGCAGGTGAGCAGCCAGCCGGTGCCATTGCCATCTGCTTCCCAACGGGGCTGCCAGTTCTTTCATCTGTAGTGCTGGCTCGTCTATCAAGTGCTCGATCAGGAGCGCATCGTGAAGGTGCTGCGGATGAGGAGCCACTACGAGTGAACGTCCTCTCCTCCGCCTTCCGCTCGATTGGTGAAAGCCCTCGGCAATAGCCCCTGACCTCCCCAGGCCGCTGCCCCCTGTGCCATGGACCTCACCTTAATCGAGGCAGCTAAATACGAAAACCGACTTGAGCATCTAGCTGTGCTCAAGACGTTTTCAGAGGACGAACTGCTCGCCCAGCTGCCGTTCATGAATATTGCCGGTAGCGGACTGTTTTATTCGGCTGAACAGCAGCTGCCATCTGTTGGTTTCCGCGCTGTAAACGAGGGCTACACCCAGAGCTATGGCGTTGTGGACCAGCGCGCAGAAGCGGTGCACCTATTTGGCGGTGACGTGGACGCTGACAGCTCGATTGTTGGCCTGATGGGCCCTGAGGCTCGTGCCAGCCAGATCGAGATGAAGGTGCGCTCCATGCGCCTGACCTTGGAAGCAACAGTGATCAATGGCGATAGCAGCGCCAACCCCAGGGCATTTGACGGCCTCAGTAAGCGCCTGCAGCCAGGCGATGCGATGGCAATCGACAACGCAGGCAGTGGCGGTGCGGTGCACCAGCAATGCTCCTGGTGCACCGCTTGATTTTGATCGCCTCGATGAGTTGATTGACTCGGTGAATGCCTATGGCGGCAGATAGGTGCTGGTGAAGTGGACCCGAAACTGAACCAGCCCTTATGAGAGCTTGCCTACCGGCAAGACTTGGCCAGTAGAAGCCCCGTGAAAATTAAACGCCACATCCCCGTAGCCGCAGGATTCTCCGATGGTGTACAGATCATCCGCAAGCTGCGCACCGCGGAACAACTGCTTAGCCAAGGCCAAACCGTTGCTGATGTCTGTAGAGCCCTGGAGGTTTCAGCAGCTACCTATCACCGGTGGCAGCAGTTGTACAGAGGGATGTAGACGAAGACGGCCGGAGGCCACGTATTGAGCTCTTCTCATCTTTAACAGAGGCAAAGTTATTGGCAGAGCAGCACGGAATCGAGTACAACGTCTACAGACCGCATTCGGCTCTCCAGGGGCCTAGGCCCCTGGAAGTCCTCCAGCAATGGAAAGCGGCCTGATCACCCATCAGCTCTCATAAAGACTGGAGCAGCAAAGGGGGTCACGTCACGGGAGGAAGGCCAGGTCCTACTCAATCTGATCAACATCTAGCAATGGTAGGAGGTCGCCTTGCGCTGGCTGTGAAATGTATTAGCAAGAATTAGGCTAACGGTTTGATTTTTCCGCATCCCATGAGTACCGGTCTACAGGGGCTGCTGACAATCGTTGCCATTGTTGCTGTATCGCCCTTCGTCGCTCGACTGTTTGGAGGCCGCCTTCCCACAGTCGCGCTACTGATGTTGGGGGGTATTGCTGTAGGGCCTTCTGGTCTGGCCTGGCTGCAGCAGGATCCGGCGATTGATCTTTTTTCGAAGATAGGTCTTGGTTTAATCTTCGCCTTAATAGGACTGAATATTGATCAGAAAACACTCGGCGGCACTCCAGGCAAGCTGGGTGCCCTGGGATGGCTTGCCACCATCATGGTGGGGGTGCTACTGGTCTCGATTCTGCCCCTCGGCGGTGGGTTGCGTCCGGTTGCATTGGTGGTGGCACTCAGTTCGACCGCCCTATCGACGTTGTTGGTGATCCTCCGGGAGTCGGGCGAGTGGGATTCTCCGCTGGGGCGTTTGTTGCTTAGTGCAGGTACTTGGGGGCAATTGGGCCCAGTGTTGGCCGTGGCGCTATTGATGGGATCTACCGATCCCATCACAACTGTGCTCAGCGTTGCTCTGGTGGTTGTGGTGGCGTGGTTGCTGGCATTGGTGCCGGTGCGGATGGGGCAGACAAGTTGTTGGTATTGGTTGGAGTCTGTAGCGGGCTCAGCATCCGCCTCGCCAATGCAGCTGCTGTATTTGCTGGTGGTTGGACTAATTGCCTTGTCGGTAGTGTTGGGAGTCGACATCCTGATGGGAGCAGTGCTGGCAGGCTTGGTGATGCGGCGGTTCATCGCCCACCCCGACATCTCCCCTGCGTTTAAGCAACTGGAGGCGTCGGCCTACGGTTTATTCGTGCCGCTGTTTTTCGTCGTTGCCGGTTCTCGGCTGGACCTCGCCTCTGTGGCAGCCCATCCCTGGGGACCTTTGATCTGCTTAATAGGGATCCTCCTGATGCGTGGTCTGCCCCAGTGGCTGCTCTATCGCCAGGCGCTGCCTGATCCGATCGAACGGCTGCGCTTTTCGCTGCTGGTATCACAGTCACTAAATTTGCCGATTGTTGTCGCTTATCTCGAGGTGCAGGCAGGGCTGATGTCGCCCCAAGTGGGAGCAGCTCTAGTGGGCGGCAGCCTTTTGTCTGTCTTATTGCTGCCAGCATTGGCTATGGCGATGAAGCGGTGATCCTGCTTAACGCAGATGAGCTGTGCTGATCTCCCAGGGCTTTTCTTCTCGCCAAGCTTGAGACCCATCATTCCTGATTTGACCATCTACTAGCGGCTATATACCCCACCCGCACATCCTCGCCATGGGAAAGCGGGTGCTCGGGGCATCAACCAGGAACCCTCCAACCTGGAGCGCCAGCATGGTTGCCACACCAGCAAGTTGATGCCTGCACCTTGAAGATATGTCAATTGCAGCCAGCCCCCATCCGTTGATATTTACAACTGCCCGCTACCCAGCTCTACTGGTTGACCCACTAATTCTTACAGTTAGAACTTCTAACAATTGACTGTGAATGGGGGCGTGATGTCGCCACATATCCGCCAAAGCATTTCCCATTTTTGGGGCTGTCTTGTGTACCAGCTAGTTGTAGAGGGGCTGATGCGATAGCTCGTAATCGCACAAAAACATATTATTGCGGTTTGCTAGCTGGTGTTGAGGAGCCATCCTCGAATAAAGAAATGCCCGTATTCCTAAGGAGCTGAAGTCGTGGATTTGGCTCGCCTGGGTTCTGATGCGTCTTTTCCGGATAATTTTTTTTACAAGGGATTAATTGGACTAAAAGGCTACTAGGATGCCCCTCATGCGATCTGAGTTGTGTTGGTTATATAGAGCTAGATTGTGCTTCCATGGTAGAGCAGTCGATCTTCTGAGAGGAAATAAAATCTCATTGACACATGACTTCCTCTGTGGGGGTTTGCATTCGACTTTCCACATATGACACTTAAGTAGCCACCAGCCGCTGGCTTCAGTCAACCTTTTTCCCAGCGGAATCCCTGGTCTTCCCATGCCTTTTCATCCTCAATTGGTTCAAGGTGGGTAAGCACGTGAGTTCGTGGCAGAGCAGTGGCGATTTCTCGCTCAAGCTGGTCGCAGAGGTCATGGCCGGCCTGCACCGTCCAGGTGCCCGGCACCAGCAGGTGGAAGGATATAAATCGCCGCGAACCGGAAACCCGGGTACGAAGAGCATGGAAGCATATTTCCTCAGTTTTATGGGAGGCGAGTAAGGACTCCAAAGTTTCTTGCTCCTCAGCAGGCAAGGAACGATCCAGCAAGCCGGAAGCGGTCTCGTGGAGCAACTTCCAACCGGTGATAACGATGTTAAGCGCCACTGCAATCGCAATCAGTGGATCGAGGATCGTCAGTCCGGTGACCTTCACAAGGACAATTCCCAGCACAACTCCGACCGAGGTCCAGACGTCAGTGAGCAGATGGTGCGCGTCGGCCCGCAGGGTGATCGAGTTGAAACGGCGGGAGGCTCGCATAAGGGCCCAGGCAACCAGTCCGTTGAGGGCCGTTGCCAACAGGGAAAGTGCCAGGCCGATTCCTACTTGCGCCAAGGGCTCTGGCTGTAGCAGTCGGCCAATGGCGGCGTAGATGATCGCTAGTGCCGCCACCACGATCAGCACACTCTCTAGACCGCTCGAGAAGTATTCGGCCTTGAAATGGCCGTAGTTATGACTTCGGTCTGCCGGTTTGGCGGCCAAAGTGAGCGCCCAGATGGCGCCAAGAGCTGCCACCAGATTCACTACCGATTCCATCGCATCTGAGAGCAGCCCCACTGATCCGGTAAGTCGCCAGGCGACTGTCTTCAGGACGATCGTGGATACCGCAGCTGCCAACGAGAGCAACATGTAAGAGCGCGGGGAGGCAAAGACCATTGGGACTAGAAGGGTGGCAACGAAATGATGGCGCCATTGGCGTAGAGGCGCTCAGCCTCCGAAGACGTTCGATGTGCAGCGGTTGTCGATGCTCCCCCTGCCGCGGGCATCGTGCGAAAATAACAGTGACATGGGTTTTACGCAGATACCCAAGTGTCCTTAGTGGGGTTGCCCCGGTTTCGTGGGCAATACGCAGTCCCGCAGGGTCCTATTGCAAAAGGGGAAGCTACGGGCCCCCCTGGCCGGTAGGGAAGCGCTCATAAGGGCTGGTTTAGTTTTTGGGGTCCACGTCATGATCACTCACCTAAGCAGGTGTCCCCCATCAGATCGAGACTGAGCTGGGCTATGGGCGCCTTACCCCGGCGCCTGCTGCTGGAAGTGCGCAATCCGGAACGCCTTGAACCATGGCGTAGCTGTATCGCATCGGCCGTAGCTGCGAAGCCCTGCTGAGCTCGCAAAGCCCAGAGCCTGTCGCGGGCGGTCGCCGCTGCCGCCGCCCAATTAACAATCGGTGAGGGATATTGGGCGCCAATTCGGCAACCGGCGCGCTCCTGGGTGGCGGCATCCATCGTCCAGGGCTGGTGCAAGAACACCGCTGGCACCGCGGCCAGCTCGTGAACCCAGTGGCGGATGAACAAACCCCCAGGATCGTGCTCCAGGCCTTGCTTAAACGGGTTGTACATGCGGATCGTATTGATGCCGGTGGTGCCAGATTGCATCTGACACTGGCTCCAGTGAATGCCAGGTTCATAGTCGACGAATTGGCGGGCGAGATGTACACCGCTCTCACGCCATGGAATCCACAACTGATAGCTGGCCACGGAAAGCAGCATCGCCCGCATACGGAAATTCAGCCAACCGGTTGCGTTCAGGCAGCGCATGCAAGCATCTAAAAAAGGAAGGCCCGTGCGCCCCTCTGCCCAGGCTGCCAAACGCTCATGATTACTGTCACGTAGTCCGGCAGTGAGGGGATGGAGCTCGCTGTATTCCAAGCTCGGCTGGCATTCCAACTTCTGGATGAAATGGCAATGCCAATGCAGGCGCTCATCAAAGCGCTGCAAGGAGCGCCGCCAGGGGGCCACCGCAAGAGCCTGGCGGCGTAGGCGGCTTTTTTGCACTACCTCACGCATCGACAAGCTGCCCCAACTGAGATGGGGCGAAAGGCGCGAGCAGCTGACGACGGCCGTATTGGGGCTAGACAACCCCGATTGGTAGGAGCGGCTGCGCTGATCCAAGAAGGAAGCGAGGGTTATCAAGCCCTGGGCTCGCCCCCCCTTTTGCCGACCAGGGCAGGAATCGGGCTCCAGTCCCAGCTCTGCTGCCATAGGCAGGGATCCGGGGTCGAGCCGGGGCAGCGGGGTGAGTCGGGGCGGCGCGGTGCTCAACTCCTCGGCCATGCGCTCCTCCCAGCGCTTTGCCCAACCCGTTCGCCTGCTGAGCCGCCGGGTGACACCAAATTGGGGAATCTCCTGCCATTCAATGCCGTGCTGACGGGCCCAGTCGGCGACGCGCCGGTCGCGGGCGTAGGTCCAGCCGTTGCCAGTTTCCTCGTGGCTCCACAAGCCAGCTACTCCAAACTGTCGATGGGCCCGCTCCAGCACCTGCTCAATCGCACCGATGCGCACCACAAGTGGTTGGCCGAGGCCGCCAAGGGCCGCGCGCAGCTCTACCAGGCATTCGCGGCAAAATTCCCACTGCCGGGCGGAGCTGTCTTGCTGTCGCCACAGATCTGGCTCCACTACGTAGAGAGGCAGCACTGGTCCCCGCAGCGACGCCTCCAATAAAGGTCTGTGATCGAAGCTGCGTAGATCGCGTTTGAACCAAACGATTTGCAGCGGCCCCATGGCATGAGAGGCGAAATCCGCAAGATGAGGTTAATCAATCAGGAGCCAGCCAGGCGGCCCAACCTGGTTACGGTGACACCTTTCCCATCTCCCCCCCCTGATGCCCGCGATGATCTATCTGCTGCAGCATCTGACCGTAGTGCTGAGCCTAGCCCTATTTCACATCGTTGGTCCGGTACCTATAGACCTGGGCGTGCACGACGGCAACCTGGCTCCCTGTCCCACGCCAGCTCACTGCGCAAGGGCAGACTGGCCCATCCAGCAGGGCAGGGGTGATACTCCCCAAAGCGCCCTCGAAAGCCTGATTCCAGTGCTTGAAGCGATGGGCGGAGTCGATGTTGTGGAGCGCGCTGAGGGCTATCTGCACGCAACCGCAACCAGCTCCCTGTTTGGCTTCGTCGACGATCTAGAGCTGTACGCCGACACTGAAAATGGAATTCTCCAAGCTCGCTCCGTTTCCCGGCTTGGCGATTCAGATCTGGGGGTCAACAGCAAACGCCTAGAAATCCTGCGCCAAACACTATTTGTAGCGCCCCAGGTGTGAAATCAGCTGGCCGCCAACCTCCTTAGTGCTTAGGCAGATCAGATACTTATCACCGTGACGAGAAACCCTTATCGCAAGCCGACTCCGATTTTGTTCAACAGGGAGGAGTTGAGGGGTTCTTTTGGGCGGGCTTTTGTGTTTCAGCGGCTGACTTCAAGCCGTCAAATAACTGACCAAACAGAATTGCCATACTAGGGGGAAGTGCCGCCTGGGGAGCAGCCTCAGAAGCAATTACCAACAAGGCACAGGCATCAACCAAACGGGAGGCCTCTGATGCCGTGAGGGCGATCAGATGATCAGAATTGCACCGCGTAATTCGCATACAGATGCGCTTTTAGCAATTAAAAGGTACTCCGTAAAGGGGATTACGTGTGATCGAGCCCTCCCAAATTGGCAAATCAAGGGTTCAGCAGCTGTTCAGCCCAGGCCCCAGAGGCGCTCCAGCGCCTGCGCCGGTGGGGTTGCCCGCCAAGTTCAAGCAACTCAACCTGATGCACCTCAAAGCTCAGCAGTTCAAAGTGGCTAGGCATGGGTGTGGTGTCGCCAAGTTCCTGGGGAAAAGCTGCCTCCAGCTCGAGGGGAATTCCTGGCTCTGGCCAGCCCCACAAAGCCCTAGCGGAGGGTGTGAGGCTTTGCCAATGGTGCTGCCGCTGGATCAGCAGCTCCGCTGGAGGAAGCTGGCACCGCCTTGAGCGCAATCGAAACTGGCTGCGTGCCCGAGGCAAAAGCCAGCAGATTTCCGCCTCTGGCAAATTTCGCAGCTCGCTGGCTTTCTCACTGCGCCCATCAGTGAACAAATCCAGAACCGCTGGAGCTGACCAGCCCCTAAACACCAAGGTGCGCACCCTGGGGGTGCCATCGCTGGCGACAGTTGCAAGTTGCAGCCAGCGGCTATTGGAGGATCTGCCCTCCCTCTGCAGGGCAGCTCTCAAAAAGGTGCGCCATGGGGGGAGACTATCCATTAAGACCACGCAAAACAGCCAGTTGGTTCAGCGGTTTGAGTTGCTGGCTTTAATTGGCACGTAAGCAGGGGCCCATCCTGAAATGCCAGTGGAGGGGGCAGAAGTCTCTGGCTTAATACGAGCAGCTGGCTTAACGAGCAGGCCTGGCAGCATGCCAGCATCAAATGAAAAACGGCCAGGACCAACAAGTAAGAGGGCAAGGCTGCCGCCTAGATAGAGAACGACCAGTTCGAGCACATAAATATTTAGCCCTGCCGTAAGGATGTGTTGGTAGGCGGCAACTGTCATCGTGCCGGTGAGGGCAAGAGCCCCAACTGGCGTGAGCAAGCCGAGAATCACCAACCAACTGCCGATCAGCTCGGAGAAGCCAGCTACATAGGCAAAAAACAAGGGGAATGGCAGGCGTAGAGATGCCACATAGGTAATGGCAAATTGCTGGGGATCGGCAAGTTTTTCATGGCCATGGTGAATCATCATCACGCCGATAGCCAAGCGAAGCAGCAGCAGGCCGAGCGAGGCAACCGCGCCTGGCTTCAACACATAGGCCTCTAGAAGGCAGCGGATACGTTTGGCTTGGCCAGTCGTGATCCATAGAACATTCGCAGTGCTCTGGGCTGCCGCCGGTTGGTCAGCAGGGCGGCTGAGGGCCACAAACCAAAGAGCCATACAGGCAGCCAAGAAGCCTCCAAACAGCTCAAGAAGCAGGGGCGTGGACATGGTGAATTGACTTCTTCACCAATCCTGGCAAGCCTGATGAAGAAACGTGAAGCACCCAGCTGGACCTGTCCAGGGCTTAGCCCAGCGCAATGGCGATCATGCGGGCACTGGAGCGGTAGGCCAGTGTTTCAACCCCTAGGGCTAAAGGCGCATCGGGATGGCCGGAACCTATGCCGTGAAGCAGTGCAAGATTCTGGAGGCCGCTTTCTAAATGGCGCTGAAGGTGCCTTACACGGGGGTCAGCCAGATCTATCGCCACAGGCCGCTGAACCCAGCGCTCGGCCAGCTCGAGCGGCACACGATGGCGGCTGACCTCACTAATAGTTGTTGCCAGCCGCTGGGGGTTGAGGTTGAAAAGCAAGCCATTGAAGTGGCTGGTCTCAACAGAGCAGGATTGACCTGGCAGATAGATCGCCTGCTGGCCAGCCCGATCAAACCAGTCCTTGCCCTCGATGCGAAAACGGGTGCTGCCAAAATATGGGATTTCCAGAGTGCCGTCACTGTGATCCGAGGTGCTGGCAACTAAGGGAACATAAGTTGCTGCGCTAACAGCCATACGACCTGCCAGCAGGCAGTGGGCACGATGGGCAAAAGGCTGGCTGATCTGGCGCGCCTCGAAGCAAGTTAATTTCACCGTGAGCCCGATTTCCTCGGCCAAGGCATCACTGTCAAAGCGCAATTCAGCAAGTTCTCGGCCAAACGCCAATGTCTGCGTGTCCAGCCAACCCATTTGCTCGTGAAGCGGCGCATCGGGGGCCGGAGCAGAAGCTGCCACGGAAATACCCATTTATCCCAATGGATTTAGGCCGAAGGGTAAGTCCGTTTGGCCTGATGTCCGCTTACTACGCATTTATTTCCAAAATCAAGGGGTTTGCTGATAGATCTGCTCTAAACGCTCGCGGCTGAAGTCGACGTAAAGCACCTCTTCGCCTGGCTGGGGAGCTTCTGGGTGAACCCTGCTGCGTTTACGAGGGGATTGAAGAGAATCGCTCTCCTGGGAACTACGCAAGTTTTGGGACATCAGAGCAAAGGCACCGCCCGCGATGGCCGCAAAGAAAACCAAATAAATGACAGCCAGCAAATCGTTCATTAGCCTTCCGCTTTGCTGAATCTTAATATGAAGAAATATGAAACGTGGCTTTGCGGTCTGTTGTTGCGGCGCTGAGATCCCATAGCAGTCTGGCCAATGGGTCGGAGCAGGCCTCCGAGCTGGGTTGGCTGGCCTCAAAACGCAGCCGACCTGGCCCCACAACCCGGTTGCTCCAGTTGTGAAATCCACTGGCGTGCGGTTTTGAGCCATCAGCGAGGCCGGCCAGCAGGGCGCCAGCCCTCTGGGGAGTTTCGGTGAGCCGCAGCAGGTCGCGGGCAACGAGGGCGAACAGGGCCTGGCCCACGGGGTTATGGCTGCGGCTGTAGCGGAAGAAGCCGGCCTTGCTGCGCGGGATCACCAGCCCCGGGCTCCAGGCGAGTACCGGCAGCAGCGTGCCCTGCTCCCTCAGCCGCCGCTCCGCCTCCCTTGCCATCAGCAGGTTGCAGAGTTTGCTGTCTTTGTAAGCCTTCTCGGCATTAAAGACGCCGCTGCCATCAAGCATTAGCGCCCCAGGGCCCTGGCGCAGACCAGCAAGATTCCCGAGGCCAGCCGGTAGGCCCACTTTTCCCCCGGCGCTGGTGGGGTCGTGCACCTCCGATGAAGTAACCACCAAGCGAGGTGCTGAGCTCCGGATCAACAGAGGCAAAAGTTGCTGCAGCAGGGCCTGGTGGCCTAGGTGGTTGACGGCGATGGTGAGTTCAAACCCCTGGGCCGACCAGCGGGGCTCGGCCTCGCCGCTGTATTGCAAGCCGGCGTTGAGCACCAAGGTGTCGATCGGCTCGCCCTTTGCCAGCAAGGATTCAGCACAGCGACCGATGCTGCTCAGATCGGCTAGATCGCAGATGGGGGTATCGATCCTGCCGATCAGGCGCTGGCGCAGGAGCGCGGCCGTAGGCCCATCCCGGCAGAGAATCGTGAGGTGGTGACCGGCCTGGTGCAGCAGACTTGCCGCCTCAAAACCGATCCCGGAGCTGCCGCCAGTGAGCAGGATCTTGCGTGACGCTCCAGCACTGCGCTCCTCAACCGCCATAGCTCCTGTTCCCGCCAACACCCAATTCTGTTGATCCAAATGAGGGATCGTCAGGGAGCTTGGATGTCACCCACCTAGCGCCACGATGGCCACATCAAGAGCGAAGCGTTCCCATGACCAGTACCGAGTTAGCCCCGGATGCCCTGGTTGAGCGACTGGCGGGCCTTGCAGGGATGGGCCGGGGACGTCGCCGTTTGGTGCTTCTGCTTCCCCAGCTGGGGGATTTCGACAGCCTCGAATACGCCCAGGCCCTGGCTCCCGCCCTGCCGCAGCTGAAAAATGCCGGGATCGCTGTGCTGGCAATCGGCATCGGCCAGGCCGCCGGAGCCGATCGCTTCTGCGAGTTCACAGGCTTTCCCCGTGGGCTACTGCAGGTGGATACAGACCCGCAGCTGCACCGTGCCCTGGGCCTTTACGCGGGTCTGCAGCAGATCGGCGGCCCCTGGCCCAACCTGCTTTTGATGTGCACCGGCATCGGCTCCCCCGGCACCTTGGCCGAGGTGCTGCGCGGTTACACAGGCGATCGAGCAGCTCCCCAGCGAATCGCCGACGAGGAGACCATCCAGGCCGGTCCCTTGCCGCCGATCAAAGGATCGTTCTTTGCCAGGGCTGGCGGGACTGGCTTCCAGCGCCCCTTCGAACTGGCCACGGTCCGGCTGCGCAACATGAGCGAGGTGTTGGGCAACTGGCGCACCTACGTGCCCTGCGACGACTTTCTTACCCAGCGCGGTGGCACCTTCCTGCTGGAGAAAGACGACACCCTGCTCTACAGCTACAAGGATCGCGGCATTCTCGGCTTCTCGGCAACCATGGCAAGGCCGCTCAGCTTCCTGGATCCCTACCTCGCCTGAGGCTTTCTCTGTCTTTTGCTTGCCACTGCCCAACAGAGGCGCCGAATCAAGCGGAATCCACCGACCTTCGTCATATTGCGTTACAGTTCTAGAAACAAATCGAAACACTCATGACTGAATCTGCTTCCCGCTTCGGATTCGTTGAATTTGCTGAAACCTGGAATGGTCGGCTCGCCATGCTTGGTTTCGTAATCGGCCTCGGCACTGAGCTGCTCACTGGCCAAGGCATCCTTTCCCAACTCGGCCTGGGTTGATCAGCATGGAAACCGATTACACCGCTGCAATTTTCACCGTGATCGCCCTTGTGGTGGTGCTCGGTGGCATGACCACCTACGTGCTCAGCCGCCCCACTGATCTGACCCCGAGATCCAGATAGTCGCAACCTTCAGCATTGTTGAGCCTAATTCTTTCTTCTTCGCTGGAGAAATAATGACAAACACTCCGGCTGGCCGAGAATGGCTTAAGCATCGGGCCGAA
Organism: Synechococcus sp. CS-1330; assembly: GCA_025128025.1. Classification (GTDB taxonomy): domain Bacteria; phylum Cyanobacteriota; class Cyanobacteriia; order PCC-6307; family Cyanobiaceae; genus Cyanobium_A. Next base: position 14,357 of record JAHLYR010000038.1, read on the forward strand.
GAATTGATTTTATTGGAACAACTCAAACGGGTAGAACTGTTTAACGGCCGAGCAGCAATGTTGGGTATCGTGATTGGCATCATCACCGAAGGGCTTACGGGCTCCGGTATTGCCCATCAGATTGGTCTCGGGGCGCTTGTAGACGGTTACGCCGCCTGCCGCACCCAGTTTCTTCCCTTCTGCTTCTGATCCTGCTAGCTGCGCCTGGCTGCAGTCCTTCTCAGTTGCAACCTTAATGTTGGGACAAGCTTGTCATGCAGCGAGGAAATTTGCAGCCTAAATTCGCTGATCTCCAAGCGACCTTTGTGGTGCCCCTGCCCCATTTATGGAGTCAGCTTGATCAGCGGCAGCTCAGGCCAGAGCTCATGGATCAGCCCGGACTTGATCCCCTCGAGCATCAGCAAGCCCTGCTTGGATTAGCTCTCATCAATCGCTTGACCCGCAGTGCTGCTTGCTTCTTTCCCGATATCCGTCGTCTCGCAAAACTGAATCCCGGGCGACGGTTGCGCCTCCTCGATGTGGCCTGCGGTGGGGGCGACACGGTGCGTGCCATCAGTCGAATGGCCCGGCGTGAGGGTATTGATCTGGAGGTTCATGGCTGCGACATCAGCGCTGAAGCTGTTTCCCTCGCGAGCGCAGCGGCCCGAGCGGAGGGCCATGCGGCCCATTTTTTTCAAGCCGATGCGATCGGTGCCCCACTACCCGGCGGTTATCACCTAATCACCACCTCGTTGTTTCTGCATCACCTCACGGAGCCCGATGCAGAAAGTTTGTTGCGCTCTATGGCCGCCGCCACCCTCGAGCAGCTGTTGGTGCACGACCTAATCCGCAGCCACGTTGATCTGATGCTCACCTGGATCGGCACCCGGCTGCTGAGTCGCTCGCCGATCGTTCATATAGATGGACCTCTCTCGGTCGGAGGTGCCTTTCAGCTCGACGAAGTGGCGCAACTGGCAGCGGCGGCTGGCCTGGTGGATGCCCAGATCACCAGGTTCTGGCCCGAGCGCTTCCTGGTCTCCTGGAGCCGGAATGCAACCAACGCCTGAAATAGGACCGTTGCATATTTCGCCTTGCTGGGAGGTGGTGATAGTGGGTGCTGGACCGGCCGGCGCCCTTGCCGCCCATGGTCTCGCCAATCGTGGCGTGCGCGTGTTGCTGGTGGAGCAGCGCCTCTTTCCTCGCTGGAAAGTCTGTGGAGCCTGCCTCAGCCCCCAGGCCCTGGCAGCCCTTGAGGCCGCTGGACTTGCCGACCTAGTAGCAGCCCAGGGTGGCCAATACCTTGAGCGGCTGCAGCTGGGGATAGCGGGCCTAGTGAGCCCGATCGCCCTGGGAGCTGGCCTGGTCCTGTCCCGCTCTCGCCTGGATCAGGCGCTGATGGAAGCAGCTGTTGCTGCTGGTGCCACGGTGCTGACGGGCACCCGAGCCGTACTAGGCGCCGCCGCCACCGGCTTAGAGCCAAACCGGGAGGTGGTGCTGCAAAAAGGCACTGCAAGGCGGAGTGTCAGCGCCAAAGTGGTGTTGATCGCGGCGGGTCTCACCCACCGGGCTATCGATGACGAGGCTGAGATCAGCACCAGCATCCAGCCCCACAGTCGTATGGGCGCAGGTTGTGTACTGCCCGGAGAAGTTGCCGAGCTGCCGCCCGGTGTGCTGCAGATGGCAGTGGGCCATGGCGGTTATGTGGGTCTAGTGCGGATCGAGAGCGGGGAGATCAACCTGGCGTGTGCCTTCGATCGGGCAATGCTGCGCTCCGGTGGCGGTGCAGCCGTGGCCTGCCAAAAGATCCTGGCGGAAGCGGGCTTTGCGCCTCTGCCAGCTTTGAAAGAGGCGGCCTGGCAACTCACCACAGCGCTCAGCCGTCGCTCGATGCCGCTTGCGGGCCACAGGCTGCTGCTGCTTGGTGATGCAGCCGGCTACGTGGAGCCCTTCACCGGTGAAGGCATGGGCTGGGCTCTGACCTCCTCACTAGCTGCCCTGCCTCTAGTGCTGAGTGGATTGGAGCACTGGGATGGCGCGATTGAGACGGAGTGGCGGCGCCTTCACCGCCGCTGGGTGACACAGCGGCAGAGATCATGTCGAGTGCTGGCAGTGGTTTTGCGGCACCCCAGGATCAGCTGGGGGCTGCACAGGCTGGCGGGGAGCTTCCCCTCGGTCGCCGGCTCCATGATTGGGCTTCTGCAACGGCCCGCCCTGCCCTGCTCGACGCACTAATCAATCATGCCCTTGTCCTTGATTGGTCTTGGCACTGCGGTGCCTCAGAGGCGCATCAGCCAGCGAGAAGCGCTGGCCCTTGCACCGCAGATGCGCAATGCCAGCCCTCGCCAGCAACGCCTGCTGGAGAGGATCTACCAGCGTTCGGGGGTAATGCACCGCCACTGCATTCCGCTGCCTGACTCCAGCAACCCGACAACAGCTGAACGGATGAGGCGCTATCAACCGGCAGCCCTGGAGCTAGCCCTAGAGGCTTCCCATCTAGCGCTCAAAGATGCAGGTATCGAGGTAAGCGCGATCACCCACTTGATCACCGTCTCGTGCACGGGCTTCGGCGCACCTGGCTTTGACCTGGCCTTAATCGCCAACCTGCCCCTAGCAATAGATGTGGCCCGAACTCATGTGGGTTTCATGGGCTGCCACGGAGCGTTCAACGGACTGCGGGTGGCGCGGGCCTTTGTGGAGGCTGATCCCAGTGCCTGCGTGCTGCTGTGCGCAGTGGAGTTGTGCAGTTTGCACCTGCAGGAGGGCTGGAACCCCGACCACATCGTGGCCAATGCCCTATTCGCTGATGGTGCAGGCGCGGTGGTGGCGGTAGCTGCCGATGGTGCTGGTGTGAGCTCAGCCAATAAAACAGGTTTGCAGCTAGTTGCTTCAACTTCAACGGTGCTGCCTGGCACTGAGGAGCTGATGGGTTGGATCATTGAAGATCATGGTTTTTCCATGGTTCTTTCATCCAAAGTCCCCAGTCGCATCGCCGGCCAGCTGCGCCCTTGGCTGGAGCAGTGGCTAGCGGGCTTGGGGCTGACGTTGCCAGAAGTAGAAGCCTGGGCTGTTCATCCCGGCGGCCCCCGCATCCTTGCGGCGGTACTAGAGAGCGCTGGGTTGCAACCCGCCCAGATTGATCTCTCCACTGCGGTATTGAGTCAGTTCGGCAATATGTCGTCGGCAACTATTTTGTTCATCCTGGAGCGGCTGCGCACCTCAGCGGGCCGCGAAGGCCCATGCCTGGCATTGGGATTCGGTCCAGGTCTCGCAGTGGAAGCGGCATTGCTCATGGTGCAAAAGCCCATCTGATTGCGGTTCTGACCACCGGGGATGGCCTGCAGCCCTGCCTATTGCCTCCAGCTGGAGATGGGAGCAGGTTGGAGTGCTGGCGTGCTGCTCACCAAAGGCCTGGCAGCAGCCTGGCGCTGCGCTGCTGCCAGGCGCTGAATTCCGGGTATTTCGCTGCCATCTGCTTTTCCTTCTGGCCGATGCGTTGCAGATAGATCAGCAGCACCAGAGCTGGCACCAGGTAGGCCCAGATGTTGCCGGCCACCACCGCGAAGCTCAGGTAGCGCAGCAGATCGCCCAGGTAGTTCACGTGGCGCACGCGCCGCCAGATGCCGTCGCTCACCAGGCCAGCCCCCATCGCCTTGGCGGTGGTTTTCTGCGCATCGGCGCTGGCGTTGATCAGGCTGCCGATGCTGAATAGCACCAACGCCAGGGCCACGGTGGCCTGGGAGATCGGTACGGGATTGAGAAAGGCCAGCAGCCCAGGCAGGCTGTAGAGCACGCCGATGAACAGCAGGGCGAAGCCAAAGCTCACCACCCCTACGCGCTCGTTGAACAGTTGGCGGGCTCGTTCGGGAAACAGCCACTGCTCCAGCAGCCACCAGAGGCAGTAGCTGATGTGCAGGCTGAGGTAGAGCACCTGGCGCATATCCTGCACCCCGATAACGGCCGCCAGCACCAGCAGCAGCACGATCGTGAGCACCTTGGCGGTGTTGATCGCCGTGAGTTGGCTCCAGCCCATCAACACACCCTTGATGACCTCAACCTACCGACGCTGCCAGTTGGGCCAGGTAGTCGCCGATTTGCCCGTGCTGGATCCCCGGCTCACCGAGCGATTCCGACGGGCAGCGAGGGCCGGCAGCACAAGCTGTCGCTGAGTTGAAAAACTGAGCGTGCCCAAAGTCATGCTGCCTGGAGTAAGTCTCGCTCCATTTCCATGGTTGTCCGTTTGCGTCTGCCAAGGAGGCTCTGGATAACCAAGGGTTTTGTTCGGACCTGCGCATGCGACTCATGTCCCTGTCGTACGTATACCTGTGGCAGTTGTTCAGACCTTCCCTAATCCTGCCTGCCCTGTTGGTATCCCTGCTGACACTGGTCTGGGCCCCGGCCGCATGGGCGGAACAGCCCTCCGCTCCATCCAGCCGTTGCAACAACGCCACCTTGAAGGGCACTTACCTCTACAGCTTGGTCGGCATCCTGGATGGCAAGACCTACGCCGAAGCCGGCCGTGAGGTGTACGACGGCAAAGTTGGCGTCGAACTCACCTATCGCGGGATCGGTGGCGCCACCGGCACGATTCGCACTACCTACAGAGTGAGCCCCGATAGCAGCCGCTTCGCATACACGATCACCCACGGCCCTGGAGATCGGCCCACCGTGCTTTCAGGCTGGGAGATCCGCGTCGATCCGTAAGGACCCCTCGTTGCTGAATCATCCAGAGCAGTTTGTGGCGGCCCTTCACCTTCCAGCACCTCAGGAGGGACTGCCGAGAGCCTTCCTGCCGTGGGGTGATCTGACCCGCTGCGACCGTGTGTTCGGCCCCATACCGCGTCTCGGCTCTGATCCCTGGGTTGCCAGCCTCGGGGCTGTAGGGCGGGGGCCCCTAGGGTCCGCTATGGCTCCAAGTTTCCTGCGGCGCGCCCATGGCTTTGATCCAGCTGATCAGTGTGGGGTCGCGAGGCGATCTAGAGCCTTATCTGGCCTTGCTGCTTGAGCTGCAGCGCCTCGGCCACAGCGTCACGTTGATCGGCAGCACCAATTTCGCCGATGCGGCCCGGAAGGCCGCGATTGCCTTTTCCCCCTTGCCCGGTGATTTCCGCGACCTGCTGGGCTCCCCTGCCGGACTGGAGCTGATGCAGGGCAAGCCGGTGCGACTGGTGAAAGATGCCCTGTTGCAGCAGTGGCTGACCACCGCCCGAGAGGCCATCCGGGGGTGCGATCTGCTGCTGGTACCACCGCTGGCGCTGTGGGCTTATCACCTCGCCGAAGCCGAGGGGTGTCGCTTCGCCGTGCTCAGCCCCATCCCGGTGGTGGCAACCGGATCTTTTCCCTTTTTGAAGTTCCCAGCCCGCCAGCACTCCCCCGGCAGGTTGAAGCGTCGGCTGAACCGCCTCAGTTACCGAGCCTTCCGTCTGATCAAATGGCGCCAGGAATCCGGGGTGATCCAGGCCTTCCGCAGCCAGCAGCTGGGATTGCCGCGGTTGCCCTGGAGCGGGGCTGGGGAGCGGCGCGATGCCCCGCCCCAGTTGAAGGCGCCACCGATTCTCCATCTGTTCAGCCGCCATGTGCTGGAGCGTCCGGCGGATTGGCCCGCCCATGCCCAGGTCACCGGCTACTGCTTCAACCCCACGTCGACATCGGAGAGCTACAGCCCGCCTCTGGATCTGAGGCGCTTCCTCGAGGCCGGGCCACCTCCCTTTTATGCCGGTTTCGGCAGCATGATCCCGCATAATCCCACGTCGTTGGGCGCGGTGCTGGTGGAAGCCGCGCTGCTGGCGGGGCAGCGCCTGATTCTCTCGCCGGGCTGGGGCCGGGTGCTGCCCTCTACCGACCTTCCCCCCACGGTGTTTCTGTTGGAGGACTGCCCCCACGACTGGCTGTTTCCGCAACTGCGTGGCGCCGTGCATCACGGCGGGGCCGGCACCACCGCCGCCACCCTGCGCAGTGGGATTCCCTCCACGGTGGTGGCTTTCTTCGCCGACCAGCCTGCCTGGGGCCGAACCCTGGAGGAACTCGGCGTGAGCCCGGCCACCCATCACCACACCACGCTCACAGCCCCAGCCTTGGCTGCGTGCCTGCAGTCCATGGCGGAGATCCCCAGCTACCGCTGCAGAGCCGAGCAGCTCCGCGATCAGCTCGCTGCGGAGAACGGCCTCGCCACGGCGGTGGCGGCCTTGGAGACGCTTCTGGAACCCCAGCCTTCGGACCAGGAGACCTAGGCCACTCGAGCCAGCGCCTTGCAGGCAGTCAACCTGATTGACGCGGCGCCAAAACGGTCACGAGCCGAGCAACAGGCTTGTTTTTTCTCACTTTTCAGCAGCGTTTTGAATCCCCTGGATCCCGCCAGCTTCCACAGCCCTAATCCGACGAACTGCACCGTCACACCCACCCTGGAACCCCAGCCATGACCGTTCCAACACCGACAGATGTGCTGGTGATCGCCGCTAGCAGCGGCCATAATCTCCAACTGGCTGAGCGCTTCGCAGCGGCCGCCCGCCAGCAGGGCCACAGCGCTGCCGTGCTTGACCTCACCACCATCAACATGCCTCTGTTCACCCCGCGAGCCCAGGTCACCGGCCCACCGCGAGTGTTGGCAGCGTTGGAGGCCCAGCTGGCTGCCGCTCCGCGCTGGGTGATCTGCTCGCCGGAATACAACGGCTCGATC
>JAHLYR010000039.1 GCA_025128025.1 Synechococcus sp. CS-1330
GCCTAAAAAACCAGCCCAAAGTGGCTGAACATGAGACCAAAAGTCCTCAGAAAATGGCCTCAGAGGCAATTCTCGGTCAAAGGCACTCTTTCCTGCTCACTGCCTCCGCTCAAGCCCCGTTTGTCCAGAGATTCCCTAGGGGCCGTTGCCGCTGGCTGATAGCGTCCAATCCAACTGGCCACAGGGTTGATGGGGATCGCTGATTCGCGCGAACAAGGGATTGCCGAATGGCGTCAACAACTGGAGAAGGGTGAGGTTTCAGCCCGTGAACTCACCGAACACCATCTGGCTCGCATACAGGCGGTTGATCCCACTGTTCACGCCTATCTCGAGATAACCTCCGAGCGGGCCAGGGCAGATGCGGACCGTATCGACGCACGGCGCGCCGCTGGAGAAACTTTGCCACCCCTGGCAGGTATTCCTCTGGCGATCAAGGACAACCTCTGCACCAAGGGGGTTACCACCACCTGCTCCAGCCGCATGCTGGAGCACTTCGTGCCCCCCTACGAGAGCACTGTTACCGACCGCCTCTGGCAGGCTGGAGCTGTCCTGCTTGGCAAGACAAACCTCGATGAGTTCGCCATGGGCAGCTCCACCGAGACCTCAGCCTTCGGCCCCAGCCGCAACCCTTGGAATCCAGAGAGGGTGCCTGGTGGTAGCTCCGGTGGCAGCGCCGCCGCAGTGGCTGCAGGCGAATGCATCGCTGCCCTTGGCTCCGATACCGGCGGGTCGATTCGCCAGCCAGCCTCCTTCTGCGGAGTCGTGGGATTGAAGCCCACCTATGGCCGCGTCAGCCGCTACGGCCTGGTCGCCTTTGCCAGCTCCCTCGACCAGGTGGGCCCGTTCACCACCTCGGTGGCGGATGCAGCCGAGCTGCTGCAGGTGATCGCCGGTGCGGATCCGCGGGATGCCACCTGCCTGCAGGCCCCCGTGCCCGATTACGTAGCTGCCCTTGACCAGCCTGTTGCTGGTTTGAGGGTGGGCATGGTGCGCGAGTGCTTCGAGGCTGAGGGCCTTGATCCCCAGGTGAAGGCTGCGGTGCTGGCGGCCGCCGCCCAGCTCGAGGCCCTGGGCTGCGAGCTGGTGGATGTGAGCTGCCCCCGCTTCAACGACGGCATCGCCACCTACTACGTAATTGCGCCTTCTGAGGCCTCTGCAAACCTGGCCCGCTACGACGGTGTCAAATACGGCTACCGGGCCCCGGATGCCACCAGCCTGGCCGAGATGACCGCCCGCAGCCGGGCTGAGGGCTTTGGCGACGAGGTGCAGCGCCGCATCCTGATCGGCACCTACGCCCTCTCGGCCGGATATGTGGACGCCTACTACAAGAAAGCCCAGCAGGTGCGCACCTTGATTCGGCGTGACTTTGACCGGGCCTTTGAGGCGGTGGATGTGCTGCTCACCCCCACCTCACCCACGACGGCCTTTGGCTTTGGCGCCCACAGCGACGACCCCTTGGCGATGTATCTCGCCGACCTGCTCACGATCCCGGCAAACATGGCTGGCCTGCCTGCCATCAATGTGCCCTGCGGTTTTGATCTCGAGGGCCTACCGATTGGTCTGCAGCTGATCACGGGGGTGCTCGAAGAGCCGCGCCTGCTTCAGGTGGCTCATCACTACGAACTGGCTGCCCAGGTGATGCAGGCTCGCCCTGTGGCCCCATTGGTGCCCTAGGCGCTGGCCCCAGATCTAGTGGTTTTGCCCTGGTATGGGGCGCAAATGACACTGGATCTTGCGTGGTCGCCTAGTTTGGGGAGGCTTCCGATGCCTTCCGGCTAGACCTGCCCTTGGCCTTCGTTCCGCTCCACAACCACAGCGACTACAGCCTTCTAGACGGGGCGAGCCAGTTGCCGGCGATGGTGGATCGGGCTGTGGAGCTGGGCATGCCAGCCCTTGCACTCACCGACCACGGTGTGATGTATGGCGCCATCGAGCTGCTCAAGCTCTGCACCAAGGCCGGGATCAAGCCGATCATCGGCAATGAGATGTATGTCATCAATGGCTCCATTGATGACCCCCAGCAGAAAAAGGAGAAGCGCTACCACCTGGTGGTGTTGGCCAAGAACGCGGTCGGCTATCGCAACCTGGTGAAGCTCACCAGCATCAGTCACCTACGCGGCATGCGCGGCCGGGGCATCTTTGCCCGTGCCTGTATCGACAAGCAATTGTTGAGCCAATACAGCGAAGGGTTAATCGTGGCAACTGCCTGCCTGGGAGGCGAAATTCCCCAGGCGATTTTGCAGGGCCGGCCCGATGCGGCTCGGGAGGTTGCCAGCTGGTATCAACGCACTTTTGGCGACGACTTCTACCTGGAGATCCAGGATCATGGCGGCATCGAAGATCGCATCGTCAACACCGGCATTGCCCGCATCGGTGCCGAGCTGGGCATTGAGCTGATTGCCACCAATGATGCCCATTACCTCAGTGCCAACGACGTAGAAGCCCACGACGCCCTGCTTTGCGTGCTTACGGGCAAGTTGATCAGCGACGTGAAACGCCTGCGCTACACGGGGACCGAATACATCAAGGGGGAGGCAGAGATGCTCTCCTTGTTCAATGATCACCTTCCCTCTGAGCTGATCGAGCGGGCTGTGGCCAACACAGCCAAGGTGGCCGAAAAGGTGGAGGCCTACGACATCCTCGGCCGCTATCAGATGCCCCGCTTCCCGATCCCGGCGGGGCACACAGCGGTGAGCTATCTCACTGAGGTGGCCGAGCAGGGCCTCCGGCAGCGTCTGCGCCTGGCTGAGGACGTTAGCTTCGAGTCCCACTACGGCGACCGCCTCGCCTTTGAGCTCCAGGTAATGGAGCAGATGGGTTTTCCCACCTACTTCCTGGTGGTGTGGGACTACATCCGCTTTGCACGAGACAACGGCATACCTGTGGGGCCGGGTCGAGGTTCAGCGGCAGGTTCTTTGGTGGCCTACGCCCTGGGGATCACCAATATTGATCCGGTTACCAATGGCTTGCTGTTTGAGCGGTTCTTGAACCCTGAGCGCAAGTCGATGCCTGATATTGATACGGATTTCTGTATCGAGCGGCGTGGCGAAGTTATCGACTACGTCACTAAGCGCTATGGCGAAGAGAAGGTGGCCCAGATCATCACCTTCAACCGCATGACTTCAAAAGCGGTGCTCAAGGATGTGGCCCGCGTACTCGATATTCCCTATGGCGATGCGGATCGCCTGGCCAAGTTGATCCCAGTGGTGCGAGGCAAACCTGCCAAGCTCAAGGAAATGATCGGAGCCGAATCACCGGCGCCAGAATTTCGCGAGAAATATGAAAAAGATCCGGTGGTACAGCGCTGGGTTGATATGGCAATGCGTATTGAGGGCACAAACAAGACCTTTGGTGTACACGCGGCTGGCGTGGTGATTGCGGCGGAGCCCCTTGATGAATTGGTCCCCCTGCAGCGCAACAACGATGGCCAGGTGATTACTCAATACTTTATGGAGGATGTGGAGTCGATGGGTCTATTGAAAATGGACTTTCTCGGCCTCAAAAACCTCACAATGATTGACAAAACTGTCGATCTTGTGCAGCAATACAGTGGCATTAAGGTTGATCCAGATGATCTACCTCTTAACGATGCAGGAACCTACGCCCTGCTTGCCCGTGGTGATCTGGAGGGCATCTTTCAGCTTGAATCAAGCGGCATGCGCCAGATTGTGCGCGATCTCAAGCCTTCGTCGCTTGAGGATATATCTTCTATTTTGGCCCTATACCGGCCCGGTCCGCTTGATGCAGGCCTGATCCCTAAATTCATTAACCGCAAGCACGGTCGTGAGGTAATTGATGTAGCCCACGAGAAGCTTGAGCCGATCCTTAAGGAGACTTACGGGATCATGGTTTACCAAGAGCAGATCATGAAGATCGCTCAAGAATTGGCGGGCTATTCCCTTGGCGAAGCAGACCTGCTGCGGCGGGCGATGGGTAAGAAGAAAAAGAGTGAGATGGAGAAACACCAGAGCCTTTTCGTAAGCGGTGCTACTGAACGTGGCGTCGAACCGCGGATAGCAGAGGCATTGTTTGAGCAGATGGTTCTATTTGCTGAATACTGTTTCAACAAGAGCCATTCCACTGCCTATGGCGCGGTTACCTATCAAACCGCGTATCTCAAAGCCCACTACCCAGTTGCCTACATGGCGGCGCTGCTCACCGTCAATTCTGGGGACTCGGCCAAGGTGCAGCGATATATCGCCAACTGCAATGCTATGGGTATCGAAGTGATGCCCCCCGATGTAAATGCTTCCGGCATCGATTTCACACCCGTTGGTGATCGAATCCTGTTTGGCCTTTCGGCCGTTCGCAATTTGGGTGATGGGGCGATTCGACAGTTGATTGAGGCCCGCTCTGGCGATGGTCGTTTCAACTCCCTGGCCGAGCTATGCGATCGCATTCCTGGTCAACAGCTCAACCGCCGCGCCTTGGAGGCCCTGATCCATTCAGGAGCACTCGATGCCCTCGAGCCTCTGGGCAATCGCGCCCAATTGATGGCTGATCTGGATCTGGTGATCGACTGGGCCAGCTCCCGTGCCAAGGACCGGGCCAGCGGTCAGGGCAACCTCTTTGATTTGTTTGGCGCCACTGCCGCAGCCGATTCTGCTGGGGGTTCCGATGCCGCCGGTCTGGCCGATATAAGCACCGCTCCCAAGGCTGCTCCGGTGCGCGACTATCCCCCAACCGAAAAACTACGCCTGGAAAAGGAGTTGGTGGGCTTTTACTTATCAGACCATCCCCTCAAGCAGCTGGACCAGCAGGTGAAGTTGCTATCGCCTGTGGCTCTGGGCAATCTCGAGGAGATGGCAGACAAGGCCAAGGTCAGTGCAATTGTGATGGTGCCTGAGCTGCGTCAGGTGAACACCCGCAAGGGCGACCGGATGGCCGTGCTTCAGCTTGAGGATCTAACCGGCAGCTGTGAGGCGGTCGTTTTTCCTAAAAGCTATGCCCGTTTAGCCGACCACCTAATGGTGGATGCGCGCTTGCTGGTGTGGGCTTCGGTGGATCGCCGCGATGATCGGGTGCAATTAATCGTCGAGGACTGCCGCTCCATTGACGATCTGCAATTGTTGATGGTCGATTTACCCGCCGATCAGGCCGCCGACATCGCCATTCAGCACCGCCTGCGCGAGTGTCTACATCGTCACAAGCCACCGCAGGATGAGGCTGGCCTGCGAGTGCCTGTGGTGGCCCTGATTCGTCAGGCTGGCCAGACCCGCTTTGTGCGGCTTGGCCCCCAATTCTGCGTAGGCGATGTGGGCGCTGCCCTTGATACCCTGATCGCTGCCGATTTTCAGGCCCGCATCAGCTCATCGCTCTTGGCGGCCTGAGCTGGTTGGCTGATTGCTTGCACCATTGCGCATCGCCTTAACCGAGCTGCGCAAGCGGCTGATGTTGAGTCCGATCTGCTCGGTGCCAAGCAAGCTGCCTGGCTTTTCTTCCCAACTGGCGGAAAGCACACCGAAGCTCAAGCCCAGCAGCCCTAGAAAAAAACATCCACCCGATGCCGCCAAGGTGGCACTGGGTGGAACGTCAAAGATTTGGCGGCTGACTAATAGGTAGCTGCCAATAAATACGCCCATGCCCATCACGGTGGGAATGCCCGTGCCGATTGCAATTCGGCGCGCCATGCGGTTAGCAACCGCGTCAGGGATTACCTGCTGGCTGGGACCGGAACGCCGGGTCGGTTTTGGGTTGCCCTTGCCCGATTGGGCGCGACCCTGCATTCCCTTTCCGGCCATGGCTGCCTCGATCAGCCCCGGATGCCGAGCTTGGCGATCAAGGCGCTGTAACGCTCCTTGCTGATGCCATTTAAATAACCAAGCAGACGCTTACGGCGTCCAATCATCTTCAGCAGCCCTTGGCGCGAAGAAAAATCGTGCTTGTTTTTCTGCAGATGGCCGGTCAGCTGGGTGACCCGCTCACTGAGCATGGCCACCTGCACTTCCACCGATCCGGTGTCTGTGCCATGGGTCTGGTGACCGTTGATCAGTTCCTGCTTTTTAGTGGTGGTGAGCGGCATGGGCTGGGGAATAAAACGCAGGCTGGGCCCGGTTTGGGGACCTACGGTGCAAGCATCCACCATACCTTCTGGCGGACATTGGTTATGCCCTTATCAGTCCATTGGGCGGGATAGCCAGCGCAGGCACTCTCGGATCCAATCTTCTGCCCCGGCCGACTCCCCCATGCCCACGGCGGCTACGGCGCGCAGGGCGCGATGGATTTCAAGGGCTTCGTAGCCCAGGGCAGCCAGGGTTAGCTGCACTTCATCACGGCCTTCTGCCGGCAGCAGGGGGCCGTCTGCCAGTGAATCCGGATCGCCGTGGTTTTCCAGTTGCCCCAGAAACCGCTGTTGCAGTTTGGTGCGCAGCTCGACAGCCAAGCGCTCGGCGGTGCGCTTGCCCACCCCGGGCGCCTGGCAGAGCCGGCGTAGATCGGTTTGCACGATGGCCTGCACCAACTCCCTGGGATCCATCACTCCCAGTAATCCCAGGCCCATTTGGGGCCCTACGCCGCTGACGGCTACCAATTCCCGAAACAGATCTCTTTCGTGGCGCTCACCAAAGCCGTAGAGAATCCAGGCGTCGTCGCGGATGGCCAGGTGGATGTGCAGCTCCAGAGCACTGCCCTGCACCGGCAGCTGCTGCCATTGACGCTGGCTCACCTGAACCTCGTAACCCACCCCCTGACACACCAGCAGCAGGCCGTAGCGCTTGTCCTGCTGCCAGGGATGGTTGAGTTGCCCTTGCAGCCAGCCGATCATGGAGTCAGTAATAGGTTCCCCATCGTGCCCGCCGTGTTCAGCCGTGCCCAGCCCCTGCTGCTTCGCCGGTTGGGCGCCTGGTTGCTGCCACTGCTGTTGATGGTTTGCGTAGTGCTCACCGGTTGCAGTGCTGCCGCTCAGCCGCCGCGATCGGTGTTGCTGCAGGCCCTTGAGTTGCAGATTCAGCTCACCCAGGGCGCCATCGCTGATGCCCTGGCCCTAGATGCCGGCGGCATGCCGGAGGTGAGCCGGGTGCGGGTGGCTGAGCAGCAGTCGATCTTGATTGGTGAGGCCAAGGGGCTGCGGCTGCAGGGCCAGTTCGACTGGCGCCTCGCTGGCGATCCGATCCGCGTGGACAGTCCCTTTGAACTCTTCCTGCAGCGGGGCGAGCGCGGGCAAAGCTGGCGTCTAGCCCGCCCCGTGGGCCCTGCCGCATCTGCCGGGGCTGAAGACCAGCAGACCTGGATCACCGACCCACTACCACTCAAGGCAATGGGCTGATCAGCAAGACTTGAAGGATGGATACGAGCCCGCCTGCCTGGCTGCCTGAGATAGCCGCCCGCATCTACCCCGGTTGGGTGCAGCGCAAGGCGGTCACCCTGTGCAAGCGGGATCAGAAACGTGGCGGCAGCAGCAACGTGCAGGAATACCGCATAGCCATTCACAACGCGGTGGTGGCATCGGGCGGCCTGGACCACTGGACCGGTGAGCAGCTCGACTGGCATCTGATTGGTACGTATGACAACCGGGAAGCTGAAGCCGGAAGGGGCGCACACAAGAAGCAGTACGCCCTGCTTCCCACAATCGATCACCGTTCCAATCTCCCCGAACCAGATTTCGTTATCTGCGCCTGGCGAACCAACGACGCCAAACACGACATGACGCCGGAGGAGCTGGTGGAGTTTTGCCGCCGGGTTCTCGCCCATGCCGAGGCTAAGAAGGCTTCTGTCGCTGACTGTGGCTAAGGCTCACCAGGGTGGCTGCCAGTACGAGGCCAGCCCCGGCGATGGTCCAGCTGTCGATTGACTCGCCAAATAGCAACCAGCCCCAGCCACCGGCAAACAGCACTTGCACGTAGCTGATCGCCGTTGCTCGCGCCGCCGGCAGGACAGTGAGGCTGCGGGTCAAATACACCTGACCAAGCTGGGTGAATATCCCAACCCCGACCAGCCAAAGCAGCTCCGCTGGGGTGGGAAGCACGGGATTAAGGGCCACCAGGGGCAGGCTCAAGGGCAGAGCCACCAAGGGGAAGTAGAAGACGATCACCAGCGGGTGCTCGCTCGTGCCCAGGGAGCGCACGCTTACGTAGGCAAGGGCGGTGAACAGGGCACCGGCAACGGCGATCAGTACGGGAACAAGCGCCAGGGTCGCGCCGCCCTGCACCAGGCCGGCCGGCTGGGCGACGAGCAGCACCCCGAGCCAGCCCAGGGCCATGGCCGCCAGCACCCGCTTGCCGATTGGCTCCCCCAGCAGCAGCCAGGCCAGCAGGGCCGTGAACGGCGGGTAGAGGTACTGCAGCACCGTGGCCGCTGCCAGGGGCAAGGCCGCTAGGGCGGCATAAACACACAGCAGGGCGGCTGTGCCGATTGCTCCGCGCCATATGAGTAGCCAGCGCCTGTTGCCCCAAGCTGGAATTCCGGCTCGGTGCAGCAGCCACCAGCTCAGGGCCACGCTCACGATCGCCCGGGCGAACACCACCTCGGCAGCGGGAATGCGTCCGCCCACCTGCTTGACGCAAACGCCCATCAGCGAAAAGCTCAGGGCACTGGCCACCATGCCGAGCATGGCTTGCCTCCCCCGGTCAGAATCAGGCTTCGCTTCAGCGCCCACCGCAACTAGCCCCTTCCTTGAGCCTGCCGCGTCTCCACCCCCGCACGATTGAGGCCGTCAAGGAGCGGGCTGACATCGTTGATGTGGTGGGCGAGCACGTGGTGCTCAAGAAGAAGGGGCGTGAGTACGTAGGCATCTGTCCCTTCCACGACGACACATCGCCGTCGATGACGGTGTCCCCGGCAAAGCAGTTCTACTACTGCTTCTCCTGTGGTGCCGGTGGCAATGCCATCAAGTTTTTGATGGAGCACCAGCGTCAGAGCTTCAGCGATGTGGTGCTGGAGCTGGCGCGCAAATACCAGCTGCCGATCGAGACCCTCGATGGCCCCCAGCAGGAGCGGCTGCGCAAGCAGCTCTCCCGCCGCGAACAGCTGCACCGGGTACTCACCCTGGCGGCTGGTTGGTTCCGCAGCCAATTGCGCGCCCCTGAGGGAGCGGCCGCTCTCACCTATCTGCGCGAAAGTCGCGGCCTGAGTGAAGCCACCCTGGAAGCCTTCGAGCTCGGCTTTGCTCCCGACCGTTGGGATGGCCTGCTGAGCCACCTGCAGCAGGTGGAGGGGCTGGGGCCGGAGCTGCTGGAGGAAGCTGGCCTGGTGGTGCCACGCAAGGGCGCCAGTTCCCAGGACGGCCGTGGTTTCTACGACCGCTTTCGCGGCCGGGTAATGGTGCCGATCAAGGACCGCCAAGGGCGGGTGATTGGTTTCGGTGGCCGCAGCCTTGATGGCGGCGAGCCCAAGTACCTCAACTCTCCGGAGACTGAGGTGTTCGAGAAGGGCAAGCATCTCTTTGGCCTCGATAAAGCCGCAGCCGCAATCCGCAAGGACGACCGAGCCGTGGTGGTGGAGGGCTACTTCGACGTGATCGCGCTGCACGCCGCTGGTATCACCAATGCGGTGGCGTCCCTTGGTACTGCCCTAAGTAGCCAGCAGATCACCCAGCTCTGCCGCTGCTGCGAGGGGCGGCGGATGGTGCTCAACTTCGATAGCGATGGCGCCGGTGTGCGCGCTGCCCAACGGGCCATCGGTGAAGTGGAGCAGCTGGCCTTGCAGGGCCAGCTGGAGCTGCGGGTGCTGCAGCTGCCCTCCGGCAAGGATCCCGATGAGTTCCTCAAGAGCCAGGGTGCCGGCGATTACCGGGCCCTGCTTGATCAGGCGCCGCTCTGGCTCGACTGGCAGATCGAGCAGGTGCTCGAGGGCCGAGATCTAGCCCGTCCCGACCAGTTCCAGCTTGCGGTGACGGCCCTTGTTGCCCTGCTTGGCAAGCTGCCCCAGAGCGCGGTGCGCAGCCACTATCTGCAACGGGTGGCTGAGCGCCTCAGCGGTGGTCAGGCCCGTCTGGCGATCCAGCTGGAAGACGATCTGCGTCAGCAGGTCAAAGGCCAGCGCTGGCATGGACGTTCCCAGAAGTGGGAGTTGCCGGGTGAGGCTGGGCTTCGGGAGCGGGCAGAAGCGGAGGTGTTGCGGATGTATCTGCATTGCCCCAACTACCGCAGTGCGATCCGGGTGGAGTTGCGGCAGCGCGAACTCGACGATTTCGCTCTCAAGCACCACCGCCTGCTTTGGGCTGCGATTAGCGGCCTAGAGGAGGTCAACCTCGGTGTGGGCCGGCTCGAGGCGATCAACCGAGGCCAAGACCCCGGCTCAGACCTCGCCGATCTTGATTTGCCCCGGTTGCTGGGCGATCAGCTGGTGGTGGAGCAGAGCGCCCTGCTCTCCAGGCTGACGCCTTTACTTGAGCCTAATGAGTTGCAGCGCATGGCTTTTGGCCAGCCCCTGCTTCAGTTGCGCGGTGCCACGGCATCTCTGGAGCGCCAGAAGAGCGTCAAGCGCTGCCGGCATCTGCTGGATGCCTGGAGCAGTCAGCGACTTGAGACCCTGGAGCGTTGTATTGCCCTGCTGCTGGAGCAAGAAAGGGAGGAGGCCCGGGCCACGGCCTCAGGCCTGGCACCGCTGAGCGATATGGAATCGCGCATCGAGGCCCTCTTCAGCGAACTCAACAGCGACGCCCTGCGCTTTCAGGAGCTCTATTACAACGAACGCAAACATCTCGAACACCTCGACTCCCAGCGCCGCGCTGGCTACGAGGAGGTGATGGCTCAACCGGCGGCTTAATTAGCGGCAACCACCTATGTCTTGCCCTAAGACCTTTTCAGCACTCTGTTTTTCCTCTCGCTTTGATGTTTCTTCCCCGGCTTTCCCTGTTTTTACTGCCATCTTTACTGCTGCCTTTGTGGCTTACCCCTGCCGCGCTTGCCCAACCCTGCCCCTGCAGCTGTGAGCAACCCAGCCAGGGCGTGATCGGCCCAGATGGTCTGTGTCAGTGCCCCTGTGGGGTGGTGCCGATTCCCGGCATCAACGCCGAAACCCTCTCCGGCCCCCCAAAACCGCCGCAGGCAGGTGGCCCCACCCCTTCATGGACCGTGGAACCCGGCTATGACGACGATTTTGGCGGCCCTTTATGGGATGACTGGTGGTGATTTCACCAGAGCGTCAACAGGTGGGGCAGCCAGCCAACGTTGCGCAAACCCTCCACCAATTCAATGATTGCCGCAATCCATACAAACCAGATGTCGCTGAGGATGTGGCGGCGAAATAGACGCGGATTGCTGCTCCAACTCGCGGGCTCGCTGTAGAGCCCGCGATTGGGCCAGAAGCGTGGCACCCGCTGCTGATATTGGCGGAAGGATTCGCCGAATAGTTCTTCGAGCCGTCTTTCCTCCCTAGCCATAATCCCCGGGTAATAAAGACCAAATATCACCAGAAATAGCAGCGGGTAGGTGAGTGTTTCTGTGCTAAGCCCCACCCCCACTAAGGAAGGTCTGGATAACCTGCTGTTGAGAAATCGCCGTTAAGACAGGGGCATAAGTCTCAGTCCCAGCAGTGGGCGATTTCCTGGGTTATCCAGACCCTCCCTAAACCAATGCAGCTGAATACATATAACGGGTTGCGACTGATCGAGTAGGGACCTTCAGTAACCAGCTCTCCGTCCTTGCGGCCGGAGATAAAAAATGAACACCAGATCCGCCCTGTTGCTCCAATGGCGGCCAGGCCAAGGCCCGTGCTGAAAAGGAACGTGGCCACATTTTCATGGTGCAGCTCCCAGTGGCTCTGGGTGAGTGCCACCAGAATGAAAGCCAGTGCTGCCACCAATTTTGATAGCCCGGTGCGCTGGTGTTCCCACCAAGTCTTGCCGGACGCCTTAGGCAATGGGGTCATCGGCCCGTCACAGTCAGCCTTGGTCTACTCCTTTCTTTGCTGATCCCCGCATACGCTGCCTACCTGCTGATTTCACCCTGGTTCCATGGGGTTTTTCGAGGTGTTCTGGGACGGTGAAGCCATCGGTGATGGCAGCGATCTTGAGGAAGCTCTCACCGCCTATCTCTCCGTGCAGCCTGAAGACAGCAGCTGGGCTGAGGCCTGCGCCGCTGCCAGCGCTCCTCCCTGCATCCGGCGCTATGCCTCGTTTGAGGCCTACCTCGACAATGCCGATGAACTGGAGACGATCACTGTTACTGCCGCCATGATCGAAGCGGCCTTGTTGCCATTGTGATCTGGCCCGCAGTGATCAGGCCCGCACCACCGGGATGGCGTCTAGGCGGGTGGTGGCCGCCCCAGACAGTCGTGAGCGCCGCATCCGCCAGGGGGTTTGCATTCCCGCGGCTGCCCATTGCACTGTGCCGCTGCCGTAGTGGCGGTTGAGCTGGTCGATGGTGGCCATCAGGGCTGTGCGACGGTGTTGCTGCTTCAAAGGCAGGGGCAGCAGCAAGTTGTGCTGGAGGGTCTCCTCGCCCTGCAGTTGCTGCAGCAGCACCCCCGCTTTGTGCAGGGGCTTGTGGGGGCTGAACAGCACTGCCAGCAGGGGTAGGGCTGCCTGCAGCAGCACGGCGGTGTCATTGCTGGCCAGCGGCAGGCTCACCGTGGCGCTGTTGCTGTAAAAACTGGTGCCATTGAAGGGGTTGCTGCGCACAAACACCGTGATGGCTCCAGCCCGTTGCTGTTGCCGCCGCAATTTCTCCGCTGCCCGGCTCAGGTAGGTAGCAACCGCCTCCCTCAGTTCGCTCTGGCTGGTAATCGGCTGGCTGAAGCTGCGGCTCACGCAGGTTTCCCGCTTGGCGGCCGGCAGGGTCTCTAGGGGTAGGCAGGCCATACCCCGCAACTCCTGCTGCAGGCGCAGTCCCACCACGCCGCAGCGGCGGCGCAGTTCGCCACTGGGCATGTCGCGCAGAGCCTTGGCATCGGCGACACCGCGCAGGCGGCACCAGCGGGAGAGCTGGCGGCCAATGCCCCAGACATCCTCGATGGCGACCGCTGCCAGGTGGGGGTCGGGGTCATCCATGCTGCCGAGATCGAAGACACCCGTGGCGCGGGCCGTCGTCTTGGCAAGGCGGTTGGCGAGCTTGGCCAGCACCTTGCTGGGGCCGATGCCTATCGCCACCGGTAGACCTAGCTGGCAGAGCACGTGGTGACGCAGCCGCCGGCCCCAATCGTGCAGGCTGCGCTGGTCGGCGGGCCGGCTTAGCTGGCCGAAAGCTTCATCGATCGAATAGATCTCCAGAGCTTCCACCCAGGGCTCCAGGGTGGCCATCAGCCGCTGGCTCATGTCGGCGTAGAGGGCGTAGTTGGAGCTGCGCACCACCACGCCCTGGCGCTCCAGCTCACGCCGCACCTGAAAGTAGGGCTGGCCCATGCGGATGCCGAGGGCTCGGGCCTCGGCGCTGCGCGACACGATGCAACCGTCGTTATTGGAGAGCACCACCAGCGGCCTCCCCAGCACGGCTGGATCCAGCACCGCTTCGCAGGAGGCGTAGAAGTTGTTGCCGTCGATCAGCACGATTGCCTGGCGGCGGCCGCTCCAGGGTTCGCAGCTCATGGCGCTTTCAGGGTGCGGACCACGTGCAGGGCCACCGCCCAGATGCGAGCGCCATCAAAGCAATCCAGCTCTAGGGGTGGGTAGGCCGGGTGGGCTGCCTCCAGTCGTAGCCGGCCCTGGTGGGCTACTAGCCGTTTAAGGGTGAAGCACCCATCCAGGCAGGCCACCACGATCTGGCCGGGGCGGGGCTCCAGGCCTCGATCGACGATCAGCAGGTCGCCGTGGTCGATTCCGGCTGCCTGCATCGATTCACCACTCACCCGCAGCAACACCGTGCTGGCGTGGCAACGGATTAACTGGGCACTGAGACTGGCGCTGCCCGGCAATGGCGAGGAGGCTGGATGGGCTGGGTGTGCCAGGCGCGCGCCGCGGGTCAAGCCACACTAGTTCAGGCGTACTGCTGCGCTGTTTTAGTCCGGCTCGCCGGACTCGGGCGTAGTGGTCGTGAAGCGGCGGTAGAGCCAGGCGCCAGCTGCGCCCCACAGCAAGGTCCACAACACAAAGGTGGTGAGGGTGCCGAGCTGGCCGGTTTCGAGGGAATAGACGCCGGCCTGGATTAGTCCCGCATCGATCAGGGAGCCGCCGATGCCCCAGCCGAGCACCCAGCTGAACAAAAAGCCGATCGCCTGGAGATTGCCGGTCATGGGGTGGAGGTTAGGCGCTGGTTGAAGCGACGTATGAACAGTGCCAGCGGCATCGGACCGCAACGGCGTTGCCAGCCCAGCCCTTCCGGATAGCGCCGCCAGCAGGACACACGGCCACCGCGCCGGTCCAGGCAGATCAGGTAGCGGTAGGTAGCAGCAGGTGTAGGAGAAAGGTTTTCCGGGGCTGGCAGCGGCGCCAAGGGCAAGAAAACAGCATTCAGCTCCTGCCAGCTGCTGGGCGGCCTGCCGCTGCTGCGCAGGGGCGAGCCAAGCAAGCTGGCCAGCTGCTGGGGGAAGCCGGCATCTGGCAGCAGCCAGTGGCCCTGGCGGGATTGGCAGGGTTCAAGCAGGGAGATCACGGCGGCACAGGCCATGGGCAGAAAAGGGCAGGACCCTTCTCCAGTGCCCGGCCTGTCCCACGGTCAGCGGCGCAGGCCCTATCCCACGCTGGCCATATGGCGCATCAGGTCGAGGCACTTGCAGCTGTAACCCCACTCGTTGTCGTACCAAGCCACAACCTTCACGAAGGTGTCGGTGAGGGCGATGCCGGCGCCGGCATCAAACACCGAGGTGCAGCTCTCGCCCAGAAAGTCGGTGCTCACCACCTCGTCTTCGGTGTAGCCAAGAATTCCGGCCATGGGGCCTTCGCTGGCAGCCTTCATGGCGGCCTTGATCTGGTCGTAGCTGGCCGGTTTGGCCAGGTTCACGGTGAGGTCCACCACCGACACATCCGGGGTGGGCACGCGGAAGGCCATGCCGGTGAGCTTGCCGTTGAGCTCGGGGATCACCCGGCCAACCGCCTTAGCGGCACCGGTGGAGCTGGGGATGATGTTTTGGGCCGCGCCGCGGCCGCCACGCCAGTCCTTCACCGAGGGGCCATCCACGGTTTTCTGGGTGGCGGTGGTGGCATGCACCGTGGTCATCAAGCCATTGACGATGCCGAAGTTGTCGTGCAACACCTTGGCGACAGGTGCCAGGCAATTGGTGGTGCAGCTGGCATTGGAAACCACGTCCTGGCCCCCGTAGCTGCTGTGGTTCACGCCCATCACGAACATTGGTGTGGCGTCTTTGGAGGGAGCGCTCATCACCACACGCTTGGCGCCAGCATTGATGTGAGCGCGGGCAGAGTCGTCGGTGAGGAAAAAACCGGTGCTTTCGAGCACATAGTCGGCGCCAACCTCACCCCACTTGAGGTTGTTTGGATCTCGCTCGGCGCTGATACGGATCACCTGGCCATTCACCACCAGCTGGCCGTTTTCGACAGCCACCTCGCCCTGGAAGCGGCCGTGGGTGGAGTCGTAACGGAGCATGTAGGCCAGGTAGTCGACCTCAATCAGGTCGTTGATACCAACTATCTCCACGTCCGCCAGGGTCATGGCACGGCGAAAAGCAAGGCGGCCAATGCGGCCGAAACCGTTAATGCCGATGCGAATGGTCATGGTGGAGCTCCCTAAACCCTGTGGCGAAAGTATGGGGGCACCATACGGGGAATGGATCAGCTCAGGGCCTGGCTCAAGGCCGCCAGACCAAACACCAGAAACAGGCCGCCACTGAGGCGATAGAGCAGGCGCTCATTCACCCATTGACCAATCCACTTGCCGGCGCCTACGGCCAACCAGGTGACAAGGGCATGACCTAACAGCGTGCCGGCGAGCAGGCCGCCAAAGCTGAATACCTGGGCCGGGGCAGTGGCCATAAAAATCGTGGTGAATTGGGTTCGGTCGCCTAGCTCAGCGATAAACACCAGCACGAAGGCCTCCCAGATCACGGCCCAGGCCGTGTTGAAGGCCTTGCTGCTTTCCGCCGTATTGATCGCCTGCTCAGCCTCCGCCTTCTCCTCGGTAGCCGCATTGGCAGCCATGCCCTGGGCATCGATCAGCAGCTTGATGCCAAAGCTGAGGAAGAGCACGGCGGCCAGCCAGGGCACCAGGCTTTGGGGTAGCAGCTCCCGCAAGCCGTATCCAAGGGCCAGGGAGATCAGGGTGACCGCGGTTAGGGCGGCAAATGAGCCAATAAATACCCAGCGGGCGCGGTGGCGCACCGCCAGGATCAGCGCCATGAAAAAGGTTTTGTCGCCCAGCTCGGCCAGGGTGATGGCGGTGAGGCTGGAGCCGAAGGCAGCCAGGCTGGGATCGCTGGAAAGAGGTGAAGCCATCACTTATCAATAGCTGAGGGCATGTCCTCCTCGTCCTCCAGCAGCAATTGCTGAAAGGCGGTATACAGATCGCCATATTCAGCTGCGGTGCGGCGATCGGCCCGCCCAGAGGTGTTGCGACCACGGAGCTTGCTGGGGCTGGCGGCAATGCTTGGCGCCGGAGCAGGGGTAGCGCTCTGGCGGCGGCTTTCCAGCTCGCGCAGCCGCTCCATCAGGTGAGGTGGCACCTTGCCATCGGGGCTGACCTGCATCAGCTCGCGAAACAGGGCCTCCGGGTTTTGCTCAAGCTCCACTCGGTGGCGCTTATCGGTGGCTTTGGTTTGGCTTTGCTGAGGCGGCTCAGGCTTGGGTAGGGGTTGGGGCAGGATGCGGCCTAAGGCTTGGAGGCGTTCGCGGCTACGGGCGTCGAAGCTCATCGATTAGCTCTCAGCTGCAGCCCAGGCTGGCGCGGGTGTCGCGGCCGGTCACCGGGTTGGTGCCACTGGCCAGGCCACAAAGGGTTTTCAGCGCATCCCCCCGCAAGGGCACATTGGTGAAATCTGCCCCCTCAATCACCACATTTGTGAATTTGGTGTTGAAGGCAAAGGCGTCTTCCAGTACTGCATTGGTGAGGTTGGTGCCATCAAAGATCGCCGAATCGAGCGTTGCCTCTTTCAGGTTGGTGTTGCTTAGGTCAGCGTCCTGAAGCTTGGCGCCAAAGAGGCTGGCCCCCTGCAGGTCCGAGCCGGCAAAGGTGGCATCCCGAAGGTTGGTGAGGTTGAAGGTGGCACCCCTCAGATCCTGGTCATGAAAATCAGCGCCAATCAGCACCTGCTTGGCCACATCCATGGCCGCCTGGGCGGGCAGGGGGGATACCAAGGCCAAGCCGATGGCACTGGCCAGGGCGAACAACAGCGCCAGCACCCCGCCGGCCAGGCTGCGCGGAGAACGACCGGAACGGGATCGACCGGAAGATGAAGGCAACATGACAGCTGGGTGGCTACTTCCAGCCTAGGCAGGGCACCTAGCAGCGCACTGCGTGGGAACCCTGAAGGCCGCTGCTCCAGGCCAATGGCTCGCACCACTGCACGCCGCCAGGGCGACTGGGCCGAGCAGCGGGTGCTGCGCCTACTGCTCGGCAGGGGTTGGCGTTTGCTCTCCCGCCAGTGGTCATGTCGCTGGGGAGAACTGGATCTGGTGCTGGAAAAAGGGGGGCTCCTATTGGTGGTGGAAGTGAAAGGTCGCAGCCGTTGCGGGCCAGATAATTGGGGTGCCAGTGCCTTGCGCCGCGGCAAGCGGCAGCGGTTGGAGCGAGCCTGGCACTGCTGGCTGGAGGAGCATCCGGTTTGGGCGGAGAGCTCGGTGGAGCTGGTATTTGCCTTGGTGCCCCTGGCACCGGCGCCCGGACCTGTGCGCTGGATCCGAGCCGATCACTGATCGGTAGTGGCCGCTGGCGCTGGCTGGCTGAACTCGACGGTGCATAGGTAGCGATAGTTGCCCATCCCTACCTCCGTTTCCTGGCAACGCTCAGCGGTAACAACCGCACCTGCTGGAAGCTGCTGCCGGGCCCGCTGAATAGCGTTGCTTTTGTCCCAGATCGAGGATGCGGTGACGCTGCCTGCTTGAGCGGGGAGGGTCAGGAACGGCAGAGCGGCAACCATGGCCGCCGCGCAAATCAAAGCCTGCGGAGGAATGCCTGGATATGGGGCAACAGCCATTGTGGATACCTGACGACTTCAAGATGACATTTACTGCCCACCGCGCCCGCAAGCGCTTCGGCCAGCACTGGTTGATAGATCAGACGGTCCTCGCGCGCATCGTGGCGGCAGCAGAGCTTGAAGCCAGCGATCGGGTGTTGGAAGTGGGGCCGGGTCGGGGAGCTCTCAGCGAGCGGCTGCTGGCTACCCCGGCGGCAGCAGTGGCTGCAGTGGAGCTTGATCGCGATCTGGTGCTGGGCCTACAGGAGCGCTTCGGCGACCAGCCGCGCTTCCAGCTCACCTCGGGGGACGTGCTGACAGTGGATCTGCCTGCCGCCAACAAGGTTGTGGCAAACATTCCCTACAACATCACCGGCCCCCTCCTAGAGCGGCTGGTGGGCCGGCTCGATCGGCCGGTGGCCCACCCCTACGACCGCCTAGTGCTGCTGGTGCAAAGGGAGGTAGGGGAGAGGATCCGCAGTGAACCAGGCGACAGCGCCTTTTCGGCTCTGAGCGTGCGCATGCAGCTGCTGGCCAACTGTCGCTCCGTATGTGCCGTGCCACCGCGCTGTTTTCAGCCGCCGCCCCAGGTGCACTCGGAGGTGATCCTGTTGGAGCCGCTGCCAGTGGAGCAGCAATTGGCCCCCCAACTAGCTCGCACGGTGGAGATGCTTTTGAAGCGCTGTTTTGCCGCTCGCCGCAAAATGGTGCGCAACACCCTGGCAGGCCTGCTGCCCGAAGCGGAACTGGCTGGGTTGGCGGAAGCAGCGGGCATCGGCCTGCAGCAGCGGCCCCAGGAGATCGCGCCAGCAGCCTGGGTGGCCTTGGCGGGCAGCTTGAATCAGGTCATTGCTGAGCCCGCTGCCGCCCCTACCCATGGCTGATCTATGCGTGCGTGCCCCCGCCAAGATCAATTTGCACTTGGAGGTGCTTGGCCTGCGCCCCGATGGCTTCCACGAGCTGGCGATGCTGATGCAGTCGATCGATCTGGCCGACAGCCTAAGAATGCGGCCCACGGCGGATGGCCAAATCAGCCTCCAGTGCGATCGGGCCGACCTGCCCACTGACAGCAGCAATTTGGTCATCAAGGCAGCTGAGATGCTGCGAGCCCGCTCGGGTTTTGCCGAGCTTGGAGCCCAGATCGTGCTCGAGAAGCGCATCCCGATCGGGGCTGGCCTTGCGGGCGGCTCCAGTAATGGAGCGGCGGCGCTGCTTGGTCTCAACGAGCTATGGGGACTGGGCTTTAAGAGTCAGGAGCTTCACAGCATGGCGGCTGAGCTTGGCTCCGACATGCCGTTTTGCCTTGATGGCGGCACCCAGCTTTGCTTTGGCCGCGGTGAGCGTCTGGAAGCCTTGCCCTTCAATGCAAGCGAGCCTCCGGCGCTACTACTGATCAAGCACCCGGAGGTGAGTGTCAGCACGCCCTGGGCCTATGGGCGCTGCAAGGAGCTACGCGGCGATTTCTATCTCGAAGCTGAAGCCGACTTTGAGCAGCGCCGTCAGGCCCTACGCCAAGCGCCCTTGCTAGGCGCCATCGCGGGAGATGGGAGCTGGCCACCACTGCGCAACGACCTGCAGGCCGTAGTGGAACCAGAGGTTGAAACCGTGCGGCAGGGCCTGGCATTACTGCGCCAGAGCGAGAAACCCCTGGCGGTCGCCATGAGCGGTTCTGGACCCACTCTGTTCGCCCTATTCCCCAGCCAGGACCAAGCTCGCAGCGCCCATGCAGACCTAGCCGAACGGTTTGAGCGGGACGGCTTTGAGTCTTGGTGTTGTGGCTTCAGCGATCGGGGTGTCAGCCTGATTCAGTGACCAAATCCGAATCCCCCATCAAGCCCAGTGATCCAGCGCCCCGTAAAGGGCCGCTGAGTTTCCTCTCGGGCTCGCTCACCGCTGGTCTGCTGGCCTGGCTGGCCTTGGGTCTGAGCCAGAAATTGGTGGCGTACTACGCCCTGCATCCACCCAGCTACGGCTCGGCGATTGCCCAGAGCATCGCCACGGCCCTCAAAACACTGATTGTTGGCATGTCGTTTCTTGCCACCTTCAGCTTTGCCTTCATTGGCATTGGTCTGGCGCTGGTGTTCGTGCGCAGCTTGGTGTCCGGTTCCGGATCGGCCCCTGCCGAGGCGGGCGAAAAGCCCTAACTTCTTCCCATGACTCCCCACGATCTGGGCCTGCTAGTAACGCTGCTGCTCCCCGGCATGCTGCTTTCGGTGTTGCTGTTATCAACCTTCGCCGCCGGCGGCTGAGATAGGTTGGCAGCTAAATGGTGCAAGCCCAGACGTGGCAGAGACGCTGCTTTTCAATGCCCTCCGGGAAGCCATCGACGAGGAGATGGCTAGAGATCCGTATGTGTGCGTGATGGGTGAGGACGTCGGCCAATACGGCGGCTCCTACAAGGTCACCAAAGATCTCTACGAGAAATATGGTGAGCTGCGGGTGCTGGACACCCCGATCGCCGAAAATGCATTTGCTGGCATGGCGGTTGGCGCGGCAATGACTGGGCTGCGCCCAATCGTGGAGGGCATGAATATGGGCTTCCTGCTGCTGGCCTTCAACCAAATCTCCAACAACATGGGGATGCTGCGTTACACCAGCGGTGGTAATTACACCATTCCCACTGTCGTGCGGGGTCCTGGCGGTGTTGGTCGCCAGCTAGGCGCTGAGCACAGCCAGCGCCTAGAGGCCTATTTCCATGCCGTACCCGGCATCAAAATTGTGGCGGTGAGCACTCCCACCAATGCCAAAGGCCTGATGAAGGCCGCAATCCGCGACAACAACCCCGTGCTCTTTTTTGAACACGTGTTGTTGTACAACCTATCGGAAGATATTCCGGAGGGTGATTATATCTGTGCCCTTGACCAGGCTGAGGTTGTAAAGGTTGGATCGGATGTCACGATCCTTACCTACTCACGCATGCGCCATCACTGTCTCAAGGCTGTCGAGCAGTTGGAGAAGGCTGGGGTAAGCGTGGAGCTGATCGATCTAATCAGCCTTAAGCCCTTTGATATGGAGACCATATCCGCCTCGATCCGTAAAACCCACAAGGTGATTGTGGTGGAGGAATGTATGAAGACAGGCGGCATTGGGGCTGAATTATTAGCCTTGATTACGGAACATTGTTTTGATGAGCTTGATGCACGGCCGATTCGGTTGTCTTCCCAGGACATCCCCACTCCCTACAACGGTGCCCTGGAAAACCTGACCATCATTCAACCCCATCAGATTGTTGATGCGGCCCAGCAGCTCGTCGCCGGAAAGATCTAGATATGGCTCGTCAACAGGGGTGGTTTGCCCTGATCCTTGCCTTGGCAATTGCTGCCGGGGCCTTGCTCTTTAGCTGGAACACGCCGGAGACCCCCCTAGGCCAGCGCCTAGGCCTGGATCTGCGTGGTGGCAGCCAGCTAACTCTCCAGGTCCTGCCAGCTGGTGCCATAAAAACTGTCCAGAAGGAGCAGCTAGATGCGGTCAAGGAGGTGCTTGACCGCCGCATTAATGGTTTGGGTGTGGCTGAGTCGACCTTGCAAACTGTCGGTGACGATCAGCTTGTGCTGCAACTGCCTGGGGAGCAAGATCCCTCCCGCGCCGCCAAGGTTCTTGGCACTACAGCACTACTTGAATTTCGGGCCCAAAAACCAGGTACCGAGCAGCGGATGCAGGAGTTGCTAAGCCTAAAGCGTCAAGCAACAGCACTTTTAATCCGCCTAAACGGTCCTGTCAAGGAAGCTGCTGACTCCCAGCCGGATGTACCAACTTCGCCTGACGCCAAACAAGCTGATCGTGATCAGCTAGAGGCAGACCTGCAGCGTATCAACGTTGACATCGTTGCCCAATTCGAACCAGCTGGCCTCAGCGGCAAGGATCTTGTCACCGCAGGACGCCAGCAGCAGCAAACAGGCACCGGCTGGGATGTGACTCTCGGTTTCACTAAGGATGGGGGAGATAAGTTTGCCAGCCTCACCCAGTCGATCGCCGGCACTGGCCGCTTGCTTGGCATTGTTCTGGATGGTCGCTCCATAAGTGAGGCCAGCGTTGGCCCTGAGTTCAAGGCAGCGGGCATTACTGGAGGCTCAGCAAGTATCACGGGTAATTTCACCGCCGAGCAGGCTAGGGATTTGGAGGTTCAGCTCCGAGGGGGCTCCTTGCCCCTGCCAGTGAAAATCCTCGAAGTGCGCACAGTTGGGCCCTCATTAGGAGCTGAAAACATTCGGACCAGCCTTGTGGCAGCCCTTACAGGCTTACTGCTAGTAGCTGTGTTTATGGTGATCGTTTATCGATTGGCTGGCCTTGTTGCGGTAGTTGCCCTATCCCTTTATGGCTTGTTTAACTTGGCTGTTTATGCCCTTATCCCTGTCACACTTAGTCTGCCAGGGATTGCTGGATTCATCTTGTCGCTAGGAATGGCAGTAGATGCAAACGTGCTTATTTTTGAGCGGATCAAGGAGGAGCTGCGATCTGGCAATACCTTAATTCGCTCAATCGATACTGGCTTCGCTCTTGCTTTTTCATCTATCGTTGATGGTCAGGTTACTACGCTAATAAGCTGCATCGCTTTATTCGCCTTGGGAACTGGGCTTGTCAAGGGATTTGCGGTAACGCTTGGAATTGGTGTTTTGCTTAGTTTGTTTAGCTCCCTCACTTGCACCCGCACACTTCTGAGGGTACTGATGAGCTATCCAGGCTTACGACGCATCAACTATTTCATCCCGCTTGTTCAACGTTCAGAGGGGGTTGCCTGAGATGTCCCTGGCACCAACTAGTCACCAGCCAATGTTTTCTTTTCGCGTTAATCGCCATCGTCGCCAGCTATGGCTTCTATCCGCAGTGGCGTTGCTTTTGAGTTTGTTGGGAATGGCTGTCAGCTGGTTGTCGCCCTCAATCCGAGCTCCACTGCGCCCAGGCCTTGATTTCACTGGCGGCACTCAGATACAGATTGAGCGCAGCTGCGACCCAGCCTGTGCCCCATTGGCTGCTGATTCGGTCCAAGCGAGCCTGGTGGCATTGAAGCTGCCAATGGATGGCTCAGATCCTGCTCCACCACTAAATGGAGCCACAGTTCAGCTTCTTGATGGAGGGCGATCACTGGTCTTGCGTCTGCCCAGTCTGAGCCCAGCCCAGTCCGAAACGGTGCTTAGGTCTCTTAAGGGCCAAATCGGCGAGACGGTCTCGGGGGGGCTGTCCGTAGACACGATTGGCCCCACACTTGGTTCCCAGCTGCTGCGGGCCAGCTTGATTTCTTTGTTAGTCAGTTTCGTCGGTATATCCATATACATTTCCTTCCGCTACGACCGCGTTTATGCACTGTTGGCACTTGTTTGCCTGGGTCATGATGTTTTGATCACTTGTGGCTTATTTGCTTGGCTTGGGGTGCTGGCGGGGATAGAGGTTAATAGTCTTTTTGCTGTGGCCCTACTTACTATTGCGGGCTACTCAGTGAATGACACGGTCGTCATTTTTGACCGAATAAGGGAGAAGCGTGCCCAGCTTAAAGACTTGCCCCTAGCAGATCAGGCAGATGAGGCGGTGATAAGTACTTTGACCCGCTCCGTTTACACATCCCTTACAACACTTCTGCCGTTGATTGCCCTAATCTTCTTTGGCGGCAGCACTTTGTTTTGGTTCTCAATTGCCCTGAGTTTTGGCATTTTGGTGGGAGCTTATTCAAGTATCGGTGTGGCGCCCACCCTGTTACCGGTATTGTCCCGTCGCTAATCAACCTCCTGCCCATGGTGCAAGGCTGGGCCGGCGCAGCCTGGGAGGCTCCATTGTGCCCATTTTGCTCGCTCTGCTTGCGCTTCTGGATCTGCGAGTCGAGCTGCAGCTACTGGCAGACCACTTCACCTTAGCTTCCTTGGCGGCAGCGATTCGCAATCATCTCCTGGCAACAGCAGTGCTGTTGTTATTGCCTTCATTGTTTCATCACTATCGCCAAAAGCTCTAGTAATTATTCTGTCGATCACTCCGGGTAATAATTCAAGGCCTCAATTCCAGTGATCCATCACTTCCTTCACCAATACTTCTTCAGAGAGAACTTGCAAGACAACAACTAAAGGCAAGGCAAGTAGCACTCCTGGGAGGCCAAGCAGAGCTCCTAGGCATAGCTGGGCAGTGAGGGCGACGGTGGGTAGCAAATTTACGGTTCGCCGAAGCAGCACAGGCGTAAGCAAAAAGGCTTCGGCATTCTGCAAAATGAGCCGCAGCACTAGTACCTGCAGCATTTTTGCTGGTGACACCAGCAACCCCACCGCCAGGGGCAACAAGGTGGCTGCGGTGGGGCCAATCGTGGGCACGAAGGTGAGCAGGCCGCAAACCAG
Organism: Synechococcus sp. CS-1330; assembly: GCA_025128025.1. Taxonomy (GTDB): domain Bacteria; phylum Cyanobacteriota; class Cyanobacteriia; order PCC-6307; family Cyanobiaceae; genus Cyanobium_A. The sequence goes on from JAHLYR010000039.1 coordinate 24,252, forward strand.
GGCGCTCAATAGGGCCAGCGGTACGCCCAACAGGGCTAGGCCGGCCCAAGTGAGCAGAAACACGCTCACGGCAGAAAGGGTCATGCCAGCCAGCCAGCCACCCAGGGCCTGGCGGGATTCCCCCAGCAGATGTTGCATCTGGGGGCGCCAAAAGTTTGGAGTAAGGGAAACAATCACCTTTTGATGACTGCGAGGATCCAGGGCCAGCAGAATCGCCAGCAAGGCCATCAACAGCATCTGAATTGTGGTGTTTGCAGCGCCGCCGGCCAGGCCAAGCAGCTGGCCGCCTAGGGGCTGGAGCCGCTCCCAGGTACCAAGCGCCATCAACTGCTGCTCCAGATCAGGCAGCCAATCCACCTGGCGGGCCAGGCTGCTCAGCCGCAAAGCCAAGACAGGCAAAAGGGTGGTCAATTGCTTGATCTGCTCCAGCAGCTCAGGCAGCAACAGCTGGCCCAGCACCCCACCGAGCAACACCAGTGAAACCAGCACGACTATTAGGGCAGCGGGGCGGTTCAGAGGCAGGAGACGCCGCAGCAGGGTGATCGGTACATCAAGGGCGACAGCCAGTACCACGGCGCCGAACAGCACCAGCAGCACCCATCGCAATTCCCAGGTGAGCAGCCCGATGACAATCAGGGCTAGTGCTCCAAGCACTGTGCGGCCGTTCATCGCGTCAGCCTGCCAGGCGTAGACGTTTCCATGGGTCCAGGATGTCGCGAATTAGCAGTTCGCGCACCATCACCTGCAGGCAAACGGCTAATGGCAATGCCAGCAGCAACCCCAGCGGACCAAACACAACCGTGAACAGCAACTGGGCCGTGAGGGTGAAGCCAGGCAGCAGCTTGAGCTGGTGATGCATCACCGAAGGGGTAATTAGATAGCTCTCCAGGTTTTGAACAGCGACATAAAGCGCCAGCACCGCTGCCGCTTTCCAGGGAGCATCTAGCAGCGCCACGGACATCGGAAAAACCGTGCTTAGGGTTGGTCCAATGTTGGGAATGATGTTGAGCAGCCCTGCTAGCAGGGCGTTTGCTGCCACCAACTTCACCCCGAGCAAGCTCAGGCCGATAGCCGCCAAGATGCCAACGCAAAGTGAGCTGATTAACACCCCCACCATCCAGGCACTTAGGGCATCCCCGCATTGCACCAACACCTGACGGAAGCGGCGCCGGTAAAAGGAAGGCACTAGCAGCACACCCACCTCTAGGTAGGCGGTGGGCTGTACAGCCACCATCAGAGCAACGGCAACTACAAACAGGATTTGCAGCAGACCGGTGCCAACGCCACCTGCAAGCCCGAGCAGGCGCAGGGCGCCGCTGCCCAGGCTGCTGCCAAAGCGGGGAGAGAGGCCTGGAGTTGCGCCAGCATCGCTACCAACTAGCCCCTCTCGTAGCCAGGCAAGACCGCCATCCCTGCTGCCATAAATCATTTGTGAGATCTGCGATAGACCATCCCTCAAGAGATCCAGCAGGGTTTCGGCTGCTGCCGGCAACTTGCCGAGCAACTGGCTGAATTGGTCAATGAAAGGGGGGATAACCACGGTGGCTGCCACGGCTAACACCAGAAGTACCGTGCCCAGGCTGAGCAGGAGAGCCAGCGGCCTAGAGCACCCCAGCCGGGACCTTATCGATCCCACCAGGGTGCAAAGGGCCATAGCCAGCACGACGGCGGCAAACAGGTAAATTAGGCTCTGACGCAGGCTCCAAAGCAGCACCAGGGATGCCACCAGGGCCAACAGGCCTAACCACTGGCCGAATTTCAAGAGATCAGACCTCGTCCTGGTCGGGCTGATCATCATCTTTATTACCCGAGAAGCCCAGCTCGTGGCTGTCGGCGTAGCGCTGGGCGAAACGCATGAAGCGATCGAAATCCTCCGTGCTCTTCCAGGTAAAGGTGCACTCCAGGGCGCTGGCCTTGCCGTTGACGAAGCGGGCCTTCACCTCACGGGTCACCAGCTCGCCTTCCTCATCGACCAGAAACATGCCGGTGATGTCGCCCATGCTTTCGGGGGCAAGGGCATCGGGCTCTTCAAACACGAAAAGGGCCTGGCCGGTGCGGCCGTCCCGCGAGCGGGTGAGGCGGATGTCGGGCACGACCGGCTCATCCACCCCACGGAAGAACTGAATGGCGGCGCCCATGGCAAGCGGGGACAAAAATCGATCCTAGGAGCCCGCCTTAACTAACTCCCCGCAGACCTGCTCCCACCAGGGAGCTGGTTGCAGCAATTCTGCTGCAGCTGCATCGGGGTCTAGTCCGCCCAAATCGAAGCTGGACAGCAGGGGTTTTTCGCGCCTGCTGAGCTCTTTGTCGTAGCAGCGGTCGTAGTAGTCGAGCATTTGCTGGCAGGCAGCCGCCCAGTCTTGAGAGGCGATCGCCTCTAGAGCTGTTGCTGTGCGCTGGGGGCCAAGCCGCCGGGAGATGCGTTCGGTGGCGAGGCGCAAGGACTCCTCCCCTTGATTGCCATATACCGCAACCAGTTGCTCAACCCGCTCCGCCATAGGACGTTGGATCTCAACAGCCGGCGCCTCACCCATTTGGCGCCACAAGCCCGCAGGAATACGGCAGCGACCAACCTGGGCGCTTTCGGCTTCAAGCCAGATCGGTGCCTGGCCTGCGCTGGCCGTAAGGCTGGCAGCCAGTAGGTTCTCGTAATGCTCCGTGCTCGGCTGGGGTGGTTGGCCCAAGCCACCGAAACTGCTGCCCCGGTGATTGGCCAGTCCCTCGAGATCAACGACCGCCTGCCCTCTTTGCCGAAGGGCATGCAACAGGTCGGTTTTGCCAGTGCCGGTGCGACCGCCCAGCACCAGCAGGGGCCAGGCGGACTCAAAACATGCCAAGACCCAGCGGCGGTAGGCCTTGTAGCCGCCTTCCAACAGCAAAACGGGCAGCTCCAGGGTGCTCGCCAGCCAAGCCATGCTGCCTGAGCGCATGCCACCTCGCCAGCAGTGCAGGCGCAGGGTCTGGTCTGCTTCGGCAAGCTCCAACAGAGCCTGGGCAAGGGATGGCAACTTCAGACCAACAAATTCCAGGCCAAGTTGCACGGCAAGCTGCCGTCCCTGTTGCTTGTAGGTAGTGCCAACTTGGGCCCGCTCGTCGTTGCTAAACAAAGGCAGGTTGACCGCTCCGGGCACATGACCCTGTTCAAACTCCCCAGGGCTGCGCACGTCCACGATCGGCCCCTTGGCCGCCAGGAATGCGTTCACATCTTGGGGAGGGCAGGGGCCCGACATCACTGTTGAGGATCTCAGCTGACATAGTGGGCCACGCTGGCACTGCTTCAGGCTCGGCTTCCATTTCCATGCTTTCCGGACCTCCGGTCACCGCCACTACCGGCACCAGCCCTAGGGCCCTGCTTGAGCGCTTTCAGGCTGGCAATCCCCGTCAAAGGCGTGCCTTGCTGGCAACCCTGCAGCAGCAGAGCCACGGCTTGCGGCCCCTAATCCCAGACCATCTGGCCGGCGTTGATGCCACCGGAGATGACTGGGCAGCTGGTTTCTTAATTCAGCTCCTGCTCGATGAACAGGATGGACTGCGCGAAGAGTTTCTGGCCCGCTATCCCGAAGGCTGGCTTGCCACGGTGTCGGCCCGTGGGCTGGACTATGCACCCCTGCAACGGGCCCTGATGGCTCAGCAGTTTGAGGAAGCTGACCGAATCACCAGCAGCTTGCTGCGGGAGCTGGCCGGCTCAGAAGCCGTACGCCGCGGTTACGTGTACTACAGCGAGGTGCCGCCGATAGCCTCCGCCGACCTAGACAGCCTCGATCGGCTCTGGGTCTGTTTTTCACGCGGCCGTTTTGGCTTCTCGGTGCAGGGCAGGTTGCTACGCAGTTGTAATGGCCGCTGGGACCTGCTCTGGCCCAAGTTGGCCTGGAAGGATGCAGGCCGCTGGACGCGCTATCCCGGCTCCTTTCAGTGGTCTATTGAGGCCCCTGAGGGCCACATGCCCCTTGTCAATCAACTGCGCGGCGTACGGCTGATGGATGCCCTGCTCAACCACCCAGCTCTGCAACAGCGGATCAAGGCCTGAGCCAGGGTGCAGGCAGCGGCGTATGGTCAAAAAGGCACCTGCGTAACTCAGCCCGATGGCCCTGCGCTGGTCGGACTTCATCACGCCTTCAACGCTGCAGCTGGCACCGCTGTTGGAACTGTTGATTGAGCCCATTCGCTGCCTGCAGCTTCAGGGTCAGGTGCAGCTTGGCCTGCAAGAAGCACTGGTCAATGCGGTCCGCCATGGCAACGGTTGCGACCCAGCCAAATGCTTGAGAGTGCGCCGCATTGAAACCCCCAACTGGCTGGTGTGGCAGGTGCAAGACGAAGGAGCTGGGGTGCCACCAGCGGCTCGCAGCACCAGCCTGCCTGAGCAGCTTGATGCGGCGGGTGGCCGCGGGCTGTTTTTGATTCATCACTGCTTCGATGACGTTCGCTGGAGCAACCGGGGCAACCGGTTGCAACTGGCGGTCAGTCGGCAGAGAGCGTCGTCGCAGGCGCCGGTCGGTGACTGGGGCAGCCAGGATCGCTCAGCTCAGCCTTAAGCCAGCCCAGCCCATGCTCAACCAACTCGATGGCCTGGCGGCGGGCGTCCGAGCTTTGAGGTGCCCCGGGATCATCGGCCCTAAGCAGCAGCACCAGGGCTGCTGCAAGCTGCTCAGCGCCGCGCCGGGGGCGTTGGGACTTCAAGGCGTGCCAATCCCTGTCACCTATTGCGAGATGTCGCTGCAAAGCGACAGCCACCTCTAAGGAGCCTTCTGGCCAGCTTTGTTTTTGCTTGGACAACGGGGTTTGCACTGGACGCATACAGGCTCGCGTTCCATCCTGAAGCCTGTAACGCCTCATTGGGAGCTGGCCATGCCGACGCGACCATTGGGCCACCATTCGGTGCGCCAACCAATTCGCCTACTCCACCTGCTGGATGGGTTGCTCACTCAGGCATCTTTGACAGCTAAAAGTTCCGGGGTGAATCAGCGGCGGCAACGCCAGCGCCTTGAGTTAACTCAGAGGTTGCTAGATCCCTTGCCCGAACAGCTAGCTCCCCCCTATCGCCAGGAGGTGCTGTTTTGGCGCGGGCTGCGCTGGGCCACAACCGGTCTGCTCCTGGCCTGGATTCTGAAGCGCTAGCGAGGTTTGCGGGCCGTCCAGACCCGAGTCATGAAATGACTTTGGGCTGTGATGCCCTGAAAGCCAGGCTGGGCAAGGCGAGCGCCGATGTCATCTGAGATGTAATCGCGGTAATAGGGCTCATGGAAAACGCGCCGGAAGTTTTCCATTACGGCACTGAATTGGGGTGAATCAGCCAGTTGTACGGAGTCGGCAATGACCACAACCCCGCCTGGCTCCAACACCCGGTAGGCCTGATTGATCACGTTCTGACGGGCCTCGCCTGGAAGCTCATGAAACAGAAAAACGCAGGTGACCGCTTGGAAACTTTCGTCGGCAAAGGGCAGTGCCTCAGCGTTGCCTTGGGTTAGCTGGGGAAGTTCACCGGGCAGCTGGCTAAGCCATTTGTTGGCCTGGCGCAGGTAGGCACTGGAAAGATCCAATCCCACCAGCTGGGCCTTGGGCATAGCCGCCCTGATCTGGCGCAGGGTGCGACCGGTGCCGGTGGCAAGGTCGAGCACGCGCACCTGGCCGGCTGGCCGGTCGGCGAAGGCTTTGATACCCCGCAGCAAGGGAGCCAGCACCCGCCGCCGCATCGGGTCGGCAGTGCCATTAAACAGAATTTCCACCTGCAGGTCGTAGAGAGCCGCGGAGTGGTCGCTTAAGTAGCCGTCAGTCTGGTGATGAAAATTTTGAAGGTAATAGTCGGGGTAATTATCTAGATCAACACTGCTGGGTAAATCGCGCACGTTGCGCTCCTGGCGGCGAGTCCAGGTGCTGGGCATATCGAGCCACACCAGTGGATACCGACTGGCCCAATCCAGCCAGGGGGCATCGAACAGCAGAGATGGCGGGTACAGACCCTGTTCTGCTTCCTGCCAGTCGCGCTCGTGCAATGAAGCCATCGCCTGCCTGAGGCTGCCCAGCAATTCAGGCGGTATTGGCACGGTTTTGGGGGTGCCATCTGGAGCAAGCAACCCCATCAGCCTGGTACTCACCTCCTTATGGGTTACCCCCAGCAGCGCCCTGCCCTGCTGCATGGTTTGGTAGGCCAGTTTTGTGAGCTGATCGGGCATGGCGAGGCAATGGCTTGCGCCCATTCCAGCGAATTTGAACTCACACCGCGATTGCTGAAGAGCTGTGAAGCTCTGGCTATTTAGTAGCAACCGCTACCAAAACAGCTGCAGACTGGATTGAGAGAGAGGGGAGCACGCCATGACCACGACCCGCCTACAAGGCCAGTATGCCGATCCTGAATTTCAAACCTGGAGCCTGTTGCACGCCCGCGACAACCGCCTCCATGGCGCCGAACTGGCCCAGATAACCCAGCACCACGATCCCAACCCTGCCGGCGACGCCCTACATCAGCTCCAGGCCTGGGCCAGGCGCCAGGCCCGCGCAAAGCAACTGCAGGCAAGCGCGATCGCCCACCTGCGCTATTGCCCACCGGCGCCTGCTCAGGCGTCGTAGTACATCACGGACGTCCTAGGGTCTGGTCTTTTGCCCGGAAAGCATTGGCGTAACTGGGGTTCTTGGGTTTGGGTGGTTCCTGTTTTGGGGACGTTTTTGGGGACTGTTTTGGGGACCTCCTGGCGCTGCTTGCTTCTGGCAGGTGATTTGCAAGTGGCGGGCTAACTCTGCATCGGTTACGGATTGGCTGCAGCTCAATCCCGGCCGTCTGCGATCTGACATGACGGGGGTATAGAGCGCCATGACAGATCGACGACGGTCCGGCTCTAGCCCAGATCAATGGGAACCAGGCGCCAGCGCTTGCCGGCTGCACGGGTTTCCACCTCCTTGACCGGGGAGAAGCCGATGCTCTTCGCCAGCGACCTCGGAACACTCTCGCGCATTCGACGCATAGCGAGTGCTGTTCCATAGCTGTCGATCCATGAAAACTGAAGACCGCCTCCTGACCTCGGGTAGGGGGAACCCGTGCCCTGTTTGTGGCCGGGCAACTGATGGCGACTGCCGAATCGGAGTCGACGTCGTCCTCTGTCATAGAGGTAAATCCGCAGCTCCGCCTGAGGGCCTTGCCGTAGGCGAGGTTGTCAACGGCTGGGCCTACACCGGGGAAAGCTCCGATGGCCGCTGCTCTGTCTTTACGCGTGACAAAGAACCAGTAGCTCTGAGATTCGGGTCTGCTGTTCACGATCGTCTAGGGCATCAGAGCAAACCGACGAAGATTTCGCTGGCCAGGCTCCCCAGGGCAACAGCAGAGCCACCTCCACATCTTCCCGACGGACAGAGCCTGACCTATGGGCCTGATCAGTGGGTCGAAGTTGATGGCAAACGCTTCATCCCGCATCACAAGGATGAAGAAGGGCAGGTTCATGGCAACGCAGGCCCAGGGCCCTGGCCTCTTTACCGACACCAGGATGCGTTCGATCACGCACGTGATCAGTGGGTGGTGGAAATGGAAGGCGAGAAGTGTTGCCGGTGGGTCATGGCGGCAGGCCGGGTCGGCATCAGTCAGCCGGGTCACAACCACAAGCAGGAGGCCATCACCCGGCGGTATGGAGAGCTGAAGGCTGCTGGTGTGGCAGGTGTGGTCTACGTTGCCGACAATGATCAGACCGGTAACAGGAAGGCCCAGAAATGCGCGGCATGTGCAGAGGGGGTGGGCCTGCCCTTCCTCTGGCTACCGGCCATCCGTATCTGGGGAGATGACCTTCCAATCGGCGGATCGATTGATGATGCCCAGGGGAGCGCTGTAGAGCGCTTCTGTGCCTTGGAGGTGGCCGTCGAAGCCCACCTGGAGCTGGATCTAGAGGCACCGGTTGACGACACCGCGCAGGATCTCACCGTGATGCTGGAGCGATGCGCCCAGCGGGTTCTGGAATTGCCCCTGGAGCATCGCAGTCACACGCTGAGGGCCATGGCGAAGGACCTCGGAGCTTCGCTAAGCGGCCGCGATGTGGACCGACTCATCGCGTCGGCGCGTTCCCGGCGTGACGGGAGAGGTGCGCGCAGGCGCGGTCGCCGGACACTGGAAGTGAAAGCCACACCCTGGCTGTGGGAGGGCCTGCTGATCGGCCAGGCGATCAACATCATGGGTGCGCTTCCGAAGGTGGGAAAGACATCACTGCTGATCCAGGCCATTGCCGCATGGCATCAGGGAGCCGTGAGCTTTCTCGGTCAACGGTTCATCGGCCCCTGCCCACCGTTGATCCTCATCGGCACAGACCAGCCTGCCGCTGACTGGGCTCGGATGCTGCAAGGTGCTCAACTGCATGCAGGGGCTGACCCTGATGGGCTCACGACTCCGGTGCGTGAGATCTGGACGATGGAAGACGGCTTCGTTCTGAACGAAGAGGGCATGGAGATGTGTGGCGATCTCGCCAGGGAGTACCCAGGGGCCCTCTTCCTGGTTGATTCAGTAGCCGCCGCTGTTACCACCCCGCTGGGCATCCCTGAGGAATCTCCAGAGATCGCGGAACCGTTGCGACGCCTGCATGCAGTCGTAGCTCCCCATGGTGGGACCTCTGTGTTTATCGCTCACGCCGGCAAGGGGCGCGCCGGTGACGACCCCATCCGTGCCTTACGCGGGTCGACAGCCCTCCCTGCCGTTGCTTCGCAGATCCTGGGGCTGTCAAGACTGTCCGACGCGCCTGGTGATGACCGTTTGATCCTTCTGACCCAGGGCCGAGGTGGGCACCCGCTGAAGCTGCTGGTGTCACGCGATCACGAAGGAAAGTTCGTAAGTGATGGCGATGCAGCGTCGGTGATCATCAGCCAACGGCTCCAGGAGGCCGAGAACAGGCTCACTGAAGATCAGACCGATACCTTGCAGCGCCTGCGCAATCGTCATGCAGATGGACTCGACACCTCTGTCGCTGACCTCGCAACAGACAACAGCCGCCAGGCTCTGGATCGATCCAGAACTCTTCTCAGAGGCCTGAAGCGTGCTGGCCTGGCGACATCACGCAAGGCGACAACGGCCTCTGGCCAAAGGGAACTCTGGGAACCATTCGCATTGCCGAGTCAAGGCCTACACCATGACCCTTCAAAACCTTCACTACCTAGTCATACAAAAGGGTGTGAAGGGTTTGAAGGAAGTGAAGCCCTGCCGGTAGGCCCCCTGTCTGGTGTGATATTTCATCTAATGACCCGTTGTGCAGAGACGTTCCACGAGGCCTCCCCTCAGGAGCTTGCATTGTGCTGTGCTGATCAGCATCCAGAATTGCAGAACGAGAACCTTGATGATCTTGTCGCCATTGCTATTCAGATCAGTAAGTGAGTCACTAGTGGCCTAGAGAAGGGGCCCTACCTCGGAATACTCATGCGGGTCGACAGCCAACCCTCTGATGCCTTCGGAAGCCCTGGGGTCTAAAGATCCTGGGGCTTTCGTTGTAGTTAAGTTGTGATTGGGCCAGATCTGTCCTCCATAGGACGCCATCCGCGTTCATTGGCGTTCAAATCTGTTCAGCCGCCTCCGTTGAACTGGCGGTGCTTGGAATCCTGAAGCATCTCTCACGCCCCTGCCGGCATGGAGTTCCACCGCCTGAAAGATGAACCCTCAGCTGACTTTGCTGCTCTCCTGATCCATCGCGACACCGGACCAGGCCGCACTCTCAGCGCCACTGCTCTTCAGGTGGGGCGATCGGAAAGCACGGTCCGTCGGGTGGCGAATCGCTGGAGATGGGCGGATCGTCTTCAGGCCTTCGACAGCGCTGTGCTCACGCAGGTGGCTGCAACCGGGGCTCACACCGCTGAGATTCGCCATCGCCAGCAGCTCCTGGCCTATCGGGACGACCAGCACCGCCGGGCCAAGCAGCTGGCAACCGCTGCTGAACAGCTCATGCAGCTGGTGGTGGAATCAGTGCAAGCCCACCTGGAGGCCGGGACCCTGCTTCAGCCAGGACAGCTGGGTGCTGCCCTGGGTGCTGCAGCCCGGGCCCTGGAGGCTTCCGGCTCCACGGCTGCAGCAGCCCTGGGCGTCGATGAGCTGATGGAACAGCTGCTGGGCGACGCCGAGGCAAAGAAAGCCTGAGTTTCGATCGGCCCTGGCCAGACTGCTGGCGGAGTGACTCCGGTCGATCGCCATTCCTATCGATCTACGCAACCCCCGCGTGCGGGACTGCTTCGATTCGATGCTGATGTCAGCAGCGGAGACCCTGACACCCCAGCAGCTGGTGAAGTGGCATCACCGGATAGAAAACTGCGTCAACCTGGACCAGGCCGCCGAGGTCACCAGCGAGATGTGCGGCCGGCCGATGACGAACTCCTAGAGGCTGATCGCCAGAGAAGTGCGCAACTCCTGGATCCTGCTGGGCGACAGGCTCGTTACGGGTGAAGAGCGAAAAGCACGATCTAAGTAAAGTGAAGAAGTGGGGTGCGTATGTGGGGAAAGAAATGATTGGAAGTGAAGCCATGGGCCGGATCACCTGCCAGGTACTGGCGGGTAGCAAGCCTCCGGCCAACGAAACAGCGGAAGAGCGGGAGTTCCGCGAGGAAACGGAACAGTGGCTGGTGCGGATGCGCCGCGATGCTGAGCTGCGCGGCCTGAACCTGGTGGTGGAAATCCCCAGCGAATGGTGATCGGCTGTGGCTGGGCATCGGTGTGGCGATCGGCCTTGCTCTCTGGCCGCTGTTGTTGCCGCTTGTGTTGTTGATCGCTCTAGTGGCTGTCTTGCGGCACGGAGCGCGATCCGGCCAGAGGCCCCCCCGCCGGCAGCATCAAGCGAACTCCTCGCCACAACCGCAGCCGAGCTCAGCGGCAACGGTTCTGGATCCACTGGTTCGCGCCAAGGTCTTGGCCCAGGTAGAGCGGATCAACACCGAAGTGCACCGAGAGAGACTGGAGCGCAGCTTCAGCGAACACTCCTAGCCTGAAGTTCCGCTTTGCCTTCCTGCTGATCACACCCCGCTACGGCAACGCTCTGGCCTGGGCTGATGCGCTGCATCGTGATCAGCGGCGCAAAGGCAAACCGGTGCCCTACATCTCCCACCTGATCGCTGTCAGTGGCCTGGTGTGGGAGGACGGAGGCACAGAGGATCAGGCGATCGCTGGCCTGCTGCACGACGCGATCGAAGACGCCGGCCAGAGCCATAGCTCAATCGCTGAGCGTTTCGGGATCCCCGTGGCCGACATCGTGCGTGACTGCACTGATACCAGCCAGGAGGCACCAGCAGGAGAAAAGGAGCCGTGGCTGCTGCGCAAGACCCGCTACCTCAAAGCCCTGGCACACAAGCCCGAGACCTCCCTACATGTGACAGCGGCCGATAAGGCCCGCAACGCCCGCGACATGGTGCTTGATGCCTGCCGCGATCCGGAGATGTGGGTGAAATTCAATGCCGGGTTGGAGGGCTCAGCCTGGTATCTGCTGCGGATGCATCAGCAGCTCAGCCATCGCCTGCCCCAGAGCCGCTCCACCGAACTGCTGGGGGAAGCGGTGCGCGAGATCTTGGCCAGTGCGCCTTTCCAGCGGATCGCGCCCGAGGGTATGGCTGCAGCCGTGTGGGTAGCCAGCCATGACGTGCGGCAGTAACCCCCTAATATTTGTGATGTGCCAGCAGCCGGAAAGGGACTGACGTATAGCGAGTGGAGATGCTCGGAAACGAGAGAGTATTTTAAACTGGGTACCGTGGTGTATTTGAAATGTTAAATTGCTTTTCGCCTAGATGTCTCACCTGAAATGGCATACACTCACGAATAGCCGGCTGTCCATATCGCTCCGGGCAGGCTTTGCAGATGTTGGCTATATTGATAAGCAGTATCTATTGTTCTGTAGTCTGAGGGGTTAATTGTTTTGACTGGGCCGACTGATTACGGGCAATACAATTTATTTGAAAATGTTCTTCCGTCTTCTCTGGGGCTGGAAGAAGCCGGAAAAAAACTGGGAGTCTCGACAGCAACAATACGTAATTGGCTGAAAACTGGCTATCTCAAGTCAGCGGGTAGGGGGAGGTTTGAGATTCAGTCTTTAGCAGGCTTTCAGGCTGATATTCTTGGAAAGGCAAAGTTGACTCAGCGCGCAAATAAGTCTTTAAAAGATTCGCACAACCACAACGAATTGCAAGAGTATATCATCAATGAATGCTTGCAGGGAGAGCGCTGTGTTGACAAATTAGCGCAGGAATATGAGGAGGCTCTTTCGAATGCTTACCGGAACAAAGAAGGTGTCTATTACACTCCGGTGGATGTGGCATCTGATCTCTTAAGATCGTCACTTCTGGCTAATCAGATGTCAACTTTCTGCGATCCTTGTTGTGGGTCGGGAAATTTTGTAATTCGCGCGCTTGACTTGGGGATTCGGCCGGAAAATATATATGCTTATGACGTCGATCCAGTGGCTGTTGAGTTGACCAAATCAAGGCTCTATCGAAGAACAGGATTTGAGAGTCCAAATATTAGATCGTTAGACTTCCTGGAGTATGCATTAAATGCGCCATTGATGTTCGATTGCATATTCACTAACCCTCCTTGGGGAAAGAAGATTTCACGTGAAACTCGGATGTCTTTAGGTGAAAAGTATGGCGCTGGCTCTAGTATTGATACATGCGCTCTTTTCTTTTTTGCTTGTTTAAAGTGTCTGAATAACGATGGAACCCTTGGCTTGCTTCTGCCGGAAGCGTTCTTCAATATTGCAGCTTTTGAGGACGCCCGCAAAAAAGCTTTATCGTTGTCAATTATTAGGCTTATCGAATACGGACGCGTGTTCAATGGACTCTTGACTAAGGCACAGGGAATTGTTATTGAGAAAAAATCAGCAGAGAAGACTAGTGTCATCGAGTGCTGCAATGCCGAGATCGCATTTATTCGGGATAAGAAATCATTTGAATCCAACCCAAAATCCATCTTAAATCTTAATTGTGATGAGCACGATTCAGAGATTCTTTCTTATTTATTTTCATTGCCGCACGTCACTCTTGAAGAGCAGGCCGACTGGGGATTGGGAATCGTAACAGGCAACAATAAGAAGTTCATAAGAAACAAGAATGACGATAACTGTATTCCTGTCTTCAGGGGCTCTGATTTGATTGAAGGGATTTTCAGAAAGCCGTCCAACTTTATACCAAAAGACCTAAGCCTCTATCAACAAGTCGCCCCAGTCACTCTTTATCTTGCGAAAAAGAAGCTAATATACAAATTTATCTCTTCAAAGCTCTCATTTGCTTACGATGATCAGCAAAGATATGTTCTCAATAGTGCAAATATTGTTATACCACATGACACTTTCCCTGTCCCAATGAAGTTGATGGCTCAGCTACTGAACAGTGACTTTATGAACTGGATCTTCAATAGGGTCTTCTGTACCCATAAGGTGCTTCGCAAGGATATTGAGCGATTGCCAATCTATAGCCAAAAGCTTGAAAACATGGTAGAGTTCGATGAGGAGGCTTATCTAGACAGTCTCTCTCTTGTCAAGATTAAAGATGGAACTTATCGAATTAAAAGATAAAATTGTCTCGGAGTTCGTTGGTTCTGAGGCCGATTTACTAGATGTCCTTGCCCTAGTTGATCAGGATCAATCCGTTTTCCCTTTTAATGAGTACGAACATCTTGTGTGTTCCCTGATGAGCAAGGGAGGCTTGAGCTATGCTCAGTATCTAGATATAAGGACGCAGTACATCAATGAGAATCCAAATCTCTGGATCTTTGAGATCTCGGCTCCTCGCGGATTTGGAGAAAAATTTGCGCAGACATATGTTCAAGGAAAGTGCTCAAAGCTTAAGAAGCCTTCGAAAGTGCTACACCCTGAGTACGTGGGTGAATACGATCTTTGGCTTGATGGAATTACTATTGAGGTAAAGGCATCTAGGGAGACTCTGGAAAACCGAGGCCGTTTGCGGGACAATAACCCTGTGATCGCAGGCCAGGACTGGGTTGATGGGCGGCAAGCAGCTTGGCTTCTCTGATTACGAGCTCACCACAGCCAAGAAGCAGACCAAACGGGA
>JAHLYR010000040.1 GCA_025128025.1 Synechococcus sp. CS-1330
GGCTGCTTGCCTGCGCGACATGGAGATCATCCTCCGCTACGTCACCTACGCCGTTTTCACTGGCGATGCTTCCGTGCTGGAAGACCGCTGCCTCAACGGCCTGCGTGAGACCTACCTCGCCCTCGGCGTTCCTGGCGCTTCCGTGGCAGAAGGCGTTCGCAAAATGAAGGACGCTGCTATCTCGATCGCTAACGATCGCAACGGCATCACCCCTGGCGATTGCTCCGCCCTGATGTCCGAAGTTGGCACCTACTTCGACCGCGCTGCTGCTGCAGTCGGCTGATCGCAGCTTTTGTAAAAAGCAAAAAATAAACGTTGCTCAATCGAAAGATTGAGCAACGTTTTTTATTGAACTAGATTTTATCGGCAAAAAGGCCCGACTAATTAATAGATTAATCCAGGGTGACATCACCTGTTTCACCCGTTCGAATCCGGATGGAAGCTTCAACGGGGAGGACGATGATCTTGCCGTCGCCGACCTCGCCGGTTTGGGCTGCAGACTTGATCGCCTCGACCACGCCCGCAAGGGCGGCATCGGTCACCACCGTGGTGATCATGGTCTTGGAGAGCAACCGGGCTTCCACCTTGACGCCCCGGTAGACCTCGGTGTAACCCATCTGCTTGCCGAAGCCCTGAACGGAGGTGACTGTCATGCCGTTGATGCCGAGGCTCACAAGAGCATCCTTGACGGCATCAAGCTTTTCGGGGCGGATGATGGCTTGGATCTGTTTCACGTGGTCAGAGAAAGTCTCGATGATTTCTAGCCACAACCAGTCAGGCTTGTTGTAGCAACCGCAGCAAGCAGGGCACTGACTGGGGCGACGCCACCAAAAATGTTTGCAACGAACATTTTTGCCTTTTCGAGGCAGGCTTTTTGGTGGAGCGGTCAGGCGGGGGGCTGATTTGGTATCAAAACGAACATCCCATCCCGCACTGAACACGCATTCTTCTTGGCGATGGGATCTCGACAATCCCCAACCTGAGCAGCCGTCCCTCTGATCTGCCCATGACCATTGCTTCCATCCCTCCCCGGCGCAAGCGCCTTCAAGAGGCGAGTCTGTCCGAGGCCCCGATGATGCTGCTCCGCAGTATTAAAGGGTTCAGCAACAGCCGCACCCTTGTATGGCTGGCCTGCGTACCCCTAGCCCTCTTTGGCCTAGGTGTATTCAATCTGGCGGCCCATGCCGCCGAGCTTCCCGAGCTCACTCCGGCCTTCTTGGCCAATAACTCGTTCTTGTTGATCTGCGCCGTCTTGGTGATCTTCATGAACGCCGGCTTTGCCATGGTGGAAGCCGGCATGTGTCGTTCCAAGAACGCCGTCAACATTCTGGCTAAGAACCTGATCGTTTTCGCTTTGGCGGTTACGGCCTACTGGTTCATCGGCTACAAGATCATGTACAACGCCAGCTGGGTAATTCCAGGCTGGTTCAAGTTTGGTGGTTTGTTTTTCGATCCAGCCGTCACACCTGAGATGGTTACCGATGGCAAGCTGGTGCCAAGCATTGACTTTCTCTTCCAGGCTGCGTTCGCCGGCACTGCTGCCACGATCGTTTCAGGCTTGGTTGCCGAGCGGATCAAATTTGGCGAGTTTGTTATCTTCTCGCTGATATTGGTCGGAATTCTTTACCCGATTTCTGGCTCCTGGCAGTGGAATGTTGGTGAAGGCTGGCTCAACAAGCTCGGTTTCATCGACTTTGCTGGCTCAACTGTGGTGCACTCCTTTGGTGCCTGGGCTGGCTTGATTGGAGCCATGCTGCTTGGTCCCCGTATTGGCAAATTTGTTGATGGCAAGCCCCAGGCCATCCCTGGTCACAACCTGGCGCTTGCAACCCTTGGTTGCCTGATTCTCTGGATTGGCTGGTACGGCTTTAACCCCGGTTCCTGGCTTGCCATGGCACCTGAGGTTCCCTACATCGCCGTGACCACAACCCTTGGTGCTGCAGGCGGTGCTATCGCTGCAACCCTGGCATCCCAGCTGCCTGGCATGGGTCCAGACAAGCGTCCTGGCAAGCCTGATCTCACCATGACCATTAATGGCATTCTCGCCGGCTTGGTGGGAGTTACGGCAGGTTGCGATGGCTTCTCCATGCCCGGCGCCTGGGTAGTTGGATTTATCTCCGGCATCATTGTGGTGTTCTCGGTGGCCTTCATCGACAGCATCAAGATCGATGATCCCGTTGGTGCTTTCTCGGTGCACGGTGTATGTGGCATCTGGGCAACCCTTGCCGTGGGTTTGTTCAATGTGGACAAAGGTCTATTCACCGGCCATGGCTTCAGTCAGCTTGGGATACAAATCATTGGGGCTGCAGCCTTCGCTGTTTTTGCGATTGTCTCATCCTGGATAGTTTGGTCAATTATAGGTGCTCTCTTTGGTGGCATTCGCGTCACTGAAAGTGAAGAAGTTATTGGTCTTGACATCGGTGAGCATGGAATGGAAGCTTATCCAGACTTCGCCACCTCGGCAAAGTAAGTATCTGCTGTTTGTTTCACGCTAGTCCTAAAAGCACCTACTTAGCCCGCAGCACCGCTGCGGGCTTTTTAGTTGGGCAGATCAGTTGTGACTATCTTTATGGCATCTCCTCTGCGCAGTCGAGATGGTTGACAGCCTCAGCTTCGAAGAGTTGGCAGCAGAGTTTGAGGCTGATGCCCGCTTAGATGCCGATTTTTTGGTTTTGACCCTCTCGGCATCCCTGATTGCCAGCTTCGGGTTGCTGGCAGACAGCGCTGGAGTGGTGATCGGGGCGATGGTCATTGCGCCGTGGATACTGCCGCTGCGATCCATGTCCTTTGGGATGCTGCATGATCCGGCCCTAGTTGGCCGCTCGCTGCTCACCCTTGCCGCGGGCTTTGCGATCACGGTTTCGATCTCTACCCTGGTGGGCGCTGGTGTAGGCATGCCGGTATTTGGCGCTGAAGTGGCTGCCCGCACCTCCCCAAACTTGCTGGATTTGGGCATTGCCCTGGTGGCGGGTGCGGCGGCGGTCTACGCCAAAATCCGCAGTCGAGCCGTTTCATCCTTTGTGGGCACCGCCATCGCGGTGGCGCTGGTGCCTCCAGTGTGTGTTTTAGGGCTGCTGCTTTCCGCAGGCGAATGGCAATCAGCCCGTGGCGCCGGGCTGCTGTTTGTTACCAACCTGCTGGGCATTCTTAGCGGGGCCTTGCTGCTGCTGGTTGTCACCCAGCCGCAGCTGCGCAGGCGTCTGTGGCGCAGTCAAATGGGATTGGTGAGTTTGCTGTTTACGGCGGTGCTACTGCTGCCACTCAGCAGCAGTTTTTTGCAGCTGGTGCGCCAATCCCAGCGGCAGCTGGCCCAGCGGCGCATTGAAGAGACGATTGCCAAAAGCCTGAAAACTGAAACCATAACCATTGGCAGAGATTCCCAGCTCGTTGGCATCACCATTGATTGGACAAGCAAACCGCCTTTGATTCGTGCCTCTGTGCGGGTCAGTCGTGCTGATCTGCCCACCCCCGCTCAGGTGGCGGCGGTGCAGCAATTCATCAATAGCAAGCAACCGCAGCGTTATCAGTTAGTGGTGCAGCGCAGCGCCATTGACATTATTGGTCCAGGCAGCCGAGATGATGGCAAGCACTGAGCAACAGGCAGCCAGCCCATGAACGAACACTTCGATTTGGTGGTGCTTGGTGCTGGCTCGGGTGGTCTAGCTGCTGCCAAACGGGCCGCTGGCCACGGCGCCCGGGTGGCGATCGTGGAGGGCGATCGGGTGGGCGGCACCTGCGTGATCCGCGGCTGCGTGCCCAAAAAGCTGCTGGTTTATGGCTCCGCTTACAAACATTTGCTTGCCGATGCAGCCAGCTATGGCTGGCAAATCGAGGGGATTCGCCGCAACCCGAGCACCCTGCTGACCAATGTGCGCGCTGAGGTAGATCGGCTCAATCAGCTGCACCTCGGCTTTCTTGAGAAAGCAGGGGTAGAGCTGGTGCGCGGCTGGGGCTGGTTTGAAGACAGTCACACCATTGCCGTTGGCGAGCGCCGCCTGCGGGCCGAGCGCATCTTGATCGCGGTAGGGGGGCGGCCCCAGCGGCCAGCGATTCCAGGGGCAGAGCTGGGCTGGGTGAGCGATGAGATGTTTCTGCTGGAGCAGCTGCAAGAGCGCATTGTGGTGGTGGGTGCTGGTTTCATCGCCTGTGAATTCGCCTGCATCCTCAATGGCCTTGGCGTGGCCGTGACCCAGCTGGTGCGCGGCAATCATTTGCTGCGGGGCTTTGATCTTGAAGCTGCCAAGGCTGTTCAAGAGGGCATGGAGCAGGAGGGTATTGAGATTCGCTTTGCCCACAGTCCTGCAGCCATCACCGGCAGTGCCGGCGACCTCAGCGTCCACACCGAGGCTGGCGAAATCATTCCTTGCGGTGGGGTGTTGCTTGCCACCGGAAGGCGTCCCTTCCTGGAGGGCCTTCGCCTTGAGGCAGCGGCTATCGCCACTGAGGCCAATCGCATTCCGGTGGATAGCGAGCAGCGCACCAACGTGCCCCATATCTATGCAGTTGGCGATGTCACCGACCGCATCAACCTCACCCCGGTGGCCATTGATGAGGGACGCGCCTTTGCCGACAGTGTCTATGGCACTAGCCCGCGCCAGGTGGACCACAGCTTGGTGGCCTGTGCGGTGTTCAGTCAGCCGGAGTTGGCCAGTGTGGGGCTTAGCGAAGAGGAGGCGATCCAGCGCCACGGCCCTGAGGGCGTGCGGGTGCATCGGGCCCGTTTCCGGCCGATGAGCCAGGCCTTGCCGGCCCGGGGACCCAGGGTGCTGCTCAAGTTGGTTGTGGCGCTGGAAAGCGGCAAGGTGCTGGGCTGCCACATGGTGGGCGAGCACAGCGCTGAGATCATTCAGATGGCAGCCATCGCCATCGGCATGGGCGCCACCAAGGCCGATTTCGATCGCACCATGGCCCTGCACCCCTCGGTTGCCGAGGAGTTTGTGACCATGCCGAACTAGGCCGTGAGCCGGCTTTTGCGCCAATCATCGGCCAGCATCACCACCAGCGGCGCCAGCAACACCATCGGCAGGGCCCGACTGTCAATTGGCACCATCGCCGCTAGCCGCGACAGGGGCGGCCAATAGAGCAATAGCGCTGTAAACAGTATTTCGGCCGCTATGCCAAGCCAAAGCAGGGGATTGCGGCGCCAGCCCTGCTGCACCAAGTTGACGAAGGCGGAGCGATGCTCACTGCGGCAGGCCATCGCCACGCCGATTTGGCCGGCCACTATGCAGGTGAAGGCCACACTTGAGGCCTGCTGCTGGCTGGCCACGAGCTCTACACCGGCCTCGCCATGGAGAAGCAAGGGGGCTGCCAGCCTGAGCTCGGCCCAGCCCACACCCTGCTGCTGCCAGCTGAGCAGGTAGGCCGTCATCGACACCACGGCTTCGCTCAGGCCCAGCACCAGATAGGCGCGCAGCATCAGGGGCCGATCCAGTAGCGGCGCTGTGCGGCGCCGGGGCGGCTGGCGCATCAATCCCGATTCAGGCGCCTCGGCTCCTAGCCCCAAAGCGGGTAGTAAATCTGTGCCCAGATCCACTGCCAGGATCTGCAGCACCGTTAGGGCCGCAGGGATCTGCAGGGTCACCATGGCTAAAAATGGAGCCATCTCGGCCACGTTGCTAGCCAGCACGTAGGGCAGGAACTTGCGAATGTTGGCCACCACGCCACGGCCAAAGCGCACCGCCGTGACGATCGTGGCGAAGTTGTCGTCTAGCAGCACCACATCGGCGGCCTCCCTGGCCACATCTGTGCCTACCAGGCCCATAGCTACGCCCACATCGGCCGCCTGCAAGGCCGGGGCATCATTAACACCATCGCCAGTGACCGCAACCACTTCGCCGAGGGAGCGGTAGGCCTGCACAAGCCGCAACTTCTGCTCCGGAGCCATCCGGGCAAACACCAGCCGATTGCGGTATTTGAGCAGCTGGCGCAGGTGCACATCGCTGATCAGTTCGAGCTGGTCGCCCTGGATCACCCGCACCGGATCGGCCTGGGGATGGTTGTCGCCCTTGGCCGGCATATCCAGCAGGCCGATCTGGCGAGCTATCGCTTGGGCGGTGAGGCCGTAGTCGCCAGTCACCATCGTGACCTTGATGCCCGCCTGGTGACACTGGCGAATCGCCTCGGGTACCTCAGGCCGGGGCGGGTCGTAGAGGGCGATCAAGCCCAACAAGCTGAGCTTTTGCTCCAGTTGGTCGGCTGGGGCTTGCACCTCCGCGGCCTCGAGCCGGCGCTGGGCCACGGCGATGACGCGGTAGCCCCGGCAAGCAAGGTCGTCGTTGGCGGCGACTGCCTGGGCGCGGCCCACCGGACTACAGCGCTCTAGCAGCTCCAGGGGTGCCCCCTTGGTGATCAGCTGCAGGCCTGCCTCGGTGGCCACGATCACGCTCATTCGGCGCCGATGGGAGTCAAATGGCAACTCCCGCCTGCGGGGATGGCGCTGCTGATGCACCGCAAGGCCCAGATCTCGAGCCTGGGCTGCCACCAACAGGGCGGTTTCAGTGGGATCGCCGAGGGCTCGGCTGCCGTCACCGCTGGCTTTGAGCTGGGCGTTTGAACAAAGGCAGGCCGCCAGCAACAGATCGGCTTCTCCACCTCGATCAACCCCTGGCTGCTCGCCTGCCTGGGGCAGCCACATCTCCTCCACTGCCATGCGGTTGCAAGTGAGGGTGCCGGTTTTATCGCTGCAGATCACGCTTACGGAGCCGAGGGTCTCCACGGCTGAAAGCCTGCGCACCAGTGCTTTCTGACTGGCCATGCGCTGAACGTTGATCGCCAGGGCCAAGGTGACCGTGGGCAGCAAGCCCTCGGGCACGTTGGCAACGATGATGCCAACTGCGAACACCAGGCTTTCGAGGGGACCCATCCCCACAAACAGAAGGCTGAGGCTGAAGGTGATCGCCCCCATCGTTAAGGCGATGGCTGTGATGGTCCGCACGATGTGGCCCACCTGCTGCTCCAGGGTGCTGATGCCCCTGGTTGTGGCGGCGGTGAGGTGGGCCACATGACCGAATTCAGTTTCGCCGCCAGTGGCGTAAACGATGGCCTCGCCGCGACCGCCGGCCACGCTGGTGCCCGCCAAAACCAGATTGGCCCTTTCCCGAGTCGGGATCAGGAGAACTTTGTCTGCCGCAGGTGAGTCGATGGCATCGGCATGGCGCGCCACTGGCTGAGATTCGCCTGTGAGCACCGAGAGATCCAGGCTCAATTCGTTGGCCTGGATCAGGCGAGCGTCGGCGGGCACCTGGTCTCCCTCCTCCAGCAGGATTCGGTCGCCTGGCACGAGCAGCTCGGCATCGAGCTCGGTGAGTTCACCGTTGCGCCAGAGCCGCACCTGGCGGGGTAGGGACCGCTTCAGCGCCGTCAGGGTGCGTTCGGCTTGGTAGTCCTGCCAGAAGGAAAACAGGCCGTTGACCAGCACTACTGCCCAAATCGCCCAACCCAGCTGGGGGGTGCCTGCCGCAAACGCCAAGGCCCCAGCCACCCAGAGCAGCAGGGCCATGAAGTGCACCAGTTGATCGACAAACCTCAGCAGCAGGGAACGGCGGCGCTGGCTTGGTAGGCGATTGGCTCCAAACCGCTCCAACCGCCGCTGGGCCTCCGAGTCGCTCAGGCCTTGGAGTGTGCACTGCAAAGCTGCCGGCACTGCCTGCGCTGGGATGCTCCAGATCGGCTGGCTGGCAGAGAGCTGCACGGCGGGTTCAGCTAGAAGCTGGGGCCAGGCCCTTCTCGTCAAACACCCCTTCAAACAGCACTGAACTCAAGTAGCGCTCGCCGGAGTCGGGCAGTACTACCACGATGGTTTTGCCGGCGTAGGCCTCCTCTCGGGCTAGCCGCAGGGCGGCCGTGGCTGCGGCACCACAGGAGATGCCAGCCAGGATTCCCTCCTCCTTCATCAGCCGGCGGGCCATGGCCACCGCCTCCTCGTCGCTAACGGTTTCGACCCGGTCCACCAGGTCCAGATCGAGGTTGACGGGCACAAAGCCAGCGCCGATGCCCTGGATCTTGTGGGGACCGGGCTTGAGCTCCTGCCCTGCCTTGGCCTGGCTGATCACTGGGCTGTTGTTTGGTTCAACTGCCACCGACACCAGTGGCTTGCCCAGGGTGCCCTTGATGTAACGGCTGACGCCAGTGATGGTGCCTCCGGTGCCCACTCCAGCCACGAGTACATCTACCGATCCTTCGGTATCAGTCCAGATTTCCGGGCCGGTGGTGTCGTGGTGGATCTGGGGGTTGGCCGGGTTGGAAAACTGCTGCAGAAGGACGTAGCGGTCGGGGTCGGAGGCTGCCATTTCCTTGGCAGCGCCGATGGCGCCGGGCATGCCCATCCTTCCTTCGGTGAGAACGAGGTGGGCGCCGTAGGCCGTGAGCAGTTTGCGGCGCTCCAGGCTCATGGTCTCCGGCATCGTCAGGGTTAGGGGGATCCCCTTGGCGGCGGCCACGAAAGCCAAAGCGATGCCGGTATTGCCGCTGGTGGGCTCCACCAGCTCCTTGCCAGGCCCCAGCAGACCTTCCTGCTCGGCGCGCCAAATCATGGCGGCACCGATGCGGCATTTCACCGAAAAGGCAGGATTACGGCCTTCGATCTTGGCCAGAACGCGGGCCTTGCATCCCTCGGTGACCCGATTGAGCTGCACCAGGGGGGTTTTGCCGATGGTGAGGCTGTTGTCGGCGTAGATGCTCGTCATCCGTTTGGGGGGAGCCATTCTCTTGGCGCACCCTAGGGATGCTCTGCCAAACGAACAGCAGGAATTAGCCGGTATTTACAGGCCTTCTTGCAGATCAAGGGTCTCCAGATGCCGTTAGGCAGATTCACCAAGCCCGATCAGACCAAAATGGGCTTTGTTTTTTCCATCCTTGATCAAAGTCTTGATCTGATCTCGGTGGGAAAACTCGGCTGGTTAGGTGCGCTTGTTGTGCTCGGCATGACTTCGGCCTGTGGTCGTCCCGATGGCCAGGCCCTTAAGAAGCTCGCCTGTGAACAGATGGTCAACAACATCGATCTGCAGTCTGTGAGCCAACTCGATGCCCTGCGCAAGGCCTTGGGCTTGGCCCCTGGGGTTGACCCGATTGGGGCCTGCCGCTCCCGCACCCCAACATCAGCGGCACTTATGGGCTTCATCAGCAGGGCTTTGGCGCCACCTGGCCAGCCTTCTCACCAAAGCCGCAATCTTCCGTTACAGTTGTGTTGCGCAATATCCATGCGCTCGACGGGATTCCGTCTGGTGGCTTGCCACCTTCCATACCCGTTCCTCTGGAACACCCTCTTCTCGTTCTCATGACAACCACTATTCAGCAGCGCCAAGGCGCTTCTGCGTGGAACCAGTTTTGCGACTGGGTCAC
>JAHLYR010000001.1 GCA_025128025.1 Synechococcus sp. CS-1330
CCCCTCTCGGGAGTTCTCGGCGGAACGTCGCCTCTCAGCGACTCAGAAAACTTACAACACCGTCGGCTCTCGCCTTCTTCGCCGTAAGCCTGCTCGCTTCCGGGGCTTCCCCCCTTGCGCGCAGTCCAAAAACATATCACCCCAGTTGCCCTTATGGCAAGAACCCGTATCGAGCGCGACAGCGCACCAAGCCAAAAACCATTGCGGCCAGGCGTTTAGGTGCACTCCATTTGCCGCCTTTCCCCCTGGGGCCGCTGCAGGACCTTCAGCGCCATATGGGCCACAAGGGTGGCTAATCGGAGCGCTGCTGGGGCAGGGAGGCTCACAGAGCTCAGCTGAGGAAGGGCAAAAGCAGCTCAAAGAGCCTCTCTTACATGCCATAAAAAAAGCCGCGACCTAAGTCGCGGCTTGATGAGGTGACCCAGGCAGGGCGCCCAGGATGATTTGCTCCTAATTCTCAGAACAGACCAAGGGTGAGTGACTTGTCGATTGGCATGGCTGCACCAATACCGAGATAAATCGCAAACACAGTGCCGAACAAGAAGGTGGCCATGGCCACGGGCCTACGGAAGGGGTTCTGAAACTTGTTGAAACTCTCGATGAAGGGCACCAGCATCAGACCCAGGGGGATCATCGTCTGCAGGGCAATGCCCAAAAGCTTGTTAGGAACAACCCTGAGGATCTGGAATACCGGATACAGGTACCACTCAGGCAGGATCTCAAGCGGGGTTGCAAAGGGATCAGCCTTGTCACCCAGCATGGCCGGATCCATGACTGCCAAACCAACCATGCAGCCAATGGTCCCCAGGATCACCACGGGGAACATGTAAAGGAGGTCGTTGGGCCAGGCTGGCTCGCCGTAGTAGTTGTGACCCATACCCTTCGCCAACTTGGCGCGGAGCTTGGGATCGGTGAGATCGGGCTTCTTAAGGATGTGCATGGCAGCTGCCGGCAGCAGGGATCTTTGAGGTGTTGGAGTGGAGCTTAAGGGGGGAGATTCAGGGCCGAGAGGCCTCGAATCAATAGGTCACAAGGGGCCAGAGATGCCCTGCTTCCGGATCATCAGGAAGTGCATCAGCATGAAAACCGCAAGCAGCCAAGGCATCACGAAGGTGTGCAGGCTGTAAAAGCGGGTGAGGGTGGACTGGCCAACGCTCTCTCCACCACGGAGAAGCTCGACCATGAAATCACCGATAACCGGAACAGCCGCGGGGACTCCAGAAACAATTTTGACGGCCCAATAACCGAGTTGATCCCAAGGCAAGGAGTAGCCAGTAACGCCGAAGGAGACAGTGATCACCGCCATGGTGACGCCAGTAACCCAGGTGAGCTCCCTTGGGCGCTTGAAACCACCGGTGAGATAAACGCGGAAGACGTGCAGGATCAGCATCAGCACCATCATGGAGGCGCTCCAGCGGTGCACAGACCTGATCAACCAGCCAAAGCTGACGTCGGTCATGAGGTACTGGACAGAGGCATAGGCCTCAGCCACCGTTGGCTTGTAATAGAAGGTCATCGCAAACCCAGTGGCGAACTGGATCAGGAAGCAAACCAGGGTGATGCCGCCCAGGCAATAAAAAATGTTGACGTGGGGTGGCACGTATTTGGACGAGATGTCGTCGGCAATCGACTGGATCTCAAGGCGCTCGTCGAACCAGTTGTAAACCGGGTTCGAAGCCTGTCCGGAGTTTCCAGCAGGAGTGTTCGCCATGCAGCTGGGGTATTGGTTGCGAGATCCTACCGATGACCTCGAGCCGCTTGTGAGTGTCCAGCCCTCTAGGCCAGCGCCTTCTCAACCGTTTGCAACAGCCGTGAAAAACCTTTTGGCAACCCTGCTGCAGCGTTTGCTTGGCCCCGTGCTGGCCCTAGCCCTGCTGGCAGCCTCCGGCGCCTCGGCCTTGGCCCTCAGCGATACCCAGCAGCTGGTGGTTGAGGCATGGCGCCTGGTGAACCAGAGCTACGTGGATCCAGGACGCTTTGAAACGGTGCATTGGAAGCGGCTGCGCCAAAAAGCGCTCGAGCAACCAATCAACAGCTCTGGCGATGCCTACGACGCCATCGAATCAATGCTCACCCCCCTTGGGGATCCCTACACTCGCCTTTTGCGGCCTGCCGACTACGCCACCCTGCGCTCCAACACTCAGGGCACCGTGACCGGAGTGGGACTGCAGCTGGGCTTGCGCAGCAACGACCAAGCAGTCGTTGTGATCGCCCCACTGGACGGCTCCCCCGCCGCTGAAGCCCTGATCCCTAGTGGCGCCGAGTTGCTGCGGGTAGATGGCCAGGCCACTGAGGTTCTGGGGCTGGAACGCACCGCAGCCGCCCTGCGCGGCCCCGCCGGGAGCAGGGTGCTGGTGCAACTCAACATGCAAGGGCAGTCCCGCGAAGTGGAGCTCGAACGGCGAGAGGTGGAGCTGCGTCCGGTGCGCAGCAAGCGGCTGCGGGTGGGAGAGCACACCCTCGGCTACCTGCGTATCACCCAATTTTCTGAACCGGTGCCCCAGGACGTGCAGGAAGCCCTCGCCGATCTCAACAGCAAGGCTATCGAGGGGCTGATTCTTGATCTGCGCAACAACTCCGGCGGGCTGGTGAGCGCCGGCTTAGCCGTGGCCAACGACCTACTCAATGGAGAGCCCATCGTGGAAACCCAGGACCGTGATGGACTCAGCTCGCCCCAACAGGCCAACCCCGGCATGCTCTTCGACGGGCCGATGCTCACCCTGGTGAACGGCGGCACAGCTAGTGCCAGCGAAATCCTGGCGGGGGCCCTTCAAGACAATGGCCGCAGTGAGCTGGTGGGAGCTCAAACCTTCGGCAAAGGGCTGATTCAGACCCTGATACCCCTGGGCGACACCAGCGGCCTGGCCGTAACCGTGGCCCGCTACCTCACCCCCAGCGGCAGGGACATTCAGCACCAGGGAATCGCGCCTGATCTAGTGCTGCCCGAACCCGAACCCCTAGATCCCGGCGGTGAAGGTGACAGCTGGCTTGATGCCGCGGGCCGCTTGCTGGCCAGCCGGCTTGAAGCGACCCTTTGAATATGGGAGAGCGCACCTATCACGATCCGCTGCACGGGGCGATTCGACTCGATCGCAGCGATACGGCCGAAGCCCTGGCCATCGACCTGATCGATTCAGCTCCCTTCCAGCGCTTGCGCCGAGTGCGTCAATTGGGGCCAGCCTTTCTGACCTTCCATGGAGCCGAGTCCAGCCGCTTCACCCATTCCCTTGGGGTGCTGCACCTAGCCCGCCTGGCTCTGCAACAGCTGGAGCGCCACCACCTTGAACTGGCGGAACATCGAGCCGTGCTCTACGCCGCGGCCCTGCTGCACGATGTGGGCCACGCTCCCCTGAGCCACTCCGGCGAGGAGATGTATGGGCTACACCACGAGGCGTGGTCGGGGCGACTGATCCGGGAGCATCCGGCCTTGCGCGACCGCCTCGAAGCCCACGCCCCCGGCACCGCCAGCGCCGTGGCCGACCTCCTGGAGCACGGCCGCCACCCCTGCCCGGCGATCAAGGCCCTGGTGAGCAGCCAGCTGGACTGCGACCGGCTCGATTACCTGGTCCGCGATAGCTACAGCACCGGCACTACCTACGGCCGGCTGGATCTAGAGCGCATCCTGGCCGCCTTCACCTTGGCTCCCGATGGCCAGCTGGCGATCACCCCCAAAGGGCTGATGGCCGTGGAGCACTACCTGGTGGTGCGCAACCTGATGTATCGCAGCGTCTACAACCACCGGCTCAACGTGGTGTGCAACTGGCTGCTCAACCAGGCCATCGCCACCGCCCGACGCCTGGGACCAAAGCGAGTGTGGGCAGACCAGGTGATGGGCCGCTGGCTGTGGCACTGCGACGCTCTCGATCTGGAGACATTTCTTGCCAACGACGACATCCGCACCGGCTACCACCTGATGCGCTGGATGGAAGAGGGCCCGGCCGAACTGCAGGATCCCTGCCGCCGCCTGCTGGAGCGGCGGCTGCTCAAGGCCACCGATGTGAGTCACTGCAGCCCCGCCCAGCGACTGGAGCTCCTGGCTGCAGCGCGGCAGCTAAGCGAAGCCGAGGGCCTGAGCGCCGAAACCAGCTGCGGCCTGCAGCAGCGCCAGAGCCGCGGTTATCACCCCTATAAAGGTGGCCTGCGCCTTTGGGATGGCGAGCACCTACAGGCACTGGAGCAGCGCTCAAGCCTGGTGCAAAGCCTCACTGTTGCGGTCGAGCTGGCCTGGCTGATCCATCCCGGTGAGGTGGCACCTAAGTTGCGCCAATTGCTGGGTCGCTGAGCGGGAATGGGGATGGGGATAGGGCCGGAAATGGAGTTGGAGCCGGCTCAAGGAGCCTTGCTGGTTGCAGATGAATCGGGGCGAGGCAGCCACCGACTGGTGCTGCCCGCCTCTTGCCAAGCCCCTTTGCCCGCTCTGGTGCAACAAGCAATCGATAGTGGCGCCCTGCTGGGTAATGGGCCAATCGAGGGCCAGGTGCTGCTCGAGGCTGGCGCCTGGCGTCTCGGCCTAAGCCAACTGGGCGAGCTGCAGCGCACCCTGGCCGGCCGGGGGCTTGAGCTGGTAATGATCTGCAGCAGTCAGCCCCATACCCACGTAGCAGCTGCGGGGCTGGGGATCTTGAGCCAGTGGCCTAATTCGGCCGCTCCAACGAGCCCCGCCAAACCAGATTCCGACCTGCAAGTGCATCAGGGCACCCTGCGCTCCGGCGACCATCTGGAAACATCGGCCAGCGTGCTGCTGCTAGGGGACGTAAACCCAGGCGCGCGGATTTCAGCCGCAGGCCATGTGCTGGTGTGGGGGCGATTGAGGGGTATGGCCCACGCCGGCTGCCAAGGCGACAACACCGCTCGCATCGTGGCCCTGCAGCTACGACCGCTGCAGCTGCGCATTGCCGGGGCGGTGGCCCGGGGCCCCGAGGGCGCCCCCCCAGCCGGGTTTGCAGAAGAAGCTCGGATAGTGGCGGGCGCCATCCAAATAGACCCGGCCCAACCGATCTGGCCCCTTAGCGGTTAATTACACCCAGACCACCCAGCACACCGGCCACTGCCATAAACCAGAGCGGCGAAATACGGGTGCGCAACATCAGCACGCAAACCAGCACTGACACCGCCACCCCAGCCCAATTGGTGTCAGCCGTGCGCAGTATCTTGAGCCCCACGGCAAACAAAATTCCCAAGGTGATTGGCCCCAGGCCTCGCTCAAAGGCCACCCGCCATGGGGAGAGTTCGAGGCGCTTCCAACTGAGGCAGGCCATGACCATCAGCAAGGTAGAGGGCAACAGGATCGCTGCTTCTGCGCCGTAGGCGCAGAACAGGGCCCAGAGAGGCCCCTCGCGCCAGCCGGCACCAAGACCTAGCAAACCCACCAACATTGAGCTGGGACCAGGTGCCGCCTCCGCCAGGGCATAAAGATCGGCAAATTGGGTATTAGTGAGCCAGCAAAATTGGGCCACCGCCAAATGGTGATATTCCGCCAGCAGGGTGTTGCCTCCGCCGAGTGAAAACAGCGACAGCGATAAAAACTGCCAGAGCACCTGCACCAAGGTGCCCAAATGGGAGAGGCGAGCTGGCTCACACGCCACCGCCGCGGCCAGCAGCCCACTCATGGATTGCTCTGCCGGCGGGGCCAATACCAAGCCATGGCCAAGGGACCGGCGATCAACACCACTGGAATCAAGCGCTGGTCAAACAAGCTGAGTGCCAGAAAGACCACCGCAGCAAGCAACAAAGCAACCCGATCATTCCAATACTGATCAAGAATCTTGAAACCCATGGAAAGGGCCATCCCTGCTGCTGCAGCCACCACCCCGGCCAGCACCCGATCTACCGAGGGGATGGTGTGGAAATGGAAGTAGGCCAAACCCAGCCCCATCAACAGGCTGAATGGAAGCAGCAACATGCCGGCCAGGGCTACCAAAGCGCCTGGTAAACCGTGGAACTCAGCGCCGATGTACACGGCCATGTTGATCTGGTTTGGCCCAGGGAAAAGGCGGGCAACCGTGAGTCCGGTGAGGAATTGCTCGTTGGACATCCAACGGCGCTGCTCGACCACAATCCGCTGGCTCCAGGCCGAAAGGCCACCACCAAAGGCCGAGAGCGCCACCTGAAGCATCCCCCAGAACAACTCAGAAAGGCTGGGGCGCGGCTCAGTCATGGACGAAATGGGGATCCGGTGGCAATTCACCGTCCTCGTGTTGGCTGGGATCAAGGGGATCGGGAGCGTGATATTTCTTTGCCGCATCCCAGTCGGCCTGGAAGGTGCTGCGCAGCCTCGCCACCACCTCGGGGGCATCGGATTCGATGCCGAGTTCGCGCCGCAGATCAAAAGCGCTGCGATCGATGTTCATCGAACCGGTCTGGGCGTAGGCACCGTCAACCAAAAGCAACTTGGCGTGCAGTTTTAGGTGCTTCTGCCGGCGCACCTTCACGCCAAAGCGCTCCATTACCCGCAGCGAGGAGAAAGTGTCGTAGATGTCCCAGTCGGAAATGCCGTGCTTGCCACCACAGAGCAAGCGCACCTTCACGCCGCGCTCCCGGGCAGAAATTATTCTCTCCAAAATCACCGCATCCACAAATTTTGGGTGCTGAATCCAAAGGCTCTCGAGAGCCATATCGATGATCCTGGCCATTTGGCCGCGGCTATGAACGCTGCTCCACACCAGGCCCACAGTGAGATCGGGATGGAAAAAGCTGCGGTTCCAGTCGGCCTCAAAGCCAGCGATCACCTGCTCTACAACAGGCACCGCGTAGCTGACGACCCCGTAGTCACGGGTGTCAGTGAAGTATTTATCGCTGAGGTTGAAGGTGGCAACCAGCACGCAGGTGGAATCCACCACCAGCGACTTCTCATGGGTCACTGGAAAGGCTTCGCTGGTCCATGCCACATCAATGCCGCAGGCGCCGAGGCGCGCATAGGCCTCATCATTCCAACGGTCGCCGCCGGAGGTGTGTGGATTGAGCATCACCCGTACCTGCACGCCACGCTGCTGCGCTCGAATCAAGGCCTGCTCGATGGTCTCCGACTGCAACTTGAACTGCTTGAGCCGAAGTGTCTCCTGGGCAGCATCAATCAAGGCCACCACAGCCACTGCGCCGTCATCGGGCATCACCAGCAGCTGCTGGTGATGGTGCAGATGGTTCAGCCCGCCTGGGGTTTGGGCCATCCTTTCTCGGAGCCTGATCCCCCTTTTTAGAGCAGCTGCCACCTGTAGCAATGCCAGCCCCGATACCTGCAACTCAAGGTTTTGGCCTTAACCTGCCCTCAATCCAGCCTGTGCCGTGGCCGCCACGTCTACCCGATACATCCTGATCTGCTCTGGCAAAGGAGGCGTGGGCAAAACCACCCTCACCGCCAACCTCGGCATCGCCCTTGCCAAGCAAGGGGCTCGCACAGCCGTGCTCGATGCCGACTTCGGCCTACGCAACCTCGACTTATTGCTCGGCCTAGAAAACCGGATCGTTTACACAGCCCAGGAGGTGCTGGCGGAAACCTGTCGGCTTGAGCAAGCATTGGTGAAACACAAGCAGGAGCCAAATCTGGCCTTGCTTCCCGCTGGCAATCCACGGATGCTCGAGTGGCTCCAGCCCGACGACATGCGCAAGATCGCTGCCATGCTGGGAGAGCAGTTCGATTACGTATTAATCGATGCACCGGCAGGTATTGAGGGCGGCTTCAAGAACGCCATGGCGGCCGCACGCGAAGCAATCGTGGTCACGACCCCAGAGGTTTCGGCCGTGCGCGATGCCGACCGAGTGATTGGCCTGCTCAACAGTGAAGGCGTAAAACCGATCCAGCTTGTGCTGAACCGGGTGCGGCCAAAGATGATGGCAAATCAGGAGATGCTGGGGGTCAGCGATGTCACCGACATCCTGGCCCTACCCCTACTCGGCCTAGTGCTGGAAGACGAACAGGTGATTGTGAGCACCAACCGCGGTGAGCCCCTCACCCTCACCGGCAATAGTTCACCGGCTGGCCGCGCTTACACCAATGTGGCTCGTCGCCTACAGGGCGAAGAAATTCCGGTGATTGATCCGAGCAAGGAGCGCCAGGGCCTTCGCGCCAAGCTTGGCCGCCTAATGCAAACCAAAATCTTTTGAAGTCGATGACACTGCGCGATGTAATCGATAAATTGCTGGGCCGCCAGCCCGCCAGTGCCAACACTGCTAAGCAACGACTGCAGTTGGTGCTAGCCCACGACCGCAGCGACCTCAATCCAGAACTGCTGCAACAAATGCGTCGGGAAATCCTTGAGGTTGTGAGTCGTTATGTGGAAATCGACTTTGAGGAAGGGGACGTGACCCTGGAAACGGGGGACCGAGTAACGGCCCTGGTGGCAAACCTGCCGATTCGTCGAGCCAAGCTGCCGGCTCCCACCCCTATCTCTGAGCCAACCATGGAGAGCGAGCTCAGTTCCTGAGACGGTGTGGGAACTCTGAGAGGCAGCCGCACCAATGCCATGCCCTGTTCAACCGCCTTCGAGAATTCAGAACTCTCCGCCGCAGAGCGGCGTGTGCTCCAGCAACTGGAGCGGGGCTACAGCAACAAGACAATTGCCGCCGCCTTAATTCTCAGCAGGCGTACGGTTGAAAGCCATATCTCGAGCCTGCTGGCCAAAACCGGCTGTCAAAGCCGCACCCAGCTGCTGCTCTGGGCGCTGGGTGAGCGATAAACTCAGAATATGGTTGCCGCCTAGCGACTTCCATTGCCGGCTTAGCTCAGTGGTAGAGCAGCGCTTTTGTAAAGCGAAGGCCATCGGTTCAAATCCGTTAGCCGGCTTATTCGATCATCAATTTCGAGCAGGATTGCCAGCTAGAAGCCAGATACCAAGGGCCAGCAGTACCCAGGGCAAAAAGCTGAGCTCCATCAAGTCGGACAACACCTGAAGCAAGGGCTCCATAGCCCAATAAAACACTGCTACCGAGACCGCCACCACAACAATCAGAGCCCCCATGCCTACACGCTCCTAAATGCCTGGGGGCAGTAGAGCACCGGCTCGCAATACCCGCCAGCCTCCCTGGGCGCGCCAAGCAACAACCGTGCTGGCCTGACCTGCGCCGAGGGGCCAGGGGATCGGTGCCAGAAGCGACACCCCGGGAAATTGCTGGGCAGCCTCCTGAGCTGTGCAGGCGGCCGGACAGCCTGAAATATTGGCGCTGGTTGTAGCCAAGGGGCCACTGAGCTGCAGCAAGGCCTGGGCTTCCGCACTGGCCGGCAGCCGCAGGCCCAGGCTCGACCCACCGGGATTGAGGGCCTCTGCCACCACTCCAACGGCAGGCAGCACCAAAGTGACCGCCCCAGGCCAGGCCCAAGCAGCCATCTCCAACCAGTCAGAGCGCGGCGCTATGCCGAGGCAAGCAAAAAGAGCTTCGGAGCTGGCCGCCATCAAAATCAAAGGCTTGTCTGCCGGGCGTTTTTTCAGGCGCCAAAGCTGGTTGGCCTGGCCAGGTGAAGCCGCCAGGGCTGGCAAGGTATCTGTGGGGAACAGGGCAGCTGAACCCTGAAGGAGCAGTGCCGCCAGATCTGGCGGCTCCAAGGCTGGAGATGGAACCGGCAACAATCCAGGCTTAATGGTCATGGCAATCCCTGCCCGATCCTGGCCAGCGAGCCGACGCAAAGCGCTCTACCCCCTCGAGATCCCCATGGGAGCGCACCTCTGCATATCCGGCAGCATTGAGTAGATCGATCACCGCATGGCTCTGATCAAAGTGATGCTCCATCAGCAGCAGACCACCAGGCGCAAGGGCCGCCGCCCCACCCGCCACTATTAGGCGCAGAGCGTGAAGTCCATCGACTCCGCCATCGAGGGCAATTACCGGCTCATGCTCTCTCACCCCGGGCTCCAAATCAGCCCAAACCGCTGTCGGTATGTAGGGGGGATTGCTCACCACCAGCTCAAACTGTCCCCACCAAGGGCTCAACGGCTGCCACCAATTGCCCTCCAGCAATTGCACCCGATTGGCAACGCCACCTGCCGCCAGATTAAGGACTGCCTGGCGAAGAGCCCCTGGGCTGCAGTCGACGGCCCAGCCGCGACTGGATGGCCAGGCCAGGGCCAAGGCCAGGGCCATACAGCCAGAGCCGGTGCCGAGATCGGCCCAACAGCCAGGGGCGGAAGGGGCCAGCTCCAGGGCCAGCTCCACCAGTAATTCCGTTTCCTGCCTAGGGATAAGCACTCCTGGGGCCACGCTGATTTCCAGGTCACGCCAGGGGCAGCGCCCCACAAGATATTGAAGCGGCTCGGCTGTATCGAGATGGCAGCTCCACATCGCCTCCAATTGGATGAGATCACAGGCAAGTTGAACCGGCAACTGAGGCTGAAGCCGCAGCTGCTGTTGAACCCGCCAGGGCAGGCCTCCCGCCAGATCCAGCAGCCAGTCGAGATCACCAGGGCTGCCGCCCAAGGCTAGTTGCTGTCGCCGCCAGGCCAACAACTGCTCCCCATCGAGCTGCCCATTCACCATGGCTTCAGGCTAGGCCGGACGCCAGCAAAGCCCAGGCTCAGCCCGCACCAGCCCCTGAAGCTCTAAGGCCAGCAAACGGGAGGCAAGGGAGGCCGCAGGCTCCTCCAGCATCAGGCAGAGCTGCTCAAGCGAAGCTCCGTGCCCCAAGGCTGTTATCAGCGCGGGATCGGCTGATCGCAGTAGCCCGTGGGCGGCCGCAGGAGCAGCGGGATCTGGCGACGCCAGGGGGCCAGGCCCTAGCTGGCGAATTAAATCTGCGGGCTCAAGCAGCACCGTGGCGTCTTGGGCGAGCAGACGATTGCTACCGGCAGCCGATGCCTTGCCAGCATCAGCCGGCACGGCCCAGACCGGCAACTCCTGCTGCATGGCGAGGGTGGCCGACTGGAGAGCCCCACTGCGCATAGGGCACTCGACCACCACCACCGCCCGAGCCAGGCCGACCTGCAGCCGGTTGCGAGCCGCAAAATGACCTGCCTGCACCGCAGTGCCCGCCGGCAACTCGCTCACAAGCAACCCCGCGGCACCTACCTCAGCCTGTAGCTGCTGATGGTGCCTGGGATAAACCCGCTCAAGGGGAGTGCCCAACACCCCCACAGGCCGGCCGCCCTTGGACAAGCAGCCCCGGTGTGCGGCTCCGTCGATACCTTCTGCGAGGCCACTCACCACCGGCCAACCCGCCTGGGCAAGGGCCGCACCGATGGCCTCAGCCATAGCCAACCCATGCAGGGAGGGCCGGCGCGTGCCCACGACCGCAATGGCCTGGCGGCGCCGAAGCAAGGGCCACAACCCGCCCTTACCCCTCCAATACAAGCGCAGAGGCGGCCGCGCCAAGGCGAGCAACTCGGGCGGGAAGGCCGGATCAGCCGGCACCAACACCCCCTTGCCGCCGCGCAGCTCTTGGCAGAGACGGGGCAAGGGATCGGGACCCCAGCGATCGCGATAACGCTGCAGCTGGCCGCAGCCCACCGCACCAAAACCGGCAAGGGCAGCAAAGGCCTCGAGCGGTGCGCCCCAGGCTGCCGCCCAGCCACAAAAGTTGTCCCGAATGGCAACCAGCCGCTGGGCGCCAATTCCCGGACAACCCGACCACAGCAGCCACCAAAGCCGCTGCTCCTGACTCCAACCGGCGCCATCGGCGCTCCGCAGCAGCCCCTGAATCGCCATACCACCTTCAGTACAGATGTACTGATCTTATTGCGGTCCCCGCGCCAGGGCCGCCACCGCGGCCGCCAGATCCGCGGGCAAGCGGCGCACCAGCCGGCGCTGATCAAGTCCAGGGGCGCTCTCCACCAGCACAAGCTCAACCCTTGCCTCAGCCGCCAGCTTTCCGCTTGCAGCAAAAAAACGGCTTCGCCAAGGCAATTTCAGACCACAGCGCGGCAGCACCTCGCTCCACAGCTGCACAGCATCGCCGTGAAACAGGGGCTGCTTGTATTCAATGGTCAAACTCACCACCGGCAGCTCCAAGCCCCGAGCGGAAAGATCGCTGTAGGCGATACCAGCTGCAGCCAGGGCCTCCACCCGCGCCTCCTCAAGCCAAGCCAAGTAAGCGCCATGCCACATCACGCCGGCGTGATCCGTGTGCTGGGGCAGCACACGGCGCTCCAACAACCAGCCTTCAGACACTCTTTTCACCAAAGCTGGGCCAGCTTGGCCGAAGCGGGATGGTTGCGGTGTAGCGGGCAGATGGTTTGCGCTTGCAGATCGGCCATAGGCTGACAGGCAGCCTGCAACTTCGAGTCGTCTCAGTGTTTCGCAACGTTCTAATCGCCGATTCCGGCAAAGGCCACGTGGAAGAAATGGTGCGCATGCTGCGCGACATCCCGGCGGTGCGTGCAGCCCGCATCAACCTGCTGCACGTGGTGCCTGAGCAGGCTGGTGAGAGATTCGCGGAGCATTCCCAAAAAGCGGCGACTATCGCCGCCGAAGCGGTGCAGCGGCTCGGGCTCAACCCCAGCGAGGTGAACACGATCATTCGCCAGGGAGACACCAAGCAAACGGTGCTGAAGGTGGCCGACGAACTCAACAGCGACCTGATCGTGATGGGCTCCAGAGGCATGGGCCGCCTTCAGTCGATCCTCAGCAACAGCGCCAGCCAATACGTATTCCAGCTATCGACCAGGCCGATGCTGCTGGTGCGCGACGACCTTTACATCCGCCACATCAACCGGGTGATGGTGACCATCGATGGCACCGGGGTCGGAGACGACGCCCTGAAACTGGCCTGCGAGCTTGTGCGGGAGATTCCTGGCGGCAGCCTCACCGGCGTCCATGTCGCCCGCCAGGACATCACCCCTTCTCGGGGCGGCAAATCCCCAGCCGATGAAGTACTCGAGAAAGCCAGCCAGCGAGCCCGAGGCTACGGAGTGGAGCTCAAGGCAGTCCATCGCAGCGGCGATGTCGGCCGCAGCGTGTGCGCCGCCGCTGAGGATCTCAAAGCCGACCTGCTGGTGATCGCCTCCCAGGATCGGCGCCCGGTGGTTGCTCGCGGCCTCGTCGACATCGACCGGCTACTGGGCAGCTCGGTGAGCGACTACATCCGCGTTCATGCCCCAGCCCCTGTGTTGCTTGTGCGGGAGCCTGAAGCGAGGAACTAGCTCCCCTGGCGGCTGTTGGTTTGAATGTAAAGAATGATCAAAAAGACTGCGGGAACCAATACGAACAAAAGGCTGGCAACAAAGCCGAGATCGTTGGTTTCCATGGCTGAAGGGGAAGTGAGGGGAGGGTATCACCGCCAAATGGGCGCTTTTCAGGAGGCTTCACCGCTCGTTGCGGTTGGCCCCTGTTCTTCGCCCTCGCCGGGGCCTTCACCCCCATCCTCTAAATCCTCATCGCCTTCCTGCGCCGGAGGGGCAGGCCAGGCTGTGGGGCCACTGGGCAGGGGCTTGGCCTGGGCCTCCGCCACCAAATTTTCCTGGTCGGCCATGCCCACCTGGGGCCGAGTCAAAACCAAAACAGACTCCTGGACCATGGCTTGACAGGCAAGCCTCCAGGTTTGGGGGCGCCGGCGCAGTTTTTGGTCTTCCACGGCGGTGCGGCCGCTCAGCACCTGGGCAGCGGTGCCCTCCGGAATTGCCACAAAACATGTGATGCACTGGCCGCAGCCACCGCAATTGCCTAGGGCACCCTTGAGGCCGTAGAGCTGAATGCCCTCCCGCAAAGCCACTTCTCGCAGGTTTTCGCCGGGGTAGCACTCAATGTCGCGGCCCTCGCGAACAAATCGGATCACGGGCATGAAACCTTTTCGTCGAGGTCTTCATTCTGGGCCAAGCCGTTGCGGTCCGTTACCTGGAGCGCACGGCGGCCGGAGCGCCCCTTACGATCGCCCAACCCACCCAGAACTACCCCCATGGGATTGCCCTGGTATCGGGTGCACACGGTCGTGATCAACGACCCGGGCCGATTGCTCGCCGTGCACCTCATGCACACCGCCCTGGTTGCCGGCTGGGCCGGCTCCATGGCGCTCTATGAGCTCGCAATTTTTGATCCGTCCGACGCGGTACTCAACCCGATGTGGCGCCAAGGCATGTTCGTCATGCCCTTCATGGCCCGACTCGGCGTTACCGGCAGCTGGGGCGGCTGGAGCATCACTGGCGAGACCGGTGTTGATCCAGGCTTCTGGAGCTTTGAAGGTGTGGCTGCAGCCCACATCGTCTTTAGCGGTCTGCTCTTTTTGGCCGCCATCTGGCACTGGACCTACTGGGATCTAGAGATCTGGCAGGACCCACGCACCGGCGAACCAGCCCTCGATCTGCCCAAAATTTTTGGCATCCACCTGCTACTGGCGGGCCTTGGTTGCTTTGGATTCGGAGCCTTTCACCTCACCGGGGTCTTCGGACCTGGCATGTGGGTCAGTGATCCATATGGAATTACGGGTCACTTAGAGCCAGTCCAACCATCTTGGGGGCCTGAAGGATTTAATCCCTTCAACCCTGGTGGCATCGTGGCCCACCACATTGCCGCTGGCATCGTTGGAATCATTGCTGGCATCTTCCACATCACCACTCGACCGCCCGAGCGCCTCTACAAGGCCCTCCGCATGGGCAACATCGAAACGGTACTGGCCTCGGCCATCGCGGCCGTGTTCTTTGCGGCCTTCATTGTTGCCGGCACGATGTGGTATGGCGCTGCAGCAACCCCTGTAGAGCTGTTTGGCCCCACCCGCTATCAGTGGGACCAGGGCTACTTCAAGACTGAAATCAATCGTCGAGTCCAAACCGCCCTCGACAACGGAGCCACCAAGGAACAGGCCTATGCCTCGATTCCTGAGAAGCTGGCCTTCTATGACTACGTCGGCAACAGTCCTGCCAAGGGCGGCCTGTTCCGGGTTGGTCCGATGGTGAATGGCGACGGCCTCCCCACCGGCTGGATTGGCCACATCTCCTTCACTGACAAAGATGGCAGGGATCTGGAAGTTCGGCGCCTGCCCAACTTCTTTGAGAACTTCCCGATCGTTCTCCAGGATCAAGAAGGCATAGTTCGCGCCGACATCCCCTTCCGCCGGGCAGAGGCCAAGTATTCCTTTGAGCAGACCGGTGTGACGGCGACCGTCTACGGCGGAGCCCTCAACGGCCAGGTCTTCACTGATCCTGCCGATGTGAAGCGCCTGGCCCGCAAGGCCCAGCTAGGTGAAGCCTTCGAGTTTGACCGTGAGACCTATCACTCCGACGGCACCTTCCGCAGCTCACCCCGTGGTTGGTTCACCTTCGGACACGCCACCTTCGCCCTTCTCTTCTTCTTCGGCCACATCTGGCACGGTGCTCGCACCCTGTATCGCGATGTGTTTGCCGGTATTGATCCAGACCTGGGCGAACAAGTGGAATTCGGTCTATTCCAGAAATTGGGAGACCGCTCGACCCGTCGTCTGCCCGAGGGCTACGTGCCCCCGGCAGGCAGTCCCCTCAGCTGACCGCCAGCACCCCCGAGGACATCCATGGAAAGCTTCGCTTACATCCTGATCCTGGCCCTGGCCATCTCCACCCTCTTCTTTGCAATCGCCTTCCGCGATCCCCCCAAGATAGGCAAATAATCAGCCAGATCCCTTTAAAGCCCCTGCTTCGGCAGGGGCTTTTTTGTTGTGCAATAGGCGAATGCAGGCCTTTCCAAATGAAAAAGTGCTGCTTACACTTGATAGACACGCCCGGATGCCAGGGATGCAATGTCCCTCATGCCAACACACCGACAGCCGGGTGCTCGAATCTCGAGCAGCCGACAGTGGCCGCAGCGTGAGGCGGCGGCGTGAATGTCTCAACTGCGAATTCCGCTTCACTACCTATGAGCGGGTAGAGACCGTGCCCATCACTGTGGTGAAGCGCAACTCCTCACGGGAAACATTCAACCGCGTCAAGTTGCTGCACGGGCTTCTGCGCGCCTGCGAAAAAACAGGCCTAGAGCCGGCCAGGCTCGAAGGGGTGGTGGATGAAATCGAACTCCAGCTGCAGCAACGCAGCGGACGGGAGGTGAGCAGTGCCGAAATCGGTGAACTTGTGCTTCAGCAGCTCAGCGAAATGAGTGAGGTTGCCTATGTGCGCTTTGCCTCTGTCTATCGCCAGTTCCAGGGCGTAAGCGATTTTGTGGCCACCTTGGAAGGTCTGCACAAGCGCAGTGGTGGCCGCTTGCGCAAAGCCAGCTTGGCCACTGTCGGCTGAACCAGATCTGCTGGATCAGATCAAAACAACGGAAAGACGCTGATGCCGCATTGGTACAGTGATAGATCGGGTTTGCTCTGCTGGCGGGCAGATCACCCGTTCCTTTCCTACTGCTTCAGGCAGACCGCCACCCATCCATGACCGTGACACCTTCCGATAC
Organism: Synechococcus sp. CS-1330; assembly: GCA_025128025.1. Taxonomy (GTDB): domain Bacteria; phylum Cyanobacteriota; class Cyanobacteriia; order PCC-6307; family Cyanobiaceae; genus Cyanobium_A. Next base: position 16,273 of record JAHLYR010000001.1, read on the forward strand.
CAGCACTGAATCGCTCAACCAAGAAGCGACCAGTGCCGAGGCCGAGCTCGATTTCGCCGCCGCCATGGGCGACGACCTCGATCTAGCGATTCCGGAAGAGGTCCCCACCGCCGATGACCCCAGCAGTCGCGCTGCATCCCGCAGCGACGCTGATGGCGTGGGTTTCACCCTTGATGAGTTTGCGTCGCTGCTGAGCAAGTACGACTACAACTTCAAGCCGGGTGACGTTGTCAACGGCACCGTGTTTGCCCTGGAATCGAAGGGCGCCATGATCGACATCGGCGCCAAAACAGCGGCGTTTATGCCCGTTCAGGAGGTGTCAATCAACCGGGTTGAAGGCCTCAGCGACGTTCTCGTGCCAGGCGAGATCCGCGAGTTCTTCATCATGAGTGAGGAGAACGAAGACGGCCAGCTCTCACTTTCCATCCGCCGCATCGAGTATCAGCGCGCCTGGGAACGGGTGCGCCAGCTGCAGAAAGAAGACGCGACCATCTACAGCGAAGTGTTTGCCACCAACCGCGGTGGCGCCCTGGTGCGCGTGGAAGGCTTGCGCGGCTTCATTCCCGGCAGCCACATCAGCACCCGCAAGGCCAAAGAAGAGCTGGTGGCCGACTTCCTGCCCCTGAAGTTCCTGGAGGTGGACGAGGAGCGCAACCGCCTGGTGCTCAGCCATCGCCGCGCCCTGGTGGAACGCAAGATGAATCGCCTCGAAGTGGGCGAAGTGGTGCTCGGCACCGTGCGCGGCATCAAGCCCTACGGCGCCTTTATTGATATCGGTGGAGTCAGCGGCCTGCTCCACATCTCCGAAATCAGCCACGAGCACATCGAGACACCGCACACGGTGCTCAATGTCAACGATCAGATGAAGGTGATGATCATCGACCTGGATGCCGAGCGGGGCCGGATCTCCCTTTCGACCAAGGCCCTCGAGCCCGAGCCCGGCGACATGCTCACCGATCCCCAGAAAGTGTTCGATAAAGCCGAGGAAATGGCCGCGCGCTACAAGCAGATGCTGCTTGAGCAGGCCGAAGACAACGAACCAATGGGCGTCACCCTCGACTGAGCCAGGCCCAACTACGAGCCCTCCATGGCTGAGCTGTTTCTCCGGGGACAACCCCTGGCCGATGCCACGGGAACACCATTCCCAATCGAAGCGATGTTGTTCGACAAGGACGGCACCCTTTGTATCAGCGAACCCATGCTCCACACCCTGGCCAAGGCCAGGGTTTTTTATGCATGCGAGCTGTTGGTGCAACGCCACCCTGAGCTACCCGCCAGCCGAGGCGACGAGCTGGCTCAGCTACTGCAGCGGGCCTACGGGCTCCGCAATAGCGCCATCCACCCGGCCGGCGCCACGGCCGTCGGCTCCCGCAGCCACAACCTGATCTCCACCGCCACAGCGTTAGCCCAGGTTGGCCTTGGCTGGCCAGAAGCCCTAGAACTCAGCGAAAGCGTGTTTAAGGCCACCGATTGCCTGCATGGCCAGGGGAGTGAGCACCGGCCCATAGCCACCGCCGGACTCCACGATCTGATGCAAGCACTGCAGGAAGCAGGAGTGGTTTGTGCCGTGATCAGCAACGATGACGAGGCTGGCATCGAAGCTTTTCTGGCCAGCCAAAACCTCAGGTCCAGGTTTCAAGGCCTGTGGAGTGCCGACCACAACCCGCGCAAGCCAGACCCGGCGGCGGTGCACGCACTCTGCGCCCAACTCGGAATACAGCCCAACCGTTGCGCCCTGATCGGAGATGCCAATAGCGACCTGCGCATGGCCCAGCAGGCGGGAGTGCCCGTGGTGCTCGGCTATGGGGCGGGCTGGAGCATCGCCCCGCCACTAGATCCACGCTTCCCCTGCCTGCAACATTGGCGCGAGCTCCAGGTAAAAGCAGGCCAGCACATAGGCTGAGTCCAGTTGAATTAAGGCTGCATGAGCCGCTACGTCTTCACCTCCGAGTCGGTAACTGAAGGGCACCCCGACAAGATCTGTGACCAGGTGAGCGATGCGGTGCTAGATGCCCTGCTGGCCCAGGACCCGGCTTCTCGAGTTGCCTGCGAGACTGTGGTCAACACCGGCCTATGCCTGATCACAGGTGAAGTAACAACCACTGCACGGGTTGACTTCAACACCCTGGTGCGTGGCGTGATCAACCAGATCGGTTACGCCGGTGCCCGCGCCGGCGGCTTCGATGCTCACAGCTGCGCCGTGCTGGTGGCCCTAGACCAGCAGTCCCCCGATATTGCCCAGGGGGTAAATGAGGCCGACGACCACGACGGCGACCCCCTCGATCTGGTGGGAGCAGGCGACCAGGGGATCATGTTTGGCTACGCCTGCAACGAGACGCCAGAGCTCATGCCTCTGCCGATCAGCCTGGCCCACCGCCTGGCGCGGCGGCTGGCGGAGGTGCGTCACAACGGCAGCCTCACCTATCTCCTGCCCGACGGCAAAACCCAGGTGAGCGTCGTCTACGAAAACGAAGTGCCCGTGTCGATCGACACGATCTTGATATCCACCCAGCACACAGCTGAGATCGATGGAATCTCGGATGAAAAAGCGATTCGGGAGCGCATTGCCGCCGAACTCTGGAGCCACGTGGTGGAGCCCGCCACCGCCGATCTGGCCCTCAAGCCCTCCCAGGCAGACACTCGCTTCCTGGTGAACCCCACCGGCAAATTTGTGGTGGGCGGACCCCAGGGTGATGCCGGTCTGACGGGTCGCAAAATCATCGTCGATACCTACGGCGGCTACGCACGCCATGGCGGTGGCGCCTTCTCAGGCAAGGACCCCACCAAGGTGGATCGCTCCGCCGCCTACGCCGCCCGCTACGTGGCTAAAGCCCTGGTGGCCTCAGGCCTGGCTCGCAAGTGCGAAGTGCAGCTCAGCTACGCCATCGGCGTGGCCAAACCGGTAAGCATCCTGGTGGAAAGCTTTGGCACGGGCGCCATCAGCAATGCCGACCTCACCACCCTGGTGCAGGACCAGTTCGACCTGCGTCCCGGTGCCATCATCGCCACCTTCGGTTTACGGGAGCTACCCCAGCAACGCGGCGGCCGCTTCTATCAAGATGTAGCTGCTTACGGCCATTTCGGCCGCACCGACCTGGATCTGCCCTGGGAAAACGTGGACGCCATCGCTGCCACGCTCAAGCAGGTCACCGCGGCTCAGGTCAACGCCTGAACTGCCGGCCCGGCGGGTGAACAAGGCACTTGCCCTTGGAGTGGATCTGGGTAGTAGTGGCCTGCGGATTGCCCTGATAGGGCCAGACGGCGAGCAGCTAATCGAAGAGTCCAGCCCCTATCCATCCAGCCTGGAGGACCCTTTGGGCTGGGTGGAGGGCCTAACAAGCCTCTGCGGGCGACTGCCAGCAGCTGTCCGTAAGCAGGTTGAGGCACTGGCGGTGGATGGCACCTCCGGCACCCTGCTGCTGTGCCGTACCGATGGCCAGCCCGGCCCTGGCTGCCTAGGGCTAGCACTGCCGTATCACTTCGCCTGCCGCGAGCAAGCAACTGCAGCTGCAGCCATGGCCGGCTCAGGCCCAGCCGGCAGTGCCAACGGCAGCCTGGCGAGGGCCCTGCACCTGCTGGCTCAGGCCCAAGCAATAGGAGCGGTCGGCCCCTGGCTGCTGCGTCACCAGGCCGACTGGCTAACCGGCTGGTTGCTTGGTGACTGGAGCTGGGGAGAAGAGGGCAACAACCTGCGCCTCGGCTGGGACCTGCAACGGCAGGGCTGGAGTGGCTCGATCGCGCGCCAGCCATGGTCCCCTGCTTTACCGGCGATTCGCCCCAGCGGCGCGTGGCTGGGGCGAATCGCTTCTACGACGTCCAAAACGCTGGGACTTGCACCTGGCTGCCAGGTGGTGGCAGGCAGCACCGACGCCAACGCCGGGGTGCTAGCCGCCCAGCCAGGTAGGGGCGATGGCGTCACCGTGCTGGGCACCACCCTGGTGCTCAAACAGTTCAGCCCCAGACCGATCGAAGGGCCAGGCATCAGCTGTCACCGAGTTGCAGGCAGCTGGCTGGTGGGTGGCGCCTCCAATGCCGGAGCCGGCATCCTGAGGCGCTTCTTCAGTGACGGCCAGATCGAAGAGTTGAGCCGCCAGATCGATCCTCGCCAACCCACGGGCCTGCAGCTGCGGCCTCTGCCAGCCCGTGGGGAGCGCTTTCCTGTGGACGATCCTGAACTAGAGCCGCTGCTAGGCCCGCGCCCGATCAGCGACGTCCGCTACCTCCAGGCCCTGCTGGAGGGCCTCACGGCCCTAGAGAAACAGGGCTGGCAGCGGTTGCAAGAAGCCGGCGCCCCCGACCTGGAGCGGGTGATCACCCTGGGGGGTGGGGCCCGCAACCCCCAATGGCGGCGGCTGCGCCAGCAGAGCCTGGGCATACCGGTGCTGAATCGACCGGGGTGCACAGCTGCCCTTGGCATGGCCAGACTGGCCGCAACAGCCCTGCAAAAACCATGAACGACCGCCTGCGCTCTGTGATCTCCATGGCGGTGTTTGTGGTGCTGGCTGGCTATGTGGGCTTTAGTGCCCTGCGTCTTGGCCTGTTGTTGTGGCAGCGCTTCGGCGCCGCCTAACCCCTTAGCAGCTTCATCCGAGCCAGAATCACTCCCACCCCCACCGCCGCTCAGCACCATGGCCGCCGACCCCCTCACCCCCGCCGTGAGCGATCGGATTTGCCGACACATGAATGACGACCATGCCGAGGCGGTGCTCGCCTATGCCCGTCACTACGGCGGCCAAGGAACAGCCGAAAAGGCAAGCCTGGTGGCAGTCCGAGCCGAAGCCATGGAACTTGAGGTGGATGGCGCCAAAGTCACAGTGCCCTTCGACCACTGTCTTAGTGACAGTGAGGATGCCCATCGCACCCTGGTGGCGATGTTGCGAGCCCTGCCCAGCTGAAGCCGGCGGCGTGGGAACCCTGCGGGAATCCTGCAGACCCTTCCATGGCCGCCTGGCCCCCTGGCCCAACTCCCCTAACGGCAGGGCTATTAAAGCTGCTGCCCCTGGACTGGATCGCCAAACCACCAAGCCTGCACGCCGATCTGGCGGCGGAATTACCCGAGGGGGGACGCCAGGGCAGTGATCCCATCCATTGGTGGGCCGCTGGCATGTACTCGGGGCGGCTGCGCCGGCAGCTTCTTTATCTGCGCACCCATCCGAATCCAGCAATGGTGGCAGTTCTGGTACAGCAACTAGCAGCAGGACTGGGCGCCGAAACTTGGGCCAGACCACCCCTGCTGGTTGCGATCCCCAGCTGGAAGCGGCGAGCCAACCCTCTGCCCGGCCTGCTGGGCAGAGCCCTTAGCTGGCAGCTGGGCTGGCGCCAAGTACCCCTACTGCAACGCAGTCGGGCAGTGCTGGGCCAGCACCATCTAGGCCGCGAGCTGCGCTGGGCTAACCAGGCAGGAGCCTTTCGCTGCTCCGCGTCTGGGCAGCAACAGCACCCCCGGGATAAACCTGCGGTGGTGCTGTTGGACGACATCCTCACGACGGGTGCTACGGCCTGCGCCGCTGCAGACACCCTGCGCGACCAGGGCTGGCAGGTGGCTGGCATGGCCTGCCTGGCCCGAACCCCGTGGCAGGTCCGTGATCTAAGATTGCCTCGTCGCTTAGGTGACGGGCCGGGATAGCTCAGTTGGTAGAGCAGGCGATTGAAAATCGCCGTGTCCCCAGTTCAAATCTGGGTCCTGGCATTTTCCAATTGAGATTAGAGGCGCCAGATATGGTGCCTACAGATCGCTAGGCGAAGCCTTAGGCGCTAAATGCGGGTCTCATCTTAAGATCCAGCCAGATTTGGCGCCACTGCGTATCGGTATGGGATCAGTATGGGATCAGGGGTCATTGGTCTCAGGAGATAGGGCACCCAGATTTCCCATACCGAACGACTCTGAGAAGCACCACCCAATCGCCACCTCCCTCCGAGCAACCCACTGAGAACACCGCTTGGTCAGGTGCTCGCCTTGAGGAATCAGACCCCTGTGAATCGGGCAGGTGAGCAGGGTGACGCAGTGCCTGCCGACCTCATAACGGAAGTGCTGGCAAGTCATACAGACCTTTGAGGAGCGGGCAGGTTTCAGGACATCAATATCCAGGTAGTCCCACTCCTCAGCGGCAACGGAGTCAGCAGCAGACATCGGCTGCATGCGAGTACACCAGTACTACTCGCATCTGTTCAAGAGGTCAAGGAAGGTCAAAAACCGCCAAGTCCGTCTCTGCCTGGTGGATCACCTCCAGTAGTTGCTCAAACACCGCACGGACTCTTGGGGTGTCCAGCGCACGAATTAACGGTCTGAGCCTGGTCTTGGAGGGTTAGGTGAAGGACTGGGAGTGGCTTCGGTGGTGGCTATTAGGAGTTACCGCACTTATGGTGGTTCAGTGCAGCTGATCTGGTGTGGGTAAGCCTAAAGACAAGGCAGCGGGGTTCTCTAATCCAAAGGCATCACCAGCACGGCAACAACCTAAAGCAAAAAACTCAGCAGATCACAGCCAGCAGGAGCAACAGGCTGTCGCACTGATCAATCAAGGGAAACTTCAAGAAGCAGAAGCTATTTATAGAGGCCTGATTACCGCTGGAACAAGAAATCACATTGTCTATTGCAACTTGGCGGCTATCTGCGGGATGCAGGGGAGATTTGACGATCTCATAGAACTTCTCAAGAAAGCTCTTCAACTCAAGCCCAACTACCCAGACGCTCACAACAACCTGGGCGTTGCTCTCAAGGAGCAGGGTGACCTAGACGCTGCCATTGCCTCCTACAACAGCGCTCTTCAACTCAAGCCCAACTACCCAGAAGCTCACAACAACCTGGGCAATGCTCTCAAGGAGCAGGGTGACCTAGACGCTGCCATTGCCTCCTACAACACCGCTCTTCAACTCAAGCCCAACTACCCAGAAGCTCACAACAACCTGGGCGTTGCTCTCCAGGAGCAGGGTGACCTAGACGCTGCCATTGCCTCCTACAACAGCGCTCTTCAAC
>JAHLYR010000041.1 GCA_025128025.1 Synechococcus sp. CS-1330
CCCGTTTGGTCTGCTTCTTGGCTGTGGTGAGCTCGTAATCAGAGAAGCCAAGCTGCTTGCCGCCCATCAACCCAGTCCTGGCCTGCGATCACAGGGTTATTGTCCCGCAAACGGCCTCGGTTTTCCAGAGTCTCCTTAGGTTCAATTATTTGATCAGGTTCACTGATTTGATCAACAGTTCACTGATTGATCAACGTTTGCAGAGCAGGCCGAGGTTTTGCAGTCGAGTTTGCAACTCAGACCAACGGAAGCTGCGGGGATCAGCTCGCTCCCCGCCCAGGTCCACTGCCCGATGGGTGGTGATGTTTGACGGGGGGATGGGGAAACGCTGCATCCAGCCAGCTAGCAGGGCCGCCAGGGCGTCGTATTGGGCTGAGGTGTAACCGCTATGGGCTGGTCCGTCGTCCTCGCCATCGAGGGGCGTTTCCAAGCTGATGTGCAGGGCGAAGTTGTTGATCGAACCTCCCACCTTGGCGTTCGTTACAACCCAGCGGCCGTTGAAGGCCGAATTGCCAGCCCCGAAAGCCCGTTTGGAAGGATCGAGCACCTGCACCACCGAGCCATCGCCACCAATCAAGCTGTGGTAGCTCACCTGATCTTCATCGCGGGGATGGGGCGTCACGAAGGTGTTGATGGCTGAACCGATGCCATAAACCGTTTCGTGCAGGACCACCAGCTGGGGTGTGGGATCCACCGGATTGCCGTAGGCATCACGATTGAAACGCTCGCCAAAGTTGGTGGGGTGGATCTGCACCCGCGCCGGTGAGGTTTGGACCCTTTCTGCCAATTGCTGCAGTCTTAAACGCTGGGCTGGATCGCCGGGAGCGCAACTCGCCCGCAGGGGGGATTGCCAAGGCGGGTGGTCAGGCGGCCCCGGTGCCGCCCGGCGGCCCGGCTCAGGCGCTGCCGGAGGCTGACGCACCTCTTCCAGCAGCTCGAGCAGGCTGGGGCGCTTCTGGCCGCCGCTCGGTTGGGCTGAGAGGTCCCGAGCCAACCAGCCAAGCCCGCCCAGGGCGAGCATGGCGCCGGCGCCTAGGGCGATCCAGAGGGGCTGGCGGCTGGAATTCATGCAGCCTCAAGACCCAGCCAGCGGCGGCGGCGCTCAGCACAGCCGGGATCAGTAGTGGCGGGATCGAGCTGGAGCTGCCAGCTCTCCACTGCTGGTGCCGTTGGCAGCAGCACGGTGCTGCGCACCAAACCGTCCCGGCAGAACATCAGCTGGTGGGGAATCAGGGGAGCCTCCGGCCGCAGATGCACCATCAAATCGTCAATGCTGCGCAGGCGCAGGCCATCGAGGGCAATCCATTCATCGCCCACTACCAGCCCCGCCCGTTGGGCCGGTCCATCGCGGCCCACCCGCTGCAGCACCAAGCCGCCGCTGCCTGGCTCGAAGCGGCAGCCCAGCTCCTGGCTACCGGCCAGCCGGGGTTCAAGCCGCAGGCCCACATAGGCCAGATAGCCAAATAGGGGCGGATCCTCACAGGAGCTGAGCCAGCGGGGCAACAGCTCAGCTAAATCGGGCGCCTGGCTGGCAAAACCAGCAATCAGGTCTGCCTCCTGATAACCCCGGCCTACGGCGCCATGACTGGCCCAAAGCTGCCGCAGCACCACGGGCAGACCGCTGCCGGCACGGCGTAGGTGCAGGTCCAGCACCAGGGCCAGCACCGCGCCCTTGAGGTAGTAGCTGACCTGGCTGTTGGGGGAGTAGGCATCGGGGCGGTAGAGCTTTACCCAGGCCTCCTCACTGCTGGCGCGCAGGCTCTGCAAGCCCCGCCCAGCACTGAGCAGGTAGCGGCTCAGATCCGCGCCCAGATCCTCAAGCAGCTCCGCCTCGCTGCTGCAGCCGGCGCAGTGGGGCAAAAGCTGATCCACATAACTGGTGATGCCCTCGGCAAACCAGAGGGTGGGCACCACCACCGCCTGGTCGTAGCGATAAGGGCTTAATTCGGCGGGCCGCAGCCGGCGCACGTTCCACTGGTGCAGGTATTCATGGGCGGCTAGCTGCAGCAACTTGCGGCGCCCATCAGGCTTGGCCAGGACCCGGCGGCCAAACTGCAACACCGTGCTGTAGTCGTGCTCAAGGCCGCCATAACCGCTTTCGGTGAGGTGCAACACAAACAGGTAGTGGTCGGCCGCAGGTCGCTCAACGCCCATCAACCGGCAGCAGGCCAGGCAAACCTTTTCGAGATCGCTGAGCAGCTGGGGATCACTGTCGAGCAGATCGCCACCTTGCAGATCGCGGCCCCAACTCACCCAGCGATGGGGAACGCCGACGACGCTGAAGTGATGGGGGCGATGGGGACCGACCTCCACCGGCGTATCGATGAGTTGGTCGAAATCAGCTGCAAGCCAGCCCTGCGCCGGGCCCTGCAGCTCTGGCAGCGGCACGAAGGCATCCCAGCTGGGCGGAAGGCTGAGCTGCAGCCGGTGGGGCGACCAACGCTCCCCTTCCAGCTCCAGAACCACGGCTGCTAAGGCCAGAAAGCCGTGGTCGCCATCGAGGTGGCAGGTGCGCACCGTGAGCTCGGCGGCCAGCACCGCGTAGCTGATTTCAACTGGTTCGAGGCTGGGCAGCTCTACCTGCCAACTGCTCGGGCTGGTGCGGCGCGGCTCCAGCTGGTGTCCAGCCTGAGTGATTTCCAGACTCTCAAGCTGCCGTACATAGTCGCGGATCAGGTAGGAGCCGGGAGTCCAGGCCGGAAGGGCCAGGCGCAGGCTCAGGTGACGGGGAGTGTGGAGCAGGCGGACCCGCACCAGGTGCTGGTGGCAGGCGGTGAGGTCGAGATGCAGCTCAGGCACGGCGTCAGGACGCCACGCTCACCTGGGCCCCAGGAAAGGCGCTGGCGGCCTGGCTCAGGGCCAGCTCGGCGGCGTAGCGGCGGGTGATGGCGCCAAGCAGGCGCTGCAGGCTCTGGGAACGGCTAAGGCGCTGCAGGTCGCCGACCAGGGCAAGGGAGCCGTCGCGGTGGCGCTGCCAGCCCAGCCGTTCACCACCCGGCAAGACAATTTGCAAAAGAACGGGCTGGCGCTCGGCGGCAAAGCCCTTAAGCACCCCGCCGTAGATGGGGCTGTGGCCCAGGGCCACCAAGCTGGCGGCGAGCCCCTCGGCATCGCGCAGCACTGTGGGCAGGATGGTGAGGTGGGACACGGCGCAATGCCCGCTTTTTCAGACCCTAGCGATCAAGAGACCTGCTTCCAGTGGCCATTGCCACCGGAATGGCCCCCGGATTGGGGCAGCGCCCAGCCAATCCTGCGGCTGGGGGTGATGGCTTCCGGAGCCGGCAGCAACTTTGAAGCCCTGGTGCAAGCTTGCACTGAAGGCCGGCTCCAGGCAGAGGTGGCCCTGCTGGTGGTCAACAACCCCGGCTGCGGTGCCCAGCAACGGGCCGAGCGCCTCGCCATACCTTGCCAAGTGCATGACCACCGCAGCGTGGCCAGCCGCGAGGCCCTTGACCAGGCCCTAGTGGCGGCTTTTCAGGCAGCCGACGTTGATGTGATTGTGATGGCGGGCTGGATGCGCGTCGTGACGCCCACCCTGATCGGCGCCTTCCCCGAGCGTCTGATCAACATTCATCCCTCGCTGCTGCCCAGCTTCCGCGGCCTTGATGCGGTGGGTCAGGCCCTGGCAGCGGGGGTCACCCTGGCCGGCTGTACTGCCCACCTGGTGTGCGAGGAGGTTGATGCAGGGCGCATCCTGGTGCAGGCGACGGTGCCGGTGTTAGCAACGGACGACCACGCCAGCCTCAGCGCCCGCATCCAGCGCCAGGAGCACCGCATCCTGCCCCTGGCGGTAGCCCTCACCGCCCAGCACCTCGCAGCTCAGGGATAGAAAGGCAGCAGCGGCAGGCCAGCGGTGGGCTCAAGCCCAGCCATCAGGTTGAGACATTGCACCCCCTGGCCGGCCTGGCCCTTGACCAGGTTGTCGATGGCAATCATCACGATCAGCTGGCCAGTGCGGCGATCCACCTGCACCGAGAGCAGGGCCCGGTTGGTCTGGCGCACCCATTTGGTGGAGGGGTAGGTGCCCACCGGCAGCACCTCAACACAGGGGGCCTGGCGGTAGGAGGAAGCCAGCAGGGTGGCGCAGTCTTCAGCGGTGAGGCCTGGGTCGCGCAGACGGCAGTAGACGGTGGCCAGCAGGCCCCGCACCATCGGCATCAGGTGCGGGGTGAACTGCAGCTGGAGCTCATGACCCGCCACCCGGCTAGCCAACTGCTCAATCTCACTGGTGTGGCGGTGGCCCACCACCCCATAGGGAGCAACCGCTTCGGAGCATTCCGCCAGCAGCAGGTGCTCCTTGGCAGCCCGACCACCACCGGAGGTGCCGGTTTTGGCATCGATGACGATGCCGGTGGTGTCGATCAGACCCTGCTTCAAGAACGGCAGCAGCCCTAGCAGTGAGGCCGTGGGAAAACAGCCAGGAGCCGCTATTAAACGGGCGGTACGAATCGCTTCCGCCTCCCATTCGGGCAGGCCATAGACGGCCTCAGCGCAGAGGTCGTCATCGCTGCGGGGCACCTCCCGGGCCTCGCTGGCATACACCTCCTGCCAGCGGCCCAGGCTGCTGAAGCGGTAGTCGGCGGAAAGATCAACCACCCGCACACCCCGCTGCAGCAGGGGCGGCACCAGCTGGGCCGCCAGGCCATTGGGCAGGCTGAGCACCGCGAAATCAGCCGCCGCGGCGATGGCATCGGGGTCTGGGGTTTGCACCACCGGGTCGCCGGCCAGGGGCAAAAAGGGCACCAGCTCACTCCAGCGCTTGCCGCTGCTGCGCTCGCCGCCCAAGAAGCTGACATCGAGGGCAGGGTGCTGGTGGAGCAGGCGCAGGGTCTGCAGGCCTCCGTAGCCACTGGCCCCGATTACCGCAACACGCTTGTTGGCCATGGCAAGGCCCGGGGGCAGGACGAAGGGGCTTTATAAAGGATGATTGCGCCAGGGCCCAGTCCCCGCCCGCACTCCGTTGACCCTCCTGCGCGACTCGAGTTCCTCACCCTTGCCATCCGGTTCCAGCCCGGAGGTCGCTTTGAACGGAGAGGAGCGAATCGCCTTTGACTCAGTTGCCGATGGTCTTGCGGCGATCCGCAACGGCGAATCAATCGTGGTGGTAGACGATGAAAATCGTGAAAATGAAGGCGATCTGATCTGCGCAGCTCAGTTTGCAACACCCGAGCAGATCAACTTCATGGCCACCGAGGCCCGGGGCCTGATCTGCCTGGCCATGGAGGGTGAACGGCTCGACGTCCTGGATCTGCCGCTGATGGTGGATCGCAACACTGACAGCAACCAGACCGCCTTCACCGTGAGCGTCGATGGGGGCCCAGAAAACGGCGTCAGCACTGGAATTTCCGCCGACGATCGCGCCCGCACCATCCAGGTGGCGATCCACCCCCACACCCGTCCGGCCGACCTGCGCCGCCCAGGCCACATCTTTCCGCTGCGGGCCAAGCAGGGCGGCGTACTCAAGCGCGCTGGACACACCGAGGCCGCCGTCGATCTGGCCCGGCTATCGGGCCTCTATCCGGCAGGCGTGATCTGCGAAATTCAAAACAGCGACGGCTCCATGGCCCGGCTACCCCAGCTGGCTGCCTACGCCAAACGCCACGGATTACGGCTGATCAGCATTGCCGAACTGATCAGCTACCGACTCGACACCGAGCGCTTTGTGCAGCGCCAGGCGGAAGCGACCATGCCCAGCGTCTTCGGCGACTTCCGCGCCATCGGCTACCGCAACGAACTCGATGGCAGCGAGCATGTGGCCATCATCAAGGGCCAACCGCAGCTAGCTAAGGAGCCGGTGCTGGTGCGGGTGCACAGCGAGTGTCTCACCGGTGATGCCTTTGGTTCGCTGCGCTGCGACTGCCGGCCCCAGTTGGAGGCTGCCCTGCGCATGATCGAAGCCGCCGGCGTTGGGGTGGTCGTTTATCTGCGCCAGGAGGGCCGCGGCATTGGCCTGATCAACAAGCTCAAGGCCTACTCCCTGCAGGACACCGGCCTCGACACGGTTGAAGCAAATGAGCGCCTTGGCTTTGCTGCCGACCTGCGCAACTACGGAGTGGGGGCTCAAATCCTCAGCGACCTGGGCATCCAGCGCCTGCGCCTGATCACCAACAACCCGCGCAAGATCGCTGGCCTCGGTGGTTATGGCCTGCAGGTCGAAGACCGTGTGCCACTGGTGATGGATGCCGGCAGCCACAACGCCGCTTACCTGCAAACCAAGCGCATCAAACTTGGCCATCTGATGGGTGATGGTTCCTCCTGCCCGATCGGCGGACCCACGGCAGTGCTGGCCTGGCACGGCCAGGCCTTAGCGAATGGCCAGTTAGAGCAATTACAGCTTTGGGCCCTGGAGCAGGGGCTGCAGGTGGAGCGAGAGGAGCATCCAAGGCTGCTGGCCCTGCTCGACCAGCCCCAGCTAGCGGTGCTGCTGGGCTGCCCAGACGGCCGCCTGCTCAGCGCTGCCGACCTAGCTGCCAGCCTGCAACAGTTGATGCAGCAAGGAGGGAGCCAGCGCATTTCGCTGCTGTTGGCCCCCGATGCCCAGCGCTTGACCCACCCCAGCGCTACGCTAGAGCCCGAATTTCGCGACCTTAAGGATCTCAATTCTGGCCAAAATGAGAGCTGCCCTCGGCTCAGCCTGCAGCCAGGAGCGTTTGTGGTGTGGCGATAAGTCTGACCCAATCATCGGCGCAGGTTTACCCCTCAAGGAATCAGTCAATCAGGTGTCGTAGGCCGATGCATGGCTGGAAAATCAGAGTGACGCGTAGAAACGCCTCGATTCCTTGCGGCTGATGATGGAGCGATTAGTGATCAGCAGAGAGGCCAAATAAGAGCAGATTAAATATTTATGCCTAAGACGACTAAATCACTAACTAAACATTAATCAGGTCGCAAATACTCACATGGACCGTGAGACATGGAAGCCTCTGCGGGGGAAGCGCAAAGAGTCTCCAAGCTAAAGAACAAAAGACAGTTCTCAGACGACTGTCTGATTTGATCTATCGGGAATTATTCCGTCCACTTGTTGAGAGTGAATGTGTTGCACAGATTCAGTAGAAAGTGATCAGGGCCTGCTGGTGGTGTATGTACGGGCAGCTATCACTGCTGCACGTGATCAAATGAGCTTTGATAGGCGGTTGATGAGTGTCGGCCGTCACGGTTGTAGTAACCGTCGACCCAGAAAGCCAGTTGCCGCTTGTGTTGTTGGGATGCTTGCAGACCTGGAGCATCGTCATCGAGGTCAAGCTCGTGCTTGAGGGTTGAGAAAAGTTACCCACCACGGCGTATCCCAGCATCAGCCCTTGCCAGCCAAAGGGATGAAGGGTGCTTTAGCAATCCCGGTAAGCCGTCGAGTTGTATTGCTTAAATCTAGAGATGCCATCTTGCGCTTCATCTAATGTTTGCTACCGGCTGGGCGGACGGATCGCCATCGGTGAGATCCAGTGACTCTTCTTACTCCGGAATCTTGGCCATCGTGGACTCGGAGAAGAAGCGGCGGCACTCCAGCTGCCATTCCCCATGCTGCTCCAGCAGCTAGCTGCCAACCACTGGTGGAGAAGCGGGTAGCGCCGCTCTGAGTGGTGTAACTCAGGAGGACCTGGACAATTTCCGGAAGTTGAACAGGTGCAGTCAAGGGGTGACTGAGTGGGAGCTGAATGAGCAACTCCGTTTATCTACTACGAACATTTATCCATGAATTGGTAACTCAGCGATTGACAGCTCTGTATAAACGCGGGGAGGGACGCTACCGAAAGTTGAAATCATCCCGCAAAGTCCGGAAGCCGGCAAGTCACGACTTCAAGCCCACTTGCGAAAAATGCAATAAAAAACCCAGTCTAGGACTGGGTTTTACGGTTCTCACTAGAGCGGAGAGGGCGGGATTCGAACCCGCGGAAGCTTTCACTTCGCTGGTTTTCAAGACCAGAGCCATCAACCACTCGACCACCTCTCCAGAGGGTCGGTGCGGCAATGCCACACCGATGTCCCATCTTAATTGGTCAGTTGTTGCTTGGTTTGGCCAGGGGCAATAAGCACTTGGTCATACGACCCAGAAACCAAGCTCTGTCTAGAGTTTTGAGACCCTTTGACATGACTTATTAAGTGACTTATGCTTCAACGAGTGCTCTGATTGTGCTCTGGTGGGACGGCGGCTGGATGGTCCTGTAAAGCTTCCCAATAGTGGGGACAGCTGGTATGCACGTTTGACAGTGAAACCTTCGCTGAGGCCCGTGGCAGGCCGTACGCGCCTTCTGCGGAGCCTGGGGACAACTGAACACTCCGTTGCCCTTCAGCGCTGGCCAGCCGCGTACAAGGCCCTGGAGCAGGAGTTGCAGCAACGCATCCAGCAAACCAACGATGATTCCCAGCGTCTCAGGACTTCAATCCGGGCAGGAATCCCACTCGTTTGGGATTGCCCTTCGGGGCTGACATTGGTCGAGTGGACTGAAAACCTGACTGGTGAGCGTCTAGGGAGACTCTGGAAAACCGAGGCCGTTTGCGGGACAATAACCCTGTGATCGCAGGCCAGGACTGGGTTGATGGGCGGCAAGCAGCTTGGCTTCTCTGATTACGAGCTCACCACAGCCAAGAAGCAGACCAAACGGGA
>JAHLYR010000042.1 GCA_025128025.1 Synechococcus sp. CS-1330
ATCCAGACCCGCCGCCGATGCAGCCGCGCGGGCGTAGACGTAGCAGTCGAGCGCCTCATTGCGCTCGCGCATCTTTTGCCACTCACGCACCGGGAAGCCGTTGCGGTCGCGGCGGGTGATCAGTTGTTCCGCGCAGAGTTGCTGGATGAACTCAGCGTCGATCTTGGGCAGATGGACGAACCCGGCCGGGAACACCGTGGTCAATCCGTCCTCGCCAACATCGGCGCTCTTGCGCAGGTTGTTGTAGAACTCGAGCTTGGCGATGCTGACCGCCACCGAGTACACCTTGATGCCCCGGCGCAGCTTCTTTCCACCCTGCGAGACATCGATGGCGGTCGGCGTGCCGATCAAGGCTGCACCACGAGGTACCCCCTTGACCGCCATCACACGCGAATCGCGGCAAGCCCGCACAAAGGCGTAGGCCTCCTGCGTGGCAAAGCCGGTATCCAGTGCAAAGCGGGCCAGCGGCATCTGCGCTCCGCAAGCGTGTGTCCAGGTTTCGGCCAGCATTTCAGCAAGGCGCTTCCATACCGTGTCGCGGGCGGTGTCACCCATCAGCACGCGGTGCTCGACCAGCCAGGACTCCTTGCCGCGTCCGAAGGCCCAGATCGAGGCCTCGATTCGATCCTTCTGCACGTCCGCGCCGCCAACCAGCAGCAGACCGCCTTGCGGCACGCTGCCGATGCGGTAATCCTCGCGGCGTTCGACCAGTCGTTGCCAGTCCGGCGCTTCGCCTTCCTCGACCCAGGTTTCACCCAACTCGGTGTTCTTGAAGGTCTTGATGGCGGCGGCCGATCCCGACTCTTTACTGACGGCGGCTTCCCACGCAGCGGCGATCTCACGCCACGAACGCCAGCCCACCGGGCTGTACAGCGACGACAGATGAAAGCCTGCCGTCTTGGCGCTGTTCTCCGGGGCCATCGCGCGCCATTCACCGTGTTCCAGCATCCACGTCTTGTGATGCTCGGCAATCGTGGTGTCACATGACTCGCAGATGTAGGCGGCGGTTTCCGGTTGCCCTTTATCCCAACGCAGCTGCTCGAAACGCAGCCACTGCCGGTGCGAGCAATGCGGACACGGCACGAAGTAGCGACGTTGGTCGCTGGCCTCGTACTCGCGCTCGATAGCCGACGCCCCTGAGATCGTTGGTGTCGAGACGATGAAGATCTTGCGCCGCGCGAAGGTGCGCGTGCGCGCCTCGGCCAGCGAGATCGCATCGCCTTCACCCTCGACGTCCAACGGATAACCGTCAACCTCGTCGAGAAACAGATACCGCACCGGCATCGAGCGCAAGCCCACCGCGCTGTTGGCCCCCGTCATCACCAGCACGCCGCCCCGGAACTCCTTGGCCAGGATGGTGTTGCCCGAGTCGCGCGAACGCGCCGGGGCGATCAGTTCCGAGAGCACTGGCGACTCCTCGATCAGCGGGTCGATCCGCTGCTTGGAGTTGCGCTTGGCCATCTCCACCGTCGGCCAGACCGCCATCATCGGCCCTGGGGCGTGGTGGATCACGTAGCCGATCCAGCTCGAGCCCATCTCGGTGGCGCCGAGCTGGGCCGCCTTCATGAACACCACCCGCTCGACCGGCGAGGTCGGCGACAGGCAGTCCATGATGGCCTTCAGGTACGGCGTGCGGCTGGTACGCCAGCGCCCGGGCTCGGCAGATGCCTTGCTGGAGAGCATCCGATGGCGATCCGACCATTCGGACACGGTGAGCAGCGGGTCGGGAGTCAGTCCTTCGCGCCACGCGCGTTCAATCTCGGCAGCGCCTTCGTAGTCCATGTCCATCAATCCACCCTCGGGCGCATCTCGCCCAGTTCCTGCAGGTGCTCACGCACCGCCGCCTCCAAGGCGATGTGCATCGTGTGAGGATCGACGCCGAGCTTGGCTGCCATCTGTGCCGAGATGCGTGCGGGCCAATTGAGCCAGGCATCGCGTTCGGAGCGCGCCAGCTTGAAAACATGGGCGATGGCCTGCGGTCGATCTACCAGCTCGCCCTTGAGGCGGGCCAGGCGCACCTTGTTGGTTTGCGCCTTGACCACTTCGTTGACCGTTCGCGCTTGCAGCAAGGACGTTCCACCTACTGGTAATGCTGCTTGCCCGTCTCCTGTAGGTCCGCTGGACTCCGGTACGGCGACCTTGACAGCGCGGGTGGCCGTGCCATTGCGCGGTGCATCGGAATTGCGCGCCCACTCGCGGTCGACGCGCTCGGCATCAATCGTTCCGTCTGCCTCCGGCGTGATCCGCCCAGCAGCGATGGCCTTGCGCACCGCTGCATCGGACACCCCTCGGTGGCGTGCGTAGGCACGAATCGAAATACCCATATTTCCCCTTCGGGGCACCATCAATCATTTGTTCGTCATTCCTGCGGATTGAGCTTGGCTTCCATCTGGAACAGCGCGTTCATACGTTCGTCATCAACACCATGAAAGGACACGGACATGAGCAAGCTCGAACAACTCCTGACCCAGATTGCACAAAACAAGCTGGGCATCGAAACCCTGGAAACCCGCCGCTCGGACAGCCTCGATTTCCACGATGTGGCGGTCTGGTGCCTACGCGATGCGCTTGAAGCCGCCTTCAACGCGGGTCTCGAGCAGGGGCGCAATGCCAACCCGTCAGACAAGGCCAACACCTGATTGCGAAGCGAAGAAGCCAAGCAGAAAGCGCTTGGCTTCACTTGAGAACAGCGCGTTCATCACATCACCGTCCACCACATCGAAGGAGCAAGACATGACCACCACCCAACTGACCCCTGCCCAGCACGCGATCCTGGCCCACGCGGTTGAACACACCAGCGGCAAGATCGACTGGTTCCCCGACAACATCAAAGGCGGCGCACGCAAGAAGGTGCTCGACGGACTTTTCAACCGCGCACTGATCACCACCGACGGCACCGACTGGTTTGTCGCTGCGGAGGGCTATGACGCCCTGGGCGTTCCGCGTCCCGGATTGAACAAGAAGCGCGTCAGTCAGTTCGAAGCCAATCTCGACCGGGTCATCGCCAACGCCGAAGGCGCGACTGCGGCCGCGAGCGATCCCGAACTGGAAGCCTTTGTTACCGCCGCCGAAGCCACGTGGGTCAAGCCACGCACACGCGAGAACAGCAAGCAGGCCGAAGTGATCCGGATGCTGCAACGCCCCGAGGGCGCAACCATCGGCCAGATCTGCACAGCCACCGGTTGGCAGGCGCACACGGTGCGCGGCACCTTCGCCGGAGCCTTCAAGAAAAAGCTCGGCCTGAACATCGTCTCGGACAAGCCGCAGGGTGGCGAGCGGATCTACCGCATCGCCTGAGAACTAGCACAGCGAGTTTCGGCAAAGCCAAAAAGATGGCGAGAGGAGCCATGAATAGCTTGGCTTCTGTCCCCACCAGCGCGTTCATACAGATGTCGTGATTGACGACGCCATACCAGGAAAACCGCCATGAGCACCATGACCATCACCATCGAACGCACCCCACACACCCTGCAGTTCGCAGGCCAAAGCCTCCAGGTCGAAGAGTTGAGTATCCGCCTGCCGTTTGCACGCAAACCTGCCGACCTCGGCGAACTGGGCGGTCGCGAACAGCACAAGGTCTACGTCACCGAGACCAAGGAGCTCACCCCTGCCGAATTCGACGCCTTTGGGCGCAGCCTGCTGGTGTCACGCGACTGGCTGCGTGGCAAGGGTGGCGGCACTGGCGACGGCTACCTCTGCGTCGAGGTCACTGCTCCCGGACGCCCTTACCTCTACGTCAATCCCGAGGGCGGTGATTACGCCCGCTACGTAGCCCGTCTCGGGTAAGCGAAATTGATCGAGAAAGAAGCCAGGAACAGCTTGGCTTCTCAATCGAACAGCGCGTTACTACAGGTGTCGCAACGATCAACCCGGAGAAGACACCATGACCACCAACCAGATACCCGCCACCCAAAACGAAGCCTGGGGTTTTTGGGGCACGATGATCGAACACGCCAGCGCCGCATGGCCCCTGGCCATGAACGCCATTTCGGACGCCACGCACCAGCCCCTCGAATCGGTGCGGACCTTCCTCGACAGCCGCCACGGACGCCACTTTGCCGACGATGTCCAGAACGGTTTGTACCAAGGCCAAGCCTTGCAGGATGCGATCAACGCCGCCACCCAACGTTGGATGGGGTGGACGATTGGCCGCCAGACCAGCAAGCAGTACGGCATCCCGCGCGGCCTGCCTTACCTGACCGGCTTTGTGATCCATTGCGAAATCTGCGAAGAGCTGGCCGCCTGATGAAACCGCCCGCCACCGAACGGGAGCAGGCGCTGCGTTGGCTGATTGCCAACCGACGTCCAGATG
>JAHLYR010000043.1 GCA_025128025.1 Synechococcus sp. CS-1330
CTGGCGGTGCGGCGGAGTCATACGCCTCCTCACATCAGCCTTGACGGCCTCGCTGTAACGACGCATTGCTCTGCTCCATCAAGCCCCCTAGTGGAAAAAGTGGTCGGGATGGAGAGGCGTCAACTTTCCTGGCAGAGGGGGACGCACATCAGTGATTCAGCGCATCTAGCAATAACCAGAACCCACATAACTGAAGTCCCATGGGCAGGAAGTGCTCAAGCGAAGGGAGAGAAACTTCCGCCCACTTTCTCGACCTATGGACGGGTAGAACTCCGCCAGGGTCATGCTTCCAGTCACCCATCACGACTCACTGACGCCATTAGGCAATTACACTCACGGCATGGGGTGATTGCCACAGTTGTGAATGCGGACACATGCAAGTCATCTCACCCCATCTCTGAACACCACTTGGTCAAATGTTCCGATTGAGGAATCAGACCCTGATGAATGGGCCAGGGAGGAAGGGTCATATGTCAGCAGCAGCAGACGACAACCAAATAGATTTCTACCATAAAACTCTGCAAATATTATGGTTAGCAACCACAGAAGCATCTCCAGTGCTAAATTAAGGATTCAGATTTTACCGACTATTTATGAGTCTTGAATTTGGCGATCCGGATATTTTTGATAAGATTTATGAGAATTCATACTGGGGAAAAGGGTCTGGGGGCGGAAGCTCCCCCGAAGCAACTGAACCCTACAAAATATTCCTCGAAAACTTTATTCGTCAACACGACATTGAATCTATTGTTGACCTTGGTTGCGGCGACTGGCAGTTTTCTCAATTTCTAGACTTTGGCAGAGCAACATATATTGGCATCGACGCTTCTAAAAATGTAATCGCAAATAATCAGCGGTCATTCTCACGAAAGGGGGTTTCCTTTGCCAATCCTCCAAAGGATTACAATCTACTCCCTTCAGCCGACCTGTTAGTCTGCAAAGATGTACTGATGCATTTAAGTACGAAGGAAATTAAAGATATTTTATCAATTCTTCCAAAGTTCAAATATGCATTAATCACCAATGACATTCCATGCGTATCCGCCTTCGGAGAAATCCTTCTAAAGTTGCAGAATCCATTTTCCCCAGTAGTTAACAAAGAAATAAAAACAGGAGACTACAGAACCCTTGACCCGACTCGACATCCATTCAACCTTAAGCTGAAAAAAGTATTTGAGTGGAAGGGCAGCAATCTAATACTTGGTAAAGATTGTGATTGGAAAAAGAGAACTTATTTGCATCCGTAATTTGAAGATGTGGCGTGGCTAGGTCAAGAAGTCGATTGAGTCCTTTATCGCCAAGGCATTCACCCAGAGCCATGCGAGATCTGCATAACGGGCAAAATCCAGTCCAGCCAGCAAGAAAGAATAATCAGGTCACCTCATAACCTGAATAGTACGCTTCTGTCATTCGCAAAGAGGTAAATGTGCTGGAAGACAACCATCCTTTCCGGTCACAATACCCTGGATCAGCCATTCATCTCCGCTTAAAGCACACGCTGGTGGCGTCACGATGAAGACTCTTATCCCTGCTGATGCTGGCACAATCCGCCGGCCCTACTTCAGCCACTCACCCCCAAGCAGAAATGGCAAACAATCATCCTGATGCGCCAAAATAGTTCGGTATTCGCCTAGGCGAGGAGACGATGGAAGTGGTCTCTGAAATCCAGCTTTACCGCCAGCGCACCAATCAAACCATCACTCTCACCGCCATCGGGAAAGACGCAATTCAGTGTCACTACAACCGATTGGCTAATGAGGATGCCATCAAAAACAACTAACGACTTCACCAGTTCCCTTTGGCTGCAGGGATAGTGGATATTTTGAGATCTTCCTGAACCTTGTAAAAGCGGAGAGGGTGTTCATTTAGCTAGAGACTTAAATCGTCTTACTAGAACGAGTATGGAGTATAAACTCCAGTTTTTACGCTTTTCCACCCACGCTTGACCTCTTGCTTGTGCCACCGACTGAGAGCACCTTTTTGTCAGATGCTCGCCTTGGGGAATCAGACCCCGCATAACTGGACCCTCCTGGGCAGGAGGTCCCACCACTACCGCCAGCAGGGAACATCTGCTGAGCAGAAGAAGGACTGCTGAGGAGAGCAAGAAATGCCAGAGCGCCCGTCAGAGCAGTAGCAATGACGCTCTTCATCGGTGTTCGGACAAAGAGAGAGGAGTGGGGCGGTGACTTTCAGGAAAGTTGTCACTCCTGGGCCGCCATTCAGGCAGCCTGGATTAACGGTAGTGCCAGAGTCGGTTTTGGCTCCTCTGTTGGCTTGTTGATCCACACTTCTGCCGGCTGACTCCAGCAGCGGGTGTGTCGGCTCCAGCGCGTTGGATTGGCACGGCGGGCCTTCTCGTAGACATCGGCTCGCTGCTTGCAGATTGCGTTGGCGGTACCGCTATGACGCTGATGGGGCGTCACGAATTTGATGGCGCTGTGCCGGTGTCGGTGGTTGTACCAGTCCACAAAGGTCGCCACCCACTCACAGGCCTCGTCCTTGCTGGCAAAGGGCCGGCTGGGGTAGTCGGGCCGGTATTTGACCGTACGGAACAGGGATTCCGAGTACGGGTTGTCGTTGGAGACCCTGGGGCGAGAGAAGGATCTGAGCACCCCCATCTCCTCCAGCCGCGATTCCAGCGTGGCCCCACGCATGGCATTCCCGTTGTCGGCATGGAGGATCAGTGGCTGCTGCTGGCACTGGTGGCTGCCAAAGCCGCTGGGTCGGCGGTAGCGCTCCTTGAGACATGCCCGCTGCACCAGATCAGCCGCGATGTCAGCCGACTCCACCTCGGCCACATCCCAGGCCACCACTTTGCGGCTCCAGACATCGACCACCAGATAGAGGTACAGCCACACACCCCGCACCGTGGTCGGCAGGAAGCTGATGTCCCAGCTCCACACCTGGTTGGGGCGATC
>JAHLYR010000044.1 GCA_025128025.1 Synechococcus sp. CS-1330
CCCACTCCACTCCCATTTGGTGTTCCCGTAACTGCAACACCAACAACTGTGCTAAAAGCAAAGCCATCCGCTCCGTCAATATCATTTGAAAGAACTCCTTCCGCTGCCGTCTTGGTCAACGTTCCGCCTTCGCTCACACTGCCTGTGTCAGCTTGAGCAAGTGGCGTCGCATCCACAATCCGAATGCCGCCAGTAGCGGTGGAAGTAGCACCGCTTAGGTCTGTAACGGTGGCAGAAATCGGCACAAAGGCCGAGTTCTGATCAATATTTGGATTTCCCAGGGGATTGGTGTTGTTCACCGGGCTGGTGAGCGTGAAGCTGAAGCTGATCACGCCAGTGACGGGATCAAAGCCCTGGAGGGTGAGCACCCCTTCAGTTTCCGTGTCACCGTCTCCAGCTTCCAGGGGGATCTGGAAGGTGGGGCTAAGCGGATCGATTGTGAGCAGCTGGCTGAGAGTGAACAGCTGACCAGCTATCAGCACGGTGGCGATATCGCCAATGCCATCGGGATCGCCGATCACGATGGTGCCCTGGGTGGTGGCAAACTGCGACAGGCCATCTTCCAGACCAACCTCAGACACCAAGCCGAGGGGCAGCTGGATCAAAGGATCGCTGCGCAGAGCCTCGTTGAAGTTGTCGTCGTTATTGCCCGGATCGCTATCGCCATCACTTGGCTCAGCGGGATTTTCCGGGAGCACGTCCACAGTGGGCGGGCTGTTGGCTTCCTCACCAGCGGCTAGAGGCGTGAAAGCACTCAACGCAGGATCGTCCTGAGCCACACCCGTCTGCACCACCCTGGGCTGATCAGGATTCTCGGTGGAGGTGGTGCCACCTGCCAATCCACCACTACCACCGCCGACGTCGGTCTCGGGCTCAGGAATATCTTGAGTCACTCCTACAGCAGGGGGCTGGCTCTCTGGGGCCTGCTCGGTGATCGTGTTGTCGGTAGCTCCGCCCGTTGGGGTGCTGCCACCGGGATTGTCCATGCTGCCGGCGGTATCTACCACCGCGGCGTCCTGCATGTTGCCTGCCAGACGGCTCTCATCTTCGGCTGCTTGGGCGCCGTCTGTGAGCATGGTGATTAGATCTTCCGCCATGGTCTCGATACATTCGTCTGTATCCAAACTATGCAAATCAATTCAGCTAATCAAGGGGAGAACCGCCCATTGGCAGCTCACCAGGGAGCCCTGGGCTTAGCGGAAGATCCAATAAACCTGGGAATGACTGCAGTAGAGTCAGTTTGGGGTTTCTGAGAGGTGGCTGAGAAGTTTGCCCGATCAGGGTTTATTACGGATCGAGGTAACTTAGCACGCTATTTTGGGCACGCAAACACTGTCGAGCGGGTTCAGAGCTGCCAAATCCGCCGCAGTCAATTCTTGTCAAACATAAAAAAAGGCCACCACAAGGCGACCTTAAGAGGCAAAGTAAGCAAGCCAAATATTCAGCGCGATTCACGTAATGCTGAATCAAGGGTGCGAGTGAATGGCTGGAAGATGTAGCGCAGTACGCTGCGTTGGGGACCCTTGATATCGGCCACAAGTGGCATACCAACAGCAATTGGATATTTACGATTGGCCACATCTACAAACTGGCGGTCTAGCTGGATACGAGCCTTGTAGTAGTACTTGCGGTCGTCGGGATCTTGAACGGAATTACCACCGATACTCAGCACCCGACCGGGCACCGAGCCATAAATAGTGGAATCAAAAGGCTGGAGTTTCACATCCACCTTTTGGCCCGGCTTCACAAAGCCGATATCACCAGACGGAACCCGCACCTCCACCAGCCTCTGGGTGCTGTTTGGCACCACCGACAGCACCACCGCACCAGGACCGACCACTCCACCGGGGGCCTTAAAGCGCAGGTCGCTCACCACACCGTCCACCGGGGCCGTGATCTTGGTGCGCTCCAACTGGTTGCGCACCTTCTTGATGTTTTCAGCCACCACGGCCTCCTCATTCACCAGCTGGGCAACCTGGGAGTTTTGCTCGAACACCAGACCCGACTGCACGCCATTGAGGTTTGCCTCCGCCTGGGAGAGGGCCTTGAGCGACTCATTACGGGCGCCGCGCATCTCGGCGAGCTTGGTATCGATATCGAGCAGGTTGAGGCGGGAAGCGGCTCCCGAGGCCACCAATCCAGCCCACATCGCCCGCTGCTTCAGATAGAGGGCAATCTGGCTGTTTAGACCCGAAACCTCAGCTCGCTTCTCTCCCACCATGGCCTGGGCCGCCTTGATCTGGTCTTCGCGGTTGTCCATGCGGCTATTGAGCAGGTCCACCTGGGCCTGGCTCACCTTGTTGCCCTCCTTGATGCCCTCAGTGGGTGGCAGCACCCGCTCACCACGGATCGCAGCCTGCAGCTGCTGTTGCTGCAGAAGCAGGTTTTTGAGCTGTTGCTCAGTGGCGCGGTATTCGCTTTCAACCAGGTTGGGGCGCAGCTCCAGCATCACCTCGCCCACGCGCACCTCGTCACCGTCGCTCACATCAACCCGCGACACAATGCCGCCTTCAAGGTGCTGCACCACATTCACTTCACCTTCAGGAATCACCTCACCGGAGGCATTCACCACCTGGGTGATGGGGGTGAGCGCCGCCCAAGGGAAGAAGATCAAGGCCGCCGCTCCGAGCACGTAAAGGCTGAGTCGGAGGTAGCGGTTGTCAGGTTTTTCCTCCAGCTCCAAGGCTTGGCTGAGCCGGCTGCGGCCCACCAGCGTGATCGCATCAGGGCTGTCCATGCCGGGCAGCCGGGACAGCAGGCCGCCGGCGGGCGGCAAGGCAAGGGAAGAGGGATCAGAAAGGGCGCTGCCAGAAATGGAGTTGTGGCCGTTGGCGGGTATGGAGGTCATGGCGGTTAAGGGGGTGTTAGATCAAAAAAGGGGGGATCAGACTGTTGTCTTTTGCATACGCGCTCGCAGCTCCTCAGCCGTGCCCTGGAAAGAGGTGATGCCTTTATCAAGGATGCAGAGGCGATCAGCCTTCTCCAGCAGCAACTTGTTGTCTGTTGCCAGAATCACGCTGCGGTCCTGGCCGCTGAAGGTGCAACGCCGGAGAGATGGCAGGGCATCCAATACCGCCTGGAACTGATCAGGAGCCAACCCCTGACTGATGTCATCTATCAACAAAATGGGCGTATCCTTGATCAACGCCTGCGCTAACGCCATGAGCCGGCGCACTCCATTGGGGAGCTGATAGGCAATCTCATCCGTGAGCGGCGTGTCGAAGCCTTCAGCTAGGCCATCGAGAAAATCGAGCAAGCCCAGGCTGGCGCAGATCTGCCGCACACCGTCAACTGTTACGTCCGGGTTCATGGCCGTGAGGTTGCTCCAAATGGTGCCGGGCAACAGCTCGCTCTGGGGCATCAGATAGGCGATATTGCGCTGAATGGCTTCGGTGCTGAACTGGCGGTAGTCCTTACCGTCAAATAGCAGGGTGCCGCTCACCAGAGGGTAAATCTGGTCAACAACTCGCAGCACCGTGCTCTTGCCGCAACCGGCATTGCCGGTGATCGCCAACAGTTCACCGGGTGCCACCGAGAGCGACACCCGGGTGATCGCTAGGGCAGCCTCGCCGCCCAGCCGGCAGGCCGCTGAATCCAGCAAGATCGATCCCCGCATGCGCGGTGCACTCACCAAGGCACCAGAGGGTCGAGTGCTGCTGCGCAGCCTGAAGAACTGATCGAGCTGGCCATACTGCTTACGCATCGCATCGAAGCGCAGCAGGGCATTCATAAGTTGCTGAAACGGTGTGAAGACCCTAAAAACGAAGAACATGGCGGCAATCAAGTTGCCCATGGCCGCCGGGCCCTGACCACTCGAATAGGCCAACCAGACACCGATAGCCAGGGTGAGCACGCTTGCCAGCTGGGCGGTGGTGCTGACAATCACTTGCAACCGGCCCACCTGACGGTTGATCGTGAGGCCACTGCTGGTGCTCTGGGCCGACAGCCCTCGCAGCCGCTGCAACCACACCCATTCCACATTGGCCAACTTCACTTCAAGGAAGCGATTTACCAGCTCCTGCTGGGCCTGGGTGATCCCGATGCCCGTGGCCAGGTTGAGCTCGGAGGCACCGGTGTAGTAGCGAGACAGCAACCAAACCAGCAGACCACTGAGCACCATCAACACCAGAGGAACAAACACCAGCGGTCCTGCAATCATTGCTATGGCGCCTAAGTAGATCACCACAAAGGGGAAATCCAGGCAGGCCAGAGCCAGGGGGCCCTGTAAATAGGCCAGCAGGCCGTCAAGGTTGCGCAGCCGGTTGGTAAGACAGTGCTGGCCAAGCGTCTCTATCTGGCGGTAGTCGAGGCCAAACAGCTTCTCCACCAGATTCACCCCCAGCAGAGCATCGAGCCGGCCCGAGAGCTGGGAGAGCAGGGTGGTGCGCCACTGGCGCAAGATCCAATCGAGCACGAATAGCAGCACGACCCCCAGAAAGATCCAGAAGGTGGAGAGCACACTGGTGCTCGGGATTGAAACGTTGTAGATGGCCCGGATGTAAAAGGGCAGTGTCATCGCCAGCAGCGCCAAGGCGAAGCTGATGGCGTAGAGCACTGCTATGCGATTGGTGAAGCGGTAAAGAATCTGCTGAAGAAGGGTCACCCGCTCGGTGCTGCCCTTGTCCTGCAGAAACACCATCCTGCCGCCGGTCGGCAGGTTATGAAGTTCGACGCGACCATTGACGTTGCCGGCTACAAGATCCCCCTTGCTGGTGATCGACAGCACGTAGGGCACGTTGTCTGGAGACACATACAAGGCTGGCAGCAGCTGGGGGTTGAGCTGGCTCCAGCTCTCGAGACCTTCCAGACGGCTGCCATAACCGAGCCGCAGCAGCAAGTTGCGTGCATCGACCAGGTCCATGTGGCGAGGGTCATTGCCGAACAGCTCAAACAGCTCATCGGAACGGCCTGTCCACAGCATCTGCTGAAGCAGCAGCCGTATGCAGAAGGCCATCGGTGCTTCTGGACTGAGAGTTAGATCACGGAGCAACATGGAGCGGGATGCGGAAATAGTCACGCGAGCACCTCCCGGCCCTTGGCCGGCATATCGATTTGCTGGTCACTTAACGAACTGAGCACCCGTCCGGCGCCGCTGATCAGCACAGTCGTGCGGCCTTTGGTGCGGCTCAAAATGCGCTGTAGGCCGTCAATAAATTCCTTGCCGTAGGAGCAATCGCTCAGATCCAACAGCAGCACCTGGGGTGAACGAGCTAGGGCAGTGACCACCTGGAAGAGCTGCTGGGCATCGCGCGACAGCCCAGAAGGCACCGAGGTGCCCATTGCCGTGTCGTATCCATGGGGCAAGCCTCTAACCTTGGTGTCTAGGCCGGTGAGATAGGTCCAGAACAGGGCCCGGCGCTGGTAGCGGCGCGGCTGATAGCTGGTGACGTTCTCCAGCAGGGTCCCCTCAAAAAACTGGCGCGCGGGGTCTACATGACTGATACAGGCGCGCAGGGCCTCGCGTTGATAACTGGCCACCGGTAGGCCGTTGAGCTGCAGACGAGCTTCAGGCTCGATCTGAATCAGAGCCATAAATAGGTGGCGGGCGCTGGCGCCAAACTGCCGATTGCGCAGCAGGGCAACCGAACCATTGGGAATCACCGCCAGGGGCTCGCCATCGAAAGCAAGGCTGAGGGCGCCATCAGCGGACATGGCCAGTTTTTTATCTCCGCCTTCCCCTTCCACCGGTGTGGCCATCAGGGCGTCGTATTCATCGCGGGAATGGGCCAGACGGCGGTAGCTGCTCCACAAGCCCATGGCCTGCTGCCAAGGGGTGAGAATTTTGCCGGCCAGCAGCAGGGCCGCCGCCAGGGCACCCACCAGCAACCTTCCCTGGATCACCAGCAGGGCACCCCAAGTAACAATGCCAGCAAAGGTGAGTTGGCTCATCAGCGAACCGAACGCCTGGTATCTACCGCTGAAGTTGTTGTTGACCATGCGCTGCCAGGCCAGCTTCTCCTGCCGCTGTTCGTTGCCCACCCGAAACTGACGGCCCAAACCGTTCGACTTGATCAAGTCGATAGAGCCCATCAGCTTGTCCTGGTAGCTAAGCCGCTCGAGCTCCAGCCAATCTCGCTGCTTGCTGATTCCCTCGTATTCGCGAGCAAATGCCAAGGCCCTCAGCATATAAATCACAATGGCAATCACCGCCACGAAGCCGACGCTGCCGGCAATCAGGAACAGCACCAGCACGAACAACAGCGAGAACAAGAGGTCGATCGCGGTAGTGAGCGACTGCAGGGCACTTTCATCGCGCAGCAGGTTGATGCTGTTGAGGCGCTCCAGGTGGGTGGCAGGCGAGACGCTTAGGTAATCGCTTAGGCGCATCTGGGAGAAGTGGGCTAGTCCCTCAAGGCGCCGCTGATGCTCTAGTCGGGCTCCGTCACCTCCGGTGAAACCAAGCCGTACGATCTTGAGCCAGCCGCCCAAAACCATTAGCAGCACCACGGCTACCGTCATTACCACCAGACTTGACATCGCACCGCTAGGCAGCACGGACGTGTAAACGATGTTAATATAAAGCGGAGACGCCAGTTCCAGCAGATTAATTAACACCGAAGCGATCAAGATCGGACCGAGCTGGTAGTTACTCCAGTCAACACCGCGAAGCGACTGGAAAAAGCGGTGGCCAACAAACTCTTCGATCAGATCAAAACTGGTATTCCAGGCGTCTCGAATGCCGGAAGCCAACCGGACTGCCGCCTCGGTAAAGATATGCAAAGCAAATCGGCTCTGCCCTCCCACCTCTAGGGTTCTTATCAAATCTCTTCTGCAGCTATGCCAAAGGTAAGCTTGTCAAGCTGACCTGGCCACGAATTCTCAGAAAGTTCTCAGAAAGGGAATATTCTTACCAAGGCAAACTGGCAAATCAAAGCTAGGCTGAATTTTGAGTCCACTACTGCAAGCCATGCAGTATTAGTTCAGGGCTGAGCTATGTACCGGTTCCGTTTGAGTTCGGATCAAGTCCAATTGGAGCTAGTTGCCAACGGCAACAGTCCCCGCCTGCCATTTCAGGTGATTGGCCCCACTACGGAGGTGGCTTTTCTCGAAGAGCTGATCGAAGAAAGTCTCGGCAGCCTCACCCTTAACCCGCGCGAGCTGTTTGGCTTCCTTGGCAGCGACCCATGGGTGAAGGGGGCTTTCCAAGCGCCTCAAGTGGTGGAAGGCGATCTCAATGCCACTCCCACCACCGACACCAGCTTTCATCGACAAACCCTCGGCAGCAAGCTGGAGCAGGCCGGAGTGCTCGACATCGAAGAGCTGGAGCAGCTACTAGAGGACTACCGCCCCTTCGCTGAAACCCAGCGCTTCGGCGAATTCCTACGGCTCAACCTGCAGGTGCCGCCCCAGATGCTGGACCTGCTGCTCAACCCCGGGCTGTTCGATGAGCAGGGCTTCAATGAGAAGAGGCTGGGTGAGCGACTGGTGGAAATGGGCTGCATCAGCCCCGAACAACTTGATCAGGCCCTCGCCCTGCAACGCAGCAAGGGCGGCCGCGTCGGCGAATTGCTGGCTGAGCTCGGCTTGATCTCCCCCACCACGGCCCGCTTTTTCTCGCTGGCCAAAGTCAACGAAAAGGGCCAGATCGATTACCAGGCCTGAGCGCATCGGCCATGCGGGCAACCTGCACGATGGGCCCAACGTCGTGCACTCGCAGGATGCGGGCCCCCTGGGCAATCGCCTGGCTGCACACCGCCGCTGTGCCCCATAGCCGCGCCCGCGGCCTGGGCTCGCTCAACACCGCGCCGATAAAGCGCTTGCGCGAAGGCCCCACCAGTAGGGGAAAGCCCTCCGCCGTCAGGGCGCCTAGGCCCCGGAGCAGATCCAGGTTGTGGTCGGTGTCCTTGGCGAAGCCCAAGCCCGGATCCCAGATCAGCTGTAGCGGGCGCACCCCCGCCGCCAGAGCCATTTCAGTGGCGGCCAATAGGCCAGCCCGCACCTCCGCCACCACATCGCCGTAACAGGCAAGGGAGTTCATGCTGCGGCTGTCGCCGCGGCTGTGCATCAACACCAGGGGGCAGCCGGCAGACGCCGCCAAGCGCACTAGGGCCGGATCACGCCGGCCACCGCTGACGTCGTTGATCCAGTGGGCGCCAGCCGCCAAGGCCGCCTCTGCCACCGCCGCATGGAAAGTGTCGATCGAGAGCAGGGCGCCTGGATGGGCCGCGCGAATGGCAGTAAGAGCAGGCAGCAGCCGTGCCAGCTCCCGATCGGGGCCCACCTCCTCGGCGCCGGGCCTGGTGCTCTGGGCGCCCAGGTCGAGCAGATCGGCTCCCTGAGCGAGCATCCGCCCAGCGGCGCGCACCGCCTGAGCCACGCTGGCGAGGCGGCCGCCGTCGCTGAAGGAGTCGGGGGTGAGGTTCAGCACCCCCATAACCGCGGTGCGCTCGCCCCAGGCAAAACGGGATTGGTCCATCACGTGGGGCCAGTCTCAGAGGGGCCAGATTCAGCGGCCGTAGTTGACGATGCGGGCAAAGCTCACCGGATCGAGGGAGGCACCACCCACCAACACGCCGTCGATGTCGCTCTGGGCCATCAGGTCGTCGATGGTGGCTGGGTTCACCGAGCCGCCGTATTGCACCGTGACGCCGGGATTGCCCACCCAGCCCCGGATCAGGCCGCAGATGCGGTTGGCCTCCTCGGCGGCGCAGGTCTTGCCGGTACCAATCGCCCAGATCGGCTCGTAGGCCACCACCACCTGGGTGGGATCCACATCCTCGAGGCCCTGTTCGATCTGGCGGTGGATCACCCGCTCGGTTTCATTTGACTCCCTCTGGTCGAGGCTTTCGCCCACGCAAAGGATCGGGATCAAGCCATGGCGCTGGGCATTGCGGGCGCGCAGGTTGATCTGCTCATCGCTTTCGCTGTAGTACTTGCGCGGCTCGCTGTGGCCAACGATGGCGTAGCTCACCCCGTGCTCCAGCAGCATCGGCGCCGAAATCATGCCCGTGTAGGCCCCTTGGTCTTCCCAGTGCACGTTTTGACCAGCAAACTCCACACCAGCACCCTCCAGGTGGCGGCAGAGGGTGGGAATCGAAGTGAAGGGCGGCGCTATCACCACCTCCCGGTCGTCTGGAAGATCGGCAATCAGGGGCCGAAACGTGGCCGCAAATACCCGCGTCTCAGCGCAGGTCATGTGCATCTTCCAATTACCCGCGATCACGGCCTTACGCATCGGCCCTCTCCAGCACTGTCAGGAAAACCTAATGGGCCGGCGGCCGGATCCCCATAAACAGCAGCTCGCGGCCGTCGATCTCGACCGCATCACCGGGTGCCAACTGACGACCTCGGCGGGTCTCGATGGCGCCATTCACCCGCACATCACCGCGCTGAATGCGCAGCTTGGCTTCGCCGCCGGTGCCCGCCAGGCCTTGGTATTTGAGAAATTGATCGAGTTTC
Organism: Synechococcus sp. CS-1330; assembly: GCA_025128025.1. Classification (GTDB taxonomy): domain Bacteria; phylum Cyanobacteriota; class Cyanobacteriia; order PCC-6307; family Cyanobiaceae; genus Cyanobium_A. Next base: position 9,400 of record JAHLYR010000044.1, read on the forward strand.
AAGGGGCGGCTTGGGGGAGCAGCGATAGCGTTAGCGCATGCTTGCACCCTCGCCGGCCGGCTTTCGACACCTCTGGCCGCTGCTAAAACCCCACCGCCGGCGCCTGCTGGCAGGTGGGCTGTGCATGTTGATCTATGTGGCCTGCTGGCCGCTGCTGGCCTGGCTGGCTGGCCAGCTGATTCCGGCCATCGGCGCTGGCAACTTCCCGGTGGTGCTGCGCACGATCGCCGCTGCCATGGGGTTATTTCTGGTGCAGAAAGCGGCCCAGTTCGGCCAGGACACCCTGCTAGCCGGGCCGGCCCTGCGGGTGAGTCAGGAGTTGAGGCGCGGCCTATTTGCCCGACTGCAACGGCTGGAATTCGGAGCCCTCGAGAAGCTCTCCGCCGGCGACCTCACCTATCGCCTCACTGAAGACGCTGACCGGGTGGGCGAGGTGATTTACAAAACCATCCAAGACACCACCCCAAGCGCCCTGCAGCTGGTAGTGGTGCTCGGCTACATGGTGTGGCTCGATTGGCCCCTGGCCCTGGCCACCCTGCTGCTGGCGCCAGTGGTGGTGGTCCTGGTGAGCAGCTTTGGCGCCCGGGTAATGGCCGCCGCTGAACGCAGCCAGAAGCAGGTGAGCGAGCTGGCGGGCCTGCTGGGCGAGGCGATCACCGGCCTGCCTCTGGTGCGGGCCTTCGCGGCCGAACCCTGGCTGCAGCAGCGCTTCGACACCGAAATCGACCTGCACCGCCGGGCCCGCTACCGCACCCTCAAGCTGCTGGCCCTGCAGCACCCGGTGGTGGGTTTTCTGGAAGCGGCCGGCATCCTCACCGTGCTGCTGCTCGGCGCCGCCCGCATTCAGGCCGGCGGTCTCAACAGCCAGGGCTTCAGCAGCTACGTGGCGGCCTTACTGATGCTGATCGACCCGATCTCTCACCTCACCACCAACTTCAACGAGTTTCAGCAGGGCCAGGCCTCGCTGCGACGACTGCGGGCGATCGAGGCCGAACCGGTGGAGGCTCCAGACCGGGCCACAGCCCAGCCACTTGGCAGCGTGCGCGGCGAGCTGGTGCTCGAGCGGGTGCGCTTCGGCTACAACCCCGCCCAAGCGGTGCTGCACGACCTGGATCTGCAGGTGCAACCCGGCCAGGTGGTGGCCTTAGTGGGCCCATCCGGCGCCGGCAAAAGCACCCTTTTTTCCCTGCTGCTGCGCTTCAACACCGCCCAGCAGGGACGGGTGCTGCTTGATGGCCAGGACCTAGCGGACCTGCGGGCGCGGGAGCTGCGCCGCGCCATAGCGCTGGTGCCCCAGCAAAGCAGTGTGTTTTCTGGCACGGTGGCCGAAGCGATTGCCTTCGGCCGCCCCGCCAGCGAAGCCGCGATCCGCCAGGCGGCCAGCCTCGCCAACGCCGCCGGCTTCATAGAGGCCCTACCACAGGGCTACGCCAGCCGCATCGAAGAGCGGGGCAGCAACTTTTCTGGCGGCCAGCTGCAGCGGCTGGCAATTGCCCGCGCTGTGCTCGGCAACCCGGCAGTGCTACTGCTGGATGAAGCCACCAGCGCCCTCGATGCCGAAGCGGAGGAGGCAGTGCAGCGGGGCCTGGAGCAGGCGATGGCGGGCCGCACCGTGCTGGTGATCGCCCACCGGCTAGCCACCGTGCAGGGTGCAGACCGGATCCTGGTGCTCGATGGCGGGCGGATCGTTGAACAGGGCAGTCACAATGAGCTGATGGCGCAGGGGGGCCGCTATCGCGAGCTCTGCGAGCGCCAATTCATTCATCTGCAAGCCTGATGTCTTGGGAATACCGGGTGATCCACATCAACGTGGAGAGCGGCAATCCGCCAGGTCCTCCCTCACCAGAAGCAGACAGTGAGCGGCTCGGGGGCGCCTTAAGCCCGGAGTTTCTAAAAAAGGAATTCCCCCAGCAATACGACGCCGCTGCCACCAAGCCACGCCACCCGGCCGAGCAGCTGCAGTTTTTTCTCAATGCCCTTGGCAAGGAGAACTGGGAGATGGTGGAGGCAGCCCAGGTGGGGCCACTGCTGATGTTTTTCTTCAAGCGGCCGGCTGGAATTGCACCGAATACTTGAGATAAGCAGACAAAAAAAAGCCGCTGGAAAAACCAGCGGCTTCGGAACGTGAGTGAGAGAACAATGCCGATCAGATGAGATCAGCCTGGTTGATCGTTGCCAAGGCCTGATTCACATCAGTGAATTGACCCACACCACCAAGTTGGATGGCGGTCTCGGCGCGGGTGCCACCACCAGAGGTGGTATCAACCAGCAGGTAGGCAGTGAAGGCACTGCCAGAACCAACGGCAACCACCTTGTGATTGCTGCCATTTGTCAGCGATAGGGCCAAGGCCTGATCGAGAGTGGAGAAGGCGGTGTTGCCTTTCTCCAAGCTGGTAACAGCAACACTGTCGATCTTGTCGACACCGCTAGTGAAGTCGGTGATTACATCGCCCCGGCCTGTAACGCCAACCACAAACGTGTCGGCATCGGCACCACCGGTCATGGTGTCGTCGCCACCACCAGCAATCAAGGTGTCGTTGCCGAAGTCACCAGCCATCACCACACCAGAAGTGGCAAGGGAGGCATCAATGACGTCGTTTCCAGCACCACCGAAGAGCGTAGAGCCACTCATTGAGCTGAAGCCAGCGACAACCTTGATCACATCGTCACCGGAGTTGCCGTTGACGATTGTGTTGACCAAAGAACCGGACACATTGATGGTGTCGTCGCCTAGACCACCTTGCACAAAGCTGGACTCAGTAAGGCCAGCGATGTTGATGGTGTCTACACCGGCACCACCAGAAATGCTGGAATTAGTGGCTGCTGCCGTAGAAATTAAGTCATTGCCACGGTTGCCATTGATCAAGGAGTCCACAAGAGCAGCTGTGCCCCCGATGGTGTCATTACCTGATCCACCGCTCAACGAGTAGCCGGATACGACACGACTGCTGTTTTCAAAAGCGACGACATCATTACCACCAAGACCCTGGAGATTGACTGATCCAGCAAGGTTGCGGAGCAACACGGCGTCATTGCCGGAGGTGCCGAAGAAGTTAGTGGTATCGGTACCAGCCGCCCCAGGAGTTGTGGTGAACCCTGGGAGGGGTACTGACGCTACCGAAACCGACTGGGAGCCACCAGAACCGCCAGTATTGGGAGCCGGAGGAGTGCCTGGGTCTACCGGAGGAGTGCCTGGGTCTACCGGAGGAGTGCCTGGGTCTACCGGAGGAGTGCCTGGGTCTACCGGAGGAGCTGGAGGGGCAATACTCGTGAAGATCTGACTACTCCCACCAGTGCCATCAAGCACGAACACATTGTAACCCCAGTCAAAGTTGAAGATGAGAGGAGTTGGGATTGGATCTGCTGGTACTAGTGGGTCTGGTGCAATTGGAGTTGGAGCAAGGCCAAGGGTAATAGAGCGAGTGAGACCATCTACGGAATAGTCAACACCTAAAACACCCAACTCATTGGCATTGAAATTAACAGTGCCAACCCAGTCGTAATTTGCGAGGGCAACGTCAGCACGGAATTGGAAGACTTCGGCATTAGTAAGGTCAACGGAACTCGTGCTGACAAGAGGAGCAGCAATACCATCGCCAACCTCTTCAACAGAGGTGACGGCCACAGGACCAGTGGTAGGTAGACTGACCGCGTAGGTCAGATCAATCATGGTGGATAAGGTATCAGCACCAACCGGTAGATCAGCCTGGAATGTCACGGTGTCCAGGGTAGACGAGCCGAAAATGAAGTGATCGGCACCAGTAATCTCCAACCCAGGTGCAGTGGTATCCGCCGGCAGGCCACTGAGAACATTGGCGACGGCGCCGTTGAGCTCGAGGGATACTGCATTACCGGCATTGCTGGTGGCAACACTGGTGCGCGGATCGAGGTCGGCGAAGGTGGTGGGGGTGAGCGTGTTCAGCGGAATGGCACGAGTTGCCGCGATGAGCGCAGCATCGCTTTGAGCAGCGCCTGTTGAGAGGGTGATCTCGTTGTAGTCGACAACACCACCAGTAGTGGCCTGAGAGAAAGCAATCCGCTCAAAGGAATAGAAGCGATCCAAGGCCGTATTGGCATGAATCACCACACCATCAGCGCCCACAGGATTGGCAGCATTCTGATTGACATCAATGGTGAGATCAACACCCGCCATGGCGGTGTAGTCGAGAGTATCGAAGCCCGTGCCACCAAAGAGCTTGGTGTCGTGGTGGGCGTCAGTGATCACCCGATCATTTTGACCACCAGCAAACACCTGGTCCGCAAGCGGACGACGCAGTTCAACCGTTACTGCAAGCGGAATGGTGACAGGCACAGGTGCCACAGCACCGGGAGCCAGAGGAGGTGTGGGATCAACAGCGAAGAGCTCAGGCAGGTTTAGAGGCCCAAAGACGTTTGGCTGACCATTAACAAGTACTGGGTCGCCAAGAGCATCAACTTGCTGAACCTGGAAGCCAGTACCAGCTGTGGTTACGATCTCAAATGGGGTGCCAAGTCCATCAAAAAGGATATCTCCTCGATCAAAGAGACGAGGATTGCTTGCAAAGAGTTCAGGATCAATAACCTGGAGAAAACCACCAACTGTAGCGGTCTGAATTGGATCATCAATAGCGCCTACACCAAGCAATTGAGGGTTGCCATTAACATCAAAGAATGTCAGCGTAGAAGGATTAGTAAGATCAATAGGATTCTCGCGATCAAAGATAATGCCATTAGCGATGGCACCATTGAGTCCGAAGACAAGTTCAAATTCTGGACGGAGAGGTGCATCCGCTATAGCAACAGGCTGGGTAGCGAGCCAGGCCTGTAGCGCAGCGGCGGGAGTGACAAGATCGACAATTGGCAGCTGGGTGATCGGATCCAGAACTGGAAGACCAGTCGTGAGATCCAAGCGAGCAACTGAGATAGCGCCTTGAGCAGCACCCTCAGCAATTGGTGTAGCCGCAGCAACCGCTGCATTAATGACTTCCAGGCTAGTTCCGGTATAAATGACATCAGCACCAGACGGGGTAAAAGGCACCCAGTTGACAAGGGGCAGGGGGCCGCGTGCCAGCGGCTCGGGAATAGCTGGGTTCGTGTTCAGAAGCCGCGTACTAGCAACAAAGGCTTCAATAGCAGTCTGCTGCTCCTTGGTAAACAGCTCGCCAGTCAGGGGATTGACCTGGCTGATTTGGGCAGCAGTACCAATATCCAAGCGAAGGGGATTGGACCCAAACTGGGCCAGTAGCTTGGCTTGATCAACAGACCAAACTCCATTGATATCTTGGACCAAGACTCGAGCCAGGATTTCGGTGTTATGGGACGACTCATGATCGCCGTAGAGGACATCTCCGGCAGGAACAATGATTGCACCAACATCTGCGCCAAGCAGGTTGCCAGGCAGATCATTACCGCCACCCATCAACAAGTCGTTGCCACCACGACCTGAGATTGCATCACCAGCAGCACCACCAATCAACGTGTCGTTGCCATCGTTGACGCCGTTGTCGCCAACAAGGATGTTGCCTAAATGGCCACCCAAGAGCACATCAGAGCCGGCGCCACCAAAGGCGAGACCACCAGTGGGGTGAATCAGAAGGTCGTTTCCATCGTCACCGAAAAGAAGATCTTCGGAGAAGGCAGCGGCCAACAACACGTCATCGCCGCTTCCACCATAGATGTGATCGAGCAAAACGTCGTTACCACCGAAGAGGAAATCATTCCCCCCCTGGCCAAATACCCAGTCGTCACCATCACGCGCATCCACTACATCATTGCCACCACCAGCGCGGATATCATCTGAACCGTTACTACCAAGAATAGTATTATTTAAGTCGTTGCCGATAATCAGCCGGTTGTCAAAGCGAAGCCCCAACACTGCAACTGGAGCAATGATATCAACCAATGGTTGCAGAGCTGGATCCACTACAAGACCGGCAAAGGTCTGCACATCCCCAGGTGGGATAACGCCAGTGCCAAGGATGAAACTCTGCAGGGCAGTTTCAATGGCAGCGACCTGAAGGGGATCTGAGACAGCTAACGCCAAATCAGCCAGCCCAAGCTCGAAGGCGGCAAGTTGCGCAGGTGCTTCCAAAGCCAACTCCGCAAGGAGTGCGGCTGCAGCGGCAGGTACTTCAACAGGAAGACCACCAGCAGCAATCAAAGCTGCAAGGGTGGTCCCTGCGGGACTGGCCTCGAGAACAACAAGGAGTGCATTGAGAACAACAGGATCAAGCAGGGGGTGGTTCGCAAGGAGGCCACCGCCAGCAAGCAATTCCTGCAGGGCAAAAGCAGCTGTGGTTGGAGCAGCGGATGTAGTGAACTCCGGTGCAAGATCATCCAACTGAAAACGCCGGAAGGTGTCTTGGTGGATGAATTGGGCTTCGAGGTTATTGCGGAAAGCCGCTGTGATCTGGGCGGTAAAAGTCTGCCCGGCTACCTGCATAAAGGCATCCGTGCCCATCAGATCTTGCTTGTAGTAGTGCAGGTCAGCATCCTGCAGCCTGTCGAACTGTTCTTGGATGATGAAGGTGCCGGTACGCCCCAACAGACTGGGCACCAAAGCAGGCCCATTCGGTGTGGTAACTGGAGCCTCGGCGAGCATGCCAGCCCAAAGACTAACTCGGTCTAGGCCTACATTTCCTGCTAAGGATGCAGCATCAATTAATAAAGTTGGAAGGCCATGTTGATCAAGAGGACCATTGAACAACTCCGGAGCATAGAGACGCATGAAGTCATAGAGAAGGCCATTAGGATCGATGGCTCCGGTTGCATCAAAATTGACCCCACGAAGACCATTACCAAAATCTTGCCAGGAAGTATATGGGCGCAGCCGCTCAGCCAAAATCTGAGTCTGAGTGGCCAAGCCATCAGCTCCAATCAATGGCAAACCATCAGGCCCGAGGTTGAACTGACCCAGTCCGGCACTGATATCGGAGGCCTGGTTTCCTAAACTATTAGCAATCTGGGTTGTTTCGAGAAGATTAGTCGATGCAGTGAGAAATTGCTGAAGTGTTGCCAGGCCCACTTCTTTCTCGCGCATCAAGTTGAATGCACCAAGGTCATTGGGGCGCCCAACGAGAAGATTGCGGACTACGTCATGCAGCAGGGTATCTACAGCCTGAGCTGGAGCCGTTGCGGCACCAGCGATGATGGCGGCAGGTCCACCCAACACGCCAACCATTCCAGGGCTCAAAAAGGCATCAATCAGCGGAACAGCTCCAACATTCGACACGCTTGCAACAATTGCAGCGTCACTCGCTAACTGTGCATATGTTGTGACACCACCAGTCAGCTGCAAATAGTCAATATCCTCATAAATCTGACTGTGACCAACACGGAAACCGGCGGTATTGAATTCAATGCTAATAGCAGCATTCACTTCCGGATAAAAGCCATTCAACCCGTGCTCTTGAATACCTACTGGCAGTTGGCCAAAGAACGAGGGCTGATTTGCAAAATCCTGGGAGACAAAATTACCAAACGGCACACCACCAACAAGGGCAGTTAGATACTGGTCATAGACCATGCGCTGGTACATGCTGTTGACCATCGCCCGAGACATATCGAATAGCTCGGACTCAAACACCTGAAGCTTAGAAGTAGTAACACCAGCTTCAGTAACACTTACGAAGAGTGATCGCAGGCCAGGATCAATCTGATCGAGCGGGACATTCAGGTATTGAGCCTGGAGGCCAGCAAGCGTGGTGCGAAGGCCATCAACAATCTCGTTATGAGAATTGTGAAATATCGCATGGATTGAAGTAAGCAGCACGTTTTCATTCGTGCGCAGATCCCCACCCACATAGTGCTGAAGAAGATTGATCGGATCACTCATGGCGCCGAAGCCCATGTCACCGACAAGAACCTGCTGAGTACCGGGCAGAACCTTGGTTAGATCCACATAATTCGGATCTGCGGCAACCGCTACCCATCCAGACTGAAGTGCATTGATTGCATTTGCTACAGCTAGTGGAGGAGTGGTGGGAGAACCTAAAGGATTCGGATTAACAGGAACAGCAGCACCCACTGGGTTGGCAGCAATCCAAGCCGCTGTATCAGCGGTATATTGCATATAAGCAGTAAGATCAGCAACCCATTGCTGCACAACGACGCTATTATCTTTGTTAGCAAGCATGTAGCCCTCAAGCAGGACTTTATCTACACCATTATTAATCAGAATATCGTAGCCAGTAGGAAGGTCACCGGGGTTTCCTAGCTGGAAATTCGCGGCCATAAAAGCAGAGCCGCCAAGCAATTTGGCTGTTTTGAGCAGTTCGCCACTCACCGCATCGCGCATAGGATTGCCGAACGAATCCAGCTGGCTCTCAGTGAGCAGGAAGGTAACAGCAGCCTCAGAACCGTAGGTCTGACTCTGGTTCACCCAGTTGCTGATGGTGTTGGCATAAGTGCCATCAGTGCCACCATTGGCACGGGTAGCTCGGATGGTGCCCGCTGCAGGAGTAAGGGATCCGTCGTTGATGGTGTAGGAGCCATTAGCTCCCTTGCTGAAGAAATCCAGGCCATGGTCAATGTACTGACCCATGTCCATAAAGAAGTTGTTCCAACTGCCGACCTCGGGCATATTCACAGTGCCCTGATCCATCAGCACATCACTGATTAGGCGCTCGTTGGGGAAGAGAGTCGGGGTACCTGAAAGACCATCAGGATTAGCAGCCGAGTAGTATGCATCTCTGATCTGCTCGGGAGTCAGAGAGCCAGCACCCGGATAATTGTTGACCCCTGAAATACGAATGAATTCGTTGAAGGCGCTGCCATTATCCAGGAGAGGGTCATAAGCTGGATTAGGGATGTAGGTGCCATCAGGCTGGAGAAGGAACGGCTGAACGTTGCGATCAAGCGTCACGTCCACAAGGTTGTTGCCATAGCCACTCACGCTGCGCACGTCACCGGTGCGCACCTTGTCGAGCAGGACGCTTACGTCGGTGAAGGAGAAATTAAAACCTTGCTCAAGGAAGGTACCGATATTCAGAGCCATAACCAGAGTGCGGACAGGAACTTCACCAACCTATGGACGAGCTCAGTGGCTGTAAATCAAACGGGCAATCGAAAGCAGGATTTGAACAATCACCTGCGTTAGCGGTACAACTCATGCCGGTAGCAGAAATAATTGGCCAAAAACACTAAGCGGAACAAGCGCCAAGATCTAGAACCAGATCAAACCATGCGCATCGAGAACAATGGCTGCGCATCTCAGACAAACAACAGGCCGCAGTGGCGCTGGCGGCAGTCGAATTGGATAGTGTGCAAATTACGTAGCCGATGATTCAGAAGCGCAATTGCAAACCAAGATGTTCAAAACCCCAGAATCAATAACCTCCCGTGCCACCATAAAAAGAGGAAATTCGGAACTGCCCCCATGAGCCAACACAACCCGACGGGGGCAGGGAATGGCCATAGCGGCGGGCCCTTTGTGGCATCTGGAGCAGCAATGGTGGTGAGCTGGAACCAGCTCATGCTGGATATGGCCGCAGATGCCAGGCGGGGGCCAACAACCAGTTCCAGGCTGTACGCCCTGGTCAATACGGCTCTCTATGACGGTTGGGCGCTGCTAAGTCACACCGCTCAGCCCTCAACCGCAACGGCTATAGGGGGGCCAGTAAGCGAATGGCTGGCACTGGTGGCAGAACTATCCGCTAATGCGGGCTTGGGAGAAGTCTTGACAGAAGCCACCATGGCTGTAGCGGCCGCCGAAGTGCTGGAGGCCATCGGTGGATCGCTCTACCCAGGTGCTGTGCTGCCCATTCAATGGGAACAGCGCATCGAAAGCTTGTTGGATCGCAATCTGAATTTGCTGGACAAGGCTGAAAAGCTATCTGGAAAGGACGACCTAGATGATCTTGCCAAGGATCTGGGTAGATGGGTGGCGGAAGCCGTGCTCACAAAAGCCTTAGGCGATAGGGCCAACCAGCAAGGAAATTACGCAGACACCACAGGTTATCAAGTCAGTGCGAGTGTATTTGATCCAACCCAGCCCGGTTCTCCCATTGACAGCCTGTGGCAACCACTGCTGAACAACCAGGGACTGAGGCAACAACCACTGACACCCCACTGGGGCGACGTGATGCCCTTTGCCATTGGCAGTGGTGCAAGTCTGATCCCCCCAACCCTGGTGAAGCCCTACACCAGCGATGGAATACTTAATCCACAATTTGTGGCAGAGTTGAATGAAGTGCTGCAACTCAGCGCTAACCTCACCGCCGAACAAAAAGCCATCGCCGAATACTGGGAGGCTGGCCCCGGCACTGGCTTTCCCCCAGGCGAGTGGATGGAGATCAGCAATATACTAATCGGGCAACACGATCTTAGCCTTGGGGATGCGGTGAAGCTGAGCTTCAGTGTGGGGCAAGCATTGTTTGACGCAGGCATTGCCGCGTGGGCAACCAAATACAACTACAACTCAGTACGGCCAATTACATCGATAAGACAGCTATACAACAACCAAACAACAACAAGCGACGGCTTTGCTATTCGTGATTGGAGACAAATACCCATTCAAGGGCAGGACTGGCAGCCCTATCAATCAGCCATAGCCCTCACGCCTCCCTTCCCCGACGTCGTATCTGGGCATTCAGCGTTTAGCGCTGCGGCAGCAAGTGTCATAACAAATCTACTCGGTACAAATGTACTGGGAACATCAGTAACGCTGAAAGATCAAGAGTCGCAATATGATCCGAATGGGTTTGATGGGATACCGGGCTTTGGCGGGAGTGCAATCACCCTGAGCTGGCCTTATTTCACCTATGCGGCAGAGCAAGCGGGCCTATCGCGTCTCTATGGTGGAATTCACTTCAGGGATGGCAATCTGCTTGGCCAAATAGTAGGACTTCAAGTGGGTTCAAAGGTAGCCAACAAAACACAGAGCTTGTTCAATGCATTTGGCAGCCCCGCTGGAGCAGAGACGGGCGCACCAGTTCAGATCTTTGGAACAATGGACAATGATGAGATCCTCGGCTTATCACTAGGACAAAGCCCCGTGGAGATCTATGGCTTTGGAGGCAATGATCTACTGATTAGCGGAGGTGAATCAGATCACAATCTTTTTGGCGGGTTTGGAACTGATACCTTTGCCATAAATTCAATAGGCAACACGCGAATAATGGATTTCCAGCTAAATGAATCAATCATTTTCGCGAATAATTTGCTTGATATATCATTGATTACCACAGCCACAAGCTGGACAATTGGTAACGGAATCAAAGCGCCGCTCACAACTCTTTTTGTTGATAATACTAAGGTAGCCACAGTCGATGGCAACTGGAGCCTTGCCCAATTAAACCTGGGTCAGTCCGATCCAGGAACAATTGGTTGAATTAGTGTGAGGCCTTCAATCGAGTTTGGCTGGGAAGCTCACCAAAACGACTTCGGTAAGACGCCGCAATTCTTCCGCTAAAAGGTAAACCCACCTGTTGACATGCCGTGCTCACATCGATTCCTTTTAGAAGAGATTGGCGAAGACGCGTCAACCGCATCTCATGCAATGCCTGAACTGGGCTTAAATTCACGACTGACTGGAATGCAGACTGGAGCGTGCGAGCTGAAATGTTGCAAGCCTGACAGATATCAGTGAGCGTAATAGCTGCCGAAATATTTTTCTCAAAAAATGCCATCGCATTTTGCACATGAACATCCTGAGGGTGGGTTGGCTTAG
>JAHLYR010000045.1 GCA_025128025.1 Synechococcus sp. CS-1330
CAAGTCAATCGTCTGGATTCATGGTGGTGGAAAGAGGTGCAACTGCACCTCATGAATGACAACTCGTCATTCCACCCTGTTCACTCTCGGAGCAGGGAAATCGGGCCTCAGCTTTTACACCACGCAAAGGGACGCGGCCATGTTCAGGCCCCACCGTGATGTCCTGGCTGGTCTTGTGGTGGCCTTCGCCATGATTCCAGAAGCCATTGCCTTCTCCGGCATCGCCGGCGTTGATCCACGCGTTGGCCTTTTTGGAGGCTTCATCCTGGCCGTCACTCTGGCAATAGTGGGCGGGCGCAGCGCCATGATCACCTCCGCCACCGGCTCCACCGCCCTGTTGATGACGGGCCTAGTGCAGCAGGGCGACGGGCTGGGCGCGGGCTTGGGCCTTCAATACCTGCTGGCCGCGGGGATCCTCACCGGCATCCTGCAGATCGCCTGGGGCTACCTGCGCCTGGCCCATCAGATGCGCTTTGTGCCCCAGCCCGTGATGGCCGGCTTTGTTAACGCCCTGGCAATCTTGATCTTCCTGGCCCAGTTACCCCAGCTTGGCTTGGATTTTTTCCACCCAAACAAGCAAGCGATCAGTGCCGCCCAGCTGCCGGAGGTGTACGGCCTGCTCGCCCTCACCCTGGCGATCATCTACCTGCTGCCCCGGCTCAGCACCGTTGTGCCCTCTGCGCTGGTGGCAATTCTGATCAGCACAGGGCTTTCGATTCGCCTAGGGCTGGATGTGCCCACGGTGGCATCCCTGGGCATCCTGCCCAGCGGCCTGCCCCAGATTGGCCTGCCCCAGGTGCCCTTCAACCTCAGCACCCTGGGGCTGATCCTGCCCACTGCCTTGGCGATCTCCTTGGTGGGACTGATGGAAACCTTCCTCACCCAGGACATCCTTGATGACCTCACCGACAGCAGTAGCTCTAAAAACATTGAGGCGCGAGGTCAGGGCATCGGCAACATCGTTAGTTCCCTGTTTGGTGGCATGGCCGGTTGCGCCCTGGTGGGCCAGTCGGTGATGAACGTGGGCTATGGCGGCCGCAGCCGCCTATCCACCTTGACCTCAGGAGTGAGCCTGCTGGCGATGATTTTGCTGGCCAGCAATTGGGTGAATCAGATCCCGATGGCCACCCTGGTGGGGGTGATGGTGATGATCGCCATCAATACCGCCAACTGGGATTCGATCCGCGCCATTCGCCGCATCCCCAAAAGCGATTCCGCTGTGATGCTGCTCACGGTGGTTGTCACCGTGCTCACCCACAACCTGGCGGTTGGTCTGCTGGCTGGCGTGGCCTTAGCTGGCATCTTATTTGGCCGCAAGGTGGCCAAGGTGATTGAGGTGAGCAGCGAGCTTTTGGCTCCAGATCATCGGCTTTACAGGGTGCGGGGTCAGTTGTTCTTCGTGAGCACGATCTATTTCCGCCAAGGTTTCGATCTTCACGACCATCCAGCCCGCATCAGCATCGATATGGCAGAAGCCCATATCTGGGACCAGAGCGGTGTAACAGCCCTTGATCAGGTGATCCGCAAAATGAAGCTAAAGGGCAGCTCAGTGGAGGTGCTTGATCTCAATCCTGAGAGCACCAACCTGTTTGCCCGCATAGGTATCGCCCCTGAGGCGGGCGGGCGAGGTGGCACCCCAATCCAGGTTGGCTAATCCGAAAGCCGCTCAGGCCGGCTCCCACTCGATCTTCACCACATCCAACGGACCGCGGCCGCCTCGATTGAGCTCAGTGGCAGCTCTCAGGGCAGCTTCGTGGGTGTGAAAAAGGAAAGCTTCTGAGGTGTGGACCACATCCACCAAGCGCTGATCCTCGCCGGCAATAGCCAGAAAGGTGCCATCGCTAATCCGCTTCAGGGCATAGCGCTCAGCCTGGGTGCAGTCCATCGGATGGGATGGATCAATCTCGGGAGCCCAAAAATGCATGGCTTCAAGCCCTTCGCCTCTACCTAATCAAGCTAGCCAGGGTGGGCACTGTCGACTACGCCCGGCAAGATCATCTCAAGCACGGCGCCCCCTTCAGCCAGGTTGCTGGCCTGGATCCGGCCGCCGTGGGTAACGGCGATCTGCTGCACGATCGACAAGCCCAGGCCACTGCCGATCCGTTTACTCCGGGCGCGAGATGGATCACCTCGGTAAAAGCGCTCAAACAGATGGGCTAGGTCTTCTTCGCTAAGCCCGGGCCCCTGATCCGCCACGCTCAGTTGGCACCACTCACCGCGGCGATCGAGGCTGACTCGCACCACCCCACAATCCGGACTATATCGCAGGGCGTTATCAAAAAGGTTGAGCAGGGCTCGGTGCAGGCGGGAATTGTCGCCGCTCAACCGCAACTGCGCTGGTGCAACTAGCTCAAGAGCGATCTGGCGTTGATCTGCCAGCGGCCGCACGCTGGCCCATACCTGCTCCACCAGCTGGGGCAGATCCACCACCATCGCCCGTGGGCCCGTACCCGGCAGGGTGTTTTCCAGGCGGGAGAGCTCCAATAGGTCGCCCACCAGCTCCTGCAGCCGCAGCAATTCCCGCTGCAACCGCTCCACCAGCCGCGCATTCTGGCTATTCACCTGAGCAGCGAGGCTGTCGCCCACCAGCAGCAGGGCGGTGAGGGGAGTTTTCAATTCATGGGCCACATCACTAACCCAGCGCTCCTGCTGCTCGAGCTGGGCATCAAGGGAGCGGCGGCTCTGCAGTTGCACCACCAACCAGCCATCTCGTCCCGGCACCACCATGGCGTCAAGGTCATGGCCGCCGGAGTGCAATTCCAGCCGCTGGGGGCGATCCTGGCGGCGGGCGATGCGGATGCTGCTGGCTAGGTCTGGATCTGGGCAGACATCACCGAAGGGCTGGCTGAGCAACAGGCGGCCGGCATCGAGTTGCAGGATCCGCTCCGCCCGTGGGTTGATATGGCCGATCAGGCCCTGCCGATCCAGCAGGATCCAGCCGATGGCAGCGGAATCCATCCAGCTCAGCAGCTGCCGGGCTGGGGGCAGGGCCCGGTTTAGGCCAGATCGGCGCCGCCAGGAGACCACTCCAAGGCTGATAAGCAGGCCGAGCCCTATGCCCAGGCTCAACGCGAGCAGCAGCTCAAGGGCTTTAGCCAAAGCGATAACCAAAGCCCCGCACCGTGATCAGATGCACCGGCGCTGATGGACTCTCCTCCAACTTCTCCCGCAACCAGCGGATGTGCACATCAACGGTTTTGCTATCACCGATATAGTCGATTCCCCAAAGTTGCTCCAGTAGCTGATCGCGGCTCCAAACGCGCCGCGGATTTTGCATAAACAACTCCAGCAATCGATATTCCTTCGGCGATAGGTTTACCTCCACCCCGTCCCGCGTTACCCGGCATTCGTCCTGATAGATGCAGAGGTTGGCGTGCTCCAGCACCTTGGCCCGGCTGGTCTGGCTAGACGAGCGCCGCAGCAGGGCCCGGCACCTAGCCACCAGCTCCCGCATGCCAAAGGGTTTCACCAGGTAGTCGTCAGCACCCACCTCCAGCCCCAGCACCCGATCGGTTTCGGTGTCGCGGGCACTCACCACCAGGATCGGCGTTTGGTTGCTGTGTTGACGCAGCTGCCGGCAGACATCCAGCCCGCCCAGCCCCGGCAGCATCAAATCCAGCACCACCAGGGAAAAATGTTGGCCATCGGTCGCCCGCTGCAGCATTTGCAGGGCGTCGCGGCCATTGCCGCAGGCCTGGACGCTGAAACCCTCCAGCTCCAGGGCTTCGCGAATCGTTTCGCGAATCGTTTCGTCGTCTTCAACTACGAGCAAGGAAGGCTGCATGTCGCCATTCTCGCCGGCCAGCTCAACCCCCCAGAAAGTTGCTTCAACCACAGCGGTAACCCTGGCCGCGAACCGTGGTGATCAAGCTGGGTTGGGCGGGATTTTCCTCCAACTTGAGGCGCAGCCAGCGGATGTGCACATCCACGGTCTTGGGATCGAGCTCCACGGCCTCGCTTTCTCCCCACACCCGAGCCAGCAGCTCATCGCGACTCCAGATCCGGCGTGGATGCTTCAAAAAGAAGTGAAGTAGTCGAAATTCCCGTGGCGACAAGCTCACCTCGGCACCATCGCGGCACACCCGGTGTTCCGCCACAAGCATCGAAACCCGGCCGCAGCGCAGGGCAGGTGTGCTTTCCGAGCCGAGTTGGTGGCGGCGCACCAGGGCCCGGCAGCGGGCTAAGCATTCCGCCAGGCCAAAAGGGCTGGTCAGCACGTCATCGGCACCGTCTTCGAGGCCCCGCACCCGATCGGTCTCAGAGACTCCTGGGCAGAGCAGCAGCACCGGAATCGGCCTGCGGGCTGAGCGCACCTGGCGGCAAAGCTGGCGGGCTGCTTCGCCCAGGCTGCCATCCAGAACAACCAGATCCCAGTTGAGGCTTGGCACGAGCTTGGAGCTCGCCTGCTCTGGATCAGGGCAAACGGTCACTTCGTAGCCCTCCTCGCCGAGTTGTTGACGCAGGCAGGTGGCTGCGGTGCAGTCGGAGTAAACGAGCAACAGCCGTATGGACGGCTGCTTCATCGATGCTGGTTGCGCTGCTGGGGGAGATGGCTCACCACCAGCCGCCGCTGGCTGTCGATGTGGAGCCAGCCCTCTTCGCGCAGGGCGCCGAGAATCCGGGTCACGGTGACCCGGGTGGTGCTGAGGGTGCTGGCTAGCTCCTGGTGGGTGAGCTTCACCTGAAGGCGCAGGCCCTGTTCGCAGGGCTGGCCGTAGTCGTTGGCGAGCAGCTCTAGGAAGCCGCGCACCCGATCTTCGATGCGGCGCAGGCCGAGCAGGGCGAGCAGGGCCTCACTTTGACGGTAGCGAGAGGCCATGCCCTGCAGCAGGCCAATGGCCAGATTGGGCGAGCGCTGAATTTCGTCGCAGCTAACGCAGAGCAGGTCGCTGTCCACCAAGGTGTTGGCGGAGTAGGCCTCAACATTGGTGAGGGGATCGCCGAAGGGCTCGTTAGGGCCGGCTAACCCCAGCAGCAACTCATCACCATGGATCGAAATCGCGGTGAGTTTCACCATGCCTCGCACCACCAGCCAAACGCTGCGCTTGAGCAGGGGCACCTGGCTTCCCGCCGCAAGGTGCACCAGGCTGCGCTTCTCGTAACTGGTCTCAAGCAGGTCGCGGAAGCTATCGCTGCGACCCGGCTGAAGAGAGGGCGTGAACACCATCGAGGAGCAAGCCAGTGGGCTGGCACAACGCTATGGAGCCAGCTGCGCCGCCAAGCAAAGGCTCGGTAGTCCCCGGTTTAAGACCCGGTTAGGGCTGGCAGTAGTGGTGGCGCCCCCAGCAGCGAGCCCCGCAACAGCCAGAGGCTCTCGCCCTCCTGCCAGAAGAGCCAAAGCTGATCCCAATCTATTAAGGAGCGGCCATGCAGCTCAGCGAGGGCCAGGGGCGCGGCGGCGCTGGGGCTGCTGAGGCGCAGGCTTATTTCTTCGGGCAAGCTGCCCAGGCTCGCTGGCAACTCCTGCTCCTTGCCTCGATCCCAAAGGGCTATTAGGGCACGCTCCTGGCCGGGGAGCAGCCACCACTGGCGCCGCTGCAGGGCCACCAAGGCGGCGCCAGCTTCCCTAGGCCGCCCAGCATGGCCACCTGCCTCGCCAGGCGAAATGCCTCGCTGGGCTGGCGCGGCAGGCCTGCCAGACTTTGCAACGGAATGGTTGCCAGGAACTAGCCGCGCCTAAGCCTGGAGCCGTGCGGATCCAACGCAGCAGGGTGATCGTGTCCTCTGCCAGCACGGCCCGGCGAGCGCGGCGACCATCGCTGCCATGCTGGGGCAGGGCCATCAGCAGCAACACCTGGCAAATCAGGGCGCCCAGCAGGGCAGGTGCCCAGCGCCGCAGCAGCGGCTCAGCCAGCTTTGGGTGTAGGTGCAGGAAGTTGGATTTCAAGGTGCAGCGGCAAGGAATCGAGCTGGCTGAGCAGGCGGCGGACGTCTCCCCACGGGGTATCGGGATCGGGCACGATCCGCAGGCGATTCACGCTGCTGCGCAGGGCCAGAGCGGCAAGCAAGCGCCGCAGCTCGGCGGCGGCAATGGGCTGGTTCCAGAGCCTCAGGCCACCATCGGCAGCGAGGTGCAGGCTGATTACCCCCTGGGCCAACGGGCGCTGCAGGCTCACCTGGGGCAGCAGCAGCAGGACTAGGGAAAAGGCGCATAGGGCTGTTGCCAGAAGCGCATGGGAGAAGGGTTGCAGCAGCCAAGCTCGCTTCACAGCTTTCCTCCCTGCCACTCCACCAGCACCGGCAAGCGGGAGTGGCGCTGCAACCAATCGAGAGAGGCAGCCACCTCAGCGCTGGCCAAGCCAGCCGAAGGCTGAAAACGCACAGCCACCACCGCTGACGGGCGGGCTTGCAGTTGGCGAAGCAAGCCCTCCTCGGCTTGAGGGGCACCGTTGAGAATCCAGCGGCCGGATGCGGCGCGGGCCACCACCAACACATCGCCGCCGCCAACGGCGGGCTCGGGGTGCAGTCGCAGCTTGGCTTGCTGCACCAGGCTGGGCAGGGCAGCAACCGCCAGCAACATGGTGATGGTGGTTGCCACCAGAGGCACCAAGGCGGTTAAGGGCCCTGGTTGAGCAACAGCAAGGCCATCGGCACAAAAGTGATCTGCAGACCAAGCAGGGTGGGAAGCAGCACGTCGCCGTAGCCCGCCAAGGGAGCGCCGGGGGAAGCAGCAGCTGGCTGCCTAGTTGCTTCAGCACCGCCATTAAGCCAGCCGTCGTGCCGATCAGGCCCAGCAGCCAAGCCAGCACCACTGCTGCCTTCAGCAAGGGCTCACTCCAAGTCATCTTGTGGTCGCAGTCGTCGAGCTACTTGAAGGCGCAGCTCCGCTGAGGGTGCCTGCGCCAGCGCCGTAAGCAGCTGCCGCAAGGAACGGCGACCACGGGCAAACCAGCGCCATCAAGATGCACCTCGATCAAATCCCACGGTGAATACCGCCACCGATAAAACCAGCAGCGGCACAGCTACCGGACGGCAGGCCTTCCACAGAGAAAGGAAGGAGCCATGGCTCTTGCCAACTGCGGCGAGGATATGGAGCGCTAGGGGCCGCCGCCGGTATCGCCCCTGCTTGACATGGGACCGGGCGCCTGCACGGCTTAAAGATCGATCGGTTTATAGATTAATCGGCTCCACTCCGCTCACTACCGGCGCCACGGCGCACAGCTCCAGTTCCGGGTGCTCCTCCGCCAGCTGACCCAAGTTCCAGCTGTTCTTGAACAGCAGCACCGGCCGATTCCAGGCATCTCGCACGGTCTTGCAATTAAATATCCGCCCCACCTGCTCCAGCGCTGGCCAGCCGCCTGCCACCCAGCGAGCTACCGCAAAACCGAGCGGTTCAAGCCGCGTCTGCACGCCGTATTCGTGCTCAAGCCGGTATTGCACCACCTCCAGTTGCAGCTGGCCCACCGCCGCCAGAATCGGATCGCGCTTGCTTTCGTCTGTGTCGTAGAGAATTTGCACCGCCCCCTCCTCGCGCAGCTCATTGACGCCCTTGCGGAAACTCTTGAACGTCGACGGGTTGGGGTTGCGCAACCAGGCAAAGATCTCCGGCGAGAAGCAAGGAATCCCCTCATATTCCACCTTCTGGCCTAGATAAAGGGTGTCGCCGATGGCGAACATGCCGGGGTTGTTCAGACCGATCACGTCGCCGGGGTAGGCGTCCTCCACCACTTCCCGGTCCTGGCCGAACAACTTCTGGGGGCGCGACAGGCGGATGGCCTTGCCGGTGCGGGCGTGCTGCACCGTCATGTCCTTTTCAAACTTGCCGCTGCACACCCGCACAAACGCCACCCGGTCGCGGTGGCGGGGATCCATGTTGGCCTGCAGCTTGAACACAAAGCCGCTGAAACCGGGGCCGATCGGATCGATCTCACCGGCATTGCTGGCGCGGCCCACCGGCTTCTGGGCCAGCTCCAAAAAGGCATCGAGAAACGGCCGCACGCCGAAGTTGGTCATCGCCGAACCAAAGAAAACAGGGGAGAGCTCACCGGCGTGCACCAGCTCCATGTCGAGTTCGGCGCCAGCCCCCTCCAGCAACTCCAGTTCCTCCAAGGCCTGAGCCAGGAGCTCCGGCTCCACGGCCCCCGTATCGCGAGCCTCCTGCACCGTGAGCAGCTTTTCCTCGCTCTGGCGGCCGCGCTCGGCGCGCTGAAACAGGATCACGTCGTGGCTGCGCCGATCGATCACACCGCGAAAGCGGTCGCCGCTTCCGATCGGCCAATTCACCGGCCAGCAGGCCAGGCCAAGCTCCTGCTCGATCTCATCGAGCAGCTCCAGGGGCTCGCGCCCCGGCCGGTCCATCTTGTTGATGAAGGTGAAGATAGGGATGCGCCGCATGCGGCACACCTCAAACAATTTGCGCGTCTGGGGCTCCAGGCCCTTGGCCGCGTCTTCCAGCATCACCGCGTTGTCGGCGGCGGCCAAGGTGCGATAGGTGTCTTCTGAGAAGTCCTGGTGGCCGGGTGTATCCAGCAGGTTGATCGTGCTGCCCGCGTAGTCGAACTGCAGCACCGTTGAAGTGATCGAGATGCCGCGCTGCTTCTCCAGCTCCATCCAGTCGGAAGTTACCTTGCGCTGCTCCCCCTTGGCCTTCACCGCGCCGGCCTGCTGGATCGCTCCCCCATAGAGCAGCAGCTTCTCGGTGAGGGTGGTCTTGCCCGCGTCTGGGTGGGAAATGATCGCGAAGTTGCGCCGCCGGGCCACGGCCTCGGCCAGGGCCTGCAGTTCTGGAGTGCTGCTGCTGCTGCTGATCATTAGCTCAGCCTGCCAGGCCGCTTAGTTGAGCCGGCCCCATACCTCTAGGTACCGCTCCTGCAGCGGCGTCACCTGTAGCTGGGCTGCCAGCCCGGCCTGCTCCAACTGCTTCTGCACCTCCTCTGGGCTAAATGCCGCATGCAGGGAAGCGCGGTAGTCGCGCCGCAGCACCTCCGGGGCGCTCGACATCTCGGTGGCCACCAGGGCCTCAACTGCCTCGGCGCTAGCGGGGCGGCGCAGGTCTTGGACATAAACAAACGCCCCTGGGGCTCCCAGCTGGGCCACCGTCTGCCAGAGCACCGCCGGATCATGCAGGTGGTGCAACAGGCTGTTGCACACCACCGCTGAGAAGTGGACTTCAAGCTCGCCTGCGGCAGCCAAGGGCAGCAGCGCCTGCTCAAAGCTCAGCCGCTCCGCCAGCTCCGGCAGCGCTTCCGCCAAGCGCTCGCGCGCCACCGCCAGCATCCGCGGCGCCCCGTCGATCCCTAAAACCTTTGCAGCAGGCCAGCGAGCGGCCAGAAGCAAGCTGATGTTGCCCGGGCCGCAGCCCAGATCCAGCAGGGCCGTGCCGGGATCATCACCGCAGAGCTGGGCCAGCCGCTCCACCATCGCCGCATCGGAGGCAGCGAAATCGGCCTGGGCATAGGCCAGCACCTGGCCTGCCTCGTCCATCAGCTCCGGCTCCGGAATGCGCTGCATCGAAATCAAGATTTCCAGATCCATTGTGGCGCAGTCTTACTGGGCGGCGCACTGTCGCTGGTGTCTACCAGATGTTGCACACCCCACCTGTGGCGTTATGGTTCGGCTCAACTTCGGGCCGTACTGCCTGTGACGCTCTCAGCCACGCCCCCTACAGCCACCAGTCAGAACGCCGAAGCTGCAGCGGCTGAAAAGGCTTTTGCCGCCGCCAGCGGCAAACCGGCGGGCGAGGCTCTCGATTTCCCAGCCACCGCCCCTGCTGCCAATCCGGTGTTCTATCGGACTTACAGCCGCAAGACCGAGACCGGCCGGGAAAGCTGGCACCAGGTGGCTGAGCGCAACCTCGGCGGCCTGAGCAAGCTGGGCAACCTCAGCGAGGCGGAGGTGGAGCTGATGCGCCGCATGCAGCAGCAGCAGAAAGCTCTGCCTTCAGGCCGCTGGCTGTGGATTGGCGGCACCGAATGGATCGAGCAGCAGCACAACTTCTCTGGCGCCTACAACTGCACCTCCACCAACCTGGTGGACTGGGAAGCCTTCGGTCTGATGATGGACCTGGCGATGATGGGCTGCGGCACCGGCGCCATCATCGAGCCCCATCTGATCGGGCGCTTGCCGGCGGTGCGCAACCCGCTCAGCATCGCCGCTGTGACCGATATCGGTGCCACGCCAGCTGGCCAACGCCAGGAGCACACCAGCCACAGCATCGAGGCCAACCGGGTTGCCATCAAGGTGGGTGACACCCGCCGCGGCTGGGTGGACAGCTATCAGCTGCTGCTCAATCTCTGCAGCGACGAGCGCTTTGACCCCGCCAGCCCGATTGAGATCAGCGTCGATCTCTCCGACGTGCGGCCGGTGGGCGAAACCCTCAAGGGCTTCGGAGGCATGGCCAACCCGGTGAAACTCAAGGACCTCTACGGCCGCGTGGCCCAGATCCTCAATAAGGCCCAAGGCCGCCAGCTCACCTCGGTGGAGTGTTGCTTGCTTATCGATGAGGCTGCCGTCACAATCGTGGCCGGCAATATCCGCCGCAGCGCCGGCATGCGCCAGTTTTGCGCCGACGACAACTCCGCCGCCGGAGCTAAGGAGAACCTCTGGCAGCAGGACAGCGAGGGCAACTGGAGCATCGATCCGGAAAGAGATTCGCTTCGTATGGCCAACCACACCCGGGTCTTCCACAACCGGCCAGACCGGGCCACGGTGCTGGAGGCGGTTGTTAAGCAGTTCCAGAGCGGTGAGGGCGCGATCCAGTTCGCGCCCGAAGCCATCGCCCGCTCCAACGCCGACCTGCTGACCACCCCAGAGCTGCGCACAGAGTTCATCGGCATCTACTGCGACCAAGGCCGCGAGCAAGCCGGCCTCTGGCTCACCACCCACCACCCCGAGATCAGCGCCGCCGAACTGGAGCACCGTCTGGGCCGCTACGGCCTCAACCCCTGCGGCGAGATCCTCGGCGCCGACTTCCACTGCAACCTGGCTGAAATCCACCTCAACCAGATCGACCCCGCCGATCTGGTGGCCCAGGAGGAGGCCTTCCGTGCCGCCGGCCTGGCCGTGGCCTGCCTGCTCAACCATCGCTTCGAGGTGGAGCGCTACCGCCAGAGCCGCGCCTGGGATCCGATTGTGGGAGTGAGCTTCACCGGCCTATTTGACTTCTTTGTGCACGCCTTTGGCACGCCCTGGCTCACCTGGTGGGAAGCGGGCCGACCCAACACGGCCGAAGGTCTGGGCTTCAAGGCAAAGGAGGCTGAATTCCTGGGCCGCTGGAAGCAGATCGTCAATACGGCGGTTTGGGACTACTGCGATCGCCACGGCCTGCGCCGCCCCAACCGCTGCACCACCGTGCAGCCCGCTGGCACCAAGAGCCTGCTCACCGGAGCATCCCCTGGCTGGCACCCCCCCAAAGCCCAGCGCTTCATCCGCCGCATCACCTTCCGCAAGAACGATCCCGTAGCCCTTGCCTGCATGGACTACGGCTACACGATCGTGCCCTCGCAAAGCGATAAGGATGAACAGGGTCGTCTGCTGGATGATCCGTTTGATCCCCGCTGCACCGAGTGGCTGGTGGAAATTCCCACTGAAGTGAGCTGGGCCAACATCCCCGGTGCCGACGCAGTGGAGATCAACAACTTCTCAGCCTTAGCTCAATTTGACTTCTACATGCAGGTGCAGAAGCACTACACAGCCCACAACACCTCAGCCACGGTGGAGTTCCGCGAAAACGAAATCGAATCACTCGCAGATGCCATTTATCAGGCGATCGATCAAGGTGAGGGCTACATCTCCGCTGCCCTACTGGCCCGCTTTGATGCCAACGCCACCTTCCCGCGGCTGCCATTTGAACCAATCGACCACGCCACCTACCTGCGTCTCAACGCTGAGGTGGCCTCCCGTCGCAGCACCACTTGCTTCTTTGAAGCACTACAGCGCTACGACCGCGGTGAGCTGGTGGAGGCCGGCCCAGCTGGCTGCGATTCAGACAAGTGCTTATTGCCCCTCGCTAAACCGAGCAACAACTGAGATAGGCTAAGAACGCAGCTCTCGCAGTGCCTTACGGGGACAAGTGAGACAAGGAGGAAAAAGCATAAGTCACTTAATAAGTCATGTAGCCAATGGCCTGGGGTTGCGACTCCGGGCCATTTTTATTGGGTGCCGGCTAGGAGGAACCAGGCGTATCTTCGTAATTGCGGGCAACCCCCCTGAGCCACGCTTTCAGCAGCCTGTGGCGGTCCTGGCCGTCGAGTAGCTCAGCCGGCACTGCTGACAGCCGTCCCGCCGGGTGCTGCGCTCGGGCGATGTCCTGAGCGTGGGCAGCATCAAGGGCCTGTACCATCTCGATGCCGAAGCCGGCCCCGTCAGAGAAAAAGACTGCGAACTGAGGCATGGCGAGCATGGCTGGCAGCGTGATGCTGGCTGGTAAGGGGGCAAGCTGTGCAGCTCGTCGCCTGGGCCTCAGCGGCCGCCAACCCGTCAGACTCAAGCTTTCTCAGAATTGGCTGATGGACAAGCCGAACAAAGCATTTGTCATTGCAGCCCGCACTGTGGCTATTGCAGGTGGTTGTGTTGCGGTTGCTATAGGCGGCGCATGGCTTTATGAGAAGTACCAAGCCATCCAAATAGATAGATGCATTCAGAACAACATGGCAGCAGTCAACAAAAGATTTAAGTCTGATCCTCAGTTAATTGAAAGTTTTAAGGTTGAGTGCGAACGCGGCGACCCCCCGCCTCAAGGCTTCTAATAACCACCAAGCTCCTGCCACCACAGGGGGGCTTTTTATTGTCTTCACCCCATCTCACTAGTCACTAAGCGAATTGGCGAGAGGCAGAAGCGGTAAAAACTAATACCGATGCAAGGTGCAGCAATCGGGATGCACCTTAGGGAAACATGGTGCATGTATGACCTAGAACCGTCTTGGTCGCACCTATCTAAATGACACGAATTCTGATCTCTCTAGTTCTTTTGCTGCCGTCAGCGGCTCAGGCATGAGTTGACTCTTAACGGCCCCACCGTTGCAGAGGTCTATGCAGGCGGCCGCCTATGCCTACCGCGACTACCTAGATGAGTGTGACGCCAGTGCCTATCTCGATGCAGAAGCTCAGGCTGAACGCTTCCAAGGAGTCTGGCGGTGGGGTAACGAGGTCAAACCTTGGAATTTCAGGAGGAAGGAAAAGTAATGTACGCGAGACCACAACACAATGATTTGATGCATATTCTGCAGACGGAAGGCAGCTGGCAAAACGAGCGACTATAATTAAAAGAGATGCAGCGTCTAGCTGCACCGCGATAAATAGCACGAGTCAAAAATGGCCATTATCGACATCAACGGCTCATTAAGCATAAACCTTAACCAAACCACAGTTGACCCATCGGCAGCCAGGAATATACAGTTCACTTCAACAAGCGAATCATCACTCTCAGCCTCCCTTGAACTTGAGGTAGCTCCAGGCGTCTGGAAACAGGCTTTTGCAATTTATACTGGAAACTTCGTCTATGCTAATAATGCGCTAATTGGCGGCAGTATCAATGGATTTCAAACCTGGCTTGCTGATAACAGTTTGTCAATCCAAGGTAGCTCCCCCCGGTTTCAGGAAAGATGTCACCCCTTTGATCCATCCATCCGGGGGCTTGAGGACATGACCAATGCGTCGTTACAGCGAGGCCGTTAAGGCTGATGTGAGGAGACGGATGCACCCGCCACACAGGCAGAGCGTGGC
>JAHLYR010000046.1 GCA_025128025.1 Synechococcus sp. CS-1330
ACTGGAATGCAGACTGGAGCGTGCGAGCTGAAATGTTGCAAGCCTGACAGATATCAGTGAGCGTAATAGCTGCCGAAATATTTTTCTCAAAAAATGCCATCGCATTTTGCACATGAACATCCTGAGGGTGGGTTGGCTTAGATTGAGGCAGGGATGGATCTCGAGTGCCCACAAGATTGGCAACCAATGAAAGAATCGAACATTCAAGTGGCTGGCTGATCCGCTCCCTACCGGGTCCTTCTTGAGTCTTAGAAAGCTCCAGGAGCTGCCTGGCACAAGCGATCAATAAAGGCTCATGACCAGGAACGCTCTCATGCAAAGTGCTGAAATCGGGATGATCTATGTGATGTAATTCACATTCATGTCGCAAGATATCAACTTCAATCTGTAAGATCAAAGCAGAGGATCGAGGTGCAACCTTGAGCACTTGAAGCACCTCAGAAGGCAACAACAAGAAAGCAAACCGTTGCGGTAGGAAGCGAAAGATCCTGGTACCTGCTTGACCTCGACATTGTCCGTGCTCGGCAAAAACCAAACACAGTTGATTAGGATGACAACGAAAAAGTAGTCGATCAATTCCAACGGATGCCACCTGCGAAACAGAAATCCACCCACCAGCGAAATGATGTGAATCAATCGACGTCTGTTGGGCAGATACAGGATCATGGAAAAGCTGAAGGCTTGCTCCCTTCAGCCACTGCTTAAGCGGTGCTGGGATCAGAGTTTCCAAGTCAAGAGCAATATGGGACTTAATCACTTGGCAGGCAGGGAGCTAAACGACGAAAAAAGACCAAGCCAAAGCAATTGAATGCTCAGTTTACGCAATCAACGCAATATACCTTAATCTTTCGATTTTGGCAAGGGCTTACGGGGCACATAACCGCGGCAGGCTTCCTAGGCCTTGGAAACCATAAAGAGTTTCAAATAGCATTAAGAAAGCTGGCACTCTCCTTTGAATAAACTGACTATGCAAGGGGGCAAGAGACAGGCTCTCCACAACGATCTAAATAGTCATAAAGTCCTAAGAACAAGTCGGCATGCTGCAAGGATGACATCGACCCAGGCAAAGTCGCCGCACAACCAGTAAATAAATCCATATCTTGCTGATTTAGAGGCTCAAAAGATGCACAAGGAGAATGTTCCGGGAAAAGCGGGAGTGAAATCCGAACAACTGTAGCAGGAGGAGTCCGCGTATCACTATATTTTAAAGGCAGAAGACTAATCGTCGAATTCATCATCCCCAACAATGAGCGGGATACAGAGAGACCCAAGCCTGAACCATCTGCTCGGCTGGGATCACGGTGCTCCTCTAAACGCCGAAAGGGATCGAAGATGGAGTCCCGCTGGGCTGAACTGATACCAAAACCCCAATCGGCAACATATAGATGAAGCCTTCCGCGATCAACAGCAGTAACAAAAAGAATCGGACTAGATTCCTCGCTATACCTTGCCGCATTATCTAAAACATTGGCAAGGACAATAAGTAATGCATCAGAAGCAACATAAATATTATGGGACAACATAAGTTCTGATGAAAATATAGCAAGGCGCTCTCTAACTTCAAGCGGCAGCCCGGAGTGGCAGGCTCGCAGGTGAGCACCAAAGGGAAGATTATTAAACTTCCAACGCTTGGATCCCGTTTCTACATCCGTTAGCAGGGAGAGATGGTCAATTAAGCGCCGCATACGAATTACTTCCTGCTGTGCAACAGAAATATGTTCCTTAGCATCTTGCGAATTAGAATCAAACAAAATCCCTGCGCGACGTATACTTCCACCTGTAATAGCAAGTGGTGTACGAATTTCGTGAATCAGCTGATTAATAAAAAACTGCTGACAGCGCAACAACTGCTCAGGGGATGAAAAGCACTGCTGTGCAGCTCCCGAGAGACTAATTTTGAGGAAGATTTGGTGATGAGGTGGGGTGCCGACATTCGACCAGGAAAAAAGCAAATCAGCCGCTTCCTGGGCAGATGTGTCAAACGACGCAGGCCAGGACAACTCTCCGTCGGGCTCATCCTGCAAGGCGGAGGACAAATGTTTAATTAGCTTCTCAGAAGCAGCAGAACGGGTGAGCGGAGAGCGGGTCAAAAAGGTGTAGAGGTTTGACCAAGGTACATTAGAAGCTTGCTGCAGATCTGAGTGGCTCCACAGCACCTGAAGGCTTAAATCAAGAAGGACCGAGCTGGAAAGGGATGCTAGTTCTGATGTATTGGTATTTTTAGGGCCTTGAGGAGCAGAAGCGACGCCCTTAGGAGAATAAAGGCGATCTGCAGAATCTAACAAGGCAAAGAGATGATTTTAGTTAGTAAACTTTAGCAAGATCTTGAGGCCTGCGTGCCCTTTTAAGCATTTATTCCGAATTAAGCAAGGAGCTCGACTGGAATCGATGGCATAGGCCTGCGACTGCATGCAAACAAAATAACAATAACCTTGCCGGGAGAAAATAACTTGTTCAAAGGTTGGGCATGATATAACCAACAGGACAACCTTCGACTGGACTTGGTTGGCAATCCGAACGAGGCCCTTTTACCCTTAACTTAGCGACACGCATTTACTGTTGCCGCTCGTGCAGGATACTACTTGATCAAACCTATGAAATAGGCTATTGGCGATGGCTGGTGTCCATCTTCCGTTGAACATTAATGCTCTAAAATATTTAGCGATAACAGTCGAAACCCTTGTCGGCCGGGCCTAGCAAGATCGCTAGAAATCAAATCATATGACCGATTCATCCCAGCCAAGCAGTGCCGGGCTAAAATAAACTGCCCTTTCTTGGTCTATCAAAGGACCTAGCAGCGATGACCCAAAGTCCGCAAGATAGTCCTAACCCCGTGCTCACCTTCGAAGGCAAGCGCTACGACCTCAATGGCTTGCCAGATGAGCTGAAGGAGTTGGTGCGGGGCATGCAGGTAGCTGATGCCCAGCTGCGTATGCATGAAGACACCTTGAAAGTGCTTGCCGTGGGCCGCCAAGCCTTGGCCAGCCAGCTCAACGACAAGCTGCAAAGCATCACCCCCCTTCCCTGAGAAGAGGAGTGATCTGATGGGGGGTGGGCTCTAGCTCACCACCTTCTGAGCTTCCTTGATCAGCTCCTCAGGCAAGGTCACCCCAATCGCTGCGGCGGTGGCCTTGTTCACCATTAACTCCGTTTTAGTGAGGGGCTCGAAGGCCATTTTGGCCGGCGATTCCCCCTTCAATACCCGCACAGCCAGCTTGCCTGCTGCGTAGCCGTCATCGAAATAGGCCCAGCCGATCGTGGCCAAGCAGCCTGGCAGCTTGATGTCGTCGGCATCCACCGAATACACGGGGATCTTCTTCTCTAGGCCCACCTTGGCAATCGAGCCGAAGCCCTGAATCGTGGCGTAATCGCCGATCTTCACGAAGGCCTCCACCTGCTTGTCGGCCAGCACTTGGGCTGCCTGCAGAACTTCGCCGGAGTTCGCCACAGACTGCTCCACAACCGTGATGTTGCGTTTGGCAGCCTCCTCCTTAAGCACCTTGGCTTCATATTCGGAGTTGGGCTCGCCGGGGTTGAAAATCACACCAACGGTCTTGAGGGCGGGATTCACCTGACGCGCTAGATCCAGCTCCTTGCCCATCGGGTTGGTGCCAATCGTGCCGACCACGTTGGGGCGATGCTGACCCACACCGCCAGGGGGGGTGCCGGCACCTGCGCCCCAAGGGTTGGAGCAATAGCAGAAAATCACCGGGGTTGTTTCAGGCACCGCCTTCATGGCGGCCTGCAGTGGCGGCGTGCCCACAGCTAAAACCATATCCACTTGATCGCCCACAAACTGCTTCATCACCAAGGTTGTGTTGGGCATCTCGCCGGCGGCATCCTTCTGGATGAAGTTGACGTTTTTGCCAGGGATGTAGCCAGCTTCTGCCAGGGCCGCTTCAAAGCCCTTGCGGGTATTGGTCGGAGGCGGGGCTTCCACCATCTGCAGCATGCCGATGGTGGGTCCTTTCACCTTGGTGCCACCTCCGAGCTTGCCGCAGGCGGAGAGCACCACCGTGCTCACAGCGCCGGCTCCTACCAGGCTCAGAAATTCACGACGCTGAAGACCCATCTGTGGCACTTGAAGACTGCGGGGCAACTATGGCGGCGCCGTACATCGCCCGCAATGCGGCGGGGTCCAGATGTTCACGCTCGGCAGCATTCCAGTCGCCGATCAAGCCACCCTCATGCAGCATCACCAACCTGTCGCCGTGGCTCAGGGCTTGCTCGAGGCTGTGGGTCACCATTAAGGCGGTTGTGCCCAGCTGACGAACCAACCTGTCAGTGAGCGCCATCACCGTTGCTTCGGCCCGGGGGTCAAGGGCAGCGGTGTGCTCATCGAGCAGCAACAGATCCGGTGAACCCAGGGTTGCCATCACAAGGCTGAGGGTCTGGCGCTGGCCTCCAGAAAGCTGACCCACGGGTTCATCGAGCCGGTCAGCCAGGGGCAAGCCCAGCTCGCCCAGCAGCTCGCGGTAGCGCCTGCGGTCGCCGCTATTGGGATGGATGCCACCAAAGGCACCAATCAGGAAGCCTCCATTAATCAGGACGGGCCTGTTGCGCCGCTCCGCCAGCCGCAGGTTTTCAGCCACGGTCAGCCCGGGGCAAGTGCCCTCCAGGGGGTTTTGCATCACCCGGCCGATCCAGCGGGCCCGCTGGTGATCTCGCAGGCGGTGCAGGGGGCGACCGCCCAGGTGGATACGGCCAGCGCCGTGGCGCAGGGTGCCAGCCACCAGATTGAGCAGGGTGCTCTTGCCGGAGCCGTTGCTTCCGATCACCACCAAAAACTGGCCGGGGGGGCAACTCAGCGAGAAACCGCTAAATAATTGCCGCCAGCCCGATCCCGGCAGGGGATGGCCCCAGCTGAGCTCCTCAACGCTAAGACCCGGGACCCTAAAACCAGGAGCCGAACTCATTGCTCCTGCCTCCCCTGGCCTGCCGAAAGACCCGGTATGCGCAGCCGTCCGAAGGCCAGGGCGATCAGCAGCAGCAGGGCCGTTGCCAGCTTGAGATCAACCGGTTCGAGGCCCAACTGCAGGGCGATGGCAATCATGGTGCGGAACAAAATCGCCCCAACCGCAACCGCCAGCAGGGCCCAGGGCAGCGAGCGCGGCCGCAGCACCGCTTCGCCAATGATCACCATGCCTAGTCCCAGGATCAGCGAGCCGATGCCCATGGTCACATCGGCAAAGCCCTGATAGATGGCAACCAGCGCCCCGGCCAGGGCCACCAGACCATTGGCAGCAGCGATTCCCACCGTGAGGCCGCGGCGCTGGTTGATGCCGTTAGCGCGGGCCATGGTGGGGTTGTTGCCCAGGGCGCGCAAAGACAAGCCGAAATCGGTAGCCATCAGGAAGGAGATCAGCAGGATCATCCCAACGGTCGCCAGGGTTAATCCCACGGCCCATTGACCATCCAGGCCCAGGCCCAGGTCGGGCAGAGCCAGAATTCCAGCTGGGGTTTCAGACAGGGGGATGTTGGAGCGCCCCATCAGCCGCAGGGTGATCGAATAAAGGCCCGTGGTGGTGAGAATGCCTGCAAACAGATCATTCACACCAAGACGGGTGTGGATCAGGCCCGTCACCATGCCAGCCAGGCAGCCAAACAAGATCGCCAGCCCCAAGGCCACAGGCACCGGGGCACCCTGGCTGATCATCACCGCAGCGGTGCCACCTCCCAGGGCAAAGGAGCCGTCCACCGTGAGGTCCGGAAAGTTGAGGACGCGCAGCGTCAGGTAGGTGCCTAGGGCCAGGCCGGCATAGGCCAAGCCCTGGTCGTAGGCACCAATCCAAAGAGAAAACATGGCTGCATTGTGCCTAGCAGCGGCCTCTTGACCTAAGCCAAGGGGGCAAGATCCTCGAAACGAAACACCTGGCGGCCAGCCGGCGTGTCGCCATGGGCAGCGGTCTCAACCACCCGCTCGCTCAGCACCCAGGGGCCAGCCTCGGTCAGAGGCACAAAGGTGTCGGTGAAACGGCTGATACCCCCCTTGGCTGCACCGGTTGCCGGATCGGCGTACTGGCTGGTGTAACTGCGGCTCAAGTAGCCGCTGCCAGTGTCTGTTGTGCTCTCGGTGAAGATCGTCACCACGGTGCCGTGGATGTGGCGATGCACCATCGTCACCACATCAGCCTTGATGCGATAGCGATCGCCTTCGTTTTTGCCGCCCACGATCACCTCAGTGCCCACCGCGTCGGTGTCGCCGGCGCTGAAGGTGTTGGCGCCATGGGTTTGCTCAAAGCTGCGCCGCACCCGGTGAATCGCCACCTCCCACAGTTGGGAGGCCAGGGCCTTGTGAATCTCCTCATCGGCGACGCCAGTCACCGTGGCCTTGAGGTCGGCGCCCACCACGAAAGTTCCCTCGACGCGCTTACCGTCTTGATCCGCATCACCAGGTTGCTCCCAGATGCAGCGGCCCTGATAGCCACCGAAATCCGGCTCCCAGGTGTAGCGATTTTCATAGGCTGCCCGGAAAGCCGTCGTGCAGTCGCTGCCTGAGGTGATCTGGTTGCTGACTTGAGTGCTGGCTGTCAAAGCGGGATCTAGCGGGCCCTTAACCCTAACGAGTGGGTCCGGGGTGGATGTCCTGCAGGGCATTCACCTCAATGGTCTGCTGCTGCAGTGCCGTGATCGCCTCCACCGCCGCTCGGGCCCCGGCCAGGGTTGTCACCGTCGGCACGGCGTAGTCGAGGGCGGCCCGGCGCAGATATTTATCGTCGTGGGCAGCCTGGCGGCCGATCGGAGTGTTGATAATCAGCTGAATGCGGGCCGAGCGGATCGCATCTTCAATGTTGGGCCGGCCCTCATGCACCTTGAGGATTGATTCCACCTGCAGGCCAGCGGCTCGAAGGGCCTCGGCGGTGCCACCGGTGGCGATCAGGGCAAAGCCCAGCCCCACCAGCCTCTCAGCCACGGGCAGCAGGGCCGGCTTATCGCGGTCGTGGGTGGAGAGAAACACCGTGCCGCTTGTGGGCAGGGCCTCGCCCGCGGCCAGCTCGGCCTTGGCATAGGCCATGCCGGCGCTGCTGGCGATGCCCATCACCTCGCCGGTGCTGCGCATTTCAGGGCCCAGCAAAGTGTCGGAACCCGGGAAGCGCTTGAACGGCAGCACCGCCTCCTTCACCGTTTGCAGAGGCGGGATGGGTTCGGCCGTGAGCCCCAGCTCCGCCAGGGTGCGGCCGGCCATCAGCTGGCTGGCCACCTTGGCCAGGGGCACGCCGGTGGCTTTAGCCACAAACGGCACCGTGCGGGAGGCGCGGGGATTTGCCTCAATGATGAACACCCGCTCGCCCAGCTCAGGGTCGATTTGCACCGCAAACTGCAGGTTGATCAGGCCGCGCACCCCGAGGGCCAGGGCCAGGGCCCGGCTCCAGGCGCGGATCGTGGCCAGGGCTGCCTCGCTCAGGCTCACGGAAGGCAGCCAGCAGGCCGAATCACCCGAATGGATGCCGGCGGGTTCGATGTGCTCCATCACACCACCGATCAGCACCACCCCATCCCGATCGCAAAGGGCATCCACATCCACTTCAATGGCGTTATCGAGGTATTGGTCGATCAGCACCGGGTGGTCGGGCTCCACCTGCACCGCTTCCACCATGTAGCGGTTGAGCTCGGCTTCGTCGTAGACGACCTCCATGGCGCGCCCGCCCAGCACGTAGCTGGGGCGCACAACCACTGGATAGCCAACGCGCGCAGCGATGGCCCGGGCCTCGGCCTCACTGCGGGCCAGGCCGTTGCGGGGCTGGCGGATCTCCAGCCGGCGCAGGATCGCTTCAAATTGCTCCCGATCTTCCGCCGCATCAATCGATTCAGGCGAGGTGCCCCAGATGCGGCTGCCGGTGGCCAGGCCCTCGGGGCATGCCAGCCAGTTCAGCAACGGGATCGCCAGCTTCAGGGGCGTCTGGCCACCAAACTGCACGATCACCCCCTCGGGATGCTCCACCTCAATCACGTTGAGCACGTCTTCGAGGGTGAGCGGCTCGAAGTAGAGCCGGTCGGAGGTGTCGTAATCGGTTGACACCGTCTCCGGGTTGCTGTTCACCATCACGGTGGCGAAGCCCTCGGCCTGCAGGGCGAAGGAGGCGTGCACGCAGCAATAGTCGAATTCGATGCCCTGGCCGATGCGATTTGGCCCGCCGCCCAGGATCATCACCTTGCGGCGGCTCTCGGGCTGCACCTCGTTTTCAGGCGGCACGATCTCGAGCTCACCGGCCGCGTTGAGCCGCTCCAGAGGCCGCTCATAGGTGGAGTAGTGATACGGGGTGCTGGAGGCAAACTCCGCCGCACAGGTGTCGACGGTTTTAAACACGGCATTGATGCCCAGCCCCTGACGGTGGCGCCGGACCGTGAGCTCATCGCTGCTGGTGGCCCAGGCGATCTGGCGATCGGAGAAGCCCAGCTGCTTGAGCTCCAGCAGGGAGGCGGCATCGAGTTGCTTCAGCTGGCGGCCCCGCAGCAACCGCTGCTCAGCCTCGAGGATGCAGCGCAGCTTGGCCAAAAACCAGGGATCGATGGCGCTGAGCTGGTGGATCTCGTCGTCGCTGCGGCCGGCGAGCATCGCCTCGCGCACGGCGAAAATGCGCTCAGGGGTTGCGGTGCGCAGGGCCCGCTCCAGGGCGGTGGGATCGGGGGCAAGCTGGGGATCGCTTACGGCATCGGGGCGGTCGCAACCCCAGCCGGCGTGGCCCGTTTCCAAGGAGCGCAACGCCTTTTGGAACGACTCCTCAAAGCAGCGGCCGATCGCCATCGCCTCGCCCACCGACTTCATTGAAGTAGTGAGCAAAGCGGGGCTGCCGCGAAACTTCTCGAAGGCGAAGCGGGGAATCTTCGTGACCACGTAATCGATCGTGGGTTCGAAACAGGCCGGGGTGGCACCGGTGATGTCGTTGACGATTTCATCGAGGGTGTAACCCACCGCCAGGCGGGCGGCGATCTTGGCGATCGGGAAGCCGGTGGCCTTCGATGCCAGCGCCGAGCTGCGCGATACGCGCGGATTCATCTCAATCACCACCACGTCGCCATTGACGGGGTTGATCGCAAATTGAATATTGCTGCCGCCGGTGTCGACGCCGATCTCGCGGATGATCGCGATCGACTGGTCGCGCAGCCGCTGGTATTCGCGGTCGGTGAGGGTTTGGGCCGGCGCCACGGTGATCGAATCACCGGTATGCACCCCCATCGGATCGAGGTTTTCGATGCTGCAAACGATCACCACGTTGTCGGCGCTGTCGCGCATCACCTCCAGCTCGAATTCCTTCCAGCCCAGCAGCGACTGCTCCACCAGAATCTGGGAGACGGGGCTGGCCTCTAGGCCGCTTTTGCAGAAGGCGCGGAACTCCTCGGGGTTGTAGGCGATGCCCCCGCCGCTGCCGCCCAGGGTGAAGGCCGGCCGGATGATGCGGGGGTAGCTGCCGATGACCTCACCCACCCGCTCCGCCTCCTCCAGGGTGTTGGCGATGCCGGAGGGACACACCGCCACGCCGATCCGCTCCATCGCCTCCTTAAAGAGCAGCCGGTCTTCCGCCTTGCGGATCGCCTGGAGGTTGGCGCCGATCAGCTCCACCCCGTGCTTTTCCAGGGTGCCGTTTTCAGCCAGGGCTACCGCCAAGTTGAGAGCGGTCTGACCGCCCATCGTGGGCAGCAGGGCATCGGGCTGCTCGATCTCAATCACCCGGGCCACGACCTCGGGCGTCAGCGGCTCGATGTAGGTGCGATCCGCCATGTCCGGATCGGTCATGATCGAAGCCGGGTTGGAATTCACCAACACCACCTCAAAGCCCTCGGCGCGCAGCGCTTTGCAAGCCTGGGTGCCGGAATAATCGAATTCACAGGCCTGGCCGATCACGATCGGCCCCGAGCCCAGCAGCAGGATGCGCCTGAGGTCCGTGCGGCGGGGCATAGGGGGTGGGCAAGCCAAACCTGCCTAGCCTCTCACGCCCCCCTGGCAGCAGCTGCGGCTGGAATCGCTAACCTGATCGATAACGCGGAAGCCCCAGATGAGTGAGCTCCAGCGCCTGAAAGGGCTGCTGCCACCTGAATTGCAGAGCTGGGTGTTTGTGGAAGCGGCCGCCTCGGTGGAGCCGCCCCTGATCACCATCGAGGAGATCGGCCGCGATGAAGTCGAAATTCAGGTCGACCTGGAAAGCTGGGACGGGCTGGCAATAGATCATCGCAACCTGCTGTTTTGGCACGAGGTGGGCCGCGTTCAGAACGATGCGGTGCCCCGCGACGGTTGGGAGATGGCGGCCCTGGCGATCGGCCTAGGTGGCGCCATCGGTGAGCTGTGGGTGCAGGACGGCCTCCTGCTGGTGATGGCCCTGGGCCTGTCCGGCTTTGCCGGCTACCGCCTCTATCTCAAAAACAACTCCGAAAAGCGGCTGCAGGACGCCATCGCCGCCGATGAGCGGGCCATCGACCTAGCCACCCGCTTCGGTTACACCCTGCCCAATGCCTACAAGAGCTTGGGCGGCGCCCTCAAGGAGCTGGTGGAGCAGACCCGCAAGAAAAAGAAGCGCGCCTTCTACGAAGACCGGCTCGAGGCACTGCGCAAGAGTGCCGGTAAGGCCCGGGCCGAAATGGCCCAGCAACAGGGCTCACGTCAATCCGTCACCAGTGAGAATGTCTATGGCTGATTCCCCCGCTGGCAGGTCCACGACCCACCAGGAGCTCGACAGCGAGCAGCTGGCCAAGCTGGCGGCAGAAGCCTGTGACGACCGCAAGGCCGTGGACATTCGCCTGATCCGCGTTGACGAGGTGTCGTCATTGGCCGATTGGTTTGTGATCTGCAGCGGCCTCTCCGACGTTCAGGTGCGCGCCATCGCCCGCTCGGCTGAGGATCAGATCGAGGAGATCACCGGCCGGCTGCCCCTCCGGCGCGAAGGCCAGAAGGAGGGCCGCTGGATGCTGCTCGATTACGGCGAAGTGATCGTGCACGTGCTCACTCCCAGTGAGCGCACCTACTACGACCTCGAATCCTTCTGGGGCCACGGCGAACAGGTGCGCTTCTTAAGCTCGATTCCAGCAGTTTCTCCCTGAACGCCATGCCGTGCCCGGTGCCGCCCGAGCAACGGCCCCTGCAGGAATACGAGCAGTTGCTGGCCTCCTGGTTTTTCGTTTGGCCGTCCCACGACCTGGCAGGTCTGTTGCGCCCGTTAGCCACTAGCTGGCTATTGCTGCTGCCCGTTTCCATCCTGGTGGCCAGCGGCAGCTGGGTATTGCGACACCACCCGGCCCAGCTGGTGCTGGCGGGCATGGTGGCTGCAGTGGCGTTGCCGATGCTGCTGCTCGTGCGCCAGTGGCTTGGCTGGAATTACGTGCACCGCCGCCTGGTCTCCGAGCGAGTCGAATACGAGGAATCGGGGTGGTACGACGGCCAGGTGTGGGAGAAGCCCCTGGCCTGGCGCCAGCAAGACCTACTGGTGGCCCAGCACCAGGTGCAGCCGGTGCTGCGGCGGCTGCAGCAGGGCGCAGCCCTGGCGGTAATCCTGGCTCTGGTGGGGGCCAGCCTCTGTCAGGCTCTTTGAGATCAGCTGCCGGGCTCTTGTGACCCTGTCCTCCAGTTTCGGTGGCACCGCCCGCGGGGGCGTCCCTCCCCTGGAGGTACGGCTGCTGCGCAACGGCATCGTCGAATCGCGCCACCGGGTGCACGCGGTGGTTTGCGACGGCCGCGGCCGGGTATTGATGCGGGCGGGCGATCCCCAGCAGCTCAGCTTTGTGCGCTCTGCCCTAAAGCCCTTTCAGGCCACGGTTTTTGTGAGCAGTGGCGCCGCCGACCACTGCAACTGCGGCGAGCGGGGCCTGGCGATCGCCTGCGCCAGCCACACCGGCACGGCCATGCACGCCCGCGAGGCCTTCAAGCTGCTGTGGGGCGCTGAAATCGAGGCCGAGCAGCTGCAATGCCCCGTGCCCGACTGCGGCAAAAGCCCCCTAGAGCACAACTGTTCCGGCAAGCACGCCGCCTTCCTGGCCACCTGCCGGCAGCTCAACTGGAGCACCGAGAGCTACCTACAAAAAGAGCATCCTTTGCAGCAGGAGGTGTTTAAGCGCGTGGGGGATCTGCTCGCCCTGCCCGCCGCCGAGCTGCTCACCGCCCGCGACGACTGCGGCGCCCCCACCCTGCAGCTGCAACTGGCCCAGATGGCCCTGCTCTACGCCCACCTGGGCGCCGGCAGCCAGGCCGATCTGGAGCGCCTCAGCCGGGCGATGTTGGCCCACCCCGAACTGGTGGCAGGCGAGGGGCGCTTTGACACCGAACTGATGCGCGGCGGCCACGGTCAAGTGGTGAGCAAGGGCGGAGCTGAAGGCATCCAGTGCCTCAGCCGCGTCGGCGAAGGCATGGGGGTAGCGATCAAGGTGGAAGACGGCTCCGCCCGAGCCAAGCAAGCAGTAGCCCTGCACCTACTCGAGCAGCTCGACTGGCTAACGCCGATAGCTCTTGAAGAGCTGCGCACTCGCTTCTTGATCCCAGCCCCCCATCTGCGCCTGGAAGTGATCG
The DNA here is from genome assembly GCA_025128025.1 of Synechococcus sp. CS-1330. Taxonomy (GTDB): domain Bacteria; phylum Cyanobacteriota; class Cyanobacteriia; order PCC-6307; family Cyanobiaceae; genus Cyanobium_A. The sequence goes on from JAHLYR010000046.1 coordinate 12,494, forward strand.
GCGAGCTGCGCTTCGACTGAGCGGCAGTACTAGGCACTTCGACTGGTATGGTTAAGAGGTCGACGCGGGGTAGAGCAGTCTGGTAGCTCGTCGGGCTCATAACCCGAAGGTCGCGAGTTCAAATCTCGCCCCCGCCACCACTTCCCAAAGCCCCGGCAGTCACCTGTCGGGGCTTTGTTGTTTGAACGTTCACCTGCGCTGCCCCAGCGATCACCGCCCAGAAGATGGCCATCTCCGCCAGCGTGTCCCAGCCCGACGCCATCGTGGTGGGCTCCGGCGCTACCGGCGGTGTCGCTGCCATGGTGCTGGCCGAGGCGGGGCTGCGGGTGCTGGTGCTGGAGGCCGGTCCCGAGCTCTCATCCCGCCAGGCCTTCGGCAGCGAACCGCTGAATACGGCACGGCGTGTGGCCCGCATCGCCAGCGGCCAGCAACGGCTGCAGCGCCACCATCCGGGCTTCTGGAAACACAATCCCCAGCTGTTCGTCGATGAGCGGCTCAATCCCTACTCCACCCCAGACGACGCTCCGTTTTTGTGGAGCCGGGGCCGGCAGGTGGGGGGCAAAAGCCTCACCTGGGGAGGCATCACCCTGCGCCTTTCCGACTACGAATTCGGTGCCGCTGAGCGCGATGGTCAGGGGGCGGGCTGGCCGATCGGCAGCGCCGAGCTAGCGCCTTATTACACCCGCCTTGAGCAGTTGCTGGAGGTGCATGGAGCCTGCGACGGCCTACCCCAGCTGCCCGATGGCCACTTCCAGGCGCCCTTGCCCTTCACCCCGGGCGAACGCCACCTGCAGCGTCGCATTGGCGACGAGCTCGGCCTGCCCCTGATCCATTCGCGCGGCTTCAACCTGCACCGGGGTGCGGGCTGGCCCCGCTCCGCCAGCCAGGGGCGCACGTTGGCACGGGCCCTGGCAACGGGGCGCACCCAGGTGCGCAGCAACGCCGTGGTGAGCCATCTACTGCTCGAAGGCGACCGGGCCCGGGGCGTGCTGCTGGTGGATGGCAAAACGGCTGCCCGCGAGCGCATTGAGGCGCCCTTGGTGGTGCTCTGCGCCTCAACGATCGAGACCCTGCGGATCCTGCTGCACTCGAGCGAAGCCCACCAGCGCGGCGGCCTAATCGATCCCTCCGGCAGCCTGGGGCGCTATCTGATGGACCACATCTCCAGCAGTCGCTTCTTTTCGATTGCCGGGGTGCCAGCCCTCGATGGGCCCAGCGAACTTTCAGGGGCCGGTAGCTGCTTTATCCCCAACACGGTCAACCTGGATGGGGGCAGCGAAGCTGATTTTCTTGGCGGCTACGGTCTCTGGACAGCCCTGCAGCGCTTTGATCCACCCGCCCTGCTGCAGCGCCGCCGGGGCGAGGCGGTCGGTTTCCTGATCGGTCATGGCGACGTGCAACCCAACGCCGACAACCAGGTGACGTTGAACGGCGAACAACTCGATGCCTGGGGGCTACCCACCGCCCACATCAACTGCCGCTGGGGGGCAAACGAGCAGCGATTGGTGGCCCACATGCACCGGCGCATGGAGGCGGTGGTGGCAGCTGGTGGGGGGCAGATCCGGCCCATCGAAGATCTATTTGTGCTGCCGCTGCTGGAGCCCTGGATCCGCACCAGCCTGGCGGTGAGCCCCGAGGCGCCACCACCTGGCTACTACATCCACGAACTCGGCGGCGCCCGGATGGCCAGCCAGCCCGAGGCTGGGGTGGTGAATCACCTCAACCAGTGCTGGGGCGCCCCCAACGTGCTGGTAGTAGATGGGGCCTGCTGGCCCCGGTCCGGCTGGCAGAGCCCAACCCTCACCGAAATGGCCATCACCTGGCGCGCCTGCGAGGCCGCTGCCGCCAGGTTGCGCCAAGGAACCCCATAAACCGGTCGCGATCCGGTGTCTATCGCCACAACCGGCTTGAGCAAGCCTGCTCACAATGGCAACGTCGACCTCCAAAAGGTCGGGCAAGGGAGACTCAGGCGGAGGTTGGCCCCTCCGCCTTTTTTTTGTTAACCGGCCACCAGGTTTGAAAAATTCAGCGGCGCAGGAATAGGCCGTTGAGGTAGTACTGGCTCACCCCCTGATCGGCGCAGCCGTGCTGAAACAGAAAGCTGGAAAGCGCCGAGGAGATCAAGCGGTATTGATCCCACTGAGGGTGGCTGCGCAGGAACTCGCGCATGCCATCGAACAACACCTCTGGCACCTCAGCCTCCAGGCTGATGCTGCCGGCTTCTGCCTCCACTAAACCCTCTGCGCAGCTGGGCTGCTCCATACATCGTTGGAGATGACTGCGCTCAGCTGCCATTAGGAAACAAGAGGTGGGGGTGCCTAAGTAGGCCACATCGCTGCCAGGTCCGTCAAAGCCCGAAAGCCAGGGCGAAACCACACCGTTCTCAGCTGAGATTGCCTGTGCCAGCGGCTCCACAAGGGCTCAGCGAAGATTTGCAAAGCCTGCATGGGCGGCAGCTGCCGGTGCTGTCAAGGCCAGACTGAACAAAAGCAGTTATTCCCCAACTGCCAGGCCTTAACTGGCTCAAAGGCCTCGTTTCTGGGGAAAACCCCTAATAAACCGGGGAAAAGAAGCCAAAAATGGGGAATAGGGACAACTAATCAGCAAAACTGATGAGCTGGAGTCTCGCGAGACTTCCAGCGAGCTGAGAAGCCTGAGCCAGGTCAAACCCAGAGGGCTCAGCTGCTGCCGCCCTGGCGCAGGGTTGTGGGACCGAGGGGATGGTCCGCGTGGGGGTAGGGCGGATGGTGATGGCTGTGCCCGTGGTCGTGGCTGTGCCCTGGAGAGTCATCGTGGCTGTGGCCGCCCACTGGAATCGGCACGCCATCGGGCTGGCAGGCACCGGTGCACTCACGTTCACAGAGGTCACAGCCGTCGGTGAGCCCTTCAACGTGGTGGTGGTGGCTGTGCTGGGGCGCCCCAACCTCAGTCTCGAAGCCAAGCACCTGGGCCCGGTATTTACACAACGAGCAATTCATGTTGGCGTCACCGCGCACCACCTCCGCCACCCGCTCCACAAAGGTGTCCAGCACTAGGGGGTGATCAGCCAGATAGGAGGCCTTCAGGAACTCCACCTCGGGATGGTCCTGGGCCACCCGCTCGGTGTGCTGCTGGATCCGGCTCACCAGCACCCCGGAAAACAGGAAATAGGGGAAAACGACAACCCGGCGATAGCCAAGTCTCACCACTTGGCGAAGTCCAGGCTCCACCAATGGAAAGGTGACCCCGGAATAAACCGTTTCACCCCAGCCAAAACCAAAACCCTCCACCAACATCCGCGTCACCTTGGCGACATTGGAATTGGCATCGGGGTCGGACGAGCCCCGGCCCACCACGACCAACATGGTTTCGTGCATGGGCACCTCTGCAGTGGCCCCATCTAGAACTTCGCGAATCCGGGCCCCGGCGGCCTGAATCATCTTCAGGTCAACCCCCAGTTCGCGGCCGTAGTCGATACGCAGGCCAGTCTCGGCCGCGTAGGTATTCAGCACCGAGGGGATGTCATTTTTGGCGTGGCCCGCTGCAAACAACATGGCCGGCACGGCCAGCACGTGGCTTACGCCCCGAGCTCGCAGCGCCTCCAGGCCATCGCGCAGGATCGGCCTGGCAAATTCCAGGTAGCCGTATTCCACAGGCACCTCGGGCAGCAGCGCTTGGAGGCCCTTAGCGAGCTCGGCAAATTCGGCCACTGCCAGCCGATTGCGACTGCCGTGACCGCAAACCAGCACCCCGATCGGGCCGTGGGGGCCAGCACTCAGGTCGGGATGGGAGGGGGAAGCCATGGCCACTCGCACTTGAGGGCGACCCTATTCGGGGAAGCAGCGGGTCAGGATGGGGATATCCGGGCTGCCTTGACGTCATGGCCCTGCGCCTTCCCCCGTACCAGCCGTTGCCGGCCCCACTCCCGGGGGGGGAGCTACTTGAGGTGCCTATCGCCCAGCTGCGCCCCACCCAGCTCTGCGTGGGACTAGCTGAAGTGCGCAGCAGGCTGCGTGATTTCGGGGCCGAAAATGCCCGCGAACGCCGCTCCTACCTGGGCAACAAGCCCGTGCCGCTGGTGCGCAGCGCCGATGGCAGCGTGTGGATGGTCGACCGCCACCACCGCCTACGGGCCCTGATCGAGATCGAACCCAACGCCACCGCCTTCGGCTACGTGGTGCTCGAGCTCCAAAGCCCCGACCCCGAGCAGGTGCTTGCGGCCCTGCATCAACGCGGCTGGCTCTACCTCTATGACGGCAGGGGCTTGGGGCCCCTACCCCCCAGCGCCCTGCCCGAGCAGCTCACAGGCCTGCAGGACGACCCCTACCGCAGCTTGGTGTGGAAGCTGAAGCAGGAGGGGGTGCTAGCTGCCGCACCGCTGATTCCCTTCCACGAATTCCGCTGGGGGGCCTGGCTGCGCAGCCGCCCCCTGCCGCCCTTCAGCTCCGAGCAACTCGAGCCGGCCCTGCCCCGCGCCCGGGCCCTGGCCCGCTCCCGCGCCGCCGCCCACCTAGCTGGCTGGAAGGGCTCAGGCAGTTGCTAGGCGGCTCCAGCTGCCCCAGGCTGGAGCTCCACCGCCCCCCTGCGCCGTAAATGCCATACAGCCACCTGCTGGTGCCCACCGATGGCTCCGAGCTCTCAGACAAGGCCGTGCAGCAGGCGGTGGCACTGGCCCACAGCCTGGGAGCTCGCATCACCTTTTTCCACGCCCAATCCAACTTCCCCATCTCCCTGGTGGGAGTGGGTGAGCTGGTGGACCCCAATACGGTGACCGCCCTAGTGCAAGCCGCTCGCCATGGCGCCGAGCAAATCCTGGCGGCAGCCGCAGCCGCGGCCCAGGCCGCCGGGGTGGTCAGCGACCAGGACACCATTGTTAGCTCCTTGCCCTACGCGGCAATCGTGGAGGCGGCAGGCCGCCATGGTGCTGATCTGATTGTGATGGCCTCCCATGGCCGCCGCGGCCTGGAGGGGGTGCTGCTGGGCAGCGAAACCCACCGGGTGCTTACCCACAGCAGCTGCCCTGTGCTGGTTGTGCGTTGAGCTCCGGCCACTACGCTGCCTGCGACAGCAACAGGCGTGCCGGTGGCTAAGGACGAAACGAGCAGGGGCGAAGAACTGCAGGGCCTGGGCTGGACGCCTGAGGAGGTGCGCCAATACGAGGAGCTGTGGGAATACCGGCAGCGCTGGGGCGCCATCAACCTGGAGCCGGAAGATCGGGTGTTGCTGCGGCGAGCTGAAGCAGCCCTGCCCAAGCGGGTTGCCCATGGCAAGAGCTCGCTCAAAAAAACACTGCAGCAGAAATCTCACTACCGCTGGCTGTGTCTCTATCGAGACGCCATGCTCGCCGCCGCCGAAGGCCTTGGCCTGCAACCCGGCGAAGAAGCTGCCTGGGTGATTCTGCTCGAGGCCGAGTTACGAGCCCTGGATCACTACGAGCCGGTGCTGGGGTTGCCTGACACCCTCAAGGCCAAGGCCCTACTGCCGGCCCGGGAGGCCTGGATCGCTGCCATCGCCGCCCAGGGGCGGGAGCTCAGCTTCGACTTCGACGCACCGCTAGAAGCCCTCAAGCAGCAAGAAGCCACCAGCTGGAAACCCCTGCGCAACGCTGGGGCCCGCTCCTATCCGGTGCTCGAAGCTGGCGACGCTGCCAACTTCCGCACCCAGATGAACCAGGAGGTAGCCCAGCTGATCCGCTCCAGCTTCCCCTCGCTCAAGGACAGCGACAAGCCGGAGCCCCCGAGCGCCTAGGGCGCCGGGGCACCGGCGCTGGCCTGTACCGGCACCCGGCCCACCTTCCAGATGCGCTCGGCGTAGTCAGCGATCGAGCGGTCGCTGCTGAAGAAACCACAGCGCATCGTGTTGTGCAGAGACATCCGCGCCCAGCGGCCCCGGTCGAGCCAGGCTTCATCCACGGCGTTTTGAGCGCGGCGGTAATCGGCCACATCCGCCATCACCCGGAATGGATCGTGGCTGGTGAGGCTGGCCAGCAAGGGGTGGAAGAGCTCGCCATCACCCTCGCTGAAGTAGCCAGAGCCGATGAACTCCAGGGCCTGACGCACGGCCGGGTCCTGCTCGATCCAGGGCATCGGGTGATAACCGCTGTGGCCCAGCTGCTCGATCTGCTCTGCGGTGTGGCCGAAGAGGAAGAAATTCTCCGCCCCAACGCAATCGCGGATTTCGATGTTGGCCCCATCGAGGGTGCCAATCGTCACCGCACCATTGAGAGCCATCTTCATGTTGCCGGTGCCGGAGGCCTCCTTACCGGCGGTTGAGATCTGCTCGGAGAGATCCACCGCTGGATACACCAGCTGACCCAAGCTGACGCTGAAGTTGGGCAGGAACACCACCTTGAGGCGGCCATCCATGGCCGGATCCATGTTGACCACATCGGCGATACCGACCAGCAGGCGGATGATCAACTTGGCCAGGGCATAGCCCGGAGCCGCCTTGCCACCGAACACAAAGGTGCGCGGCGGCAGGTCTTCACCGGCGCGGATGCGCAGATAGCGCTCCACGATCTGCAGGGCCGCCAAGTGCTGGCGCTTGTATTCGTGGATGCGCTTCACCTGCACATCGAAAAGAGAGGTGTGGTCCACCAGCACCCCCAGCTCGCGGCGCATGTACTGGGCGAGGCGCTGCTTACCCAGGTCGCGCACCGCCTGCCAGCGCTCCAGGAACGCAGGGTCGTCGGCAAAAGAGGCAAGCCCTTGCAGCTCCTCGAGGTGGGTGCGCCAGCGATCGCCGATCGCCTCATCGAGCAGGGCCGCCAGCGGTGGGTTGGCCACCGCCAGCCAGCGCCGCGGTGTGACGCCGTTGGTGACATTGGTGAAGCGCTCCGGCCAGATCCGAGCCAGATCAGCAAACAGGTTCTGCTTGAGCAGGGTGCTGTGCAGCTCGGCCACGCCGTTGACGTGGTGGCTGCCCACCACAGCCAAGTGGGCCATGCGCACCCGGCGCTGCGGGCCCTCCTCAATTAAAGAAATGCGCTGCAGGATCTGGGAATCGCCGGGATAGCGAATCCGGGCCATGCGCAGAAAGCGGGTGTTGATCTCGTAGATGATCTCCAGCTGGCGGGGCAGCAACTGCTCAAACAGCTCCACGCCCCAGGTTTCAAGGGCCTCAGGCAGCAGGGTGTGGTTGGTGTAGCTGATGCTGGCGGTGGTGATCGACCAAGCGGTATCCCAATCGATGCCGTACTCGTCCATCAGCAGCCGCATCAACTCAGCCACGGCGATGGCTGGATGGGTGTCATTTAGCTGCAGCGCAAACTTGCGGTGGAAGTCGGTCACCTCCAGCCCCTGGCCCCGCAGAATGCGGAACATGTCCTGCAGGGAGCAGCTGACGAAGAAGATCTGCTGCGACAGTCGCAGCCGCTTACCCTGGTCCAGCTCGTCGTTGGGGTAGAGCACCTTTGAAAGGGTCTCCGCCTGCATCTTGCGCAGCACGGCCCTGGTGTAATCGCCGGCGTTGAAGGAGGCGAAGTCGAAGGCCTCAGGAGCCACCGCCGACCAGAGCCGCAGGGTGTTCGCGGTGTTTACGCCGTAGCCCAAGATCGGGGTGTCGTAGGCGACGCCGATCACGGTGTGTTCACCGATCTGCACCGGATAGCTCCACTCCGGCCGGATCACCTCCCAGGGATTGCCATGGGCCAGCCAGGGATCGGTGCTCTCCACCTGGCCATGGGGGGTGATCTGCTGGCGGAAGATGCCGAATTCGTAGCGGATGCCGTAGCCGATCGCTGGCAGCTCCAGCGTCGCCATCGACTCCTGGAAGCAGGCGGCCAGTCGCCCTAAGCCACCATTGCCAAGACCGGGTTCGGGCTCCTCGGCGATCAGCTCCTCGAGGCTCAAGCCCAAACTGGTGCAAGCCTCCCGGGCTGCCTCCACCAAGCCCAGATTCACCAGGTTGTTTTCCAGGTGCGGGCCCAGTAGGTATTCCGCCGACAGGTAGGTGGCCGTGCGGACATGCTCACGGGTGTAGGTGTCGGCGGTGTCGACCCAGTTTTTGAGCAAGCGATCACGCACCGCCAAAGCCAGACAGCGGTAGTGATCGTGGCTGGTGGCCAGGGAGCTGGACTTGGCCTGACTGAAGAAGAGATGCCTTTGCATCGACTCCTTCAGCGCCTGGCTATCGGCTGAGGCCATCCCTGACTCCCTGCAAAGTGAAAGTCTGGGGCTGGCACCTCAAATTCGCAGGAGCGTGGTCACGGTTACCGCACACGCCAAGCCAGGGCCAATCGCGCCGCTGGTAACAACCGCAGCAAAGCTTGGAGGGGGGAACAGCTTTGGGTAGGTGGAGTGATGTTCAGTGGCGAACTCCCCATGCCCTCCCAACCACGCCTTCAAGCCCTCGAAAAGATTCTCAGCCGCCCCGCCGCCCCTACGGCTCCGATTCAAACCCTTGACGAGCTCTGGGCTAGCGACGTTTTCACCCTCGACAAGATGAAGGCGGCGCTGCCGAAGGAGATCTTCAAATCGGTGCAGCGCACCATTAAGGAGGGCAGCAAGCTCGACGTGTCGGTGGCCAACGTGGTGGCCCAGGCGATGAAGGAATGGGCCACCGCCCGCGGTGCCCTTTATTACTCCCACGTTTTTTATCCGCTCACCAACTCCACCGCCGAGAAGCACGACGGCTTCATCTCCCCCCAGGGCGACGGCACGGTCTTCACCGAATTCACCGGCAAGGTGCTGGTGCAGGGCGAGCCCGACGGCTCCTCCTTTCCCAATGGCGGTATCCGCTCCACCTTCGAAGCCCGTGGCTACACCGCCTGGGACATCACCAGCCCCGCCTGGCTGATGGAGACGCCCAACGGTGTCACCCTCTGCATCCCCACCGTCTTCGTCTCCTGGACCGGCGAAGCCCTCGACAAAAAAACCCCCCTGCTGCGCTCGATCGCAGCGGTAAACAAACAGGCCCACAAGCTGCTCAGCCTGCTGGGGGAAACCACCATCGCCCCGGTCAACTCCAGCTGCGGCGCCGAGCAGGAGTACTTCCTGATCGACAGCGCCTACGTGCCCCTGCGGCCAGACCTGCTGCTGGCTGGCCGCACCCTGTTTGGTCGGCCCTCGGCAAAAGGCCAACAGTTTGACGACCACTACTTCGGCGCCATCCCGGAGCGGGTGCAGGTGTTTATGCAGGAGGTGGAGCGGCAGATGTACCGCCTGGGGATTCCGGCCAAAACACGCCACAACGAGGTGGCCCCATCCCAGTTTGAGATTGCGCCTTTCTTCGAGGCCGCCAACGTGGCCACCGACCACCAGCAGCTCACCATGACCCTTCTGCGCAGCACGGCGAAGAAGCATGGTCTGGCCTGCCTGCTGCACGAGAAGCCCTTCGCCGGCATCAACGGCTCTGGTAAGCACGTCAACTGGTCGATCGGCAACGCCACCCAGGGCAACCTGCTAGATCCGGGCAAGACGCCCCATGAAAACCTTCAGTTTCTGATGTTCTGCGGAGCGGTGATCCGCGGCGTGCACATGTATGGCCCCCTGCTGCGGGCCGTGATCGCCACCGCCAGCAACGACCACCGCCTCGGCGCCAACGAAGCGCCCCCGGCAATCATCTCGGTGTATCTGGGCAGCCAGCTGGAGGATGTGTTCAACCAGATCCGCGAGGGCCGTCTCTCGGGCTCATCCCTCGGCGGCGTGATGGACTTCGGCGTCGATACCCTGCCGGAATTCGACAAGGACGCCGGCGATCGCAACCGCACTTCGCCCTTCGCTTTCACTGGCAACCGCTTCGAGTTTCGAGCCGTCGGCTCCAACCAATCGGTCGCTGGCCCACTTGTGGCCCTGAACACGATCCTGGCCGATTCCCTCGCCTGGATCTCCAGCGAACTGGAGGCCAAACTGGGCAGTGGCTACGGCCTGGAGGAAGGGGCTCTGGCCGTGCTCAAGACCCTGATTGAACAGCATGGCGCCGTCGTGTTTGGCGGCAACGGCTATTCCAATGAGTGGCACCGCATGGCCGTGGAGGAGCGGGGCCTGGAAAACCTGCGCACCACCGCCGATGCCCTGCCGGTGTTGGAGCGCCAATCAATGCGCGAGCTGTTCGAGCGCACCGGCGTGCTCTCGGCCGTGGAGCTGCAGAGCCGCTTCGAGGTTTACGCCGAGCAGTACATCCTGGCGATCGATGTGGAAGCCAAACTGGCCGTCCAGATCGCCCGAACCCAGGTGTATCCAGCGGCGATCCGCTACCTCGGGGAACTAGCTGAGTCCTTGCAACTGCAGAGTTCCCTAGGTATCCAGGTATCGCCGGAAACCTCCAAGGAGGTGGCTGGACTATGCCAGTCGTTGATGGACATCAGCGGCCAGCTGCAAGGCGCCATCGACCATCCCCCCCACGGCACCGAAGCCCACATGCGCTACTGCGCCGACACCCTGGTGCCGTTGATGGGCGACTTGCGCGTGGTGGTTGACGGCCTGGAGGCCCTGGTCGACGACAACCTCTGGCCCCTACCCACCTACCAGGAGATGCTGTTCGTGCGTTGAGCCAGGCTGCGCCCGCTCACTGGGGAAAAACGCTGATGCGGGCGTGTTCTAGATAGCTGGGGTCGGCCATGGTGTCGACCTCAAAGCTGGTCCAGGTGGCGCTGGGTGCGGGGCTGCGCTCAAGCAAAGGCCACTCGATACGCCGGCGCTGATAGGTGAGGCCCACACAAGTAAGCGCCTGGTCATCTGCCATCAGCGACCAGAGCACGTGTACCTCGCCGCGGTCATAGGCGATCGGAAGCTCCTGCCCCCCCTGCTCTGGCAACCATCCCGGAGCCAGGGTCAGGCCAGTCTGATTTTCCCAACACAAGTAGGAGCCGTTATCGGTGGGATAAAACCAGCAGGTTTCATTGGCTGCCTCAGCCAGGGGAAAGCGATCAAGCAGCTCCACCTGCTGCACTTGCAGCCAGGAGCCTTCGGCGGGGCCCCTAACGGCGTAGACGCCGATCCACAGGGAGGGCACGTCAAACTGAGTCACCACGGCATCGCAGATCAGGGAGCGCTGCTCTGGCGCTGAGCCGAGGGGATCTTCACCGGCGATGGTGGCGCAGCCACCAGCTACCAACTCATCGAGGCTGCCCTGCCATTGATCTGGCATCCGAAACAGCCTCAGACCCCGGCCCCGATCGGGACCCTGGTGGCCTTGGGCCGCAACCAGAGCCTGCCAATCAACGCCCTCTTCGGGCAACTCCTGGCCCCTGGACAGCAGAAAGGCTAGGGAGTGGAGCATGGGTGCCTGCACAGGTCAGGGGCGCAGTAAAAGCGGACACTAGAAGCCCTGACTGTCTAAAGCGGTGTTCATGGCTGCCGCTCAGAGCACCAATTCCACGATCACAAAGCCCACAAGGGCCGCCAGGGCCAGCAGGGATGGCACACGCATCGACTTCTTTGCCGTTCAATTCTTAAGCAAATCCTAGGAGCGCTGGCTTGCCCTGGTTTGGGATCGGGGAGGTCTTCACATCTCTTGCCCCTGAGAGACTGGGAGCATCAGCAATCCCGCACCCCAGCCGATGCCGAGCAGCGAGGGCAGCCACCGCACAGCTTTCAGCCTGATGCTGCTGCTCGTGGTGGCCATCGGCCTACACGTTTACGCCGTACGGGTGAAAGAGGTAAAGCCGAGTCGCAGGCTGCCTACAACCAGCCTTAGCCCCGATGGCCAGGGGCGCGTGGCAGGGTCCCAATCCAGCCGGATTCAGCGGCTGATCGAAGACTGAAGCCAACCTCAGCGCTCGAAGGCAAGGCCCACCAAAGAACGTTTGGCACCCTTGACTTGCCAGCAGCCCTTTACCGGCCTGTAGCCACAGCCACGGCCATGGGCCTGGGTTATTAAGACGCCATGGCCGCCGGGTCGTATATCGAGCTTTGGATCAACCCATATCGCCACGCCACCGGCACTGAAATTGGCGATGTCCACAGGAATGGCGGGCAGCACCTTGCCCTCCCACTGCAACCAACCCTCCATGGGTTGCTCTACAGGCCAACGCTGACCCTCGCGGAGGTTGAAAAACCGGGCCCGAGGCCTATTTCGCAGGCGAAATCTGATCACCGAACTCATAAACCCCCCACAACGCAGGCCAGAGCAGACCGATCGCGCCAAGCGCGCCTCACCTCTTCTTAACGCTAGACCCATCTGACATTGGGTGGGCCGCAGTGCCCACAGCCTTGTCATAAGCTGCTCCAGAAGCGCAAGGCATCCAGATCGGGCCGCTAGCCAGCGATGAGCGTCGTCTAGGCCACCAATTGGCTAGCCGGCCATGGAGGACAGTGGATAAATCGCGGCAGAGCTGATGCCCCAGACCATGCAAGCCAATTTGACCGGTCTGGTGGCGACCAAAGCGCCGCGGGCAGCCCATGGGGCGGCGCAAGAGACAAGCCAGCCCCAGCGGGGATTCGGTGGATCGGGCCAGAGCAAGGCGCGACGCAAAGGGGGCAAAAAGCGCAGCCCGGCGCTCAGCAAGGCCGACTGGGGCCCTCTGGGTAAGCATCCCGACCTTGATGCGATCGTGGCGCGTCAGCGGTTGCACCTGCCCCTGGCTGGGCGCATCGGCGCTGATGACGTCAATCGAGCCTGGAAGAGCGCCGCCGCTGAACACCACCCAGACCGCGGTGGAAGTCACGACACGATGCAACGGGTAAATGGGGCGCGAGATTTGCTGCTAGGCCGCAGCACCGTGGTGGAAAGGTCAGATTGAGTAAGTAATCGGATGGCGGTCCCATCACCGATGCAACCCCCCTGGTGCTGGTGCACGGGCTGCTCGACAGCCCCGCCGTTTTCAATGCGCTTAAGCGCTGCCTAGGCGAGCAGCGCCAACCGCTGTTAATCCCCGAGCTACCGCTGCGGTTTGGCCTAACCCCCGTCCCCGAGGCGGCCGAACTACTCGGTGGCCATATCGAAGCGGCCTTCGGGCTGGAGCAACCCATTGATCTGCTGGGCTTCTCGATCGGCGGCGTAATCGCCCGCACCTGGATCCAGCTGCTGGGCGGCCACCGCCGCACCAGGCGCTTCATCAGCGTGGGGAGTCCGCAGCAAGGCACCCTCACCGCCCAACCCTGGCCGGGCCGCCTGCTGGCGGGAATCGCCGACCTCAAATCGGGTAGCCCCCTGCTCACCGAGCTCAACGGCAACCTCGAAGCCCTGGCCGGGATCGACTGCTGCAGCTTTTATTCGGCCATCGACCTAGCCGTGCTGCCCGGCTGGCGGGCCGTGCTGCCTGTCGGCCGCACCCAGATGCTGCCGGTGTGGGCCCATCCCCAGCTGCTGCGCGCTCCCCAATCGGTGCAGCTACTGGCCCAGGAGCTGCTGCGGCCCTGATGACAAACCTTTCTCCGCTGATGGCAGCCACCTCCAGCGCCCTGGGCTGGCTGCTCTGGAGCCTGCTCGTGGGCTCCCTGGCCAACCGGCTGCCAGCCGCTTGGTTGGAGCGGGAGCACTGGTTTATGCGGCGGCCATGGAGCGAAAGCCGGCAGGGATTCGAGAACCGGCTGGCGATCCGCAGCTGGAAGCCCTGGCTACCCGATGCCGGCCAAAGCCTCCCCCACGGGATCGCCAAGGCCGCCCTGGTGGGCCGCGAGAGCATCAAGCTGGAGAGGCTGGTGCTGGAAACCCGCCGGGCCGAGCTGGTGCATCTGGCCCTGTGGCTGTTCTGGACCATCACGCCCCTCTGGCTACCGCCGGCGGGGGTGCTGATCAACCTCGCCTTTGCTACCGCCTTCAACCTGCCCTGCCTGTGGGTGCAGCGCTACAACCGCCTGCGACTGCAACGCCTGCTGGGCAAAAGCTGATCAGGGGCCCAGATCTTTTGCCTCGCAATTGATCTCCAGCAGCACCCCCCCATCTTCACTGTGTTGGCCAACCCGCAGGCGATGGCAACCCGCCTCCAGCCAAAAGTGGCTGGAAACTTCATCGAAATAGGCCAGTTGCCGCAGCGGAATCAGCAGCTGAAGCCGGCGGCGGTCGCCTGGCCCCAGCGCCGCCCGAGCGAAGCCCACCAGGCTGCGCCGAGGCCGCTCCAGCACTAAACCGGGCGGTTCGGCGTACACCTGCACCACAACCTCACTGGCCAGCAGGCCGGCATTTTGGGCAGTTACGGCCAGTCGAATTTGATCTGGCTGCAGCTCGGCCTCCGCCTGGCTGAGGCGCAGCTCTGCGTAGGAGAGCCCAAAGCCGAAGGGGAAGGCGGCCGGATTGCCGTCTCGCTGCAGGCGGCGGTAGCCGTGCCAGAGGTCGTAGCGCACTTGGGCAGCCCGGGGCTCGAAACCAGGCAGGTGCTCGGCGCTGGTGGGAATGGCGAAGGGCAGGCGCCCGGAGGGCGACACCGCACCGAACACCACATCGGCCAGGGCCTCGCCGCCCCGCTCGCCCGGGTACCAGAGCAGCAGGATTGCCGGCACAGCCTGGCGCCAGGCCTCCATCAGGATCGCGCCGCCGCCCATCAATACCACCACCGTGCGGGGGTTTGCCGCCAGCACGGCCTCGATCAGGGCCACCTGCTCAGCGGGCAGCTCCAGGTTGGTGCGGTCGCCGGCGGCGAAATCGCCCCCCTGACGGGCCGAGCCGTAGCTGGTGATGGCGGCAATGGCCCGGGCCACCGGCGGCCAGCAGCGCCATAGCAGGGGATGGGGGGGCGGTATCTGGCGCAGGATCGGCGCGATGTCGCCGGGATGGATGTGCTCCCCCTCCAGGCGCCAGTCGAGGCCCAGTACCAGCAGGGCCGCCTCACAGCTGGCCGCCAGGGCAGTTGCCTCAGCCAGGCGCTCACCGCTGGCGTAACGCACAGTCCCCGGCGCAGCCGCTGCCTGGAGCCCCTGCAAGGGGGTAACCACCACGCCGGGTTCTGGCCGGGTGTCGGAGGAGCCGCGATCACCCAGGTTGGCGATGGCGGCCAGGCTGCCGATCACCGCCAGCGAGCGGGCCGGATCCAGGGGCAACAGGGGGGGGCCAGGGGGGAAGGCGTCGTTTTGAAGCAGCACGATCGACTTGGTGGCCGCCTCCCGGGCCAGGGCCCGGTGCTCGGCGCAGCCGCGCAGGCTGGTGGGATAGGAACCCTGCGGCACGGCGAGCTGCGCCCGCAACTGGCGCAGCACGGCGTCATCCAAGCGCTGCTGCGGCAGCCGACCATCAGCAACGGCAGCAGCCAGGCAACCGGCAAAGATCATGCGGAAGGGCATCTCCAGGTCCTGACCGGCCCGCAGCGCCGCCACGCCATCGCGCACCCCGAAGATGAAATCGGTCACCACGAAGCCCCTGAATCCCCAGCGCTGCTTGAGGATTTCGTTGAGCAGCGCGGGGTGCTGGCCGCACCACTCGCCATTCACCTGGTTGTAGGCGCTCATAACCGAGCCCGCCCCGGCCTCTACGCAGGCTCGGAAGTGAGGCAGGTAAAGCTCGTGCAGCACCCGCTGACTCACCTGCACGTCCACCAGGAAGCGGGAGCTATCGATCGAATTGAGGGCGAAATGCTTGACGCAAGCCACGGCGTGGCGCTGGATGCCGCGGGTCATGGCCGCCCCCAGGGCCCCAAGCAGCACCGGATCTTCGCCGTAGGTCTCCTGGGCCCGGCCCCAGCCGGGGTGGCGCAAGAGGTTTACGCAAACCGCCGCCAGCCAGTTGGCCTCGAAGCTGCGGGCCTCGCGGGCCATAGCCTCACCTATCCGCTCCTCCAGATCCACGTCCCAGCAGGCACCGCGGGCAATCGGCGGAGGGAAGGTAGTAGCTCCGCCCTGGAGCACCACCCCCCGCGGGCCATCAACAAACTGCAACCCAGCTAGCCCCAGGCGCGGCAATACCCCCGCTGGCCAGGGGTGCAGGTGGGAGGCATCGCGGCTGGCGA
This sequence comes from Synechococcus sp. CS-1330, assembly GCA_025128025.1. Lineage (GTDB taxonomy): Bacteria > Cyanobacteriota > Cyanobacteriia > PCC-6307 > Cyanobiaceae > Cyanobium_A. The sequence continues at coordinate 28,293 of JAHLYR010000046.1, forward strand.
TATCGACCATGCCTGGCCAAAAGTCGGTATCGCCCTCCAGCAGGGCCAGCTTCTCGGCAAGGCTGAGCTGGGCCAGCAGCTCTTGGGCCCGGCGCTCAATCGACTGCTGGTGAGTCTCTGGTGGCGCCGGCATGGCCTCTTCCCCAGCGGCATAAAAGCTAGGAAGCCCGGAGCGGGAGCCCCGGGCTTCTGTTGACCCAGCTGTGGTGCCTGCCCGGAGGGGTGGGGCGCGGCTGGGCGCAAGTTAGTTAGCAATCAGATCGTGAGATCTGGGTGACTTCAGTTATACTGAGGAGCTGCTGACGCAAGCACCTGGGGCCAGGTGACTAGTGGGACGTCTCGATTAATCCGGGGCACCTAGGGCGGCGCGGTGGAGGCTTTTAAGCCAAGAGACGTCAGAGATCCGTCGAGAGTGTTGGAGCAGGGGCCGGATCGTCAGCGCGCTCCTGGCAAATGCTCAGGGGGGGTGTCTTCCATCAGTGGAGCCTCCGAATCCCGATGTCCACACGATCTCTCCGCCAAGCCAAAAGGGCAACCATCCACAGCACCGCCGCAATGGCTCTTCACCCGCGGAAATCAGACTTCATGAAGGCCGCTTCACATCTGAGGCTGGATAGGGCCCAGGATTTCGATCAACTACTTCGGCAACCATGAAGAGGAAATCCAGGCTGGGGCTGCTGGCCCTGGCGTTCTTGGCGGCTTGGGCTACTGGCATGGGGATGGGAAATACCCGCGCCGATGAGGGCCCCAGCGCTGCTGCCCAAGGCGTGAAGGTGGAAACCCTGAGCCGCAGCGATCGCTCCTGGAATGGGGACCTATTGCCCAAGCTCAACGATGTCCAAGCCGAAGTAACCGTGCTGCGCATCACTGTGCCTGCCGGGGTAACCCTGCCTCGCCATTTCCATCCAGTGATCAATGCCGGCGTGTTGCTGCAGGGAAGGTTGCGAGTCGAAAGCGACGATGGCGCTAGCCAATCCCTGCAACCAGGCCAGGCAATAATCGAAACGGTAAACAAAGTGCACCGAGGCGTCAGCCTGGGTCCTGAGCCAGCGGTGGTCGTGGTGGTTTACGTAGCGCCAAAGGGCAGCCCCATCACGGTGCCAGCGGCCTCTGCCCCCAACGGGAAGCCCAACAAGGCGGCGGACGAGATTGTCACCGTGCGGCCGCTGACAACCAGCAGCAGCAAGCAAAGGCTCAAGCAGTTTGTGGGCATTTCCGGCGCCAACAGCGGCGCCCGCGGCCTGTCGATGAACAGGGTGGTGATTCCCCCTGGTGGGCAGGCCGCAGCGCACCAGCATGTGGGATCGGAATCGGCGATATTTTTGCTGGCTGGCCGCGTTAAAACCTTCTACGGGCCGTGCCTGGAGAGGTCGGTGATCAACCAAACAGGCGACTTCATATTCATCCCAGCGGGCGTTATCCACATGCCGGTGAACCTCAGCGCCAATGAGGAGGCCATTGCAATCGTGGCCCGCAACGATGCCAACGAGCAAGAACACGTGGAGCTGCACGCCCCTCCAGGCAAGGCCGAGGGTGCACCGGGTGCACCAACATGTGCAGCACCAGGCCACAAATAGCAGCCGAAGCGGGAGATTTGCTGCTATTAAGCGATGATCTGCGAGACGTAGTGACAGCCATCGAGCCATCAAAGGCCACGAAGAGCAAGATCCATCACAACATCTTCTGGTCCTTAGTATGCGACAGGTTCGACATGCCGATCGCACCCCTTGCCTGGCTAAACCTAATTCCGTGAGCGCAGAAGTGCCAAAACATGGAGTGGATCAGTTACCATGATTGACGGGCGCAACCGAATAAGCGCTTTACAAGGTGGCAAATGGGAATCTAGACGAGCGGCGTAAGCCCTCTGGTCAATAGATAAACTCCTACGTACAAGAATAGAAAAATCAAAAGCAAGCCACCAACAAATAATTTCCCATCCATCGGTAGTAGCTGATTTAGTTTCCGCCATCCTATCTAAGCAAAACCGACCGCATCAGCTCTTTGGAGCAGGACGATAAGGATTGTGAGGTAATGCTTGTCAATAAGCACAGGCTTTTGCTAGGCGTCTTCGCAATAGACGGTTGGGACGAATGGGATACGGGAAGTGAGGTGCAGCAAATCGCTACCGCGGTAACGGCATGAGTCGGGGCGGCCAGCAAAGGAGGCTTTTAAGAATAGGACAAACGACATCCAAGCTGAACAACACCTTGATCAAGCAAACGCCCTAATCACAGAGCAGTAGCTTCCTCTAATCGGTTAAAGTCAGATTGATGACTGGCAAGCCAATTGAGCTCAGCCGGATCAATGATGCCAGTAATAAGTGCTTCAAGAAAAAGTGTTCCAACCAGCATGACAAAGTGGCGGCATACCGCAAAAACAACTAAAATCAATATCGCCAGGCTAGAGCACAAAAGAAGCAATTGCAGCACATTTACAGCTTGATCAATAACGAACCGGCAGCGACAGCCCTGGGCAGACAAGAACTAGCGCCTAGGCGAAGGCGAGGCAAAAGTTTATCAAACTTTATTGACAAGCGGGACAGCTGACAAAGGAGAATCAATGAAAAGGCAACGCATTAACCAATGCAAACTGGGCGCAAAGGGCAACAACTCACCAAACCATGTCGCACCAATTATCAGAAATACCAATGCACAAGTATCAAGCGTGTCCTGACTTACATTTAATCTCCCGCTCTAGGGAGTTTAGCATCGTAGCCACATCCAAATCGTCCCTTGTAAGATGCCCGACAATACGGTTAAGGATATCAGTCTCGATACGGCCACTACCCACACGCCCTAAGTAGAACAAGCAATTGCGGCCGTGTCTGCCACTTAGAACCTGGGCCAGAGTGAGCCATTCCAGGGCTTTTTGGCAGGTCTGGAACTGCGAAATCTTATGCATATGGTGCTCGCCTGAAAGTACCCAGTCGCGAAGCTCAACCAGAAATAAATGTAATTCCCATGGATCTATCTCAGAATGATGTATTGGCATAGAGTGAATCGGAGCAAGGAACAGTGGATCAACAATCGCTGCATTTGGCAGTAGGAGACGAGGCTTCATGAATCATGTCCATCATGGTTGACTCAACCTCCAGCGCAACTTTAATAAGAGCTGGAGTATCCGAAAGATCCCGAAACAAGTCGGCAGGTCGGATCATGGCGATCTTGGTCTGTCCGACTTCCGTAAACACAGAGATCCGGCAGGGAAGTGCCATGCACAAGGACATGTCGGTTTCGAGCACCAAAGCAGCTTGCTGTGGATTGCACACCTCAAAAACACTGCAGTTCTCAGAAAACTGAATATTTTTAGAACGCAGGGTAGCCGCAAGGTCATGAATAGCTAGAATTCCAAAGTTATGCGCCTCCACAGCAGCATTAAGATCAAAACAGGTTTCTTCAAAAGTTTTAGCCGAATCGACGACAACAAAGTGCTTCATGGTGCAATCACTAGATAAGTTAAAAACTAATATCAAGTGGAGCTATTGATACTGGATCAGCTCAGCGCAACCCGGCCATATCTTTTACATCTTCGACGGTATTACGGACTTTGGCTTCGGCCTGCTTGGCCTTGCCAGCAATTAGATCTCCCCGGTTGCCAGTGACGTTGCCAATCGATTCCTGAGTTTTGCCCTCGAATTCCTTAGCGTCAGCCTTGACGCGGCCTGATGTAACTGCCAATGGCTCGGGAAATGTGCTGAAGAAGAAGCAATTTGAAGCCTGCGCAGGAGAGCTGAAGATCGGCAAACCAAATACAATCAACAAGCTAAAGACGGCACAAACACATGTCGCAACTAGCTCGCGCAAAATACGAATTTGAAGATACATAGTGGGAATAGAGATGGGAAAAAGGCACAACATTTGGCAAAACTATGCCATGCAAACATTATTTCCAGGAATTGCCGAGATTCAGCAAGTAATCATCATCAGACTTAAATCCTAATTACCTTGTGAAAACAAAGTAATTAGAAGATCTATTCATATTACGCGGCCCCGTCCCGTAAGAAAAGAAACTAAGGCAAGAACTAGAAACACAAAAAAGAGGACCTGGGCGATACTCGCAGCGGATCCGGCGATGCCGCCAAAACCGAGGACTGCAGCAATAATCGCAATGACAAAAAAAGTTACGGCATAACTAAGCATGGTAGGACTCCTAAGGGGTGTTGATCATTTCGGCAATCTCCTGCTGGTTCTTACCAAGCTTTTTCTGGAGATGACCTAGAAGTTCCTCTTCTTGACCCGCGGCATAGTTCAGGTCGTCGTCAGTAAGATTGGCAAACTTCTGCCTGAGCTTTCCTATCAGCTCATGCCATTCACCTTTGAATTGGAGCTTATTCACGATTAGGTCCGCGAGGTTCTGGATTCGATGACAAAGCGGATGGAGCAGCTGGATATCTACCAAAGCAGATCCATTACTTGTCACACCATTGCTTGTCCAATGTCACTATGAACCTAAATTTGGCACTTAACTGCTGCAGATTTACAGGATATTTACGGCAACTCAAAGTCTTAATACCGGCTACATTGAAAAGACTTGCCTAAGTATCAATAAATGATCTTCCATAGCACGTAAGCAGTCAAGCAAAAGGACCACATAGCAGCAGCCATGACTCATATCTGCACTATTTTCCTCAATCTCCCATGAAAATGCCTAAGTTAAAATTAGTTAGACAACTTCAATCATGCGCCGAGATACTCAGTTTTGGATTGCAGGCATAGCAGTGGTTTCCGTGGGCGTAGCTACGCTCATATTTCTCAATCAGAAAGATCAAATAACCGAGCAAAGGCAGTCGATTGATCAGCAAACACTTGTAGCTGAGTTATTGAAAGAGCGCAGTGCGGAAGAGGTAAGATTTCGCCAACAGGAAGCAGCTATCGCGATGCAGCTCAAAGATCTAGATGCAGAACAAGCAAGGAATGCAGCATCGGCATCAGCTGATCGAGCTAGCATAGCCGCGTCTGAGAAGTCATCATTAGATCGTCAACGACTCGAAGCTAGGATTCAGGAACTTAAGACCCAACAATCTGAACGTGCTCGTCAATCAGATTGCACACTGAATCAGATGCGAACCAAGATAGCCGAAACAGCTCAAGACTATGGCCAAGTTAAGGCCTTGAAAGAACAATGGAATGCGAATTGTGCCAGTAGTTAGCTCATAAGCTTTTGCGCTTATTCAGGGGTCAGGACTAATGGAGCTCTGCTCACCCAAAGGAATCTGGTGCTTTAGGCTTAATCTATACTGGAGAATTCCGGCAGACATCGAGAGTCCCTGCAAAAAGAACATAAGCATGACTCTATCTCAGCTCTTCAAGCTTATATAATTTTGCCGCGGATCCGAGATGCTGGACTCTTAAAGCGTCAGAGCGGCACCTTCCTCGTAGGAGATCCAAGAGGAATACTTCATTGCGAATAGATTAAGACACTATACGGAGCGATGGACAGCGATGCCTGGCATGGAAGTGTGTCATGGCTTGTCTCCACAGCGTTAATGTCGCCACTGGGATGGCCTTCAAACAGCTCGCTATAGCCATGCCAATCACTATTAAAGCGGAGTATCCATTTACCGCTGGCGGGTAGGCCTATGGTGTAATCATCTTGAGCTTGATTGGAGAAGTTGGCGATCACAACCACATCATCTGCTGGTCCACCTTGATCCCACCTGTGAAAGGCAAGAACCTTTCGCTCCTCATTAAGGTGATAGACCTGCGTGAATTGCCCACAGAGTCCACGAGTGAAGCCTGCAATATTAAGGCGGAGATTGATCAAGTCGCGGTACATGCGAATGATGCCACGGAACTGATCCTGCTGGTGCCAATCAACCGGAACCGTATCGCGAAACCATTCGCCTTCAAGAAACTCCTGGCCCTGGAAAAGCATCGGAATCCCAGGGGCTGTAAACACCATCACAGCAGCCATAGTCGAACGCTTCTGTGCAAACCACCCCGTGGGATCATCTGGACTGACTTCCTGAGGGACTCTCGCCTGCCCATTGGCGACGTCGTCATGAGACTCGCTATAAATGACCCGATCAAACGCGTCGTCATTGTACCGATAAAGTATCGCATCACGAATGCGAGTTAATGAACGATTTTGATCGTCTGAAGTAATAACAGCCTCACGTATAGGACGGACAAAGTGAGGGTCCCACTGCGAACCAAAACCCGCGCCGCCAGCCCCGACATCATTGGTAATCCATTCATTACTCTGTAAATCTTCTGCAATTGTGATCTGATTGCCCAAATGGCTTGCGACCGTTTCATTAATAGCTTGCATCAGACTCCATCCGTCGGGAATTTCGGATGAGCCACTCTCACCAATATTGCGGATATAAAGAGTGCTATCAAAGCGAAGACCATCAATGCGATATTCATCAAGCCACATACGTACATTGTCGAGGATGTATTGACGAACTTCGCCGCGCCCGTAATCTGGCCTGGTTTCACCCCAGGGGGTCACGGCGCGATTATCATTGTAAAAATATATCCCGCCTCTATTATTCTCCGACCAACCATCAAACTGCCATAAGTCCAGATCACTGGGACCAAGGTGATTATAAACAACATCAAGGATTACGGCGATCCCTTCCTGATGAGCTCGCTTTATGAATCGCTTAAGACCTATTGATCCACCATAGTCAGAATCGACCGCAAATAGATGAGATGGGTTGTAGCCCCACGAACGCATTCCAGCAAACTGACCAACTGGCATGATCTGAATGGCGTTGATGCCAAGCTGCTTGAGATGGCCTAGGCGGGCCGTAATGGAAATGAACTTTCCAGGTCGGCACGGATCTTCATCATTGAATGTACCCACATGCAATTCATAGATCACCAGCTGGTTCCAGCTGGGCATGCAGAACGCATCATCCTCCCAGTTGAAGTTAGGGTCATGAACAATGGCGTTACCAACCGAACTAGTAACTTCACGCGCATAGGGATCAATACGTGTAAATACACCTCCTTGTGTTGTCAATTGGTATTTGTACTGATCGCCAATACTGACACCTTTGATCTCTGTGTACCAATTACCATGCTGATCTGATTGCATCGGATGAACCAGTCCATCCCAATCGTTAAATGTACCAATTACAGATACTTGATTTGCATGCGGCGCCCACACGCGAAAAGCCACCCTGCCTTCGCTGATGATGGGCCCCATACCGTGAGAGGCTGCCTTCTCAATCACGACAAAAGTAGCGGCTAGCTATCTAATCCTATCCAAATCATGTGCAGCAAAATGCAGCAGATATGCAAACCATGCAAACAGCTCTTGATTTGTAAATCTATCGCCGCCACGGCAGAAGCTATGAGCATCAAGATCGATACTGCTATTTAACATCTCATTAGCAAGCAAATATGGATTGATACACCTCCTGCTTTTCACCAGCCGACAAGAGCTGCAATCTCGAACCTGGATTAGAACGATCAAGGTACCCCCCACCTTGGCTCACACCAATACGCCTAGAACCTATGCACGCTGAAATCCCTGCATGGCGTTCACAGCAAAAAGGAGGTAGACCCGCCCAGGCCAATCTGCTGCAAATCTGAAGTAATGATGGATAGTTCCAATCCCTCTCCCTAACCTGAAGATTCTCCTCAGGTCACTGAGTGTTAATTGGATGGCTGGAGGTATCGCTGCTGGTGCGCTGGCTGCTGGGCTGGATTCTGGCCTTGAGTCTGCCTTCCCTTCCGGCCTGCATACCGCTGCAGCAGCGGACGATGTCAGTGCTGATCCCCGCCCGTAACGAGGCTGCCACCCTGCCCCATCTGCTGGCAGCCCTCAACCGCCAGATTCTCAGGCCCGATGAAGTGATCGTGGTTGACGATCACTCCAGCGACGGCACCGCCGCCATCGCCCGCCAGTGCGCTGACACGCTTGGTATCAAAGTTGTCCAGCCGCCGCCTCTTCCCGAAGGCTGGTGCGGCAAGACCTGGGCTCTGCACCACGGTGTGCAGGCCAGCAGGGGCGACGTGTTGGTCTTTCTCGACGCCGACACCGAGCCTGCCCCACAGTTCCTGCAGCGGCTTCTCGCCCAACACGAGCAGCAAGGAGGACTGGTGTCGGTACAGCCATATCACCGCACCGAAAAGCCTTACGAGCAGCTCTCTCTGCTCTTCAGCCTGGTGGGGCTGATGGCGGTAAGGCTGGGTCCAGGGTGTGGGGTCGCCTTCGGGCCGGCGATGGTGAGCAGTCGGGCCGACTATCTGCGCGCCGGCGGGCATGAGGCAGTGGCTGACAAAGTAGTTGAGGATTGGTTCCTGGCCCATCTCTACGAAAAGCTCGGCCTACCCGTGAGCGCCTGGCTCGGCAGCGATTCGATCGCTTATCGCATGTATCCCGGCGGGTTGGCCGACATGGTGGTCGGCTTCAATAAGAACTTCGCGACCGCCGCCGGAGAAGTTCGCTGGCCCTGGATGTTGGCGATGCTGCTATGGCTGTCGGGTCTCTTCTGGGCCGCCTGGTGCCTGCCTGCCGCCTTGCTGGGCTGGCCTCTGGTGGGGACCCACGCGATTGGCCCAAACGCTTTGATCTATGGCGCCTTTGCCGTGCAGTTGCTGCTGCTCAGCCGCCGGGTAGGGCGCTTCCATTGGATCAACCTGATCTTTCCGATCCCGGTGCTGTTTTTTCTAGGGGTGTTCATCCTCGCTATTTTTAAGCTCAAGCAAGGGCATGTCGAGTGGAAGGGAAGGCGATTCAAGACCCGCTAAATACCCTCGGGAGGCGTGCTTTACGGGACGGTTCAGCCTGGCGGGGCTGCTGAGCCAGCTCGTGCAAGGTCGCTATGGCTGCTCGGTTTGTGGGTCGTCCAGAGAGAGCCGATCACACTTCTGCTGCCGATCTGCTGCTAAAGCTGACTCCCAGTAATTTTATGACTATCATAGAAAAAATGGGCAATTTTTATGTTCAACAACATGACTTGACAAGGGAAGAATTCTAGCGAGGATGCGCGCCCAGGCATCAAGACAATTTTAGCCAATGCTTTGGCTAGCAACACAAGTTTTAAACTGACAAAGGAGAAAGCTACGCCATGTCTCTCGTATCACTTGTCATCACCCTCATTGTAGTTGGAGTACTGCTATGGCTCATCAATAACTACATACCGATGGACGGCAAGATTAAGCGCATCTTAAATATGACTGTCGTCGTCGTGGTCGTTCTCTGGATTCTCAACACAATGGGGTTGATTGATTCCCTCCGCGGCATACGTGTTGGCAGGTAATTATCTCCTTTAGCCGCGGATTGATTTTTTCAAGTGCTGCCAATTTCTACTGTCGGCGACAGTGGGTCGGACGGCGCTATAAGCCGTGTTCATAAAGCCCCCTCCACTGCGCCAGGCCGGCAACGAAGAGTTGTGCCTGGCAGCTTAGTGACCAACCACCGCACTTGGACTTTTGGCATCTTGCCTGCATAGCCATTTTGACTAAGAGCTAATACGGGGAAAGCCGGGCAATATGCGGCACTGTGCAGCAGATTTCAGAAATCCACAAAAACTTGAGACCTAGGCGGCATAAATACTCCAATTAAGTGCAGATTCCTCTATGGATAAACGAATATGATATTTGCAGCACCCGCAAGAGTGCCATCTCTGCTTAATTTTGCCCCGAATCGATAAGGTACTGCAATGAACGATAAACTACGAATTCTACAGCGCCAACCGCGCAGGATCTCAATAACATTAAGCCACAATGTCCATGAGGCTTTGATAAAAAGGTCAGACGAAGAGGGCCGCTCTGTTTCCAACCTTTGTGCATTCCTGCTTGAAGATGCTTTAAAGGATCAGAGAGATCTGCTAGGCATACACGGCCGGGATCATACAGTGGATGGATTGGTCGGTAAAAAGTTGGTACTTAACGGTGATTCCATGTCCAATGGATTTTCTCGACGACCGTAGAGCATGAGGCAATTCCAGCCAAGCATCTTATGCAGGGTGCAAGGCTGGCTCAATTGCCCTCCTTAGCTTCTTAAGCGCTCGCCGCTCTACAGACTGAATATGGTGCTTTGTCTTCCCCGTTGATTTTGCAATATCGACAAAAGCCATTCGCTTTTCAACATAAAACCTATAACTTATCACTTCTTGCTCTTCAGGAGATAGCAATCTCAGGTATTGCTGAATCCATAAATAGTCGTCCCTGACTTGATTTTCACAACATCCCGGAATCGAATCTTTTAGGGTGAGCTCACCGGTATCAATGCCACCAATGCATTGGTCCAATGAAATCATCTTATTGTAGAAGCTTAGCAGCCTCGCGCGTTCGACTTTTCGAATCTGCAAGGCTCCCTCCCCTTCCAATCTATCAACATTCTTACAACCACTCTCCATATTTTTTAGTCGGTCCAATTTTGATTTTAGAGCCACCAAAGAACGTGGAACTTTAATAGCGCAATCATTGTCTTGAATGAATCTAATGGCAGATTGCTTAATCCACCAATACCCATAGGTTGAAAAGCGATAGCCCCTGGTCGGATCAAATTTTTCAACGGCTCGCATAAGGCCCACATTACCTGCCTGAACAAGATCCATCATGTCAATTGAGTTACCCTTAATCCGAAATCTATATTGCTTGACAACGCTAACAACAAGCCTGAGGTTACCATTCACCATGCGGACAAAAGCACGGCGCCCTCTTCGCTGTTTGACGCTCGCGATGTTCTCGAAATCGCGCCACTCTCTAATCATTCGCCCAAGCTCAAGCTCTTCCTCTTCCCGCAACAGCGGAATGCCGCCAATCGCCTGTAGGTAATCACTTAAGCAATCAGCCATGGAGACCAGCGAAGCAACTCTGGCTATATTCCTCCACAGGAGTCGGCTTTAAAATTAAATCAGCGCATATGCTTATTTAGTGCCGCGTTGTGCAGCCGCATGCAGCATTAGATTGACAAGCTGATGCGGGCAACATAGGAGTACCTTTCGCAGCAATACGGCCATTCAATCCCTTAAAATTTCGCGGATAAATATAGCAAATAAAATCCACTAAAAATTATCATCGGACGAATTAGGCGAGGGCCAAAGGCCAGAGCTGGAGGACCTCAAGATCAGCTACCGCATGTCCGGCAACATCGCTGCAGCAGGAATTTTCATCACTCACCAGAATAAACATCAATTTGAGGAGGAGCATTCAATTTCACCTCAGCACATTTGATATAACTGCAACAATCAACCGAAAAATATTTATGGACCTGGATTCAGGGCCTGAAAATAATGGGTCGCCTGAGATTCGAACTCAGGACCAATCGGTTAAAAGCCGAGTGCTCTACCGCTGAGCTAGCGACCCGCGCCCTTGGGGCACATATGGAACGTATCACCCAGGGGCGACCTCCTCCAAGGGGCGCGAGGCAACCGTGAGAATGGCCTAACAACTGGCCACAGCGGATGACCGTCTTTCCCTGGCCCAAACCCCAAATCCACGCCGAGGCCTGGGTGGCCGAAACGGCCGTGGTAATCGGCGATGTGCAGGTAGCGGCAGGAGCAAGTCTCTGGCCCACTGCCGTCGCCCGCGGCGACCTCAGTTCGATCGTGGTGGGCGAGGGCAGCAACGTGCAAGACGGAGCAGTGCTGCATGGCGACCCAGGCCAGCCAGTGACCATCGGCGCCGATGTGACCATCGGCCATCGGGCTGTGGTGCATGGCGCCACCCTTAAAGACGGCTGCCTGATCGGCATCGGCGCCATCGTGCTCAATGGCGTCACCGTGGGAGAGGAGGCCCTTGTGGCCGCCGGATCGGTAGTGACTCGCGACGTACCAGCTGGAGTCCTGGTCATGGGATCCCCGGCCCAGGTGAAACGAGAGCTCACGGCTGAGGCCAGGACCGAGCAGCGCCAGCACGCCCGCCGCTACCGCCAACTCGCCCAGTCCCATGCCCAGGCGAACGGATGACGACAGATCCGGGGCTGGACAGGCGAATTCTGAGGTTCAGTCCGTAAGATCATTAGATCTTGTTTGGCTTCCCATGGACGGTCGGCTGATTTTGGTGGTTGCTCCGATCCTGCTCGCCGCGAGCTGGGCCGTCTTCCATATCGGTCGTGCCGCCGTAGGACAGCTGCAATTGCTGCTCAAGCGCGCCCGCGCCTGAGCATTTGAGCTCTGAGCTGCTCGTTATCGGTGCTGGCCTGGCGGGTACGGAAGCCGCCTGGCAGATCGCTCAAGCTGGCCTAGCGGTGCGGTTGGTGGAAATGCGGCCAGTGCGCCGCAGCCCAGCCCACCACAGCTCTGAATTTGGCGAGCTTGTATGCAGCAACAGCTTCGGCGCCCTAAGTAGCGATCGGGCCGCAGGCCTGCTTCAAGAGGAATTGCGGCGCTTGGGTTCGATGGTGATTCGCACCGCTGACGCCCACGCTGTGCCTGCAGGTGGCGCCCTGGCCGTAGATCGCGGCCGCTACAGCGCCGCCCTCACCGCCGCCCTCGAGCAGCACCCATTGGTGACGGTGGAGCGGCGGGAGCACACCGAGCTGCCCGGCCCCGGTGAGATCGCCGTGCTGGCCACCGGCCCGCTCACTAGCGAGCCCCTGGCAGAACAGCTGCGGGAATTCACGGGCCGGGCCGACTGCCACTTCTTCGATGCGGCCAGCCCGATCGTCGAAGGCGAGAGCATCGACCTGGGGGTGGCCTTTCGAGCTTCCCGCTACGACAAGGGCGACGCCGACTACATCAACTGCCCCATGGACCGGGAGCAATTTCTGGCTTTTCGGCAGGAGCTGCTAAGCGCCGAGCAGGCCGAGCTGAAGGACTTTGAAAAGGAGAGCGCTCACTTCTTCGAGGGCTGTCTCCCCATCGAGGAGCTGGCCCGCCGCGGCGAAGACACGATGCGCTACGGCCCGCTCAAGCCAATTGGGCTCTGGGATCCCCGCTGGGGCGATCTGAACGATCGCGATGTGCGCCGCGCCAAGCGGGCCTACGCGGTGGTGCAGCTGCGCCAGGAAGACAAGGACGGCCGCCTCTGGAACCTGGTGGGCTTCCAGACCAACCTGAAATGGGGCGAGCAGAAGCGGGTGCTGCGGCTGATCCCAGGCCTGGAGAACGCCGAGTTTGTCCGCTTCGGCGTGATGCACCGCAACACCTTCCTGGAATCGCCCCAGCTGCTCGATGCCACCCTGCAGTTCCGCAGCCGCCCCACCCTGCTGGCCGCGGGCCAGATCACGGGCACCGAGGGCTACGCAGCCGCGGTAGCTGGTGGCTGGCTGGCCGGCACCAACGCCGCCAGGCTGGCCCTGGGCCTGGCACCCCTGAGCCTGCCAAAAACCACGATGCTGGGCGCCCTTAGTCACTTCATCGCCGAAGCGCCCAGCAAGAAGTTCCAGCCCATGCCGCCCAACTTCGGCTTACTGCCCGAGCTAGCCGAACGCGTCCGCGAGAAACGGGCCCGCTATGGCGCCTACCGCGACCGGGCCCTAGTGGATCTTGAGCCTTTCACTCGGCCCCTACAACTGCACGACGCCAGCGCCGCTGCCTAGGGTCGCAGCAGCTTCTCCAGCCCAACGGTGACCAGCAACCCTGCCCCCATCTGGGATGTGATCGTGATCGGTGCCGGCATCGGTGGCCTGGTCACCGCTTCCCAGCTGGCCGCCAAGGGCGCAAAAGTGCTGGTGCTGGAGCGCTACTTAATTCCGGGGGGCTCAGGCGGCAGCTTCAAGCGTGACGGCTACACATTTGACGTGGGCGCCTCGATGATCTTTGGCTTCGGCGAGCAGGGGCACACCAACCTGCTCACCCGGGCCCTGGCCGACGTGGGCCAGCACTGCGACACCATCCCCGATCCAGCCCAGCTCGAATACCACCTGCCCGGCGGGCTGAATGTGTCTGTGGACAGGGATTACGAGCACTTCCTCAGCGATCTGAGCGCCCTGTTTCCCCACGAAGCCAAGGGCATCCGCGCCTTCTACGACGCCTGCTGGCAGGTGTTCCGCTGCCTCGATGCGATGCCCCTGCTGTCGCTTGAGGATCCGGCCTACCTGGCCAAGGTGTTCTTCAAAGCCCCCCTGGCCTGCCTGGGCCTAGCCCGCTGGCTGCCGGTGAACGTGGGCGATGTGGCGCGGCAGCACATCAGAGATCCGGCCCTGCTCAAGTTCATTGACATGGAGTGCTTCTGCTGGAGCGTGATGCCCGCCGATCTCACGCCAATGATCAATGCGGGCATGGTGTTCTCCGATCGTCATGCCGGCGGCATCAATTACCCCAAAGGGGGCGTTGGTGTGATCGCTGCAAAGTTGGTGGCGGGATTGGAGAGCCATGGCGGCGCGATTCGCTACAAGGCGCGTGTGACCCAGGTGCTGCTGGAGAACAACACTGCGGTGGGGGTGAAGCTGGCCAGTGGTGAAGAGCTGCGAGCCCGCCGCGTGGTGAGCAACGCCACCCGCTGGGACACCTTTGGCGCCCTGGTGGATGCCGCCCACACTCCCAAGGCCGAAACCACCTGGCGGCGCCGCTACAAGCCCTCCCCCTCCTTTCTCTCCCTGCATCTGGGCATCGATGCCCAGATCGTGCCCAAGGGGTACCACTGCCACCACCTGCTGCTGGAGCGCTGGGAGGAGATGGAGGCCGAGCAGGGGGTTGTGTTCGTGTCAATGCCGACCCTGCTAGATCCGGAGCTGGCCCCGGCAGAGCGCCACATCGTGCATGCCTTCACCCCCAGCTCCATGGAGCACTGGCAGGGGCTGACGCCAGCGGCCTATCGCGCCAAAAAACAGGCGGATGCCGACCGGCTGATCGGCCGGCTTGAAGCGATCCTGCCCGGCCTGAAGGGAGCTATTCGTCACCGTGAAGTCGGCACGCCGCGCAGCCACCGGCGCTTCCTGGGCCGCATGGGCGGCAGCTACGGCCCAATCCCCGCCCTGCGCCTGCCGGGGCTGCTGCCGATGCCCTTCAACCGCACCGGCATTTCGGGGCTCTACGCCGTGGGCGACTCCTGCTTCCCGGGCCAGGGCCTCAATGCGGTGGCCTTCAGTGGCTTTGCCTGCGCCCACCGCATCGGCGCCGACCTGGGACTCAACCCATGGGCGTTGCCAGATTGAGCTGGCGGTAAACCGTGCTGAGGCCCCGCAGGATGAATTCCACACCGATTGCCAGGGTAAACATGCCCATCACCTTGGTGAACACACTCAGCCCCACATCACCGACGAGCCGGACGATGCGCGCACTGAAGCTGAAGACCACAAAGTTCACCACCACCAGAGCCCCAATCGCCGCCACCAAGGCCGGCATCGTTCCCGAACTCTGCGCCTGATAGGAAAACAAAATCACGGCGGAAAAGGTGCCTGCACCCACCGTGAGCGGCAGGGCAATGGGCACCACGGCGAAGCCGTAAATATGGGCATCGTTGCCTCGATGGGCTGACTCGCTGTCGGCAGCAACCGCTTTGATTTCGACGTCATCGGGCTGGCGAGATTTCATCATGTCGAACCCCAAAGCAGCCAGCAGCAGCCCGCCGGCAATCTGGAAGGAGCTGATCGAGATACCGAAGAAGCCAAGAATCGCCGGACCCAGTAGCAGAAACAGCAGCAACATCACCAGGCAGGCGCCACTGCTGATCAAGATGATGCGCCGCACCTTTGCCCTTGGCAGGCCACGGCTGTGGGCCAGGAAGGCGCCCAAAGCCGACACGTTGTTTCCAATAGCCAGCAAACCAAGCAGGTAGTGCTGAACCGTGCCTTGTGCAATCACCAAACCCGACTCCATCAATGGTGAAAGGCCTGCTCGGCGATATCCGGTGCCAATAGGGGCCCCGGCAGCCGCTCGAACCAATCGACGGCCCGGCGGATGTCCTCCAGCAGTTGATCGGCCATATCGCGACTGAAACCTGCCCGCACCACAAAGCGCAAAACGGCAAGCGAGGCACAATCGGCCGGCATGGTGTATGCGGGCACAAGCCAGCCCCGCTCGCGCAACTTGTCCGAAAGCTGGAACACCGTCCAATTGGTTACGGCTGGATCCAACTTCAAGGCAAAAACAGGCAGCTGGCCGCGGGGATGGCTCACCAGCTGCAGGGGGGCCAGCTCAGCTAAGCCATCAGCTAGCTCGCAGGCGATCGCTTCAAGCCTGGTCATGCGCAGGGCATATCCGGCCCGACCCAGATGCAGAAAATTGAAATACTGCGCCACCACCTGGGCCCCGGGACGGGAGAAATTCATACCGATCGTGGGCATCTGGCCGCCCAGGTAGTTGACGTTGAAGCGCAACTCCTCAGGCAAAGCCCCCTGCTCGCGCCACAACACCCAGCCCACCCCAGGCAACACCCCCCCATATTTATGGCCACTGGCATTGATCGACTGCACCCGGGGCAGCCGGAAATCCCAAACCAGATCGGGTGAATTAAACGGCGCCACAAAACCTCCCGAAGCCGCATCCACGTGCATCGGGATATCGAGACCAGTGCGTTCCTGCAGCCCATCTAGGCAGCGGTGAATCTCGGCGATGGGCTCGTAACTGCCATCGAAGGTGCTGCCCAGAATCCCCACCACACCGATGGTGTTCTGATCGCAATAGGCAACTGCCTCCTCGCCAGTGAGATGGAGCCGCTCGGGGGTGATCGGCACCAGCCGGGGTTCCACATCGAAGTAGGCACAAAACTTGTCCCAGCAGATCTGAGTGTTGGTGCCCATCACCAAATTGGGGCGCCGATCATCGAGGCCAGCGGCACGCCGCCTTTGACGCCAGTGCCACTTCAGCACCATGCCCCCCAGCATGCAGGCTTCGCTTGATCCAGTGGTGGAGGTGCCGATCGCCTGATCGGGGGATTCGGCATTCCAGAGATCAGCCAGAATATGCAGACAACGTTCCTCCAGCTCTGCTGTTTGAGGATATTCATCCTTGTCGATCATATTTTTTTCGGCGCACTCCTGCATAAGCTGCAGCGCCTCTGGCTCCATCCAGGTGCCTACAAAGGTCGCCATATTGAGGCGGGCATTGCCATCGAGCATCAAATGATCGTGCACCAACTGATAAGCCAGATCCGCTTCCAGTCCTTCATCACCAAGCCGGTCGCGGGGAATCTGGGCCGGCAGATTGCGCAACTGCAGGCGATGACCCAGCCGCGACTCCAGATTCAACTGAGGGGAACGATTGCGCCGGTTCGCCAAATCAAATCAAAGCCAATGCCCCTAAACCTAGGTCTGGCGCCCAACGACGACACACCAGGACTCCATAGGCTGGGCCCAGAACGTCAGCGATTCAGCATCTCCATGGCCGGCTCCCCTACCCCCAGCTCCGCCGAGCTGGCCGCTTACCTCGAGCAACGCGGCGAGCTGAGCAAGCCCTGGATGCTGCAGCTACTGCGACTCACCAAGCTCAAGGAAGCCAAAGCCAGCATGGACCCGGATGCCTACATGGCCAGCCTGCAGGAGGCCCACGCCGATCTGATGCGACTTGGCGAATTCTGGAAAGGCCGCGAGCAGGAAGTTTTCAGCGGTCGCTACCAGCCGGCGACCCTGATCGAACCCCTACCCGGCTCCCCCGAAGATCGATGACCGGCGCCTTGGCCGTCAGCAGCGAGCGCTACCCGATGGCCGCGCTGATCCGCTTCACCCTGATCGCTCTTTACTTGGCAATGGTGGCGCCCCTGCCCCTACTGGCACCAGCAGAGCTCAAATTGCTGCTGTGGCTGGCTCTACCCCTAGGGCTGAGCTTGGTGGTGGCAGCCACCAGTGAAGCCGTTGAGCTAGACGCCGATGGCATTCGGGTTGGCCATCCAAGTTGGTGTGCCTGGCTGCTGCGCCGCGGCTGGAGCCTGCCTTGGAAATCCATCAGCGGGCTCACACCGGTAGCCACAAGCCAGGGGGGCCGGGTCTTTTACGTGAGGGGAGAAGACGGATCTGCCTACCTACTGCCTCAACGGGTTGCAGCCTTCGAGCAGTTTCTGGGCCGCTTCAGCCAGGAAACTGGCATCAACACCAAATCAATCGGCCGGATCAGCCCACCTTGGACCTACCAACTCCTAGCCGGACTGAGTGCCGCCATGTTGCTTGGAGAGTTGGTTTGGGCTCTTAAACCAGTGAGTTGAGCTGCTGACGGGCTGGCTCTTCCTCGGCAGAAGCTTCCGGCAGCGTTTCTAGGCTGAAGCGATAACCCTGCTGGCGCATGGTTTCGATGCCGCCGCCTTCACCCAAGCCAGCCTGCTCTAACTTGCGCCGCAGGGTGAGCACCTGGGTATCAACCGAGCGGGGACCGCCGCTGAAAGGAGGCCAGGCCATCCGCAGTAGCTCCTGGCGGCTGCGCACCACCCCAGGTGGCATGAGCAGGGCACAAAGCAGGGCAAATTCCCTTGGACTCAGCTCGACCGGCTGGTCCCGCAGGGTTACCTGGCGGAGCAGGACGTGAACTTCAAGCGGACCAACGCAGACCCGCTCCTGCAGACCGGTGCCGCCGCGGCGCAGCAGGGTGCGGCAGCGGGCGGCGAGTTCTTCCAGACCAAAAGGCTTGCGCAACACATCATCGGCGCCCGCATCAAGCAGGCTCACCACCGGCTCGGAACCGGTGCGGGCCGTGAGCACCATCACGGAGCAGCGCAGCTGGGCCGCCAGGCGTAGGGCGGAACTCTCATCGAGTAGTTCTGCGCTGATCAGCAGATCGGGAGATTGGTCTTGGCACACCTCCAGAGCTTCGCGAGCCGTGGCAACCGCCGCCGCGAGATGGCCGTCCTGCCGCAGGCGCTGGGCCAGCACCGTGCGCAGGGTCGCGTGGGGATCAACCACCAAAACCCGCTGGGGCTGGCTTCCGGCCTGATTGGCGGCCCCAGAGGCCGGCAGTGGCGGGTTAGAGAAGGTGATGGAGTCCACGAATGTGTTGAATTCACCTTAACGGTAGCCGCCAGGGGATCCGCGTATCAGTTGCTGCGTTTGTGTGGACACCACCAACTAAGCGGAGACCACCCAATCGCGGCTTCTGGCTCCAAGGGGCAAAATAAGTAAAGGTCCAACGACCCCATGACTTCGCTTCAACACCCAGACGCCATCCGCCACTTCCAGTCGCTGTGCGATGCCTGCCAGGAACTGGCCCATCGCTTCCACAGTCCTGGGGAATTGCGGCTCTACGCCGATGGCTACATCCACGCCCTGCGCCGCACCGCGGTGCTTGATCCGATCTCCCAGCGGCGCTTAGAGGAGCTAACCGACCGCTGGATTCGAGATCCTTCCAGCTTTGTGGGTCCCGATGGTGACCCCCGCAGCCTTTACGAAAGCGAGCGTTACTGACTAGCTAGCTGCCCTTTTCAGCTAGCCATGGCCACTTCCAGCTTCTCGCGCAACTCACCGGAGTTGTACATCTCGATCAGGATGTCGGAGCCACCGATGAATTCCCCTTTTACGTACACCTGGGGAATCGTGGGCCAGTCGGAAAATGACTTGATGCCATTACGGATCTCGGCATCCGAGAGCACGTCGAAGGTTTCAAATGGCACCCCAACCGAGTGCAGTATCTGCACGACGTTGTTGGAGAATCCGCACTGGGGCATCAGCTTGTTGCCCTTCATAAAAACGAAGACCGGGCTGGTAGCCAGGAGTTCTTCGATGCGTTGGCGGGTAGTGGCGTCCATGGACTCAGGCGGGAGTGGATGTTTGCAGGGCTAGGGCGTGAATTGCCTCACTGGCCAATTCCTGGCGTAGGGCGCCATACACGAGCTGGTGCTGTCTGACCTTGGTCAGGCCGTCGAACGCTGCGGAGATCACCGTCACCTGCAGGTGATCGCCACCGCCGGTGAGGTCTTCAACCTCCACCTGGGCATCGGGCATGGCCAAGGTGATTGCGGCCTTCACCTGGTCTGGATGCACCATTGAAGCGATGAGGCAGCGAACAGCGGAAATCTAGTAGTCAGCTGCCAGGGGTTGCCGCGGCCCCTGCGGTGTAGGGAGTGGCGGCGAAGCCAATCTCGACCAGGCTCTGGAAAGCCTTACGGCCCTCCGGGCTAGCCGGGGTCATCACCTTGACCACCTCGACAAGTAGGGGAACCGCCACCTCAGGCTGGTTCTGGCGACGGAACAGGGCCGCCAAGCGCAGGTTCGCCTGGGCCATGGTTTCCAAAGCTTCCCGCCCCTTCTGGTCCATTTCCCGGGGGATGCGGGCATCGAGTCCGCGGAAGGAGCCGCTCAGGTCGCGATAAAAGCCGAGCAGACGGCGACAGGCATCGCGGGCCTGGTCGTAGAGCTTGCGGGCTTCGGCCAGATTGCCCTTGGCAACGGCGGCGTCACCGCGCAGCAACAGGGCGCGCACCGCCTCAAGATTGAAGGGGCTGCCGGTGGACTCCAGGGCCTTTTGAGGCTCCTGCTGGGCCTGCACCCTGGCCGGAGCTAGGGGCGCAGCGAAGGCCAGCAAGGCCAGAGCGGAGCCGCAAATCAAGCGGGATGGCCTACGCACAACCAGCAATCAAATATGAATCAACTTTAGGGGGCCAGAGCCAGGGCTCCCTGGGCCTGGCCTTCAACCACGGCCATGGCGGCGGCGAGGTAGTCGGTGAAAGCACTCGCCGCCTGCCTTCCCTGGCCCTCCAAGCTGAGAGGTGGGCCGAAACAGAGCACGGCCCCATCCCCACGACGGGGGGGGCGATGGCCGTAGGCGATGCCCACCGGCACCACCGGCACCGGCACGCCCTGGCCGGCGGCCAGCATGGCCAGACGGGCGAGGCCCTGGTGCAGTCGCAGGGGAATCTCTTCGCGTACGATGCGCCCCTCCGGAAAAACCACTAGCTGCTCACCGGCAGCAAGTAGGTCAACTGCGTAGCGCAGGCTGGCCAGGGAGGGGCGCCCCTGACTCACAGGGAAGCAGCCCAAGCGGTGCAAAAACCAGCCCTGCAGCCCGCGCATCTCATCAATCGTGACCATGAAACGGCAATCCCGGCCGGTAATGCGGCGCCCTGCGGCGTGGGGCAACAGCAGGGCATCCCAGCGAGCCCGGTGGGTCGGAGCTAGGAGCAGCGGTCCGCTGAGAGGCAGATTTTCGCTGCCAAGCACCTGAACGCTGCGGAAAAAAAAGCGCAAGCCAATATCCTGGCTAGCGACCATGGCCAGCGGTGCCAGCCAGGGGCTGATGCCGTTGCAGAGCCCCTGTTCCCGGGAGGAGGGGGCCTGGGTGGACAACGCCGATGGGCCGGTTTGAACCGCCAACAACCCTTTAAGTGCAATCAAGCTCAAAGCTAGGGGCTAGGCAATGGAGCTCGGCTCGAGCGCGGGCAGTTGGACTGGCGTCCCGAGCCGGCGCAGGTGCTGTATCCATAGGATTTGGTCGGGTTCACCGCCTGCCAACTACTCCCCAGCCATGGCCAGCCTCGGCGTCAACATCGACCACATCGCCAATGTGCGCCAGGCCCGCCGCACGGTGGAGCCCGATCCGGTGAGCTATGCCCTGCTGGCCGAGCTGGGGGGGGCTGACGGCATCACCGTGCACCTACGGGAAGACCGGCGCCACATTCAGGACCGCGATGTGGAGCTGCTGCGTCAAACCGTGCGCAGCCGGCTCAACCTGGAGATGGCTGCCACAGCTGAGATGGAGACGATCGCCCTACGGCTCAAGCCCGACATGGTGACCCTGGTGCCGGAGAAGCGTCAGGAGGTAACCACTGAGGGCGGCCTCGATGTAGCGGGCCAGCAGCCGGCTCTCAGCGCTCTGGTGGGTGCGCTGCAAGACGCCGGCATCGGCGTGAGCCTGTTTGTGGACGCCGATGCGAGCCAGCTGGAGGCCTGCCGCGCCACCGGCGCCCGCTGGGTGGAGCTGCACACCGGCGCCTACGCCGAAGCCAGCTGGAGTTTCCAGCCAGCCGAGCTGGCCCGGCTAACGGAGGGGAGCTTCATCGCCCGCAGCCTCGGGCTGCGGGTAAATGCCGGCCACGGCCTCACCTACCAAAACGTGGAGCCCATCGCCGCCATCGAAGGCATGGAGGAGCTCAACATCGGCCACACAATCGTGGCCCGGGCCCTGGCGGTGGGCCTGGAAGAAGCTGTTCGGCAGATGAAGGCGCTGATACAGAATCCGCGCCGCGACCCCCTGTTCGGCAGCCGCCAGCCATGAGCACCTATCACTTCATCGCCGCCAGCGAAGCGTTCCTCACCGTCGAGGAGCCCCTTGAGGAGGTGCTGCGCGAAAGGGTGCGCCACTACGGAGAACAGGGCAAGGAAATCGACTTCTGGCTGGTGAAACGGCCAGCCTTTCTCGATGCACCCCAACTCGAACCGATCGGCAGCGCCGTGCCGCGGCCGGCGGCGGCGGTGGTGTCCACCGATGAGAAATTCATCACCTTTTTGAAGCTGCGCCTGGAATTCGTGGCCGTGGGCCGCTTTGAGGCTCCCAGTGCCTCCATCCCCGACGCCCTCGCCAGCATCAGCTAGTTAGTTGCCTATTTGAGGCCCTAAAACAGCCCCATGAAGCGTTTGCGCGGCCCTTCATCGGAGGCTCCTTGGCCGCCATCCTGTTGGTAGCGAGGTTTGTTGTCGCCAATGGTGAGCAGGGCTTCCTTGTTTTTCCACCAGACCCAATCGCGGATTGGGGGCGTATTGGCAAGCTGCTTACGGCTGAGCCCTAGGCCGAGCTTGGCGGAGGCATCGAGCAAAACGTCGAGCATCTCCTCACCGTTGCCGCAGCGGGCCAAGGCCTCATTGGTGCGCTTGGCGCCATTGAGGGCCTTTACCAGGGCATTTACCCGCTGGACCACCGACAACGACGCTGGATTCATCGGGGCTGGCACTGGCTTTGGGCGACCGTACCAGCGCTGGCCGGTCGACGGCGGTAGCTGGGGGGCTGACAAGGAGCCGCTGGGCAGGCAAGACTGGAGCTAACGCGATGGACTGATGACGTCCCCTTCACGTTCCTGCCACCACTGGGTGATCGGGGACGTCCACGGTTGTGCCGACGCGCTTGAGCGGCTGGTAGCTCGTCTGCCAGCCGGCGACAAAATTGTGCTTTGCGGTGATGTGATCAACCGCGGCCCCCAGATTCTCCGGACCATGGAGCTGGCCTGGGGCCTGGTGAGCTCTGGCCGAGCCATCTGGCTGATGGGAAATCACGAAGCCGACCTGGTGGCCGCCCTGCGGCAGGTCGACTGGACAGATCAATGGGCCTTGGCCGGCTGCGACACCTATCGCCAGCTCGGCGACCGCCACTGCCGCATCTGGCAGGAGCGGCTGGAGCAGCTGCCCCGCACCTATGCCGGCGAAGGCTGGCTCGCCACCCACGCTGGCTTCAATCCCGACACCTGGGAACCCGACCTCAGCATCCGCATGCCCTTCTGGCAGGCCTACGACGGTCGCTTCGGTGAGGTGGTGATCGGCCACACCCCCGGGCCCCAGGTGCGTCGCCTCGGCCAGATCGTGATGGTGGATACCGGCGCCTGCTATGGCGGCGAGCTTTCGGCCTACTGCCCCGAAACCGGAGTCATTCAAGCCGTTTACGGCTTGCAAGAGCGCCGGCTCTCCTCCTTGCGCCAGGAGCTGGCAGGCTGCCTGCCTTGATCACCAACCGCTGAGCATCTGTTTTGCTCACAGTTTTCCGGGGCAACCGGGCCGAACACCTAGCCGAACTCCTGGCCGCCCAGTTGCTGCTCACACCTCCCGGGCCGCTCGAGACGGTGCAGGTGGTGGTGAACACCTGGCCCACCAGCCGCTGGCTTGGTGAACAGCTGGCCGTGGGACTCGGTGGCATCGCCGCCAACATCCGCTACCCATTTCCTGGCAGCCAGCTGCGCCAGATCGTTAATGGAGTGCTGGGCGAAAATGGCGCAGACCAGGATCCCTGGCGTGCCAGCCAGCTGGTGTGGCCCGTGCTGGAGCTGCTGCCCCAACTGGTGGAGCAGCCAGAAGCTGCCTCGCTTAAGCACTGGCTAGGCCGCTACCCCCAGCACGGCAGCAAGCTTGAGCTGGCCCACTGGCAGCTGGGCCGCAGCATCGCCGATGCCCTAGACGACCTTGCCCTGTATCGCACTGAGCTACTGGCAGCCTGGTGGTGTGGGGAGGACGGCCCACCCCTGCCGCCGGAGCAGGAGTGGCAGCGGCTGCTGGTGGGGCGGCTACGGGAGCGCCTGGGGGTGAAGCCCTTCGGCCTGCAGGTGTTGGAGGCCATAGCCCAGTTGCAGATCAAGGCGCCGCCGGCCGGCAGCCTGCCCGACCCCCTGCGCCTGTTTGGGCTCAGCAGCCTGGCGCCGATCCAGGTGCAGCTGCTGCAGGCCCTGAGCGTGCACACGAATGTGGACCTCTACCTGCTCACCCCCTGCCGCGACCTGTGGCAGCGCTGCACCAGCCGCCGCCAACTGCTCAGCGATGCGATCGCGCTGCAGCAGCCCCTTGATGGGGACTGGCTGCTGCAGGCCCCGGGCCTGGAGGCGCGCTTCGGCCGACTCGGCGGCGAGTTTCAGCAGTTGCTCGAAGGCAGCGGCGAGAGCCTCCAGGGCCAGTGGCAGGAAAAGGATTTGTTTGTGGCCCCGGCCAGCAGCCATCGGGGCCAGGGGCCAGCGCCCCTGCTACATCAGCTGCAGCAACAACTGGCGGATCCGGCTGCCCAACCCCTGCTGCAGCGGGCACCGGCAGACAGCTCCCTGGAGTTCCACCGCTGTCCCGGCCCCCTGCGCCAGGTGCAGATCGTGCGGGACCGCATCCTGCAGCTGCTGGCCGCCGATCCCACGCTCCAGCCCCGCGATGTGCTGGTGATGACACCTCAGGTGGATGGCCTAGCGCCTTTGGTGGCGGCCGTATTTGGCGATCAGGAGGCCACTGGGGTGCCCCTCAATTGGCGCCTCACCGACCGCAGCCAGCAGAGCGAAGCCAGCCTCAGCCGCAGCTTGCTGGAGCTGCTGCGACTGGCGGGGGAGCGGCTGACCGCCTCCGCCCTGGAAACCCTGCTGGAGAGTCCGGCGCTGCAAGGGCATTTCCAGCTGAGCGGTGCCGAGATGGCGGCCCTGCATTCCCTGTTGCAGCGGGGCGGCTTTCATTGGGGCCTCGATGCAGAGGAGCGCGGCGGCCTGGGCAGCGGCAGCCTCAGCTGGGTGATCGATCGGCTGCTACTTGGGCTGGTGCTGCCCTGCGACCCCGGCCTGGCCCCGGCCGCCACCGCCCCCCTGGCCAGTGGCGAGAGCATCGAGCTGTTGGGCCGCTGGCTGCACCTGCTCACCCGGCTGCGCCACTGGCTGGTGGAGCTGCGGCGACCCCGCTGTTGCCTGGCCTGGAACAGCTGCCTTAGGGCCCTGCTGAGCGACCTATTCGGCGACGGCGACCAGGTTGGCGGGAGTGGCCAGGACTGGGAGCTACCCCTGGTGCTAGCCGCCATTGACGACTGGCTGCAGGCCGCCGCTGGCTGCGACCTGGAGCTAGCCGCACCCGTGGTAGCTGCCGTGCTCGATGAGCGCCTGGCTGCGGATTCGGGCCGGTTTGGCCACCGCAGCGGCGCCCTCACCATCAGCGCCCTAGAGCCGATGCGGGCGATTCCCCATCGGGTGATCGTGCTGATGGGGCTGGATGCAAACGCCTATCCCCGTCAGAGCAAGCGGCCCGGCTTCCACCTGCTGGAGCAGCAGCGCCGCCTCGGCGATCCCAACCCGGCCGACCAGGACCGCTACGTGCTGCTGGAGGCCCTGCTCTCAGCCCGCGACCATCTGCTGGTGACCTGGAGCAGCCGCGACCCCCGCAGCGGCGAAGAGCTGCCACCGGCCACACCGGTACGCCAGTGGCTCGAGTGGCTGCAGGGGCAGCTGCCTTGTCGCGGTAGCGAACTGGTGATCAGTCACCCCGCCAACCCCCTCGACCGGGCCAATTTCCAAGCCAGCGGCGAGCGGCCACCCGGCAGCTGCGACGAGCGCCTGCTGAAGGCTCGCCTGCTGCTCGATCAACCCCGCCAGCAAAGTGGCGCACCGCAACCGCCCCGGCCCCTGGCGGCCAGCGAACCCCCAAGCGCTCCCCCGGCCCAGCCCAGCGATGCCTACGGGGATCTGCGCGACTGGCTGCTTGCCCCCCAGGCCAGCTGGCTGGCTGAATTGGGGCTAAAGCCGCGGGAATGGGCCGACAGCCTCGACGACCTCGAGCCCCTCAGCCTCGATGAGCGCGGGCGGGCGCTGCTGCTGCGCCAGGCCCTCGAAAGCCCCAGCGACCCAGGCCTAGATGGGCCCGCCGGCTGGCTGGCTCGCCACCGCGGCCAGGGCTTGCTGCCTCCTCTGGCGGCAGGTGAACTGGAGGCCGGCGGGCTCAGCCAGCGCTGGCGCAGCCTGCACGCCAGCCTCGAGGCCCTAGGCCCCGAGCGCCGCCAGCTGGCCCTCTGGCAAAACTGGCAGCAGGAGCTGCAGTGGCGGGGGAGCTCGGTGCTGGTGCTGCACACCGCCAAACCGCGCAGCCGCCACCGGCTGGAGCTGTGGCTGGCGCTGCTGCTGGCCGCCGCCGCCGACCAAGGGCCGCTGGATGGGGTGCTGGTGGCCCGGGGTGCCAAGGACTTCGGTGTGCAGTTGCGGCTGCAGGCGCCCCAGGTGGATAGCGCCCGGGCCGAACTACTGCGGCTGCTGGAGTTGCGCCAGCAGTGGCGCCAGAGCTGCTGGCCGGTGCCGCCGGAAACCGGCTGGGCCCTGCTCGATAAGGGTGAAGCGCGGGCCATCGAAACCTGGGAGGGCAGTTTTCAGGGGCGCGGCGAGCGGCTTGATCCGGAGCAGGCCCTCTGTTTCGGATCCGAGCTCAGTGGCGCCGCCCTGTTGGCCAGCGGTGAGCTAGCCGCCCGGGCTGAGGAGCTGCTTGGTCCCCTGCGGGAGCGGTTGATATGAACTCGGCTGCCGGCAGCGAGCAGGCTTGGTCGCCTGAACAGCCCCTGCCACTCCCACAACCATTTGATGCCAATGCCTTTCCCCTGGATCCCGGGCTGCGGCTGCTGGAGGCCAGCGCCGGCACCGGCAAAACCTTCGCCCTGGCCCAGTTGGTGCTGCGCTATGTGGCCGAGGCCGAGCTAGGGCTGCGCCAGCTACTGGTGGTGACTTTCACCGAGGCCGCCGCCGCCGAACTGCGCGATCGCATCGGCCAGCGCCTGCAGCGGGCCCTGGCCGGCCTGGAGAATCCAGATCTGGAGCCGCCCGATCCCACCCTGGCCGCCTGGCTGGAGCAGCAACGACCGCGGGCCGAAAAGTTGCGGGCCCGGCTGCTGCTGGCTCTCGAAGAGCTGGATGCCGCCGACATCACCACCATCCACGGTTTCTGCCGCCGCACCCTGCAGCGCCACGCCTTAGAAGCGGGCCTGCCACCGGAGCTGCAGCTCGAAACCGACAAGGGCACCCTGGTGCGCCAGGTGGCCCACGACTACTGGCAACAGCAGGTGCTGCCCCTGCCAAGCCACCTGCTGGCCGGGCTGCAGCAACAGGTTCGCGGCCCCGAAACCCTCGAGGGCCTGCTGCGCCAACTCGATGGCGATCCAGCCCTAGGCCTGGATTCCCTGCCGGCAACCCTGCGGGCCGACGCCCCCTTGGCACCCCAGCTCGAGGCCCTGTGGAGCGAGGCGTGGCACAACTTCCAGCAGCTCTGGGCCAGCCACGGCCAAGCCCTGGAGGCCGGCTTCTGCGCCGCCGCCAGCCAGTGGCGCGGCCAGGGCTTCAAAACCACCAGCCCCTACGTTCCCAAACCCACCAAGGACCGCTGCGGCCTGGTGCGGGGCTGGATCGATGCCCAAGCCCCCGGCGGCGACTACGGCGCCACGGCAGGCAGCCAGGGCGGAGCCCAAGGCTTGCTGCGCGATTACTTCCACCCCGGCGCCTTTCTCAAAGTTGCCCGCAGCCTCGAGCCGGGCGCTGGGGAAGACCCGGGCCCCTCCCTGCCAGAACGCCCCCTGCAGGAGGCGATCGCCCAGGTTTTGGATGGTCCGGCCGAAGCCTTGCTGCTGCATGCCTGCCACTGGGGCAGAGCCGAGCTGGGCCGGCGGCGGCGCCAGAGCGGAAGGCTGGGTTTCGCCCAACTGCTGGAGGGTCTTGATCCGGGCGAGCAGGCCAGCACCCCCCTGCTAGAGGCGGTGGGAGCCCGCTATGCGGTTGCCCTGATCGATGAATTCCAGGACACCGATCCGATCCAATGGCGCATCCTGGCGCGGGCCTTCCAGCCTGAGCGGCACCGGCTGGTGATGGTGGGTGATCCCAAGCAGGCGATCTATCGCTTCCGCGGCGGCGACCTGCGCACCTACCTGCGGGCCCGTCAGGCCGCCGCCAGCTGCGGCGGCATCAGCAGCCTCCGCGACAACTACCGCTCCAGCGAGGCCCTGGTCGCCGGCCTCAACGGCCTGATGGGGCCGGGGCTGCGCCGCAGCGACCTGGCCGTACCAGCGGTGCGGCCCCAGGCGACCGACACCAAACTGCTCCTACCGGCCGGCCAGCACCCCCTGCAGCTGCTCTGGCTCGGCGGCAGCCGCCTGGCTGGTGAGAAACCACCCAGCCGCAGCGCCCTGGAGCGGCAACTGCCCGACCAGATCGCCTGCTTCAGCGCCGAATTGCTCAACCAGGGGCTGATGCAACAGCGGGGCGAGCAGCACCAGCCCCTTAGCCCCAACGACCTATGCGTGCTGGTGGGCACCCACCGTCAGGCTGAAGCGCTGCGCGCCGCCCTCGATCGCTGCGGCATAGCCAGCAAGCTGGTGAGCCAAGGGGATGTGTTTGAAAGCGCCGGCGCCTCTGCATTGCAACGGCTGCTCGATGCCCTGGCCGAACCCGGCCGGACCCAGCGCCTGCGGTTGCTGGCCGCCTCTCCCCTGCTGGGCTGGAGCGCGGAGCAAATCGCCTCCGCCAGCCCCGAAGCCTGGAGCAACCTGGCTGCGCGCCTAGCCCAGCTGGCCGTTGAACTACCCCGCCGCGGCCTGCTTGGGGTGCTGGCGAGCCTGCTGGAGCAAAAGGGGCTGGCCCAGCTATCCCTTGGCGGCCGGCTGCTGGCGGATTTGCAGCAGTGCGGTGAATTGGTGGCCGTGCGGCTCCATGCCGACCAACTGGGTCCCGCAGCGGCAGCCGACTGGCTGCGGCGCCTGCGGCTCGATCCCGACCGGGACATCCCCGACGCCCACCAGCCCCACAGCGACGTGGTGGATGAGGCCGTATCGGTGCTGACGGTGCACCGCAGCAAGGGCCTGGAATATCCAGTGGTGATCTGTCCCTACCTTTGGCAGGCCGGCGCTGAGAGCCGCAGCGGCCAGTCCATCGGCGTGCGCTGGCACCCGGGCGGCCCTGAAGGCGGGCAGCCCGAAGCCGTGCTCGACCTACACCTGAACAACAACTGGGGCCCGGGCCAGGGCGCCAGCCAGCAGCAGCTTGGGGCCGAGCTCCAGGAGCGCGAGCGGCTTGCCTACGTCGCCGCCACCCGGGCCAAGCTGCTGCTGGTGCTGGCCTGGGGCCCGGTCTTGGGTCAGCAGGGCAATCCGCTGCACCCCTGGCTGTTCGACCAGGAGCAGCCCCCCGCCAGCGACCACGACCCCTACAGCGGCCGTAGTGATGCGGAGTGGCGCGAGCGGCTGGAGCAGGCAATCGCCCGCCGCCAGCTGCCCCTCACCCTGGTGCAGCCCCCCGCCAGCGGCCAGCGCAGCCAGCTAAAACCAGGCCCGGCAGCAGCTGGCCTATCCCTGCAGCGGGGCCCCGTACCCAGCCATGGCTTCGACAGCAGCTGGGGCCGCAGCAGCTACACCAGCTGGACCCAGGGCAGCCACAGCGCCGCCCCCGCAGCCGTGGAGGAGGGCCGCGAAACCGATGCCATCGTCACCGAACTCGAGGCATTGGCATCACCCGGCGCCTGGCCCCTGGACAGCCCTCTGGCCCCCTTCCCCCGGGGCGCCCAGGCCGGCGACTGCCTGCACCGCATCCTTGAGCAGCTCGACTACTGCCAACCCTTGGCAACCCAGGCCGAACTGGTGGACCGCGAGCTGCAGCGGGCCGGTATCGCTGCCCAGCACGGCGAAGCGGTGCTAGTTGGGCTGGAGCTGCTGCGGCACACGCCCCTGGGCGGCCCCTGCAACGACTTCAGCTTGTCCCAGCTTGAGCGCGGTGGCCGCCTCAATGAGATGAACTTCGATCTGCCCCTCGGCCTGGTGCGCAGCCCAGACCTGGCGCGTCCATTTGCCGACCATCCCGAAGGCTGGTTTGGCAGCGCCTACGCCGAGCAGCTTGCCCAGCTGAAAGTGGAAAGCCGGGGCTTTCTCACCGGCTCGATCGACCTGGTATTTCGGCAGGGCGAGCGCTGGTGGGTGGCCGACTGGAAGAGCAACTGGCTGGGCGAGCGCGACGACCAGGGGCAGCCGCTGCACTGCGGACCACGCCACTACGGAGCAGCAGCCATGGCAGAGCTGATGGCCGCCAACCACTACCCCCTGCAGGCTCACCTGTACCTGGTAGCCCTACACCGCTACCTGCGCTGGCGCCTGCCCGGCTACCGACCCGAGCAGCACCTGGGCGGCTACGTCTACGTGTTCCTGCGCGGGGTGCCAGGACCCACCACGGCCAGCGCGGTGCCCGGCATGTTTGTGGAGCAGCCGCCCCTGGCCCGCCTGCTCCAACTGGACCAGGCCCTGGGGGGCACACCATGAGCAGCCCCCCACCCCTGGAGCAACCCCGCTGGCTCCAGACCCTGGCAGCGGCACTGGCTGAAGCCCTGCCGCGGCTGCATGGCAGCAGCCCCGATCCCCTGCTGGCGGAACTGATCACTGACCTAGCTGCCGCCCTGGCGGAGGGTCGCCTGGAAATCAGCCTGCCCAGCGCCGAGCATCGCCGCGCCCTGGAGGCTTCACCCCTGGGCGCCGAACCGGATGGTCCCCTGGTGCTGGAGGGCGACCGGCTGCTGTGGCGCCGCTGGCAGCGCCAGCGCCAGCAGGTGCTGCAGGCACTGATCGAGCGGGCCCAGTTTCAGCTCCCAGATGCGAGCCCCGGCGCAAGCTGCAGCGACGGGCTGGATCCGGACCAGCAGCGGGCCGTCGCGGCGGTGCTGCAATACGGCCTGGTGCTGCTTGAGGGCGGTCCGGGCACCGGCAAAACCAGCACCGTGGCTCGCATGTTGGCGGCGGTGCTAGCCCAGCAACCAGGCAGCCGCATTCAGCTAGCAGCCCCCACGGGCAAAGCGGCGAGTCGGCTGCGGGCAGCTCTAGCTACCAGCAGCCTGCAACTTCCCTGCAGCACCCTGCACCGGCTGCTGGAAAGCCGCGGCGAGCGCTTCGGCCGCAACCGCCAGCACCCCCTTGCCCTCGACCTGCTGGTGGTGGATGAGGTGTCGATGGTGGATCTTCCCCTGATGCAGGCCCTGCTGGAGGCCCTGCCCTCCAGCTGCAGGCTGGTGCTGGTGGGGGACGCGGCCCAGCTGCCACCGGTAGGCCCCGGACCAGTGCTGCTGGAGCTGCATGCTCCCGAATGCCGCCAGGCCCTGGGCGGAGCCGCCATCGAGCTGCGCACCACCTACCGCAACAACGGGGCCATCGCTGCGGTAGCAGCGGCCCTACGGGAGGCTGAGCAGCCCCTCGAGGCCCTGCTCACACCCCTAGCCGCCGACGCCAATCTGCGCTGGCTGCCGGCCAACCCACGCCAGCTGCCAGCAGAGCTGCTGCAGCGACTGCGGCAGCACCAGCACCAGCTGCAGGAGAGCTGCCTGGCAGGCGATCTGGACGATCCCGCCGCCACCGCCAGCTTGCTGGCGGGCCTGGATAACTACCTAGTGCTGACACCGCTGCGCCGGGGCCGCTGGGGGGTGGAGGCGATCCACCAGGTCCTGCTGGGGGAGGCTGCGGCCCGCTCGCCCCAGTTTTGGCCAGTGGGCACGCCCGTGCTGTGCCGCCACAACCTCAGCGAACTGGGGCTCGCCAATGGCGACGTGGGGCTGGTGGTGGAAAGGGAAGCCTCGCGGGGGCGGGAGCGACGCCTGCTGTTTGCAAACCTGGGCGGTAGCGAGCCGCTCTGGATTCACCCGGCCCAGCTACCCGAAGCCGAACCAGCCTTCGCCCTCACGGTGCACAAGGCCCAGGGCAGTGAGGCTGAAGAGGTATGGGTGCTGATGCCCGACACCGGCAGACCCCAACGGCGCCTGCTCTACACAGCCTTGACCAGGGCCAGAGAGCGGGTCTGCCTGATCACCCCGTTGCGCGGAGCGGCGGCGGCTGTCAGCCTGAAATCGTGAACATCCCTAAGCCCCAAAGTCCCGCCAGCCAGGTACAGCGCCCCTGGGGCTGGTTTGAGCAGTTGGCCAGCGGAGATCAATACCTGGTCAAACGCCTACTGATCCGCCGCGGCCAGCGGCTGAGCCTGCAGCGTCACCAACACCGCTGTGAGCACTGGGTAGTGGTGGCCGGCGACGGTGAACTGCAGGTGGGGGAGGAGGCCATCACCGCAACGGCAGGGACCAGCGTCTTCATCCCCCAGGGGGCAATTCACCGAGCCCAAGGAGGTCTGGCGGATCTGGAGATCGTGGAGGTGCAGCGTGGTAGCTGGTTGAGCGAAGCCGACATCGAGCGCCTAGCGGATGACTTCGGCCGGAAGTGAAGCGGACCGGGAGGTGATAAAATTTATTTTCAGCCTTTTTCAAGGGCAGGGCAGTTTTGTTAATTGCGGGTCTGAACAGCTGAACATCGGGTAAAGCAGTGCAGCTTCAGTTGCCCCGCAACGGCCCATCCGTTCAGTATTTCTAGGCTCAATTGGGTTTCTGCCGGCCTGCGTTCAAGGACTTCACCAAGCCCTGATTAACCAGGCCATTTGCATCCCGTGACCGAACACGCTAACGGCGGCAGCTTTGCTTGCTCCGTCGACATCGACGCGCCCCTCGAAACAGCTGAAAACAACTCAGCCGAAACCAACTCAGTTGAAAACAGCTCAGCTGAAATCAAGACAGAACCAGCCATTGCCTCGGGCTTTGCCCGCTTTGGCTTTGGCCCAGAACTGCTGAAGGCCCTTGAAGCCGTCGGCTATCAGGAGCCCTCACCAATTCAGAAGGCCGCCATCCCTGAGCTGATGCTCGGCCGCGACCTGGTGGGACAGGCCCAGACAGGCACCGGCAAAACCGCTGCCTTCGCCCTGCCAATGCTGGCGGCCCTCGATCCCGACCAGCGCAAGCCCCAAGTGCTGGTGCTCGCCCCAACCCGGGAATTGGCCCTGCAGGTGGCCGAGGCCTTCAACAGCTATGCCAGCCACCTACCCGGTGTGCGCACCCTGGCGATCTACGGCGGCGCTGATTTCCGCGACCAGATCCATCAGCTCAAGCGCGGCGTTCAAATCGTGGTCGGTACCCCCGGCCGGGTGATGGACCACATGCGTCAAGGCACCCTGGATCTCTCCAGTCTTCGCGCCCTGGTGCTGGACGAGGCCGATGAAATGCTGCGCATGGGCTTCATCGATGATGTCGAATGGGTGCTCGAACAACTACCTGAGCAGCGCCAAGTAGTGCTGTTTTCTGCCACCATGCCGCCCGAAATTCGGCGCATATCGCAGAAATATCTCAACGCTCCCGCTGAGATAACAATCAAGCAAAAGGCCGCCGATGCCACCCGCATTCGTCAGCGTTTCTTGATGGTGCATGCGCCCCACAAGCAAGCAGCCCTGGAGCGGGTACTGGAGGCGGAGACCAGTGAGGGTGTGATCATTTTTGCCCGTACCAAGGCGATCACGCTCACCGTGGCCGAATCGCTTGAACAGCACGGTTACGACGTTGCCGTGCTCAACGGCGACGTGCCCCAAGCCCAGCGAGAGCGAACCATCGAGCGGCTTAAGAGCGGCCAGGTGGACGTACTGGTGGCCACCGATGTGGCTGCCCGCGGCCTCGATGTAGAGCGGATCAGCCTGGTGATCAATTACGACATCCCCTTCGATTCGGAGGCCTATGTCCACCGCATTGGCCGCACCGGTCGAGCTGGCCGCAGCGGCGACGCCATCTTGTTCCTGACCCCGAGGGAGCGCCGTTTCCTGGGCGGCATGGAGCGGGCGGTGGGCAAGCCGATCGAAGAGATGGATGTGCCAAGCAACGCCACCATCAATCAAAACCGGCTCGACCGGATGCGCACCAAGCTCACCAACTGCCTACAAACCCCAGCCAGCAGCGAGCAGGAACGGGCCCTACTCAGCGAAATCCTGCAACGGGTTGCTCAGGAGCAGGGCTCCAGTCCTGAGCAGCTAGCCCTGGCGGCCCTCGAGCTGAGCCTGGTGGGCAAGCCCCTGCTGTTGCAGGGCGAAGAGAACTTCCAGCAAGTGCGTCAGAACGGTCCTGGCCGCGATGGAGGACGCGATGGTGGTAGGGATGGCGGTCGCGACTTCGGCCGGGATCGGGGAAGGGGCAGGGAAGTGGGTCGCGAGGTTGGCCGTGATCTGGGCCGGGGAGCTCCCAGGGGCGAACGCCCCGTGGGTCCGCCAGAAGATCACATGGAGCGCTTCCGGGTGGAACTGGGCTGGCGCGACCGCATCAAGCCCGGCAACATCGTGGGTGCCATTGCCAATGAGGCCGGTCTGAACGGGCGATCCATCGGCCGTATCCAGATTTTCGACACCCACAGCACCGTGGACCTACCCAAGGGCATGCCCGAGGATGTTTTCCAGGGTCTGCGCCAACTTCGGGTAATGAACAAACCCCTGCAGCTTTCCAGGTTCCAGGGGTGAACGCCTTGGGCTGGAGCCCTTTTATTACATGAACCCCAGCCCCCTGCGCCCGGTCCTAATCGGACTGCTTTGCCTAGGGCATGTGTCAATGGTTCCAGCCAGCCGCTCTATCAGCGTTGCCGAGGTAGTGAAAGCCTTCTGCCTGTCGGCATATCAGGCCGACCTACAAAGGGAGGGCAAAGTTGCCCCCGCTGCCCAACTCGACCGCACCTGCGCCTGCGTCGGTGAGCGAGTTGCAACGGGCAGCGACGTGGAGGACGCCCATGACGCCTGCGGGAGGAACCTGGACCAGCGCTCCGTGAGCAAGCCCACCACCTAGCTCTCAGGCGCAAAGACTGGTCACGCCTCCAACACTCAGGCTGGTCAAATCAGCAATCGAGAGCCGTTCCACGGCTGCTATCAACGTCGATTGAACTTCTGCATTTTCGCAAGCAACCAGACTCTGCAGTAGGTCAAAACGATCCTGGGTGGCAAGTTCGCCATCCGCACGCCAGGCGAGGCTCCAGGGCACAGGTGCTGTGATCATGGGCCTGCTTTGATCAGAGTTTGCTGACATTGGGACAACATCCGGGATCACCAGTTGAACCTCAGAGTCTCTTCAGAACCGATTTACGGTTCTTCATGAAACGCCCCGCGAGTGCTAGCTGGGGGCCAGACCACCCGGTATCATTGACCGTGATTCAAAGGTTACGGCCTCTCTTTTGGTACCCCTAGTTCCCACTAGGACCACTAAGAACCGCAGCTTCGACCGAATCAGTTCCAGGATTTGCTCCATTAATGACTATTTACGTTGGCAATCTTTCGTTCCAAGCTGAACGCGAAGACTTGCTCGATCTCTTCGGCCAATACGGAGAGGTGCGCCAGTGCAGCCTGCCCCTTGACCGAGAAACCGGTCGCAAGCGCGGCTTCGCCTTTGTCGAGCTAGCCGACGATGCGGCCGAACAAAAGGCCATTGACGACCTTCAGGACGTCGAATGGATGGGGCGCATGATTCGTGTCAACAAAGCCACTCCCCGTGAAGGTGGCGGCGGTGGCGGTGGTGGCCGTGGGGGCTACGGCGGTGGCGGTGGCAATCGTGGTGGCGGTGGTGGTGGATATGGCGGTGGTGGCGGCAACCGCTGGTAAAACCAACCCATCAGCATTTACTGCAAAGGAGCTCCACGGCGGGGTTATTTTTTGCGCAGCTCTGGGCAGGGGCAAGCCCCTATTTATGAGGGGTTCGCTTGGTGCAATAGCTTTTAGGGGATGAGAACCCCTCCGGCCAAGCGGCCCCGCAAGCGGAGTAAACGCGGTGCCGTGCTCCTGGCGATCGGGGTCGGCCTCGGCGGAGGCCTTCTGCTGGCGGGACCCCTGTCCGAACTGCTCAGCGATAACGCCTCTGGAGCAAGTAACGCCATCACCAATCCGTTCGCGGCCTGGAGCGGCATCACCAATCAGGACATCCTGCTGCTCGGCACCGATGTAGGCGGTGGCAACACCGATGTAATCGCCAGCCTGCGGGTGGATGGCGGCATCACCCGGATCACCCAGATACCTCGGGACACCTACATCGAGGCCGAGGGTTACGGTCCCCACAAAATCAACGCCCTCTTTAGCCTCGGGGGCACCGATCTGCTCAAACGGGAGCTGGCCCGCAAGTTGGGCCGGCCGATCACTCACCACGTGGTGGTGAACCTGTCGGCAATCAGGCGCATGGCCGATGCCCTCGGTGGCATCGAGGTGAATGTGCCGAAACGCATGGCCTACACCGACAACACCCAGGGCCTCTACATCGACCTGCAACCCGGCCTGCAAAATCTCAAAGGTCAAGACCTAGAAGGCTTTCTGCGCTTTCGCCACGATGAGATGGGCGACATCGGCCGGCTTGAGCGCCAGCAACTGGCCCTACAGGCCCTGTTTCGCAAGCTCACGAGACCAGAGCATCTAGTGCGTCTGCCGATCCTGCTGGCTGCAGCCGGTAAGGATCTGAAAACCGATCTGGGCCCCATGGAGCTGGGTGGGCTGATCACTGCCATGGGTTCGACCCAGCTGGAGACAAAGCGCCTAGGCGGGCGGCCCTTCTACCAAAACGACATCAGCTACTGGGATGCGGAATGGCCCCAGCCGGTGCTGGAGGGATCCAACGAAACTGAAAGCAGCGGCGATGGCCGCTATCGCTTCCTCTTCTGATCCAGCTCAGGATCAACAACCGGGGGAGGCCCGCCGTTGCTGCGCTGGGAGAGGGTGATCAGGGCCAGAACCAGGGCCACGCCTGCCAGCAGCGGCGTGGAAGCCGCCACCGTGACTCCGAGGGCAGCCGTAAACCAGATCGAAGCCGCACTGGTTAGTCCGCGCACCTCTGGCATGCCCCTCTTGTCAGCAGCAGGGGGCACCAGGATCTCGCCCGCCCCCAGGAAGCCAATTCCGGTGGCAACCCCCTGAATCACCCGGCTGCGGGCTTGGGGGTCGTCACCGGCCGCAAGCACCATCAGACAGGCACTAAGACCCACCAACACATGCACCCGCAGGCGATTGGGATGGCTGGTATTGCCATGGTGGGCGCGGTTGATACCCACAGCCAATCCACACAGCACCGCCAGCCCTAGGCGCAGCAGGATCTGCAAATCAAGGGTGAAAGGCAATGATCCGGATCCAACCACCCCATCATCGATCGCACTGGACGTGAACGCCAGAATCAACGCAAGGCTGTGATCCCTGTCCCGCGTGCTGAGCAACCCCGCCCTGCGCGCCGCCCTCAAAATCGCTCTAGCCGCCGCCCTCGCCGGCGCCTGGGCAATCAGCTTCCGCGACGTGCGCTTCGTCTGGTATCCGCTATTGGCGGTGGTGATGTGCATGGACGAGACCGACACCCGAGTCATGGCCGCGGCCCGGGGCAGGGTGCTGGGCACGATCGGCGCTGGCATCGTCAGTTTTCTGGTACACACCCTCCTAAGTGGCTGGGTGGGGCTGACGGTGTCGTTGCTGGTGGTGGTGCCCCTGCTGCGGCTGATGCGCTGGCAGGCCGGCCTGGCCACCGGAATCGTGATGTGCTCGATGCTGTTTCTGGTGGCCGATTACGCCGAGCTCAACTGGATCTATGTGCTCAACCGCACCGCCGACACCCTGGTGGGGGTGGCGGCCACCCTGCTGGTGAATGCCCTGTTCTGGCCCATCAACCGGCTCGCGGAGATGGGCCAACTGGACCGGCAGCTGCGGAGTTTGCTGGGCCAACGCCTGGAGGCGATCCGCCGCCAGCTCAAAGATCCAGCAGCCGGCGACGGGCGAGCCAGTCTGCCGATCGTGGGCAGTCGCCTCTGCCAGCAACTCAACCAGCTGGTGAACGATGAGTTGCGCAGCAACCCACGCGGCGCAGCCCAGCGGCAGCACTGGCGCCAGCGCAGCCTGCTCTGGGAGCGCATCAACCACCACAGCCTGCAGCTGCAGCGTCTAGGGCAGCTGTTACCCCCGGGGGCCCTGGCCTCGTCCGCGACACCGTGGCTGGAGCGGCTGCCGGCACTGCTCGGCCCAAGCCCGGCGCCCGAGGTGCTGGGCCTGCCGGAACGGAAACGCCTGCAGGACCTCGCCCTGGCGCAGGGGCTTCCCCCCTTGTTGTTGCTGGCCCTCGACGATGAGTTGCAACGGCTCACCCGCAGTGCCCAGAGCCTGGCCCTGGCCAGCAGAGGAGATGGGGTCCGGCCATGAAAGCTCCTCCCCTGATCACGCGAACCGACCTGCGGCTAGCCCTAACCGCCGGGCTCTCAGCTGGATTCGTGATCGTGCTGGGCCTCCCCGATGCGTTCTACGCCCCGTTGGCTGTGGGGGCGGCCCTTGGAGGCACCGTGGGCGCCACCCGCTTGCTTGGCACCCAGCGGGTGCTGGGCACCCTGCTTGGAGGAGTGATCGTGGCGATCGGGTTCAACACCATGGGCCAGGCCCTGCCCCTGCCCCTGGGGGTGGCGGTAGCCCTTGCCCTGACACGGATCTTCGGAGGATCCCTCGGCCTGCGTTCCGGTTACAAAGTGGCCGGGCTAGTCGTATCCATGGGCTGGACAGTTCACCACACCAATCTGGCCAGCTGGATTCCCACCCGCCTGGTGGTGACCCTGATCGGCGTGTTGGCCGCGTGGCTGGCGGTGAGCCAAATCTGGCCCAGCAGGGCCCTGGAGCAGCACCAGGAACACTCCCAGCGACTGTTCAGCGAGATCGCCACCCTGCTGCGGGAACGAGCCAGCCTTTTGCTGGAGGAGCGGGAACTGGCGGCCAGCGCCCGTCTACAGCGGCGCAACCAGCTGGTTGATGCCACCATCCAACTCCAGAACCAGCGCCAGGAGGCCAGCCAGGAGCTGGGCCCGGACCGTATGGGAGAAAGGATGCAGCGCCTCTGGGACCTGCAGGAGCAATGGCTCAGCGCCGTGATCAGCCATTACCGAACCATGCTGCGCCTGCCGGTGATGCCGTTGACCAGTCCCGGCCTGAAAGCCCTTATGGAAGCGGAACACTCTCTCCTCCAAGACCTAGCCGACCAGCTCGATGGCTGGGCCCAGCACTGGCCCAGCGCCCCACCGCTTGGGGCCAATGCCGCCGCCGGTCCGGACCTGGAGCGGCTGGAGCAGGCTGAAACGTCAGCCTTTCGGGATCCGCTTGCCACAGCGGTGTTGCTGGGCAGCAGCGGTGGACGCCGGGCGATCACATGCCACCAACTGGTCGAAGCGACCCGAGGCTTCGAGGCCGCTTGGGCTGAGGTGCCCTGAACGGCAGTGCCATGAACTGCCGTCCGCCAGAGTGAACACCCGCAGTCTTCAGAGAGCGTCCCATTCAGCAAAATGCCCTAAATCCGGGGCTGATTGGGACCACCGTGGCAATCAGCATCCGCGCCCTGACCCTGGTGCTGCTCGGGATCATTCCGGCCCACGGGGCCCCAGCCCAGTCCACCGCGCTGGTTGAGCGCAGCTGGCAGCGCCTGGATGCGGAGCTGCGGGCACTCGACCAGCTGCTCCCCACCGAGCCCGAGCCTTCGGAGCTCAACACCCTCACCACCCCGGAGCTGCCCGCCACACTGATCAGGGCCAACCAACCGGCCCAGGGACCGATCCAGCCCCAGCAGAGCGAAGCGGGCCCTCCCCTGGATCTGCCCACCCCCCAGCAGCTCCAGGCGGGCAGCATCGCCAGCCTCAGCCTGGAGCTGGCGGTGGCCATCGGCTTCGCCAATAGCGCCAGCCTCCAAGCCCAGCGCGAGCAGGTGGCCGCAGCCCTGGCCAGCGTCCAGGCGGCGATGGGCACCTACTGGCCCACGATCAGCGCCTTTGCCGCCGGCGGCTACGAGGGCAACCGCAGCACCACCACCTCCAACAAGCCCAACGACAACCTGGGCTTTGGGCCCCAGTTCGCCCCTAACGGCCTACTCAGCCCATCGGGCCCGACGGCCGGTGCTTTTTATGTGCCCGACGGCGGCAGCTTCGAAGCAACCTCGGGCACAAGGACCATCGAAGGGGGCCTGCAGGTCAACTACGCCCTGCTCGACTTCGCACGCACACCCGCGGTTAGGGCGACGCGGGCCAGCCTGGAAAAGCAGCGCAACACCTACGCCAACCAACTGCGCTCCCTGCAGCTGCAGGTGAGCGAGGCCTACTACCAGCTCCAGCAGAGCGAGCAACTGGTGCGGGTCTACGACGCGAACCTGCGCAACGACTTGCTGATCCTGCAAGACACCCTCGATCTCAAACAGGCGGGCCTAGTGCCCCGGCTAGATGTGTTGCGCCGCCGCGCCATCCAGGCCGCCGATGAAGAAACCCTGATCCAGTCCCTGGCCGACCGGGCGGTGGCGCGGCGGCAGCTGGCGGTACTGCTCAACCTGCCAGCCAACGTGACCCCCACTCCCAGCGACCCAATAGTGGTGCAGCCCCGCTGGCCGCTCGATCTCGAATCCAGCCTGCTGGCGGCCTATCGCGGCAACCCCGAATTGGAAGCCATTCTGGCCACCCGAACGGCCCTGGCCCAGCAAAGCCAGGCCACCGCTGCCGGGCTGCTGCCGCGGTTGTCGCTGTTTGCCAGCGCCGGCGGCAGCAGCTCCCAAACCAGCCTGGGCAACTTCGACCTCTCGAGCGGCGGCTGCTGCGGCTCTACGGCCCTGCCCCTGAGCACCACCAACGGCTGGGACTGGTCGGTGGGACTCACCTTCACCTGGCTGCTGTTCGATGCGGGCACCACCGCGGGCCAGGCCAGGGCACTGGCCAAGCGGGAAGCGGCGACGGCCCAGCAGTACGCCGCCACCCGCAACGACATCCGGCTGCGGCTGGAGCGAGCCTTCTTCAACCACGAAGCCAGCCTGGCCAAGCTCAGCTCCGCCCGCCGCGGGGTAGCCGCAGCCCTGGAAGGCTTCCGCGATGTACGGCTGCGCTACCTCTCCGGTCTGTCCAGCGAAATCGACCTCTCAATCACCCAGGAGCGGCTGATCAACTCGCTGGTGCAGCGGCTCAACGCCACGGTGGCAGTGAACATCACCTACGCCCAGTTGCTGCGGGAACTGCTGCCGATGCCACGCGATACCAACCAGCCAATCCTCCAGCCACAACTACAGCTGCAGCTCAGCAGCAGCGCCACGAGCCAACCCTGAGACCTCAGGCGTTTGGGCGCGAAGACCACCAGCGCTCCACGCGATAAAGGAGCACCACCACCAACACCACCAGCCAGAACCACAGCTCCGGCGGGTTGGCATTGAGCAGGATCACCAACAGCACCACCTCGCTCACTAGCCAGGGAAATTCCTGGCGTAGCAGGGGGTTGCGGATCCGTGACAGAGACGAGAACTTCACAGGGCAGCTCCTGGGTTGGTGGTGGGCTGACGGAGGAAAGGAAGGTTCCAGCGTTGATTGATCCAGGGGGTGCGGAAGCCGCCGGTGAGGGAGCGCAGGCCTGGAATCACGTAGCTGATCGGCGAGCGCCACTCCACATAGGCGTGGGTGGACACCGTGAGGCCGTCGCGGATCGGGAACACTCCGCTGCCCCCCGAGAGGGTCCAGCGGTAGCCATCCACGCTGGAGGGATCTCGCTCCAGCTCGATTTCGCTGCGCATCACCGGGCCGTTCTTGGTGAGTTCCTGGGCCAGCTGGGCGTTGCCGGTGGTGGTGGAGATGTCGTCTGCGGTGGCGGGCAGGGTCAGCACCTGCGTCACCTTGCCCACGATGCCGCCGAAGCGGCCGCGCTGGTTCCACTGCGGCACCACCTCCACCGGCAGCCCCAGGGGCAGGCGGCGGGCATCGGCGGGCGCGAAATAAGCCACCACCCGCAGCGGGCGGTCTTTGGCGCTGGGTTGCTCAGGCCGGCCAATCGTGCCCAGCCGCTGGCCGGTGCCCACGGTCTGGCCAGAGATCACCTGCAGATCCAACACCGTGCCGTCCCGATCGGCATGAACCTTGCCGTCGTAGCTGATCTTGGCTTCGGTCACCTGGATCTCACGCTTGAGATCGTCGATCTGATAGCGGCGCTGCAGGGCCTGGGTTTCGATGCCGAGCTTCACCTGCTGGTAGTTGGTCACCACATTCTTCTCGTTGATCTTGACGTCATCGAGATTGACGCTGGTGCTGGTGAGCCCCTGCTCAGCCGACACCACCTCGGAAGACAGCGGCGCCACCACCTCCCGCTGGGCCAGCCAATCGAGGTTGCGCAATTTGCTGGAGTATTTCGACTGCAGTTCGCCGTAGCGGCGGCGATCTTCGGAATACTTGGCCAGAGATGTATCCAGGGCCCGCTTCTCGGTGAGGAGCCGCAAGGCATCGCGCTGATCGAGCTGGGCGTTGTGCCGCTCCAACTGACGCAGGTTGCCGCGCTGCTGGTCGAGCTGGCGCTCCAACACGGGCAAATACAGCTGCATCAGCACCTGACCGCGCGCCACCGACTCACCCTCCTTCACAAACACCTCCCGCACCTGGCCGCCGGCACGGGCGTTGAGGATGCCGGCGTTGTTGGGGTAGATCAGCACGCCCATGCCTTCCACCTCGGTGGGCACGGGCCAGAACAGGGCCCAGAGCACCAACACACCGCCCACCCCCGCCAGGCTTACGCCCACCTGGTTGTGATCGCTCAGCCCCTGCCAGCGGGCCTGCAACCGCTGCAGGGGTCCACTGGGCTTGGGCGCTGCTGCGGTGGGGCTGGCCTGAGTCATGGCACCCAGTTTGCAGGATTAAACAGCACCTCTCAGGCCCAGCTGCTGCAGGCGCCGCGTTGCCGCTTCCGCCTGCGCTCCCCCTGACACCAGGACCTGGGCCAGCAGGGGCGCCAACACCGGCACCTGGCTAAAGCCCGCACTAAAACCGGTGAACATCCACAACCCACGCGCCTCTGCCAGCGGACCCACCAGGGGCAAGCCCTCACTACAAAAGGCCACGGCCGCCTGGCGCAGGCAACCAGGCAGCGCCGCCAGCGGCTCCCCCCAGGCTTGCGCCGCAAGCTCTTGGCGCAGTTGCTGTTCCACCTCCAGAGGCGGCGGCGCTGGGCCCAGCTCCAGTCCCGGTCGCACCAGCGTGTGCTGGCCAAGCAGGGCCCCTTCTGCCCGGGGCACCAACCCACCATCCACCAGCCACTCCGGCTGGCTCAGGCCAGCGGCGCGCCGCTCCAGAGCGACCCGCCCAAAGCTGACCGGCAGCCAGGCAGCGGCCTGGCCCAGCGGCGCCGGAAAGGAGGCCAGCTCCAGCGCCGCCGCCCAGCTGCTGCGCAAGCGCTGGGGCAGGAGCGGCCAGAGCTGGCGGCACTGGGCGCCCGCCGCCAGCACCAGCTGGGCGGCCGGCAGGCTGGAGCCATCACTGAGGGTCAATTCCCAGCCTGCCCCAGCCTGCGGCTCCAAGCGCTCCACCCGGCCCGTTTTGCACCTCACTCCGGCCGCCGCCAGCGCCAGCGGCAAGCGCGCCGCCAAGACTGCGGAATCCACCTTGGCGAAGGGCAGCGGCCACCAGGCACTAAGGGGTCGCCAACCGGCGGCAGCCCCGTGCAAACGCAAGCGGCAGGGCCGCCAGCCCAAATCACCATGGCGTTGTTGCAGAAACCGCCAGCGCTTAGAGGCTCCGGCCGCCAAGCGAGCTAAAGGGGTTGGGGCCAGGGGCCATCCCGGCAGAGCGCCATAGCTGAGCTCGGTAGCGGAGCAAAGCCCATTGCTGGCGGGGGCAGCGACGACCGTCACCGACGCCCCCAGCTCCCGCAACGCCAAGGCCAACAGAGCACCAGCTACCCCAGCGCCAACGATCACCACATCGGCGGGGGCCGAAGCCGTCACACCAGCAGGGTGAAGGAGGTGACAACCTGGCGGAACATGTCCTTCACCTTGGCCCAACGAATTTCGTTGGTGCTAGCCGCAAAGGTGTAAAGCCTGCCGCGATCAAGCACCACGGTGGCCAGCTCGTGGCGGTCGCGGTCGTCGAGGTGCACGGCGTATTCCAGGTCGTAGAAGGTGCGGGGGCCTTCCTGCCGCTCCGACGCTTCCACCAGCTCGGCCTGGCGGCCACTGCCCTCAGGGGCAATCACGGTGCGGCGCAGCTGCTCGCCAACCGCCACGGCGCTGCCGAGTTTTTCCAAGTCGTTGGTGGGGTTCACCTCCGAGATCACCAGGCTGAGGGTTTCATCGCTGTTGATCAAATCGTGAAACACGACCTGGGGGCCGCCACTCACCTGCACCCGCGTCCAGCCGGTGGGATAGAGGA
This sequence comes from Synechococcus sp. CS-1330, assembly GCA_025128025.1. Classification (GTDB taxonomy): domain Bacteria; phylum Cyanobacteriota; class Cyanobacteriia; order PCC-6307; family Cyanobiaceae; genus Cyanobium_A. The sequence continues at coordinate 72,469 of JAHLYR010000046.1, forward strand.
ATGCATAGCGCCCATCGGGACTCTGGAAGCCATTGAGCCCGGCTGCCCCAGCACTGCAAGCAACCAGCAGCCCCGCCAGCACCAAGCCAACAAGACGCGGCATAAATGCGCGTAGGACAGCCCGATTGCAAAAGACAGCCATGGCTCAAGGCGCGTTGCGTGGCGCCATTCTGCTAGGCAGCCGAGCCCCCAGGCGTCAGCATGGGCTCCTGATCTCCAGTCTCCCCATGCCACGCCAATCCACCTGGGTGGACCGGCAGCAGCGTCGTCACGACTCCCGCTTCTTCCGCCTGCTGGACGGCTCCTTTCTGTTCCGACTAGCGCTATCGGGTGCAGCGGCCATGGCGCTGCTGATGGTGGTGAACAGCTACGCCACCTGCCGCAACAACCGCTGGGTCAAGGGTTGCCTTTGGCGGGATACGGAGGCTCTGATCAGCGTCGGCAATGTGGAATCGCTGAGCATCGTGACGGCCGCCTTCCTCTATGTGCTGGAGGCTCAAAAACGGCGGCAGCGCGACAACATCGAGGCCTACGAGCTGCTGATGAACTGCAATGCCTCCGGCGTCAAATGGCTGGTGGGGCGCATTACCGCTCTAGAGATCCTCAACAGTGCCGGGCTTCCAATCGACGGCCAGCAGCTAGCGGGCTTTGACCTACGCAATCTGCAGGCTGCCAACGGCCACTGGCACAACGTCAACCTGGAAGGGAGCGTGCTGCGTGGAGCCAACCTGGCCGGCACCGATCTGAGCGGAGCCAACCTGCGCGGCACTGATCTCCGCGATGCCGACTTGCGTGGCGCGATCCTTGTAGGTGCCGATCTTGAGGGGGCCCAACTGGAAGGGGCCCAAATGGAAGGCGCACATCTTGATGATGCACAAGTTGATAGGGCCAGCCTCGATAGCGGTGCCCCCAATCCCAGCTGATCGAGCTGGCTGCCTAAGTTCTGAGCAATTGCGGCGGACTGCTGAGCGGCTTTACCCGCCCCCTGGCCAGGCTGATCGACCAGTTCGAGCGCTTACCTGGCATTGGCCCGCGCACGGCCCAGCGGCTGGCTCTACACCTGTTGCGCCAGCCTGAAGAGCAGGTCCGCAACTTCGCCGACGCCCTGCTGGCGGCCCGCAGCCAGGTGGGCCAGTGCAAGTGCTGCTTCCACCTCTCGGCCGAGCCGATCTGTGAGATCTGCCGCAACGAGGAGCGCGGCAACGGCCAGCTTTGTGTTGTGGCCGATTCCCGCGACCTGCTGGCGATGGAGCGCACCCGGGAGTTCAAGGGGCATTACCACGTGCTCTGCGGATTGATCTCACCAATGGATGGCATCGGCCCCGAGCTGCTGCAGATCCAGCCCCTGGTGCACCGGGTCGACAAGGAGTCCATCACTGAAGTGATCCTGGCGCTGACTCCGAGTGTGGAAGGGGATACCACCAGCCTCTATTTGGCCCGGCTACTCAAACCATTCACCACCGTGAGTCGCATCGCCTACGGCTTGCCCGTCGGCAGCGAGCTGGAATACGCCGACGAGGTAACCCTGGCCCGGGCCTTTGAAGGCAGACGCCAAATGGAGTAAGCACAAAGGTGGCCCTGCCATGACCAGTAAGTCCCGCTACAGCAACATCGCCCCGACCGAACGGCTGCCCGAGTGGCTGCGGCGTCCGGTGGGCAATGCCTCAGCCCTGGAAAACGTGCAGGGGCTGGTGAAGCAGCAAAGGCTGCACACCATTTGCGAGGAGGGGCGCTGCCCCAACCGAGCCGAGTGCTACGCCGCTGGCACCGCCACCTTTTTGCTGGGAGGCCCGATCTGCACCCGCAGCTGCGCCTTCTGTCAGGTGGAGAAGGGCCAGGCACCCCAGCCCCTAGATGCAGGCGAGGCCGAGCGGGTGGCCGAGGCAGTTGCCGCGCTCCAGCTCAGCTACGTGGTGCTCACGGCCGTCGCTCGCGACGACCTAGCCGACCACGGCGCCCACCTATTCACCACCGCAATGGCCGCGATCCGCCAGCGCACACCCGGCGTGGGCATTGAAGTGCTCACCCCAGACTTCTGGGGCGGCCAGAGCGACGAACAGGAGGGGTTGGCCGGCCAACGGCACCGGCTGGCCGCAGTGCTGGCGGCGCAGCCCGCCTGCTTCAACCACAACCTCGAAACCGTGGAACGCCTTCAGGGGGAGGTGCGCCGGGGCGCCACCTACCGCCGATCCCTGGCCCTGCTAGCCGCTTCCCGCGAACTGGCGCCCGCCATCCCCACCAAGAGTGGGCTGATGCTGGGGCTGGGCGAAACCGAAGCCGAGGTGCTGCAGACGATGGGCGATCTGCGATCAGTCGATTGCCAGCGCCTGACCCTGGGCCAGTACCTGCGCCCATCCCTTGCCCACATTCCGGTGGCTCGCTACTGGACTCCAGAAGAATTTGAGCAGCTGGGCGAGATCGCCAGGGAGCTGGGGTTTGAGCAGGTGCGCAGTGGGCCACTGGTGCGCAGCAGCTATCACGCCGCCGGCGGGATGATTGCCGCCCCTGAGCCGACCGGCCGTGGCTTACTTGGGGAGCCGGAAGCCTCTCGCTGATACTCAGTCGGTCATTTTCCGGATCAGATTTACATCGACACCTTCATCCAAACAGACAAAAATAGCTCCAGTAACCTCACCAGTCGAGTTCAGCAGGGGAGAATAGCAAGCATCAACATCCTTGCCAAACAAGCTGACTTGCCCCACATGACAACGACCGCCGATTAAAGCCTGATAAGGAGCACTCTGACGATCAAGGAGCGTTCCCTCCGCAGAATCTCCGGAATCATTTTTCAGCGAAGTGTGCAAGCGAACAAAGATATCACCATCGAGATCAAAGATAGTGCAGTCCAAAGCTTGCGAATTACTTAGTTTTTCGACTATAGCCCCACAATTCAACCTGTTTTGGCAACCGCACAATTTCTTTATACCTTCCGGAGTTCATGCTTTTCACTGCCGATCGTTAGCGATCCGATGTGCGCCCCTTAAGGAGACTCTGGAAAACCGAGGCCGTTTGCGGGACAATAACCCTGTGATCGCAGGCCAGGACTGGGTTGATGGGCGGCAAGCAGCTTGGCTTCTCTGATTACGAGCTCACCACAGCCAAGAAGCAGACCAAACGGGAG
>JAHLYR010000047.1 GCA_025128025.1 Synechococcus sp. CS-1330
AGCCTAAAAAACCAGCCCAAAGTGGCTGAACATGAGACCAAAAGTCCTCAGAAAATGGCCTCAGAGGCAATTCTCGGTCAAAGGCACTCTTTCCTGCTCACTGCCTCCGCTCAAGCCCCGTTTGTCCAGAGATTCCCTAGTTCTGCTGGAAACTGATAGGTATGCACTTGGCTGCCGGCCTGTTTCTGCCATAGCCCTGCGACTTGCTTAATAAGGGGTAAGCTCACTACGTTATCGCTGGCGTTAGTCACTACCTGAATGCTCTTTGCCCGGGGTCTGGAGATGCGGGCCTGGGACTGCAAACCGAAGCCCAGCTGCAATATCTGCGTTACGGCATGGGTTGAGAAGCGGGGGTAGGCGTAGGGCGGGCCCAGTTCTTCTTTAAGGGTTGAATCCCACCAGACAAAGGCGTTGGGCAGAAGTGAGAAGATTCTCATTGTCTGCAATGTGAATGCGCGGGGCACCTGGACGAAGCCGAAGCTTGGCGAAATCAGGACAGCGAGGTGAACATCTTTGCGATTCTGCGCCGCCCATCCAGTGACAACGCCGCCTGCCGAGAAGCCCATTACGGTAACGCGATCCCCTAATCCCTGGGCAATGTCCACTACCTGGTCTCCGTAGCTTGCCAGCTGCTTGGCGGTTATCCGAGCCTGGGCTTCTGTCATGCGGTCCGCAAGACCATTGTAGGGCAGAGGTGCGATAAGAACATTGTGCTCATTTCGGTGAAACAAATCCCCCAGTTCTGCAAACTGTTGAGGGCAATTGGTATACCCGTGCACCAGTACGATGACTCGCTTGGCCTTCGTGCCATGCGAGAGGAGCTTCGTTTGGCAGAGTGGATTAAGATGGCCATTTTCATTTGCCTGAATGGCTTGAATTCTTTGCTCAGCCTCCCTGTAATTTTTGGCCGGATTAGGGCGAGCTGCGTAGCGATGGGGGTCAACCGGCCAATACAGGGCAAGCGCCGCTATGAGCAGATTGCCGCCAACTAAGATCAAGGCTATAGCTGGGCGCGTACTCACCCTCCAGGCTTGTTTCGATCCCATATTCCAGTCTTCCTTGAGTTTCCAATTTCAACCAACCACAACTATGGGGCCCCTGGCACTGCATGGGCCTATTCAGATGCAGCTGCTTTGCCATACCCCTAGGGTTTGACAAACGCAGGCAGTAGTAGCCATGGCGCCTGAGCTATCTGGACCGGCGGCACCAACCCAGCCACCGGCTCCAGAAGATGCCGCCAGTGGGGGCGGCTGGCCCCTGATCGAGGGCTGAGCCCGCGCCACCCTTTCACCCACGGGGTTGCGTCTATGGCAGACCCTCAACCACAAAAGCGCTTGCCTGTGATGCGCCTGGGGCACGGGCGGCCAGAACGGCGGCTTTCGCGACGAACTGGACGAGCCCCTGCAGCGCTGCCTCAAGAGTGTGGAGGCGATCGGAGCGGAACTGCAGTCGGCGGTGCCAGTGGAGGTGTTTGCCGGTCGCAGCCTGGCCGAGCTGCAGCAGCTCAGCTCCGCCGAATGGGTGCATGCCCTCACGGCCGAGGCCTTCGCAAGGCCAGTTACCGAGCGGGTGGCGTCGTACAGCTCCGGGCGCTCCTCCAATGAGGCCGCCTACCTGCTGCAGCACGCCGATGGCGTGGTGTTGGTGGGCTCCAATGCGCCGGCCAACCACCCGCTGCACGGTGATCGTGATCAATCCGGTGCTGGAGGCGGGGCTGCTCAAGTTCGGCTCGCCCGCCTTCCCGATCCGCTCGATGCTTGGCGGCGGCAGTGAGCTTGCCTCCCTGTTCCTGCAGCGTGGCGCCATCGCCCTCGACTTCGTGAAGGCCCATGCCGATGGTTGGCAGGCCCTGATTGAGCAGATTGAGACCACCAGCTGGGAGGCGATCACGGGCTGTTGCGGCCTCAGCCGCGAGGAGCTGGAGCACACCGCTGCCCGGTTGGCTGCGTGCAAGGCGGTGGTGTTCGCCTGGGCGATGGGCATCACCCACCACGCCAACGGCACCGCCAACGTGCAGGCGATCGCCAACACGGCCGTGCTTACGGGCAACGTGGCCCGGCCGGGGGCGGGCACGATGCCGATCCGCGGCCACTCCAACGTGCAGGGCTTCGGCTCGATGGGGGTGACGGTGCACCTGCGCGAGCCGATGCGGCTTGCCCTGGAGCAGCTGCTCGGCCGGCCCCTCAGCCCCACCCGGGGCTACAACACCCGCGCCCTGATCGATGCGGCCGCTGCCGGCGCCGTCGGTTCCCTGCCACCAAGCCCAACACCGGCCACTTCCACGGCCTGGCGGCGCGCCAGACCCTGCTGCTGCCGGTGTTCAATCGCTTCGAGACGCCCCACCGCACCACGGTGGAATCGGGCAACAACTGGGTGCGGTTCAACTCCTGGCCGAGCTGGCCCACCGCCTGCACGGCAGTGAGCCGATCGACTGGCGGCGGCTGACAGGATCCCGCGTATGTGCGCGAGCTGATCGCCCGCACCGTGCCCGGTTACGCCGCCATCGCCGAGATCGACGCCAGCAAGAAGGAATTCGAGGTGGCCGGCCGGGTGTTCCAGGGCCCCCGTTTCGCCACCGCCACTGGCCGGGCCAAGCTGGCGGTGACGCCGCTGCCCGAGCTCGGATTGCCGGATGCGGATCACTTCGGCGGCCTGGCCGCCGGCGAGCAGAGCCTGGTGTTGAACCTGATCACCGCCCGCAGTTACGGCCAGCACAAGACGGTGGTCTACAAGCAGGGCGACAGCTATCGGGGCATGCCGCACCGCCAGACGATCCTGGTCAACCCGGAGGATCTGGCTGCCTGTGGCCTGCGGGCCCACCAGCGGGTGACCGTGCAGGGTGAAGCGGGCCAGCTCGACGGGATCGAGCTGATCCCAGGCTGGGTGCGCCGCGGCGCGGCTTTGATGTTTTATCCGGAGGCCAACGTGCTGATGCGGGCGGTGAGCGATCCCGAGAGCGGCACGCCGGCCTTCAAGCGGGTGCCGGTGCTGCTGCGCGGCCTTTGAGCTCGGCCAGCAGATCCGTAGCTATCGGCACCATGGCGGCACCCGGCTCCCTCGACAGTGACTAACCAGAGGGTGGCGCTTGCCCAAGAGAGAGTGATGGAGCTGGTGGGGCACGTGCAGGCGCTTTGGCGTTACCCGGTGAAGTCGATGCTGGGAGAACGGCTGCAGCAGCTGGAAGTCGACCGCCGTGGCGTAGTGGGCGACCGTGCTTATGCCCTCTGGGATCCACAGGCCCAGCGTGTAGCGAGCGCCAAGAACCCACGCCGCTGGGCCGAGCTGCTCGCTTACAGAGCCCGTTATCTGGAGGAGCCCCGCTCCGGTGAGCCCCTGCCGCCGGTTGAGGTGCACGGCCCCCTAGACGGTGCCGCTGTGCAGCCCACCAGCCTGTGCAGCAACGATCCCGCCCTGGTGGTGCGGCTGGCGGAGCGGCTGGGCCGCAGCGTGACCCTGCTCGATCAGGCCCCTGTGGGGGCCAGCCTTGATCAGTACTGGCCCCAGGTGGAGGGGCGGGCTTTCCAGGATGTGACCAACGAACTGATGTTGCCGCAAGGCACGTTCTTCGATGCCTGCCCGATTCACGCCATCAGCACCGCCACCCTGGCTGCTTTGCGCCGCCTCGAACCTGAGCTCGATTTCGCCGTGGAGCGCTTCCGCCCCAATCTGCTGATCGAACCCACCGCCGCGGTGCAGGATTTTGTGGAGGAGCGCTGGGAGGGCGGCACCCTGGCGATCGGTGAAAACCTGGTGCTGCGCGTGGATGGCGGCTGCCCCCGCTGCGTGATCACCACCCTCGCTCAGGGATCCCTGCCCGAGTCGATGGAGATCCTGCGTGCCACCGCCCGCCACAACCAGGTCACCGCCGGCATCCGCCTGAGTGTGGTGAAACCAGGCCCGCTGGCGGTGGGCGACCCGGTGCGCCTGCAGGTGGGGTGATGCTGCAGAGCTGGCTGGTGGAGCAGCGGCGGCGCGGCCGGGCCTATCAGCCACACTTCCAGCGCCGTCAGGTATCTGTGACCTGGCTGGGGGCGCTGCTGGCGATCGCCCTGCTGGGCCTGCTTGGTGCCTGGAGCGGCATGGTGCTGCTGGCGGCGCCGCTGGGAGCCTCCTCGGTGCTGTTGTTTGGCTACCCCGCAAGCCCTTTGGCCCAGCCTCGCAACATTGTGCTTGGCAATCTGGTGGGGGCGCTGGTGAGCGTGGCGGCGGTGGCTTGGCTGGGCCAGGGGCCGCTGGTAATCGCTCTAGCGGTGGGGCTTACGGTGTTGCTGGGCCAGCAGCTGCGCTGCCTGCATCCTCCCGCCGGTGGCCTCGCCTTTCTCGGCGTGGCGCTGGGGGCCACACCGCCGTTTGTAATCACCCCTGTGCTGAGCGGCTCTCTGCTGCTTGTGCTGATCGCCGCGGCCTTCAGCCGCTGGGTGAAGGCCGCGTTGCCCTATCCGCACCACTGGCTGTGACCCTCTGGCTGTTGCCGCTCCTGGCCCTGGTGGCCTTTCTCTATGCCGCCGTGGGCCATGCGGGCGCCTCCGGCTACATCGCCGTGCTGGCCCTGGCCGGTCTGCCGGCGGAGCAGATCAAGCCGCTTGCTCTGATCCTGAACACCGCTGTGGCGGCCCAGGGCAGCTGGCAGTTTTGGCGAGCCGGCCACCTGCGCTGGCGGCTGTTCTGGCCGGTGTTGCTGGCGGGCTTGCCGATGGCCTTTCTGGGTGGCTGGCTCGATCTACCCACGCTCTGGTTTCAGCGGTTGGTCGCACTGGTGCTGCTGGCCTCGGCCCTGCGCTTTCTCCGCCAGCCCCGTGATCCTGAGTGCCTCCGCCGGCCCCGTGATCCTGAGTGCCTCCGCCGGCCGTCGTTGGGGATGCTGCTGCTCTGCGGCGCTGGACTGGGGCTGCTCGCCGGTCTCACCGGCACCGGCGGCGGTGTGTTTCTCACGCCCCTGCTGTTGGGTTGCAGCTGGGCTTCCACCCGCCAGGCGGCGGCGGTGTCATCGCTATTCATCCTGGGCAACTCACTCAGCGGCCTGACCGGCTTGCTGCTGGCCCGCCGGGTCGCTGGTTCCCTGCTGCCAGCCCTGCCGGCCCAGTTCGGCTGGATGCTGCTGGTGGTGCTGCTGGCCGGCGCGGCAGGTTCCCGGCTCGGCAGCCGCCACTGGCCGGTGGCCTGGATCCGCCGTTGCCTGGCCCTGGTGCTCCTGCTGGCCGCCGCGAAGCTCCTGGGTTTCGCGGGCTGATGTTGGCGGTAGCGTTTCACCATGGTCGCCTCCGCTGCCGAGCGTTTCACGCCGCCCCCCATCCCCTGGCGCCATCCCCTGGCGCTGGATCCGGCTTCTGAGCTGGGTCCGGGGTTGGATCCCCAGAGGTCTGGGGAAGCCTTGGCGCGTCTGTGCGCCGAACCCGATGTGCAGGCGGTGATCGCGTTTGGTTCGCGGGCCAGGGGTGAGGCGCGCCCCGACTCAGATCTGGATCTGGCGGTGATCGTGGGCCAGCCCCAGCTCACGCCGGCCGAAAAGATGGCCTGCTGGAAGCGCTTCAACCGAGCGCTGGGCCGGCAGGGAGTAGCTCTCGACCTGGTGGTGGCGGGCAGCGCTGATGCCGAGCGCCTGAGTGGCTCCCGTTGGCACGTGTTCGGCGATGTGGCCCGTGAGGGCCGGGTGCTGTATGTCGCCCGCTGAAGACGCCTTGCTGCTTCTGGCGATTGTGCGCCGCCATCTGCGCAGCCTGGGGCTGACCCTTGACTCTGCCTATCCGGACGAAGACTGGGGCTTCACCGCCCAGCAGGCGGTGGAGAAACTGCTCAAAGCCTGGATTGTGCTGGCCGACCGGCGGCCACCTCGGGTCCACGACCTCGAAGATCTGTTCGCCCTGGCTGGTCAGCAGCTTGATCCCCTGCTGCTTGAGCTGCAGGTGTTTGCGGTGGAGGCCCGCTATGAGGAGGGACCCTTCCCGCTCCCCGCGCCGCGGCAGGAGCTGCTGGCGCTGGTCGAGGCGGAGCTGGAGCGGTGTCAGCAGGCGGTTGAGGCGCTGGGCGAATCGGACGCCTGACTTGGCTTAGGCCAACTGACTTGGCTCAGGGCCGATTCACGTTGCGGATGGCCCGGGGATCCAGCGGCACCGCCTGGTAAGGCAGCTCCACCAGCCAGCTCTGCAGGCGCCGTTCGCCTCGGCCCACCGCTGCGGCCAGGTGGCCCCGGATCGGGGCGCTGCTCGGATAGAGGCCCAGCAGTGGTTGCAGCCGCTCACCGTCGTGGGCCAGTTGGAGCCTGGTCGGGCTCCCTGTTGCTGCGCCCGCCAGCAGGGTTTGCAGGGCGGCCAGGCTGAGATCCGGCATGTCCACCGGGCAGAGCAGCAGCTGCTCGTTCGGGTGTTGCTGCATCAGCCGGTGCAGGGCAAGCAGTGGCCCCTCCCAGGGCGGCGGTTCGGCCAGGGCCGTCATCGGCGAGCCCGGGGCCAGCTCGAGGGTCAGCTCTTCCGCCAGCTCCAGGTGCGCCCCATGGCGGCTCAGCAGGCTGATCGGGGCGTCCAGCCGGGCCAGCAGTCGCAGCGTGCGCTCCAGCCAGGTGCCGCCCTCGGGGTGGGGCAATAACGCCTTGTCGCGGCCCATGCGCCGGCTCTCGCCACCGCTGAGCAGGCAGGCTCGTAGGGGCAGTTGTAGCAACGGCTGCCAGGCAGGCCCGCGCCCATCCGTAGGGTCCCGCCGCATGTCTGCTTCCTCCATGGCTCTGCCTCCCCACACCACGACCCTGCTCGACGCCAAGCGCTGCAGCGGACTCAGCTTCGCCGACCTTGGCGGCTGTCTTGGTCAAGATGAGGTGTGGACCGCCAGCCTGCTCTACGGCCAGGCCACGGCTTCAGCCGATCAGGCTCAGCTGCTGCTTGAGGCCCTGCAGATCAGCGAGCCGGAGCGGCCTGCCCTGCTGGCTGCCCTCACCACCTATCCCGTGAAGGGGGCCCTCGATCCGGTGATCCCCACCGATCCATTGCTCTACCGCTTCTACGAGATTCTCCAGATTTATGGCCTGCCACTTAAAGACGTGATCCAGGAGCAGTTCGGCGATGGGATCATGTCGGCGATCGACTTCAGCCTGACGGTGGCCAAACAGGAGGACCCGAAGGGTGATCGGGTGGTGGTGACGATGAACGGCAAGTTCCTGCCCTATCGCAAGTGGTGAGGCTTAGGGAGCCACTGTTTAGGGCTCTTCAGCCAGCAGCCCAAACTCCGCTAGGGCCCGCGGCAGGTTGCGGTGCTCGTGGCCCGGGTGGCTGAGCTTTACCAGGGCGAAGCGCTGCAGCTCGTTGAGCTCTGCCCAGCCGTTGGCCCGCACTCCTAGACCCAGCTGGGCGCAGGAGGCAGTCAGCACTTCGGGCAGTTGGTCGGCCTGCTGCCAGGGCTCAGCGTCGGCTCGGGGTAGGTCCTTGGCCTGGCCGGCGCTGAGAGCGCTGGTGCGCGCCTGCAGGTGCTGGCGTAACGCCTCGATGGCGGCGGGGTCATCGGGCCAGGCCAGCAGCTCAGCGCGCTCGGCCTCGCCCAGCTCGCTCCAGTGCTGCAGCTTCAGCTTCACGCCGGCCAGATCGAGCTTGCGCCGCACGGCCATCGGAATGCAGCGCAGGTCGGCAGTGAAGTCGGCCTCAAAGTGGAAGCAGGTGCTGGCTAGGAGGGAGCCCAGGGGGAACTGCGGTAACAACTGCCACCATCATCGGGCGCCTTGGCTTGGTCGAATAGCCCCATGGCCACTGATCCCGCCAGTCCAGCTGCCCTAGCCCAGTGCCCCTACTGCGGCGTGGGCTGCGGCCTGGAGTTGAAGGCTCCCGCTGAGTCCGCCGGCCCGTGGACCGCCCGCGGCGACCGCCACCATCCCTCGTCGCTTGGCCAGGTGTGCATCAAGGGCGCCACCGTGGGCGAAACCCTTCACCACAACCGCCTCACCACGCCCCTGTGGCGAGCGCGCACCGACCAGCCCTTTGAGCCGATCAGCTGGGAGCGGGCTTTTGGTTTGCTGGTGGAGCGCATCGAGGCCACCCTGGCCACCAAGGGGCCCCAAGCGCTGGCGATCTACGGCTCCGGTCAGTTCCTCAGCGAGGACTATTACGCAGCCAACAAGCTGCTCAAGGGCGCCCTGGGCAGCAATAACTTCGATGCCAATTCGCGCCTGTGCATGAGTTCGGCGGTGGCCGGCTATGCCCGCAGCTTCGGCTCCGATGGCCCGCCCTGCTGCTACGACGACCTCGATCTGGCCGATCTGGTGCTGCTAATCGGCACCAACACGGCTGAGTGCCATCCGGTGCTGTTCCAGCGGCTGCTTAAGCGCCGGCGCAAGGGGAATGGGCCGCGTCTGGTGGTGGTGGATCCGCGCGCCACCGCCACCAGCGATGCCGCCGACCTGCACCTGGCGATCGCCCCCGGCACCGACCTGGCCCTGCTCTGCGGCCTGGGCCACCTGCTGCTTGAGCATGGCGGTGTGGATCGGGCCTGCGTGGCAGCCCACACCGAGGGTTTCGCCGAGCTGGAGACCCTCTGGCGGGCCTGGCAGCCGGCGCGGGCGGCGGCGGTGTGCGGCATCGCCGAGGCCGACCTGCGTCAGCTGGCCGATTGGTGGATCGCCAGCCAGGCGGCGCTCAGCCTTTGGTCGATGGGGGTGAACCAGAGCCGCGAGGGCAGCGCCACCGTGGCCGGGATCTGCAACCTGCACCTGGTGAGCGGCCAGATCGGCCGCCCCGGCGCCGGACCCTTTTCGCTTACCGGCCAGCCCAATGCCATGGGCGGCCGCGAGGTGGGTGGCCTGGCCCAGCTGTTGCCCGGCTACCGCGCCGCGAGTGATCCAACGCACCGGGCCGAGGTGGAGAGCCACTGGGGCTTTGCTGCTGGCTCGATTTCGCCAGAGCCCGGCTTGGCGGTGTGGCAGCAGATCGAGGCGATGGAGCGCGGCGAGCTCGACCTTTGGTGGGTGGCGGCCACCAATCCCTTAGTAAGCCTGCCCAGCCTCGATCGGGTGAGGGCGGCGGTGGCGAACTGCCCGCTGGTGGTGCTGAGCGAGGCCTATGCCGGCACGGAAACCGAGGCCTTGGCCCACCTGGTGCTGCCGGCGGCCCAGTGGAGCGAGAAGGCTGGCGTAATGGTGAACTCCGAGCGCCGCGTCACCCTCTGCTCTGCCTTCCGCCAGCCTCCCGGCGAGGCCCGGGCCGACTGGGCGATCTTTGCTGAGTTGGGCCGGCGTCTCGGTTTTGTCGATCAGTTCAGCTACGCCTCCGCAGCGGAGGTTTATGCCGAATTCGTGGCACTCACGGCCGGCCGGCTCTGCGACAGCAGCGGTCTCAGCCACGAGCTCCTGGCCGAGCACGGCCCCCAGCAGTGGCCCTTCCCCGCTGGCACCGCCCCCGGCGGCGGCAAGGCGCGCCTCTATGTCGATCTGGCCTTCCCTACCCCTTCAGGGAAGGCACGCCTCTGGGCTGATCTGCCCATGGGCCTGGCCGAACCCCCCTGCGACTCCTATCCCCTGGTGCTCACCGTGGGCCGGCTGCTGGGCCACTGGCACACCATGACCCGCACGGCCCATGTGGCGCGGACGCTCAAGGCCCACCCCGAGCCGCTGTTGGAGGTGCATCCAAGTGATGCGGCTCGGATGGGCTTGGTGGCTGGGGCCCGGGCCCATGTGCGCTCCCGCCGCGGTGCGGTGTCGGTGAAGGTGCAAATCACCGATCGCATTCGGCCCGGCACCGTGTTTTTGCCGATGCATTGGGGCGCCTCCCAAGGCGAGCTGGCTTGTGAGGCCAATCGACTGATGCATGAGCTGGGCTGCCCGATTTCGAAGCAGCCGGAGCTCAAGGCAGCGGCGGTCGCGCTGACGCCGGCCTGACCTAATCCACGTCGTGGGCGTAGCGGCGATACAGAAAGTCGAGGGCGTGGTTGCGCAGCTGGCCGTAGCGGGGGTCGTCCTGGATGGCTTCGTAGCGACGGGGCCGCTCAAAGGGCACCTCGAGGATTTCGCCGATGCCGGCGGCAGGGCCGTTGGTCATCATCACGACCCGATCGGCCAGAAATAGGGCCTCGTCAATGTCGTGGGTGATCATCAGCACGGTGGGTTTCTGCTCGCGCCAGATCGCCAGCAGCTCTTCTTGGAGCTCCTCCTTGGTGATGGCATCAAGGGCACCGAATGGTTCATCCAGCACCAGCACCGCTGGTGACACGGCTAGGGCGCGGGCGATCGCCACCCGCTGGCGCATGCCCCCCGAAATCTGCCCAGGGCGTTTGGCGCGGGCCTCCATCAGGCCCACCATCTCCAGGTGGTGAGTCACAACCTCGCGCCGGCTTTCGGCAGCCAGTTCGGGCCGGGCCGCTTTGACGGCCATCTCCACGTTTTGCCACACCGTGAGCCAGGGCAGCAGGGAGTAGTTCTGAAAAACCACCATCCGGTCGGGGCCGGGCCCTGTGATCGGCTTGCCGTGCAGCGTCACCGAACCGTGGCTGGGCTGCAGAAAGCCAGACACCATGTTGAGCAGGGTGCTCTTGCCGCAACCGGAGTGGCCGATCACGCAGAGAAATTCCCCCTGCCGCACCTGGAGATTGATGTCACGCAGGGCCTCAAATGGCCCGCGCCGAGTCTGGAACACCTGGCCTACGTCCCGAAACTCGAGGAAGGCAGGGCTAGAGGTAGCGGTGGTCATCGCGAGGTGGCGGCGAGTTGCTTGAGCCGGCGCTGCTCCTGCAGGAAGTGGATCAGCTCGGCGCGTAGCTGGTAGTAGGCGGGGTGGTCCATCACCGTGAGCCGGTCGCGGGGGCGCGGCAGGGGCACCTTCAAGATGTGGCCGATGCCGGCTGCTGGTCCGTTGCTCAGGCACACGACCCGATCTGAGAGCAGCAGGGCTTCGTCAACGTCGTGGGTGACCATCACGGCGGTAAGCCCCGATTCCTGACAGATCTGCATCAGCTGCTGCTGCAAATTGCCGCGGGTGAGGGCGTCGAGGGCGCCAAAGGGTTCATCGAGTAGCAGCAGCTTGGGCCGGATGGCCAGGGCCCGAGCAATCGCCACCCGCTGCTTCATGCCGCCAGAGAGTTCGGCTGGAAATTTGTTGGCGGCGGCGCTGAGATTCACCGTCTGGATGTTGCGCTCAACGATTTCGCGCCGCTCCTGGTTGTTTTTGGAGGGGTAGACGGTGTTTACGGCAAGGGCGATGTTTTGGCGCACCGTGAGCCAGGGCAACAGCGAATAGTTTTGAAACACCACCATGCGATCAGGGCCTGGATCGGTCACCTGACGGCCATTCATCAAGATGCCGCCCTCGCTGGCTTGGTCGAGCCCGGCTAGCAGGTTGAGCAGGGTGCTCTTGCCGCAACCGGAGTGGCCAATCAGCGACACAAATTCGCCTGCGGCGATATCGAGATTGATGCCCTGCAGAGCTACGTAGCGGCCGCCGTCATCGAGGGGAAATACCTGGGTAACAGCATCGACGCTGATCAGTCCAGCTGGAGTGGTCATTTAGGCGGCTCCCTTGCTCACCTTGCGCCCCACCCAGGCCACCAGGCGATCCAGCAGCAGGCCCACCACGCCCACATAAATGATCGCCAGGATTATTTGGCTGGAGCTGGCATCGCCGCCGGCGTTGTAGGCATCCCAGATGAAGTAGCCGATGCCGCCGTCGGCCTTCAGCATCTCTGCAGCCACGATTGCCAGCCAGGCCAGGCCCACGGCGATGCGCAGGCCGGTGAATACGTAGGGCACCGTGGCAGGAATCACGATGTTGCTGATGTAGGCCCGCTTGCTGAGGCGCAGCACCCGGGCCACGTTGTTGTAGTCCTGGGGGATCTCCTGGATACCCACAGCCGTATTGATAATGATCGGCCAAATTGCCGTAATGAATATTACAAATACCGCCGATGTATTGGCGTCTTGAAACACCATCAGCGAAATCGGAAACCAGGCCAGCGGTGGCACGGTGCGCAGCACCTGCACTACCGGATCAAACCCTTTGCCGGCGAAGCGGTTTAGGCCGAGCAGGCCGCCGATGGCGACTCCCACGACCGCTGCCAGGCCGTAGCCCACTGCCACCCGTTGCAGCGAGATCAGGATCTGCCAGCCAAGGCCCTTGCTAGTGCCACCGTCATCGAAAAACGGCTGGCTGATGTATGGATCCCAGGTATCAACCAGCACGTTGATCGGGCCGGGCAACCGCTCTACTCCCAGAAGCGCTGAAAGCAGTTGCCAGACGATCAGGAAGGCACCGATGCAGAGCAGGTAGGGGAGCACCTGCGGCAGGGTTGGACGCAGCCGGCGACGGCGTCTGGTGGACGCAGGTGATGGAGGAGCAGTGGTGGTCACGATGGAAGGGTGGGGTGGAGCGGGTGCCTCAGGAGCGTTGCGATCAACTCATCGCCTTGATCTTCTGGGAGTCGAGATAGGCCTTGGGGTTCTCTGGATCGAAAACAATGCCGTCGAAGAACGTTTCCTTCCCGCGGGAATCACTCGCAGGTATTGCCTTCTCCTGGCCGATGGCGATGGCAGCCTCCTTCCAGAGATCGGAGCGGTTCACCTGCGCGATCAGGGCCTGAGTGTCGGTGTTGGGAGGCAAGTAGCCCCAGCGAATGTTTTCAGTAAGGAACCAGAGGTCATGGCTCTTGTAGGGGAAGGAATAAGAATCGGTGTCCTTCCAAAAGTGCATGCGCAGGGGGGAGTCGGTTACCGATCGCCCATCGCCGAAGTCGAAGGTGCCGGCTAGACGTGGCTTGATGTCAGAGACACTCGCTTTGAAGTACTTGTCTTTTGACGTGATCTCGCACAGTTCGTCGAGATTGCTGGGGTCCTGACACCAGATCTGGGCTTCCTGCACCGCCATCAACAGGGCCTTGGCAGCCTTTGGATTCTGTTGCACCCAGTCGGCACGCAGGGAGAAGGCCTTTTCCGGATGGTCCTTCCAGAGCTCACCGGTGATGGCTGCGGTATAACCCAGCTTTTTGTTTACCAGGCGCTGGTTCCAGGGCTCACCCACGCAGAAGGTGTCCATCGTGCCGGTCTGCATGTTGGCGACCATCTGGGGCGGTGGCACCACCACCAGATCGGCATCTTTGTTCGGATCTACACCGTTGGCCGACAGCCAGTACCTCATCCAGAGGTCGTGAGTGCCGCCTGGGAAGGTCATGGCAGCCTTGAGCAGTTTGCCGCTGGCCTTTTTCTGATCGGCGATCTCCTTGAGCTTGGGGCTCTTGAGGGCCACTTTGTCGGCCAGGAATTCATTCGACAGCGAAAGGCCCTGACCATTCACATTCAGACGCGCCAGGATCACCATCGGCAATGGCTTCTTGGTCTTGGTGATCTTGCCCGCCGTGAGCAGATAGGGCATCGGCGTGAGGATGTGGGCGCCATCAATGCCGCCGCGGCTGCTGCCCAGCTCCAGGTTGTCGCGGGTGGCTGCCCAGGAGGTCTGTTTCACCACCTTCACCTCGGGCATGCCGTGCTTGGCGAAGAAACCCTTCTCCAGGGCAATGATCAGGGGCGCGGCGTCGGTGAGAGCGATGAAGCCCAAGGTGGCAGCCTTCAGCTCAGGTGCCTCCGCACCACCGGCCGGACTTGCCGCTTGATCTTCAGATTTTTTGTTGGGACTGCCACAGGCAGCTAGCCACAAGGCTCCAGCGGCCGAACCTGCGGCGGTGATCAGAAACTTGCGGCGTGAAAGATTGGACATCGCTTGATAGGGATAGGCCGGAGTGGCGGCAATTGCACTCCGGACGGGCTCCATAAAGAAGCGCACCGAACCGGTCTGAAAATCGAGCCGGCGCGCAGGCTGACCGGTTACATAACAACACCACGGTTGCCCTCAAGTTGAGGGTTGCAATTGCTACCGATCGCCGCTTTCGCCGGGATCGGCAAGGGTTCGCCGCAGTCGCTCGCCGCATTGGGAGGCCAGCAGAGCCCGCGCTTGCTCCAGGGCGTCAGCAAGGTTTTCGAAGCGACCGGCCAGCCAGAGGTAGGCCCCCAGATTCCAGAGCAGGGGCACAGCCAGGGGGCCTTCACCACCCAGGGCGGCTAGCGCCTGCTGCTGCCAGCTTTGCAGGTTTTCCCAGGCGATCTCATCGCCGTTGAGGCCATGGTCTCGGGGGTGCAGAAGCAGCCGCTCCAGCGAGCCGTCGCGGACCCGGGCGGTGATGCCAGCCCGGCTTGTAGGCAGGTCGGTTGACCCCTCCAGGCCCTTCACCGTGAGCACCTCGCTTTCACCGGCGGTGGCCAGGGCCTCCCAGGCCCGTTTTTCGGTAGGGGGATGGACGAAGCCACTCACTAATAAATGGTCGCCGCAGTGGGGGGTCCAAAGCAGTTCCAGGCTGGCCACGGGGGGGCGCTTGCCAATTTCATCGCGCACGGGCAGCAACCTTTCCGCCGCTGGGAAGTGGTCGGGCTGGTGTGTGAGGGCCAGGTGG
Source organism: Synechococcus sp. CS-1330 (assembly GCA_025128025.1). Classification (GTDB taxonomy): domain Bacteria; phylum Cyanobacteriota; class Cyanobacteriia; order PCC-6307; family Cyanobiaceae; genus Cyanobium_A. The sequence goes on from JAHLYR010000047.1 coordinate 14,401, forward strand.
TGGGCGCTCAACCGTTGCTGCAGAGCAGCGAGGCTGAGCCCTCGCCACTCAATGCCGAGGGCGGCGAACAGTTCGGCCAGGGTGACGCCGTACTTAACCGGCATCGGGTCGCCGCCGTGCAGCACCACCGGGATCTCGGCGCTGGCAAGCACTAGGGCGAGTAGAGGCAGCAGGGGGGCGGTGCGGCTGCGGCCGTCGTAGGGCACGCCGAAACAAATGGCCTGGCGGCCAGGGGTCTGCAGCTTTGGGCCGTGGCTGCGATAGCTGTCGAGCATGCCGGTCAATTCGATCGGCAGCGGCCGGCGAATCCGGTGGGCGATCAGGAAGGCTCCCAGCTGCGCATCGCTTGCCTGGCCCTGGAGCATCAGGTCCATGGCGTCGCGGGCTTCATCGCGGCTGAGGCCCGTGCTGGTGTGCTCGCCACTGCCCACCTTGGCAATAAGTTCGCGAAAGCGCGCCCGCTCGGGGCCGAGGCCATTGAGGCGCTGCAGGCGTCTAAGCCCCGCATCTGCCGCCGGTGCTGCGGGTGGTAGCGATTGCGACACAGGAAGCGACCCGCACTGCAGACAATTCCAATTGTCTCCCTGCGGGGAGCGTTTTCCCATTTTTGTTATCCGGCGGCGTAGCTCTCATCGGCGCTTGCTCGGACCCCCCTGCAGCTCTGTGGCGGCAGGGAGGGCAAGCCGAGGTTGTTCCGTGTTCCGAGCGTCCGCCCCATGACGAGCCCAACCATTTCTGCGGCCAGCCAGCCGGAGCTCAGCAAGATCGAGCAGGCCAAGGTCGAGCCATGTGGGCTGGAGCTGGCGCCTCGCCTCGAGGAGCTGGGCCGCCAGGGCTGGGAATCGCTCGACGAAGCCACGCTCACGATCCGGCTCAAGTGGCTGGGGATCTTCTTCCGTCCGGTGACCCCGGGGCGCTTCATGGTGCGGCTGCGGCTGCCCAACGGCGTGATCTCGGCCGACCAGCTGGAGCTGCTGGCTGAGGCGATCGATCGTTGTGGCGAGCACGGCAGTGCCGACATCACCACCCGCCAGAATCTGCAGCTGCGAGGCCTGCTGCTGGAGGACATGGCGCCCCTTTTGCAGGCCCTGGAGGCTGGGGGTCTGACCAGCCTCCAATCGGGTCACGACAACCCTCGCAACATCACCGGCAACCCGTTGGCGGGCATTGACCCGGAGGAGATCGTCGACACCCGCCCCTTGGTGGAGGCGATTCAGGCGCGGCTGCTGGGCCCCGCTGGCCCCCGCAACCTGCCGCGCAAATTCAATGTGGCCGTGGGGGGCGCTCCAGATAGCTTCCTGCTGCACAACGACCTGGCCTTCCTGCCGGCTGAGCACAACGGTGAGCTGGGTTTTACGGTGCTAGTGGGAGGCTTCTTTTCAGCCCAGCGCAACGAGTTGGCGATCCCCCTGGGCCTGTGGCTGCGGGCTGAGCAGCTGGCTGACTTCACCCTGGCCTTGCTGTGCCATTTCGAGTGCCACGGCAACCGCCAGCAGCGCAACAAAAGCCGGCTGATGTATCTGATCGACCAGCTCGGGATCGATGCTTACCGGGCTGAGCTGGTTGAAGCCTTTGCCGAATCCGTGCTCCCCCACGATGGCTCCCACCTGGTAAACTGGGTCCCCCGCTCGGGCCTGGGCGTCCATGCCCAGAAGCAGGAGGGGCTCCACTGGGTGGGGCTGCACGTGCCGATGGGCCGGTTGGACGCGGCTTCGATGCTGGAACTTGCTGCTTTGGCGCGCACCTATGGCAGCGGCGAGCTGCGTCTCACCGAGGCCCAGAACGCTTTGATTGTTGATGTGCCCGGCGCTCGCCTCGAGGACCTGCTGGCCGAACCTCTGCTGCAGCGCTTCCGCCCCGACCCCTCGACCCTGCAGGCCGAAGCGGTGAGCTGCACCGGCAGCGCCTACTGCAGCTTCGCTTTAATCCCCACCAAGGGTGTGGCCCAGCAGGTGCTCGAAGAGCTGGAGCAGCGCATCGAGTTACCTGAGGCGGTGCGCATGCATTGGACCGGCTGCCCCAATGCCTGTGGCCAGCCCTACATGGGTCAGATCGGGCTGATGGGTGCGAAGGCCCGTAAGGATGGTCAGATGGTGGAGGCGGCCAAGATCTTTCTTGGCGGCTCCATGGGCGCCGAGCCCAAGCTGGCCGAGCTGCATGAAAAAGGCGTACCCCTCAGTGATCTTGCCGATGTGCTGGAGCTGCTGCTGCTGGAGCAATTTGGAGCCCGGCGCCGCGAGCCGGCGGGCTCCTGAGCGCGGAGGGCGGCTTTGAGATCTGCCCTGCCCCAGTGCGAGCCTGCCCAGCTGCCGGCCTGCGGTTCCCCGGCGCGTTGGGGCTGGCTGCAACAGCTGCGCAACCAGCCCGAGCTGGATCCTGAACCCTGGCTGCTGGCGCTGGAAAACGGCAGCCTCAGCATCGCCCCAGACCTGCTTGCCGTGTTGGCGGAGCGGCTCGATCCTCTGGCCCAGCTGCGTTTGCTGCGTTGGTGGCGCCAGCAGCCCGATCCGGATCCAGGCCTGCCCAGCCAGGTGCTGCGTCAGCGGGATGGGGCTAGTGCCGCCTGGCTGCTGCAGCAATTGGCCCCCGGCCCGGCCGCTCTTGGCCAGGCCGTGGCGCTAGCCCTGCTGCCCCTGCTGGGTCACCAGCGCCAGGTTGCGGCTTGGCCCGTGCTGCTGAGCTGGATGGGGGCTCCAATCGCCACCCCATTGCGGCGCGCCGCTCTCGAAGGGGTAGCCCGTGGTTTATCGGTGTGGCCCCGGCACCAGTTAGTCGCTGGCCTCAGCGCCCTGGCCGGCGACCTCGATCCCCAGCTGGCCGCCCCGGCGGTGGATCTGCTGGCCCGCCTGCCAGGGGCCCGCCGCGCCCTGGTGCCCCTCCGCCGTCGCCGGCTCGATCCCCAGGTGGCTGAGCGCCTCGGCCGCCGCCTCGCTGCTACGCCGGTCCAACCCCTGCTGCTGGTGGTGCACGGCCGCGCGGGCGGCCAGCTGCCTGCCGAGTTGGTGGCGCTGGCCGCCGAGCTGGAGTGCCGCCGTGGTGCGCCCGTGCGGCTACAGGCCCTTTCGGCTGCGGCGCCGGCGGCGGCGAGTGAGCTGCTGCAGCCGGGTCAGGTTCTCGGCTTGGTGCCGCTGCTGCTGCTGCCCGGCGGCCATGTGCGCCACGATTTGCCGGCGATCGTGCGCCATTGGTCGGCTTTTGCCCGCGTGCAGCACTGGCCCTTCCTGGGGGCCTGGCCCTGCTGGCAGGCCGCCCTCGCTAAGGAGCTGGCCGGATTGGCTACGCAGGATGCCCGGCCCTTACTGCTGCATCACCCCTTGGAGGGTCCCCTGGCAGCGCGGTATCTCACCACCCTGGAGCGGCGCACCGGCGCCCACTGCGTCGCCACTCCATACAGTGCAAAGCACCTCGCGGAGCTGAAGCTGACCCTTGCCGCTCCAGCCCTTGCCGCTCCAGCCTTGGCCCTTGCTCTGGCCGCCAACCGGCTCACCGACCAGCTAGCCGAGCAGGTGGGTCCGCCGTTGCTGCAGCGGCCTGGCCTGCGCCAGCTGCTGCTGGCTGAACTCGAGGCCCTGCCATGAGTGCCCCGGCCCAGCTCGGCACGGTTTACCTGGTGGGGGCGGGTCCCGGTGACCCGGAGCTGCTCACCCTCAAGGCCCACCGGCTGCTGCGGCAGTGCGACGCCCTCGTCTACGACTCCCTGGTGCCGCAGGCCCTGCTGAATCTGGTGCCCCAGGGCTGCGAGCTCCACTTTGTCGGCAAGCGCCGCGGTCACCATTCCGTGCCGCAGCCAAGCACCAATGCGGTGCTTGTGAAACTGGCCAGTCGCCATCGCCTGATCGTGCGGCTTAAGGGCGGTGATCCCTTTTTGTTTGGCCGCGGCGGCGAGGAGGCGGCCCACTTGGCCGCCAGGGGCGTGCCGGTGCAGGTGGTGCCTGGGGTAACCGCTGGCATCGCGGCTCCGGCCTATGCGGGCATTCCTGTTACCCACCGCCGCGCCGGCTCCAGCGTCACTTTCGTGACGGGCCACGAGGAAATCGATAAGGGCCGCCCAGGGGTGAACTGGCGCGGCCTGGCCCAGACCAGTGATGGCTTGGTGATCTACATGGGCCTGCATAACCTGCGCCGCATCGCCGAGGAGCTGATGGCGGGCGGCTTGGCGGCTGACACGCCGGCGGCGGTGATCCAGCAGGGCACCGTGCGCGGTCAGCGCCAGTTGGTGACCGTGCTGGGTGAGCTGGCCGACCGGGCTGAGGAGCAGGATTTCGCTTCGCCATCAATCGTGGTGCTGGGCGAAGTGGTGGCCCAGCGGGTGCCGGTCTGTGCCCCCGAGCCCGCTGATGTGGAGATGCCGATCCCCTTCTGATTCAAGCCAGTCTTCTTGATGGGTAGTGGTTGCGACGGCCGGCCCCCCGGTGGTGAGTTTCATTAGGGCTTGATTTGGCAGTGCCTGCTGCCCTTACCGATGCCTGTCCCTTCCCGGCCTGCCCCTCCCCGGTCTGCGCCGATGTTTGAGCTGATTCCTTACGAGAAGTTCCGCGATACCCCCGCTGTTCGTTTCTTTGATATCACCGTTGCCAGCTCCAATGCCCGCGATCTGGTGATCCATGCCGGTCCGGCCGTGAGCCCTCCGGATGAGGAGAAGACTGGTGCCTGGCAGTTTTATCTGCACCCCCACCAGGAAGATAATTTGCTGGCCCTGCACGGCGGCCGAACTTTTTACTTGGTCAATTTGGGCTGGAATTATCCGTATCACATTGTTCGCCTAGAAACAGGTGGCGACATCCTGCGCATCCCTCCGGGAACTTTTCACCGTTCCGTTTCTGATCACGATGGTTCGGTGGTGCTTAATCAGGCTGTGCGCGAGGAGGGCGCCAGCGTGGTGCGGGAGTTTCGGGTATATAATAGCCGCCTCATTCCCCGTTTATTTGCTACAACATTCAAAACGGCCCCCCTGCCTAAATTGCACGGGGTTAGCTGGTAGTCCCTTACTGGTAGGCCCTTAGTGAAACTGGGCTAAGTAGTGGCCTGTAGCAGCCACCGACATCGGCCGGCTGAATAGGTAACCCTGACCATGCTTGTACCCGTTTTGCATCAGCCAGGCACGTTGAGAATCGGTTTCAATCCCTTCAGCGGTACTTTCCAGTCCTAAATCGGTGCAGAGATTCTGGATGGTTTTTAGCAACTGGTTGCTGGGATTGCTCGTGTTGTCGATGCGCTTAACAAAGCTACAATCGACTTTCACCGTGCGCACTGGATAGTTGTGGAGGCGACTGAGCGAGGAATAGCCCGTGCCAAAGTCGTCGATGGAGATGGCAACTCCCTGGCGGCGTAAAGTGTTGAGATAGGCTCCCAGTTCCGAATCGTTGTTCTGTAAATAATCCTCCACCAACTCTACTTGCAGCTGCCAATCTTTTGGCAAGGGGGTGGAGCGGATCAGTTGGAGCAACCGATCTCGCAGGCCCTCACTTTCCAGCAGTAGAGAGGAAAGATTCACAGAGAGTTGTAGCGGCTTCCCTGGAGCAGCGTTTGCTAGTTCATGGCTGGCTTGGATTGCTTTCTGGATTATCTGAAGATCAATTTCCCCACTGAGTCCAGCCAGGTGAGATATCGGTAAAAACTGATCAGGTAACATCATTTCGCCGCTGTCTGTGCGCCAGCGCACCAGGCATTCCAGGCCTATGGGCTTGCCCGTGGCGAGATCGACAATCGGTTGCATATAGGGGATCATTTCGTTGCGTCGGATAGCACGGCGCAGATCAGTTTCTATTTGATATTGCTGCTGTGCCGCCATTCGTGCGTGCAGGTTGATGAAGGTAAAATTGCTATTTTTGGTGCGATCGGCGATGGCTATGCGTTGAGCAATGCTGGCATCGGAGAGCAGGGAACTAGCGTTGCTGTAGTTATTTTTGAAGACCGCAATACCCATGCTCACTCCTAGCTCGATATCACGGTCGCCTAGTTTTAATGGTTCCTCAAGGCTCGCCATACATCTTTCTGCAATCGCTTTGATAGCACTTTCCTCTGAGAGGTGGGGCAGCACGATTACTATTTCGGAATGTGAGTAGTAGGCGATTGATGCTTGAGTGGGTAGACAGTCCCGTAGACGCTCTAAGCCAGTTTGGATTAGGTTGTCGGCTGCAGCGTCCCCAAGGGTGGCGCTGACGCGGGAATACTCCTTGAACTTGCAGCGTGCCAGTGCAAAGCACGGTGGTTGATCTAGGCCAAGCATCAAGCTCAGCATCTGCTGCAACTGCTCCCGATTCATTACTGGGTTGATGTCACTAAGCAGATGGATAATTTCTTGCTTGGCCTGTCTATTTTCCCCTTGGGACTGCAGGGCCAATTCGGCAGATTGCAGTAGCAGGGCTTCCCGTCGCAGTTCCATTTGGCTAACTACCTGGCGAGCCAGTCGTTCTAGGGAGGTGACCTGCTTAGCTGTGAGTACCTTTGGCTCTGTGTCAATGGCGCAAAGGCTGCCAAGCGCCATGCCGTTGGAGGCGATTAGGGGGAAGCCGGCGTAAAAACGGATGCGAGGATCACCTTGAACAAGTGGATTATCGGTAAAGCGATCATCTTCAAGGGCATCGTTTACAATTAAGGGCCGGCGCTGAACGATTGTGTGGCCGCAAAATGAAATATTTCTGGGCGTTTCCTGGGGTGCGTCGTCTAGGCCGACGCAAGACTTAAACCACTGACGATTTTCATCGATAAGGCTTATGACTCCTATTTTTGCGCCAGTAATGTCTTGAACTAGATAGGTAATATCGTCGAAGACCGCTTCTGATGGCGTATCAAGCACGCCGTAGCTGTGCAGTTCCTTGAGACGAGCGGCATCATCTTCTGGGATAGGTGCTTCTTGCACGCGGGCTAGATGTTAAAACTTTAGGCTTGTTTTAGCTTAGCTGGTCCCCTTCTCCCTGGCCTGTCGCATATCCGCATCCGAGCGGGCCAGTAGGGCGTCTGGCTTGATTTCATCACCATCAAGGATGCTTATCCCAGTGGTGATGCTGGTGGGCACTGGTCCCTGCTTGCTCTCTAGCTCCAGCTGGCTTACTAGGGTTTTGAGCTCTTTAGCCATTTCCTGGGCGGCTGCTCCACTGCAATCTGTGGCCACCACCACGAATTCATCCCCACCGCTGCGGAAGAAGTGGTCGGTGATGCGCAGCCTTTGGCGTACCGCACTGGCCACTCGTTTCAGAACCAGGTCCCCGATTTCATGACCAAAGCGGTCGTTAATTTTGGTGAGATCATCCACGTCGATGGTGATGCAGCTGAGGGGTTCGCCGCTACGGTGGCAGCGCAGGCATTCCTCTTTGAGCCTTAGGTACAGGGCATTGCGATTACCGCAGCCGGTGAGTAAATCGCTGGTGTTGACCTGTTCGAGCTCATCGCGAGAGCGGCGCAGGGCTTGGTTTGTCTCTTGCAGATCAACCGTCAGCAAGCGCACCTGCTGGATCCTTTGGTTGATCAACAGCACCATTACGCGCAGTTCGTTGATCAGAGATGGGGCAAGTGTGCTTAAACCGTCTGGGCTTGTAAGCATCGGCTGCAGCACTTTATTGATTTCGCGCTCAAACAATGCGCCAATCGTCATGCTGGCAGCAGTGCCAAGCAGCAGAGTGGCCAGAACGACAATTAGCAGCTGCGAGCTTTGATCTTGCATTCGTTTAACCAGATTGCCGGAAGGCTGCACTACCTGGATCAATACGGACGGCTGACCTGGGCTGGTATGCAGTTGGCTGTAACTCCAGTAGCCATTTACCCATTTCTTCAGCATGGGTAGGGGTTGCTTGGAGATCAGCACCGCCAATTCGCGGGGATGCACATAGGCGCGTCCCCCATCGGTGAAGTCCTTGTCGAGCTGACTGAACAGTTCAGCATCGGAGCTGGTGCTCTTGCCATTAGCCTCCACACGTCGGTAGGCCACATCTCCGCCTGGTATTTCAGACCAAGGCCTGGAACTGGCAACAGCCCGATTTACTACTTTTAGATTGTCAAGCTCCGCTTGCTGCACCGCCAGCTCTAGCTGATAGCCGGAGCTCATAGTGATGATTAGGGTTGGCACGGTCATGGTGATCAGCACCAGTCCCACAATTAGCCCCCGCAATGTGATGCCATTGCCGTGCCCCTGGCGGTTTCGCAGGGCGTTGATCACCATGAACAGGACGTATGCAATTGTGGCGTTAAGGACCCCATTGACAACTTGTTTCAGCGCCGTGACGGCCACGTTGCTGGGGTCTATTCGAAGTATTAGGCCATAAAAGATGGCTACCATAGGCGCCCCAAGCAGAAGCCAGTAGCTGATCGCCAGGGGGATAACTGCGCCAGTGCTTACTTGATCGTTGCGGCGGCTCAGGCGTTGTAGGCCGAGGGTTAGCCAGGTGATTTCGACGCTGAAGATCACTACCGCCCAAGGATGACCCCATGCTTTCCAGGTCACCAGGCTGGCGATGCAGCCCACCGGAATTACCCAGCCGGTGCGCCAGAGCAGCAAGGCCAGGATCGGCAGGATCGAGCCCAGCAGCACTTGGATGCCATAGAAGAGTGGCAGGGGCTGCAGGTTCAGCAGTACCGCCAGGCCGGCCGTTAGGGCTAGAACAAGCCCTTGCCTACGAGTTGGCTTTGCAAATATGGGGCCCCATGGAGACGGGGCGGGGTAACCAGTTATCGATGCCATTAGGTAAACGTAGTCGTAGTGTCTGTCAGGGTGCGAGATATGAAGTTTTTGGTAAGAAGCCAATCATTCCCTTAGACTAACCTGGCATTAAACACCTTACTGGCTACCCCTTGGCCGGCATGAGTTTGTCGTTTCTTTCCTGGTTTTACGCCAATGGGCATTTGCCTGTCTCCGGGCTTGGGTCGCCAACTGTTCACTCTGGCTGCAACTGGCTTCGCCTGGGCGGCAGTTGCAGGCTGCGCCGCCAAGCCTGAGGAGGTCAATGTGCCCATATCTAGCTGGCCGGGATATGAGTATTTTTATTTGGCTGAGCGACGCGGTCTGGCTGAGCGTCACGGCTTTAAATTAACGACATCCCAGTTTGCGGATCCCCAGGAAATTGTTCATTCCTATCTGCGGGGTGAACTTAATGTGGCTCAGCTCACCACTGTGGAGCTTGTCGATATTTGTGAGAAGATTCCTGAACGCTGCCCTGTGGTTGTGCTGATTCTGGATGAATCACGTGGTGGCGATATCATTGCAGCCCGCCACGGCGTAGGTTCTTTGCAGGACCTGGCTGGTAAGCGTATCGGTACAACCTTTTCATCCCTTGGGCCCTATTTTGTTAGTCGGGCTCTGCAGCGTTCTGGGTTGAGCCTCGATCAGGTCGAGGTCCGTAATATGCCGTTGGCGGAGATGCCCGCTGCCCTGAAGCAGGGCAGCGTTGATGCAGTTGCCTTTTACCCACCGTTTAGTGACTACGCAGCCCGCGATGGCCATTCCAGGGTGCTATTTGACAGCCGGCAAACCCCTGGGGAGATTTTTGATATATTGGTGATTGATCCTTCATATCTTCATAGTAATTCGGTTGTGCTGACTAAATTGGTTAAGGCCTGGCAAGACGCCCACCAACTGGCTCAAACTCACCCAAAGCAGGCGACAGGGTTAATGGCTGACCGGCAGAAAGTGACTGCCAAGGAGTTTCAGCAAGCTGAGCGGGGCTTGGTTTATTATGGGCTCGCTGATCAGATAGCAATGCTTGCTCCTGGCGGTGTGATGGAGCGAAACCTCAAGTCTGTCCAAAAGGTGCAGCAGGAGCTAGAGCTGGTGCGGATTGGTGCCCAGCTGCCTTCAGTTACTAATCTCTTGGTGGAAGCAGCCCTGCGATGACAAGTCAGCGACCAAGCCTTCGGCGATCATGGGCCTTGGCTTTGGTCGGCCTGGCTTCGCTGGCAGGTTCGTTTGTAGCCTGGCGAACCCTGGGTGCCCAGGAACGGCTTGCGGTGGCGATTACCAGTTGGCCTGGCAACGAGTATCTGTATTTGGCTGAGCAGCGGAGTCTGGGTCAGCGCTATGGGCTTGATTTGAGGGTGCAGCAATACAGCTCCCTTGAGGATCAGCGCTTTGCTTATAGCCGCGGAGATGTTGAGGTCATTGCTACTAATCTTCCAGATGTCATAGCGATTTGCCAGGAGGTGCCAAAGCGCTGCCCTGAGTTGTTTCTAGTGATAGATCAATCCGAGGGTGCAGATGTGATTGTCAGCACTGCTGATTTGGCGGATGTACGTAATTTGGCAGGTCAGAAAGTTGGTCTGGAGCGCACTGTGCTTGCTGAATATTTGCTTTTGCGTGCTCTTGAAACTAAGCAGGTCCCTTTTGATCAGATGCGGCTCCTGCGTGAAGGGCCCAGCTTCCTTATCAACGCGTTGGAGAAAGGCAAGGTTGACGCGATTGTCACCTATCCGCCTTATGCTAATGCTCTGCGTGTGGATCTTCGCTACCGGGTTTTATTTAGTTCTGCTCAAATCCCTGGGGAGATCGTTGATGTTTTGGCTGTTAATCCTGCCTACGCAAAGCAACACCCGAGTAGTTTAAATTCATTGGTGCGCACTTGGTGGGCAGCTCAGGCCCTGGCCAGGGCCGAGCCCCATGCATCCCAGGCGTTGATGGCTAAGCGACAGCAGGTCAGCCCGGCTGAGTTTGTGGCCTCGGAACGTAGCATTCGTTATCCTGGTCCAGCGGAGCAGGCGGAAATGCTTGCCCCAACTGGCATGGTAGCTCGCGTGGTTGCCCGCATGGCAGATCAGATGATTTCGGCTGGGCGCCTTTCGGCCAAGGCGCCACTGCCCACTACCACCCAGACTTTTCTGCCAAAGCCTTAAAAAAGGATTACCTTTTTAATGCAATAGTCATAATCCGCCGATTTTCCTCATAAGTTATGTCTCTTGGCTTGATTTGGAGAATAATTGTCAGGAGTGTCTCTGCTCAAGGGCCGTATTAATCGACAGCTTTGGCTGTTGGTGGCTCTCACCGGAGCTGCTGGATCAGCACTAATGGCGCTTTTGGCTGGTGCCTTGGTGCTCTCCTACAACGCCAGGGAGATAGAGCGGAGTGCCACCAACTTGGAGCGTATCCTTAGCACCAGCATGACTGGCTACCGCCCGTTGCACGACCTGCAGCGGGATTTGCAGCGAGCAGCTGTCAATCAGGGCCTAGAGAGTGCCCTAGTTGTAGATGCTCGCGGGGTTGTGCTGGTGGCCTCCAACAATGCCTTGGTGAACCTGCCCCTGCCGCACGTGTTGCAACTGGCAGATGAGCAGCCTTTGAGGGCTCTGTTCGCCGATTGCCCGAGTAGGGATGGGGTGGTGAGCTGCCTCAACCAGGACCGGCGCGTTTTTGTTGGCCCCCTGCCCTGGCTTGGTGGTGATTTTTTAGTGACGATGCGGCAGTCACCGCTTGCCCTGGAGGATCGGGGGGGTGGATTTGGCGATCGGGCCACCCTGATCACCGTTGTCAACCTGGACACCCAGCGCAATGAAGCGCTCACTTTTGTGCTGCTGGTCTTTATTGCCGGCACCATGCCCCTGATCTTTGGCTCCATTGGTTTGTTGTTGATGCTGCGGCGCCACTTACTGCCCGAGTTGCTCAATATGGCTCAGATTGATGCCCTTTCTGGCATCTTCAATCGCCGCACTTTTATGGAGACTGCTAGAGAAGTGCTCGCCAAGGCGCAGCAAGTGGGTGTGCCTTGCTCCATGGCTTTGATTGATGTTGATCACTTCAAGGCCATCAACGACAACAATGGCCATGAAGTGGGGGATCAGGTAATTCGCCACGTCTCAAAGTTCTTGGCTGGTGCGGGCCGCAGCACAGACCTGGTGGGGAGATTAGGGGGAGATGAATTCATAATCCTGTTGCAAAATCCCCGCGAACGGGCTGTGCAGATGTTGGATCGCACCCGTCAGCAGTTGCAGGTGAGCCCGCTGCGCAAGGACGGCGGCGGCGTGGTGGAGGTGGAGCTTTCCGTTGGAGTTGCCTCTACGGAAGGAACGAGCGGTTACGACTTGGAGTTGTTGATGGCTGCCGCCGATGGCGCGCTTTACGTGGCTAAGGATCGTGGCCGCCATCAGGTGGTTTGTTTGGAAATGGAGGGCACCCAATTGCAGGCCCCTTTTGCTTAGGCGGACTGCATGGTTGCGGCCGGCGCTTGGATATCTGCCTCAATGCTCCATTCCAGCAGGCTTTCGACGCCATTCGGCCCCGAAAAGCTGCCCGTGACTGCGGCGGTCAGCTCCGGCTTGGAGGAAGTGGCCAAGGTGATGTAGCGATCGTCGATCACGCCAATGCCGCTGGGATCAAAGCCCCGCCAGCCGGCACCTGGCAGATACACCTCGGCCCAGGCGTGCAGGTCGTAGCTCTCCGGCTTTGGTTCCACTAGGTGGTAGCCACTCACGAAGCGTGCCGGTAAACCCACGCAGCGGCAGGCCTCCACCATCAGCATCGCTAGATCGCGGCAGGACCCCACCCTTTCCTTGAGGGTGCGGCCTGCCGGCCAGGCCGGACCTACGTGTCGCTGGGTGTATTTGACCCGGTCTTGGATGATCTCCACCAGCTGTTGCAAAAACATCAGTGCCCTTTGATCGCTGCCCATCAGCGCTTCCTGGGCTATGTCCACCGCGGCTGGGTCGTGCTGGCCATTGGGTAGCCAGCCCTCCAGGCTGCCGGCCAGGTCACCGTTCAGGTGTCCCACTGGGTAGGGCAACATCGGTTCGCTGCCCTCCAGGCAAACCTGCAGTAGTGGTGCCGGTTCCGTTTCCACCAGGCTGCTGGCCCGCACGATGAACGCATCTGTTGGCCCATTGAAACGGGCCCGCAGAATTTCATCGCCGCTGGCTGCCACCAGGGGGTAGAGCCGCCCAGGCTCAGGCGTCACCACCAGCTGGAAGTCCAGTAGCCGCTGGAAGCCATGGCCCCGGGGCTTGAGGCAGAACCGGTGCGGACCCAGCAGCACCGGGGCGCTGTAGCGGTAGGTGAAGGTGTGGGTTACGCGGGCACGCATGCGTGGTCGGCGATGAAGTAGCGCTGTTCGATCAGATCATGGAGCCGATTGAGGTCGCTTTGCAGGCCGTCGATCGACTCGTGCAAGCCTCCCGCAATCAGCTCGTCGATGCGGCTGTAGCTCCAGCGGGCCAGGGTGAGGCCGCTGAGGCATTCGAGCTCGTCTGGAGCTCCTGGCACCGCCTGGCCTCGCACGATTCTCAAGGTTTCGTGGATGCGCTCCAGGCAGTAGCGCACCGAGCGCGGAAAGATCGGGTCGAGCAGCAGGAAGCTGGCCACCGCCTTGGGCTCGATCGCCTGCTGGCGCGACTGGCGGAACATTTGATAGGCCCCGGCGCTACGCAGCAGCGAGATCCACTGCAGTTCATCGAGCACGCCCCCCACCTCATCAGGTGAAGGCAGCAGCAGGAAGTACTTCACATCGAGGATGCGGGTGGTTTTTTCAGCCCGCTCCAGCACCCGCCCCAGGCGGCTGAATTGCCAGGAGAGGTCGCGGCTGAGGGTGGCATCCGTGATGCCATAGAAAAGTTGGCAGGCCCGGCGGATGTCGCGAAGTTGCTCCTGGGGAGGCTGATTCCAGAAGCCTTTGCTGTCGAACAGTGTCCAATAGATGTCGTTGAGCTGCTCCCACATCTCAGTGGTGATTACATCGCGGATTTGGCGAGCGTTTTCGCGGGCGATGGCGATGCAGTTCACCACGCTGTTGGGATTGTCTTCGGTTCGCACCAGAAACTCCACCACCTGCTCCGGGCTTCCTTCTGGATAAAGACGGTCGAATAGTTCCCGATCACCACTGGCATCAACCAGGGGCAGCCAGGGTTCAGCGCTGCCGGGTGGGCAGTCGAGGGCCATCGCTTCGCTCACCTCCACAAAGCGGGAGATGTTTTCGGCCCGCTCCACATAGCGGTTGATCCAATAAAGGGAGTCGGCGACGCGGCTCAGCATGGTTGTTCACTCACGATCCAGGTGTCCTTGCAGCCGCCACCCTGGGAAGAGTTGACCACCAGGGAGCCTCGGCGTAGGGCCACCCGGGTGAGACCGCCCGGGCTTACCCAGGCCCCCTTGCCGCGCAGTACATAGGGCCGTAGATCAACGTGGCAGGGGAACAGTTCGCCTTCGCTCAGCGAGGGCACGGTGGAGAGCTCAAGGGTGGGCTGGGCTACGTAGTTGCGGGGATCGGCCTGGATCTTGACTGCAAACTCGGCGATCTCCTCGCTGCTGGCGTGGGGGCCGATGAGCATGCCGTAGCCACCGGCCTCGGCTACCGATTTCACCACCAGCTCACTGAGGTGGGCCAGCACGTAGGCCCGGTCGTCCTCCCTGGCGCAGAGGTAGGTGGGCACGTTTTCAATGATTGGATCTTCGCCGAGGTAGTAGCGGATCATTTCCGGCAGGTAGGCGTAGATCAGCTTGTCGTCGGCTACGCCGGTGCCTGGTGCGTTGGCGATTGCCACCCGGCCGGCCCGGTAAGCGGCCATCAGGCCGCGCACCCCCAGCATCGAATCGCTGCGGAATACGGCCGGGTCGAGGAAGTCGTCGTCGATGCGCCGGTAGATCACATCCACCGGTTCGGGCCCGGCCGTGCTGCGCATCCACACCCGGTCGTCCTGGCAGATCAGGTCGCGGCCCTCCACTAGCTGGATGCCCATCTGCTGGGCCAGGTAGCTGTGCTCGAAGTAGGCGCTGTTGAACACCCCGGGGGTGAGCAGAACCACCTTGGGGGTATCGGTCCAGGGGGCCAGCTCCCGCAGGGTCTGCAGCAGGTGGGAGGGATAATCGTCGATCGGTTGCACGGTGCGGCCGGCAAACAGGCTCGGGAACATCCGCTTCATCACCCGGCGGTTTTCCAGGAAGTAGGCCACGCCGGAGGGGCAGCGCAGGTTGTCTTCCAGCACTCGCCAGGTGCCTTGACCATCGCGCACCAAATCCAAACCGGAGATGTGGCACCAGCGGCCTAGGGGCGGCTGGAAGCCCTGCAGTTGGGGTCGCCAGCCCTGGGAGCTCTCCACGTCCTGCCGCGGAATTACGCCGTCGTTCAGGATTTTTTGGGGTCCATAGACATCGGCCAGAAATAGGTCGATCGCCTCCAGCCGCTGGAACAGGCCTGCCTCGAGGCGTTGCCAGTCCGCGCTACCGATCAGCCGCGGCAGGGGGTCGAAGGGAAGGATGCGCTCACTCCCCTGGCGGCCCGAGTCATTGAGGCGAAAGGTGGCTCCCAGCCGCCGCAGCAACACGCCAGCAGCCGCGTGATTGCGGTTCAGTTCATCGAGGCCCAGCTGGCCCAGGGAGGAGAGCAGGGGCCGCAGGGTGCTCCGGGGCTGATCAGGGGCACTGAAGTATTCGTCGTAGCCCCGATTTGGTCTGTATTCCGTAAACATGCCGCGCCACCTGCCATGGCGGGATCATGTCCACCCGCTGGGGCTGACGCCGGTGTGGGTTGATACGGAAGGCCAGCTCCGTCCGTGGCGACTTCCCTCTTATGCCATTAGGGTGAGCTCACGGCAGCTCGATGGGGCTTTTGTGATGCCTAGCCATCTCCCCAATCTTGCTGAAGAGACCGCTAAACGGTCTGGTGTCTCCTGGGCAGAACCCTTCGCTAAAGACCCAGGGGGCTTTGAGGCCGAAACAATCCTTACTGGGGATGAATACCTAGAAATCCTGGGTCCCGATGATGGTCAGCGCCGCTATGAAAGGACGGTGGCGCCACCCTGTCGTCCGGTGCCGATTCAGCTGCTCAGCCCAGAAGGCGAGCCTCGCACCGAGTGGTTTTATGCCGACATCCTCGACATCAGCCTCGGTGGCTTGTGTCTGCTGATCACTGAAAACCACGACTTACAAGTAGGCCAAAAACTGTTGGTTGATTTCAAGGTGCACCGGGCCTCCGACTTGCATCGGGTGGCGGGCTTGGTGCGTTGGTTTGTGCGCTCCGGCACCGTTACCACCATGGGAGTGGGCTTCAGCGAACCTCTGCCCCTGCTTCCCCAGCTGCTGCCGGAGCGGCGCAATCGCCTGCGGGACCCCAACGCGGTGGCTGATTAGAGAAGGAAGTAGCGCTGGGCCATTGGCAGCACCTCGGCTGGTTCGCAGCTGAGCAGCACACCGTCTGCGAATACCTCATAGGTCTGGGGGTCAACCTCAATATTTGGCAGGGCCGTGTTGTTTTTCATCGAGGCCTTGCAAATGTCGCCGCGGGTGTTGGTTACGGGCACGCAGGGGCGTTTCAGGCCCAGCTGGCGGGGTAGGTCGGCATCGAGGGCCGCCTGGCTCATGAAGGTGAGGCAGCTGGGGGCCAGGGCCGCCCCAAAAGCGGCAAACATCGGCCGGCCGTGCACCGGCCCTGGGGTGGGGATCGAGGCGTTGGCATCGCCCATCTGGGCCCACACGATTGAGCCGCCCTTGATCACCAATTCCGGTTTCACCCCGAAAAAGCCTGGCTTCCACAGCACCAGATCGGCAAGCTTGCCCACCTCCACCGATCCAATCTGGGAATCGAGCCCGTGGGCGATCGCCGGGTTGATCGTGGTTTTGGCGATGTAGCGCTTGAGGCGGGTGTTGTCGTTGCGGCCCCCGGCTGCCGCGTCCTCTGGGAGCGCGCCCCGCTGCACCTTCATCTTGTGGGCGGTCTGGAAGGTGCGGGTGATCACCTCGCCCACCCGGCCCATGGCCTGGGAGTCGCTGGCGATGATCGAGAAGGCGCCCAGGTCGTGGAGGATGTCTTCGGCGGCGATCGTTTCGCGGCGGATGCGCGACTCGGCGAAGGCCACATCTTCTGGGATGCGTGGATCCAGGTGGTGGCACACCATCAGCATGTCGAGGTGCTCCTCGAGCGTGTTGCGGGTGTAGGGGCGGGTGGGGTTGGTGCTGCTGGGCAGCACGTTGGCTTGGCCGCAGATTTTGATGATGTCTGGGGCGTGGCCGCCGCCGGCCCCCTCCGTATGGAAGGTGTGGATGGTGCGGCCGCCGATGGCGCGGATCGTGTCTTCCACAAAGCCGGCCTCGTTGAGGGTGTCGGAGTGGATGCACACCTGCACGTCGAAGCGGTCTGCCACCGTGAGGCAGCAGTCGATCGCGGCTGGGGTGGTGCCCCAGTCTTCGTGCAGCTTGAGGCCGCAGGCGCCGGCCCGCACCTGCTCCTCAATCGCTTCGGGGGTGGAGGCGTTGCCCTTGCCGTAGAAGCCCAGATTCACCGGCAGCCCCTCGGCGGCCTGCAACATGCGGGCCAGGTGAAAGGCGCCCGGGGTGCAGGTGGTGGCGTTGGTGCCGGTGGCCGGGCCGGTGCCGCCGCCCAGCAGTGTGGTTACACCACTGGCCAGGGCCGTTTCAATCTGCTGGGGACAGATGAAGTGGATGTGGGTGTCGATTGAGCCGGCGGTGAGGATGTGGCCCTCGCCGGCGATCGCTTCGGTGCCCGGGCCCACAATGATGGTCACACCGGCCTGGGTGTCGGGGTTGCCGGCCTTGCCGATGGCGCAGATGCGGCCGTCGCGCAGGCCGATGTCGGCCTTGACGATCCCCCACCAATCCAGGATCAGGGCGTTGGTTATGACTGTGTCCACGGCGCCCTGGCTGCGGGGCGTCTGGCCTTGGCCCATGCCGTCGCGGATCACCTTGCCGCCGCCAAACTTCACCTCATCGCCGTAGACGGTGAAATCCTTTTCCACCTCCAGAAATAGCTCGGTGTCGGCCAGGCGCAGCCGATCGCCGGTGGTGGGGCCGTAGGTCTCGGCGTAGGCGCGGCGGGAGATGCGGTAGGGCATGGGGTGGGGTTGCCGGGATGGGCGTTAATCGAGCGGTCCGTTGACCAGGCCGTTGAAGCCGAAAATCCGGCGCTCGCCGGCGAAGGGCACCAGCTGCACTTCGCGGCTGTCGCCGGGCTCAAAGCGGATAGCCGTGCCGGCGGGGATATCGAGCCGCAGGCCGCGGGCGGCGTCGCGGTCAAATTTGAGTGCGCTGTTGGCTTCGTGGAAATGGAAGTGGGAGCCCACTTGCACGGGCCGGTCGCCGCTGTTGGCCACCAGCAGCGTTGTCACGGGCCGGCCGGCGTTCAGCACGATTTCGCCGGGTTCGGGCAGTAGTTCACCAGGGATCAGGGGGGGCATGGCGGATCGGGGTTGTGGGGCAGCGATCAGCGGATCGGGTTGTGCAGGGTCACAAGCTTGGTGCCGTCGGGAAACATCGCCTCGATCTGCACCTCACTCACCAGCTCCTCCACTCCCTCCATTACCTGTTGACGGCTCAGCCAGGTGCTGCCCTCGGCCATCAGGGCGGCAACGGTCTTGCCGTCGCGGGCGCCCTCGATCACCTGAAAGCTGAGCCAGGCCACCGCCTCAGGGTGGTTGAGCCGCAGGCCGCGGTTGAGCCGCCTCTCTGCCAGCAGAGCGGCAGTGACGATCAGCAGCTTGTCCTTTTCCTGGGGGGTTAGGTGCATGGCCCAACTTTGGCAGCTTTAGGGCGCCTTGACCCGTTCAGCCTGAACCCAAGGGCTGCTCCTGGAAGGGCCATACCCGCGGCAGTTCAGGGGCGGAGAGGCCGCGTGCGGCCCGGATCCGGGCCCATACCCTGGTGAACCAAAACCGGGCCGCCTGACTGGAGGGGCCGCGGTAGCGGGCGATCAGGCCCTGGTCTAGGGCGCCGCAGGCCAGGTCGCCCTCCAGGCCTTGGCGGTCGCTGCGGCAGTCGGCCAGTAGCTGGGCCAGGGCAGCGGCCCCCAGGGGCTGCGGCGCTGCCCACACCAGCGATCCCAGCACCGGTTGGCCCGCCATGCCGTGTTCTGCTGCGAGGCTGGCGCCGCTGATTTCTAGGGGATCCACCAGCTCCCAGCGGCGACCTTCGGGGCCGCGGCGACAAACCTGCAGCCGTGAGCGCCAGCAGCCCTGGCCCAAGGTTTCGCCGGCAGCGCTGCGGCCTAGCCGTACGACGTCCATGCCCAGCCAGCTGGCCCCCGCTGCCAGCTCCACCGTGAGGCTCTGCTCCAGCAGTCCGCCGGCAAACAGCACCAGCTCCTGGGGCAGCCATTCCAGGTCGCTGCCGGCTTCGAGGCTGAAGTGGAAACTCTGCCGGGCCCACTGGCCCTGCGGCACCAAACGGGAGCGCCCCACCGTGCCGTACACCTTCTGGGCCGCCACGCTGGTGAGCAGGGCCTGGCTGCCTGGGGCGAGGTGGGCCCGCAGGGTGAGTTGGTCGCCGCCCACCAGGCCGCCGGCGGTGTGCAGGAGGGGCAATTCGCAGCGGCCGTCTGCCTGGGGGTAGGCCCGTTGCAATTTCAGGGGGGATGTAGCCCAGCCCTGATGCACCGTGACCGGCGGCTCCCCCGGACTGCCCTGCCTGGCCGTGAACTCCAGCTCAGCGGCGCCGTGCCAGCGGCCTGCCGCAATGGTGTTGGGATGATTCACCAGGCATGCTGCTCAAACACCATGGTGCACCCGGCGATGGCCAGCTCCGAGCCTGCTGCCCAGCCGTTGGTGCTCCGTGAGCGCGGGCTGGCCGCCAGCCCTGGGGCCGTTCCTGCCTTGGTGCTGGCCCTTTCGGCGGCGGAGCGCACCCAGCTGCGGGGGTTGCGTTCTACACCCTGTGGCAGGCAGGTGCTACTGCAGCTGCCCCGGGGCTCAGCCCTGGAACCCGGTGAGTGGCTGGCCGCCACGGCTGCCGAACCGTTGGTGCAGGTGCAGGCGGCGGCGGAGGAGCTGATACAGGTGAGCAGCGCCGATCCCCTAGCCCTGCTCCAGGCCGCCTATCACCTTGGCAATCGCCACGTGGCCATGGAGATCAGGGCTGGTGAACTGCGCCTGCTCGCCGATTCCGTGCTGGCCCACCTGCTGGAGCATCGCGGCCTGCAGGTGGATCAGCTGCAGGCGCCCTTTCAGCCCGAGTCCGGTGCCTACGGCTCCGCCCACGGCCACATCCACGGCCACATCCACGGCCACATCCACAGCCATGACCACTAGCCGGTTGCGCTTGTTTCAATTGATTAGCCCGGCGCTGCCGGTGGGGGCCTTCAGTTATTCGGAGGGCTTGGAGGTGCTGGTGCAGCGCGGGCTTTTGCTGGATGGGGCTGGGGTGAGGGCCTGGCTGGAGGCTGAGCTGCAGCGCGGCACCCTGGCGCTGGAGGCGGCGAGCCTGCCGGGCTTGCTGGTGGCTGAGGTAGGCGAATTGCACGAGCGCGATAGCTGGTTGCTGGCCCTGCGGGAGGCGGCGGAGGTGCGCGCCCAGCAGCGTCAGATGGGCGCATCGCTGCTGGGGCTGCTGGCCGATCTGGGCTTCAATCCGCCCGCCTTGAACCTGGCCTGGCCGGCAGCCTTTGCCCTGGCGGGGCGCGCCCTCGAGGTTGCTGCCACCGAGCTGGTGGAGGCCTACTTGTATGGCTGGGTGGCAAACCAGCTAAGTGCGGCGTTGCGGCTGGTGCCCCTAGGACCCACCGAGGCCCAGCGCCTGCAGCTTGGCCTGGCGCCTTTGATCGCCGAGCGGGCCCTGGAATTGGCGGCTGCCGATCCCGACCAGCTCTGGAGCGGTGGTGTGGGTGCGGGTCTGGCCCAGTTGCGCCACGCCGAGCTGTACTCCAGGCTGTTTCGCAGCTGAGCTGATCGGATGAGCAAGCTGCGGGTGGGCGTAGCTGGGCCGGTGGGCTCGGGCAAAACGGCCCTGGTGGAGGCCCTGTGCCGGCGGCTGCGCGATCGCCTGCAGCTGGCGGTTGTCACCAACGACATCTACACCCAGGAAGACGCCCAGTTCCTCACCCGAGTTGGGGCCCTGGAGCCAGAACGCATCCGCGGCGTCGAAACCGGCGGCTGCCCCCACACCGCCATCCGCGAGGACTGTTCGATCAACCGGGCGGCGGTAGCCGAGCTGGAGGCGGCCTTCCCAGATCTGGATCTGGTGCTGGTGGAGAGCGGCGGCGACAACCTGGCTGCCAGTTTCAGCCCCGAGCTGGTGGATCTCTGCATCTATGTGATCGATGTCGCCGCTGGCGACAAGATCCCCCGCAAGGGCGGCCCGGGAATCACCCGCTCCGACCTGCTGGTGATCAACAAGATCGACCTGGCTCCCATGGTGGGAGCCAGCCTTGAGGTGATGGCAGCCGACACCGAGCGCATGCGCCCTGGGCGCCCCTGGTGCTTCACCAACATCCGCAGTGGCGAAGGGCTGGAGGCGGTGGAGCAGTTTTTGTGGGCTCAGCTGCCCTAATTGGCTGGTTTTTAACGGAACCGTTGCAACCGCTACCAAGTCAAGGTGTCACAACTGGATACCTTCCAGAGACCGCTAAATAGCAGCGGAACATTCAGCGGTTTCCCGTAGGAGTTTTTATGAAGTCTTCCCTGATGCGCAAAACGACCATGCGTTATGTAGCTGGTGCTACGGCGATGGCGGCCAGCCTTTCGCTGGTGGCCTGCGGTGGCGGCGGCGAAAAAGCCGCTGGCGATTTTGACGGCGAAGTGAAGGTGGGGATCCTCCATTCCCGCTCCGGCACCATGGCCATCTCCGAAAACACGGTGGCTGAAGCCGAGTTGATGGCGATCGAGGAGATCAACGCCAAGGGCGGGATCACCATCGATGGCAAGAAGCTGAAGATTGTTCCCGTCGAAGAAGATGGTGCTTCTGACTGGCCCACCTTCGCTGAGAAAGCCAAAAAACTGATCGATCAGGATCAGGTGTCAGTGGTGTTTGGAGGCTGGACCTCAGCTAGCCGCAAGGCGATGCTGCCGGTGTTTGAGGCCAAGGATCACTTCCTCTTTTATCCGATTCAATACGAAGGTCAGGAGTGCTCCAAGAACATCTTCTACAGCGGTGCTACCCCCAATCAGCAGGCTGAACCTGCGGTGTCCTGGCTGCTCAAGAACAAGGGCAAGGACTTCTTCCTAGTTGGCTCCGATTACGTGTATCCGCGCACCGCGAACACGATCATGAAGGAGCAGCTCAAGGTTGAGGGCGGCAATCTGGTGGGTGAGGACTACCTGCCGCTTGGCAACACCGAGGTGGCTCCGATTATTGCCAAGATCAAGCAGGCGCTGCCCAAGGGTGGTGTGATCGTTAACACGCTCAACGGTGATAGCAATGTTGCCTTCTTCAAGCAGATGAAGGCTGCTGGCATCACCCCTGCCAATGGCTACTCGATTATGAGCTTCTCAATTGCTGAGGAGGAGGTTGCGGCAATTGGCCCCGAGTATCTGGAAGGCACCTATGCGGCCTGGAACTTCTTCCAGAGCCTCGACACCCCGGCTTCCAAGAAGTTCACCACTGATTTCAAGGCCAAGTACGGCGAGAATCGGGTCACCAACGATCCGGCTGAGTCGGCTTACAACATGGTCTATCTCTGGGCCAAGGGTGCCGAGAAGGCTGGCAGCACCGACAACGCCAAGGTGCGAGAGGCCTTGATCGGAGTGACGTTCGATGCCCCTCAGGGTCCGATCGAAGTTCAACCCAACCATCACACCACTGAACTGGTGATGATCGGCGAGGTCCAGAAGGACGGCATGTTCAAGATCATCGAGAACAAGGGAGTTCTCAAGCCGATTGCCTGGAACCAGTTTGTTCCCGAAACCAAGGGTTACACCTGCGATTGGACTAAGGATCGTCCTGATGCTGGCAAGTTCAAGATGTGAGCCTACGGCTCGCCTAATGACTTCAGTTCGGGGGAGCTTGTCTCCCCCTTTTCACTTCGTTTTTATTTTTCTTTCCCTTGCCGAGCCCTGTTGGGCGCCATGGATCTTCTTTACGACACACTTTTCAATGGCCTAGCCATCGGTTCGGTGCTGGTGCTGGCTGCCCTTGGCTTGGCCGTTGTATTTGGCTTGATGGGGGTCATCAACATGGCCCACGGCGAGTTGATGATGCTCGGCGCGTACACCACTTACGTTGTACAAAACCTATTTAAAAATGGCCCTCTAGAGGGTCTTTTCCCCATCTACATTTTGGTGGCGATACCGCTTGCTTTTCTAGTGAGTGGTTTGGCTGGCTTGCTGTTGGAAAAAACCGTGATTCGGCGCCTTTACGGCAGGCCTTTGGAAACTCTCTTGGCTACCTGGGGGGTCAGCCTGATTCTGCAGCAATTTGTGCGCTCGGTGAGCAGTGCCTTTGTTGTGGGGCTTGTGGTGGCCGTGGCTCTTGGGCTGGTTGCACCGCGGTTGTGGCCCAGCTCCTGGGCTCAAAGGCGCTGGACTCCATTGCTTGCAGTGGCTACTTGGCTATTTTCTGGTCTGATTGGCATCATCTTGGCCTCCGGATTGGGTGGTATTCGGGTGCTGGATCAGCCCTGGTTTAGTGCTCGCAACCTAGACGTCACAGCTCCGCTCTGGTTGCGGGGTTCGGTTGACTTTGGCGGTGTCAATATGCCAACGGCACGCCTGTTCATTGTTGCCCTCACGGCGATAGCCCTGGTGGCGGTGCATTGTTTTCTGCAGAAGAGTGTCTGGGGGATTCGCATCCGGGCCGTTACCCAAAATCGCTCGATGAGCGATTGCCTGGGGATTCCTACCGAAACCGTCGATGCTCTCACCTTTTTGGTGGGATCGGGTTTGGCTGGTGTGGCTGGAGTGGCTGTGACTTTGCTCGGCTCGGTGGGCCCAAACCTCGGCGGTAACTACATCGTTGACTGTTTCATGGTGGTGGTTCTGGGTGGGGTTGGCAAACTTCTTGGCACGGTGGTAGCGGCGCTGGGTATAGGAGTGCTTAGCTATGTGATCGGCTCTGGCTCCCTACTGCTGCTTTGGCCCGCCATGCCAGCCGGCCTCAATGAGCTGATCACTTTTTTTGCCACCACCTCGATGGCAAAGGTGCTCGTGTTTGCTCTGATCGTTTTGTTCCTGCAGTTCAGGCCCGCTGGCTTGTTCCCGCAGAAGGGACGGCTGGTGGAGGCCTAAGCCATGGCGAAATTTCGCACCTGGTTGCCTTGGTTGCTGCTGGTGGCTGCAGCCTTGGTCTTGCCGGCGATCCTGCCGCCGTTCAGGCTTAACCTGCTTGGTCGATTTTTGTCGCTTGGAATCGTAGCCCTGGGTATAGATTTGATCTGGGGGTTTACCGGCATGTTGAGCCTGGGTCAGGGCATCTTCTTTGCCCTTGGTGGTTATGCAATTGGCATGCATTTGCAGCTTTTGTCGTTGGCGCCGGGTGAGTTGCCTGAGTTTTTTGGGCTGTATGGAGTAAAGCAGCTCCCTGCTTTTTGGCAGCCATTTCAGTCGTTTGTGTTTACGGGATTATGTATTTGGGTGTTGCCTGCCTTGGTGGCTGGGGTGCTTGGTTATCTAGTTTTTCGCAACCGCATCAAGGGGGTCTACTTCTCGATTCTTACCCAGGCGGCCCTGCTGGTCTTTTTCAACTTTTTTAATGGCCAGCAGAAGTTGATTAATGGCACCAACGGCCTTAAAACTGATACCGCGCGGATCTTTGGGGAGCTGGTGGGCAGTGATGCCATGCAGCGCAACCTGTTTTGGCTCACTGTGGTTTTGGTGATGGCTGCGTGGTTGCTATGCCGCTGGCTCACCCGCGGTCGCTTCGGTGATGCCTTGATCGCTATCCGTGATGACGAGCCGCGGCTGCGCTTCACCGGCTACAACCCCACTGCTTACAAAACCCTGGTGTTTGCCATTGCTGGTGCCATGGCTGGTGTGAGCGGTGCGCTTTATACCGTGCAGTCCGGCATTGTGTCGCCCCAATACATGGCTGTGCCCTTCTCTATCGAGATGGTGATTTGGGTGGCAGTGGGCGGCCGTGGCACCTTGATCGGAGCTGTGCTTGGTGCCGTTTTGATCAACTACGCCAAGAGTTTGGTCAGTGAACAACTGCCTGAAACCTGGCTGTTTATCCAGGGTGGTTTGTTCCTATTGGTGGTCACGGCGCTGCCTGATGGGTTGGTGGGCTGGTGGCGTCAGGGTGGCCCGCGTCATATCCAGGCCATGGTTGGCTGGCCACCATTGGCTCCCACCTATCCGGGCTTGGATCTCGACCCTGCGGCGCAGGCGGAGCGCCAGGCGTTTAGCTCCGATGTTCCTCCCGGAGGTGCCCCATGACTGCGTCTACTGCCGCTCCTTTGGTCGCCCCGTTGCTGGAGCTACGCGGGGTCAGCGTCAGCTTCGATGGTTTTTGGGCCCTTAACGATCTCAACCTCTCCCTGGCACCCGGCGAGCTGAGGGCTGTGATCGGCCCGAACGGGGCTGGTAAAACCACCTTCCTTGATGTGATTACAGGCAAGGTGCGCCCCACCAAAGGCGATGTGGTGTTTCGGGGGCGCTCGTTGCTAGGCATCGCCGAACATCGCATCGCTCGGCTTGGGATTGGCCGCAAATTTCAGACCCCGCGCATCTACCAAAACCTCAGCCCTCGCCGCAATCTTGAGCTGGCTGTCAAGGGCAGCCACTCACCCTTTAAGCTGCTGTTTGGGAGTCTTGATAGCCGTCAGCGCCAGCGCGTTCAAGAGTTGCTGGCCCTTGTTGGCCTCGAGACCCATGCCGCCCGGCGGGCCGGCAGCCTTTCCCACGGCCAGATGCAGTGGCTTGAGATCGCCATGCTGCTGGCTCAGGACCCTTATGTGCTGCTGGTGGATGAGCCGGTGGCCGGCCTTTCCGAGGAGGAGACCGAGCGCACCGGTGCTTTGCTGCGCAGCCTTGCGGGCGACCACACCGTGCTGGTGATCGAACACGACATGGATTTCATCCGTGAGCTCGATTGCCCTGTGACCGTGCTGCATGAGGGTCACGTGCTTTGTGAGGGCACGATGGAGACGGTGCAGAGCGATCCGCGTGTGATCGAGGTTTATCTCGGTGTTGAGGACGACGTATGAGAGCTTCTGCCACCATGACAACGCCACCCCAGGGCGAGGCCAACCGCTTGCTGAGCGTGCGCGGGCTCAACGTCTATTACGGGGAGAGCCATATTTTGCGCAACGTCGATCTATCGATTGCGCCTGGTCAGATGGCCTGCCTGATCGGGCTCAATGGAGTTGGCAAAACCACCCTGCTCAAGTCGATCATCGGCCTGGTGCCCCAGCGCAGCGGTTGCATCGAGCTGGCAGGTAGTGACTGCGGCGGCCTAGCGCCCCACCGCCGCGCTCGGGCTGGCATTGGCTACGTGCCCCAAGGGCGGGAGATCATCCCCCAGCTCAGCGTGCGCGAAAACCTGCTGCTGGGTCTTGAAGCCCTGCCTGGGGGTATGGGCCGCCATCGCCATATCGACCCGCTGGTGTTTGAGCTGTTCCCGGTGCTGGAGAAGTTTCTGGCCCGCCGTGGCGGCGACCTCTCCGGTGGTCAACAGCAGCAGCTGGCCATAGCCCGGGCCCTGCTCGGCAAGCCCCGACTGCTGCTGCTCGATGAACCCACGGAGGGCATTCAGCCCTCGGTGGTGCTCGACATACAGCGGGCAGTGAGCCGGATCATTCGAGAGACGGGGATTTCGGTGTTGCTGGTGGAGCATCACGCCAGCTTTGTGCGCCAATCCGACTGTTACTACGCCATGCAGAAGGGCGGCATCGTTGCCAGTGGCGCCACGGCCGATCTCAGCTCGGAGATGATCCAGCGCTTCTTGAGCGTTTGAGGTTAGAAAGAGGTTGATCCTTGGTTGCCGGTTTAGCCCCAGCCCAGGCCCAAACCTGCCAGTTCCTGGCGCCTGAGGGTGGCGATGGAGTCACCAACGTCGTCGCCAAAACGATTGGTGCAGGTGATCCTTTGGCTGGCCCAACTGGAACACTGATTTCTTTGTGACCCAGCCTTTTGCTAGCTATAAGTTTTTTTCACCACCAACTCCTCGGTGAATGCCACGTGCCCGATTCAGGGCTATCGCATTTCCACCATGGGTTGCAACTGACCTAAAAGCTGGCGCCAAAATGCCTCAGCACCAATGCTGCTCCGGCCAGCACCCTCTCCTGGCAGGCGCGCTCCGCCCAGGTGGCTGATCGGCCGGCAGCTCAGGCTGTTTAGCAGCAAAGCACCCGCACAGTTCTGTAGGTCGGCCTCGTTGACCGGGGCTTCAGTGATCAGGCCCCGATCCAGACCCCGCTGGCGCATCACCCCCGGCAGGCAGCCGCTGCTTACGGGCGGGGTGATCCAGGTGCCTCCGAGGCAAACCAGCAGGTTGGCGCTGGTGCCGCAGCAGAGGCCGCCTGCGGAGCTGGCCAGCAGCGCGTCGTCGGCACCGGCTTCCAGGGCCTGGCGGCGGGCCTGGATCGAGGCCCCGTAGGCGAAGCTCTTGCAGCGGCTCAGCAGGCTGGTGGCGCTGCGGGTTTCGGTGGCACTAACGATCACTCGCACCGGCTCAAAACACGGTTTGATGGCACTGAGCTGCAGCCAGAAGCTGGGGCTGCAGTTGCTGGGTGGGTCGATGCCCCGTGCACCGCTGCCGCGGCTCCAGTTGAGTCGCAGGGCGCCGCTGCTGCCCAGGTCCGTGCCGATGCCGCTGCGCTCGATCGCTGCGGCGATCAGGGGCTGCACGGTCGCCGTTCCTGGCGGTGGCGGTAGCCCCAGCAGCGCCGCCGAGCTCTGCCAGCGGCCTAAGTGTTCCTCCAGCAGCCAGGCATGGCCTGCCTCCACCAGCAGGGTTTCAAACAGGCCATCGGCCAGCAGCAGGCCTCGATCGCTGATCGCCAGGGTCAGGGTCTGCGGCGTCCCCCAGCGCCCCTGCCCCGTGCCGTCGCCCAACCAGGCGATCGGGGCGCTCATGCCAGGGCCTCCAGCAGCGGTTGCAGTTTCCAGCCCAACTCCTCGGCTTCGGCGGCGGGGTCGGAGTCGGCCACGATGCCGCAGCCGGCGTGGGCCCGTAGGCGCTGGCCGCGCAGCAGCAGCGAGCGGATCAGGATGTTGCTGTCGAACTGGCCGTCGCTGCCAATTCTGAACAGGGAGCCGCAGTAGGGCCCCCGCGGCACCGGTTCGAGGCCATGGAGGCGCTGGCAGGCGCGGATCTTGGGGGCGCCGGTGATCGAACCGCCTGGCCAGCAGGCCCGCAGCAGGTCAATCGCGGTCAGCCCCGGCTCGAGCTGGCCCCGCACCACCGAGGTGAGGTGGTGCACCTGGCGGTAGCTCTCCAGCCCCACCAGCTGGGGCACCTGGATCGAGCCTGGCTTACACACCCGGCCCAGGTCGTTGCGCAGTAGGTCGACGATCATCACGTTCTCGGCCCGGTCCTTGGGGCTGGTCACCAGGTCGGCGGCGGCGTCGGCATCGGCGTCGGCATCGCCATGGCGGGGCCGGGTGCCCTTGATCGGCCTGGTTTCCACCTCCCCGCCCGTCCCAACCCGCAGGAACCGCTCCGGCGAGGCCGACAGCACCGCCTCCCCCGCCGCCACTCCGCCGGCGATCGCCAGGCCAGCAAAGGGGGCGGCGCATAGCTCGCGCAGGCGGCCGTAAAGGGCGAGGGGATCGGCGGGACTTGTTAAGGAGTGCTCGCAGCAGGCGGTGAGATTGGCTTGGAAAAGATCGCCGGCGGCGATCCAGGCCCGCACCTGCTCCACCTGGGAGGCAAAGCGCTCTGGTGGGGTGTGCCAGTGCCAGGAGGCTGGCGCGATCGCGGCCGGGGGTTGGCACGCTGGCGCGGTGCCTAGATCAAGCCGCTCCAACAGGGCAGCGAAGTTACTCAACCGCGCTGGATCTTGACCCTCGAGCCACTGCTGCTGGCTGCCATGGTCAAACACCAGCACTGGGTCGTGGCGGGCGGCCCAGAGCAGGGCCATGTCTGGCGACTGCCAATGGGGTGCCGGCTCCACCCAGGCCCCGGCTTCATAGCTGAGCCAGCCCATCCAATGGCCGCCGTCAGCGGCCAGATCCGCAAGCAGCGCAAAGGGGTCACTGGCTCCGGCCTCCCCCGGCAGGCCGCGGCAGATGCGCTGCTCTAGGGGCGCCAGGCCGAGACGGCTGCAGGGGCCCTGGGCGCTGCCATCGCTATCGAGCCACACCAGACCTTCCCTCCCCAGCTCGGCCGCCAGGGCTTGCACCAGGGGCCAGGGATCCCGCCAGGGCAGGGGGTGATTTAGGGGCGGGCTCATGCCCCGGCTGCCAGCAGGGCGGCATCGCGGATGCGGCAGCTGTCGCACACGCCGCAGGGCTGCTCGCGGCCCTCATAGCAGCTCCAGGTGCGCTCGATCGGCACGCCGAGCCGACGGGCCTCTTGCACGATCCGGGTTTTGCTCCAGCTCACCAGGGGTGCCCAGAGCTGGGCGGCGTGGCCTTCACGGCCGGCCTTGCTGGCCAGCTCAGCCAGGGTCTGGAAGGCTTCGAGGTAGTCAGGGCGGCAGTCGGGGTAGCCGGAGTAGTCGACAGCGTTCACGCCCAGCACCAGTTTCTGGGCGCCGCGGGCCTCAGCCAGGCTCAGCGCTAAGGCGATGAACACGGTGTTGCGTCCCGGCACGTAGGTGCTCGGGATCACGCCCGCCTCAACCCCGGCGCTGGGTACGGCGATGGCGCTGTCGGTGAGGGCGGAGCCACCCCAAGCGGCCAGGTTGACGGCGATGGTGTGGTGTTCAGCTAGCCCCAGGAGCGGTGCCAGTTCGGCGGCGGCTTGCAGTTCGCGGCGATGGCGTTGGCCGTAATCCAGCGACAGCCCGATCACCTGGTAACCAGCTTCGATCGCTAGGGCCGCGGCGGTAGCCGAATCCAGGCCGCCGGAGAGCAGGGCGATGGCGAGGGGTGGGCCAGATGGGGCTATTGGGCTGGCGATGGCGTTGGGGAGCTTGTACAGAAGTACATCTTCCCCAATGCCAGCGCCGCTTGCAGCCGCCACGATGGCCATAACCGTGGATATGGGGATATGGATTGGGCCAGGGGCATCAAGAACGCGGCGCTTGTTTTGCTGCTCGCTGCGGCGCCCGTCTCGGCGGTACCCCGGCTCGATCTCTCCAGTTACCCGAAAGTCGCCGCCGGTGATCGGCGCTGGGTGATCCAGCTGCCGGGGGTGCTGCCCCCCAACTCCGATGCCGCCCTGTCTTCAAACCCCGCCGACTGGCGGGTGCAGTTGCTGGTGGGACAAATGGTGCAACTGGATTGCAATCGCCAGATGTTCGGCGGCAAGCTCCGCGCCGTGAAACCCGCCCAGAAGGATGGACCGGTGATCTATCGGGTCACGGATGTGGGGCAGTTGGCCTCCACCCGCATGGCCTGCCCGGCGGACCAGCCGCGCCGCCGCGGCTTTGTGCCGATGGCCGGTAAGGCGTTTGTGGTGCCCTACAACGCCAGTCGTCCGATCGTGGTCGATGCCCCCCGGCCGCTGGAGCTGCGCTGGCGGCTGTGGAAGGCGGAAAGCCAGGAGCGCCCGGCGCAGCTGCAGTGATCAGCGCAATCCCAGCAGCTTGTGGCTCTGCAGGCTGAGCCGCCATTGGGGGTTGCGGCGCACGTAGTCGATCGCCAGGGCATGGCCGGCTGGGGAGTCCCAGCCCGGCTGCAGCAGCAGCGCCGGCTGGTTGCCAGCGGCGGCGGCCGCTGCCGCCATGGCCGCGGCGAAGGCCAGATCGGCGGCCTCGTGCACCACCACCTTGAGCTCATGGCAGGCGGCCAGCAGCTCGGTTGTGGGCGGCCGGTGGGATTTGGGTGAGAGGGTGATCCAGGCGAAGCGGCCGCTGAGCGGATCCACGCCGCTGGTTTCCAGGTGCAGCGGCAGGCCTGAAAGCTCCAGGGCCTGGCAGAGGGGCCCGAGATCGTGGTGTAGCGGTTCACCGCCGGTGATCACCACAAAAGCGGCACCGGTTGCCTCGGCGGCCTCGGTTTCGGCGGCCAGCGCGGCCAGGGCTTGCTGGGGGTGCGCCTCGGCCGGCCAGGAGTGCTTGGTGTCGCACCAGGGGCAGGCCACCGCGCAGCCCCCCAGCCGGATGAACAAGGCGCTGCGGCCGGCGTGCAGGCCTTCACCCTGGAGGGAGTGGAAGGTTTCCACCACCGGCAAGTTGTCAGTCATGCTGCCCGCCTTGTGGCAGGCGCTGTTGAGCGGCCTCAATCAACCCCCGAAATAGGGGGTGAGGCTTGCCCGGGCGGGAGAGAAATTCGGGGTGATATTGGCAAGCTGTGAAAAATGGGTGGCTCTGCAGTTCGATTAATTCAACTAAACGGCCATCTGGCGAAGTGCCGCTGATTGTGTAGCCCGATTCGGTGAAGAGACTGCGGTAAGCGTTGTTGAATTCGTAGCGATGGCGGTGGCGTTCGTATACAACCTCGTCGCCATAAAGGCGATGGGCCATCGTGTCTGCAGCTAGGCGGCAGGGGTAAACCCCTAGTCGCATCGTGCCGCCCAGATCAACTACGTCCTGTTGCTCAGGCAGTAGGTGGATCACGGGATGGGGCGTGTCTGCATCAAGTTCGGCGCTGGTGGCACCGGCCAAGCCCGCCTGGTTGCGGGCCCACTCGATCACGGCGCACTGCATGCCTAGGCATAGGCCTAGGAAGGGCACCTGCTGTTCCCGCGCCCAGCGGATTGCAGCCACCTTGCCGTCCACACCGCGGTTGCCGAAGCCGCCGGGCACCACCACCGCATCCATGCCGGCCAGCAGAGCTTCTGCGCCTTGGCTTTCGAGCTGCTCGGCGCATACCCAGTGCAGATCAAGCGAAGCATCCCGATCCAGGCAGGCGTGGCGCAGGGCCTCCACCACCGATAGATAGGCGTCGTTGAGCTGCACGTACTTGCCCACCAGCGCCACCTTCACCGCCGGGCCGGGGTGGCGCAGTTTGGTTACCAGCTCCTGCCAGCGGGCCATGTCACTTTCAGCGTTGCTGAGCTGCAACACATCGAGCACCTCTCGGCAGAGCCCTTCCTGCTCCATCGCCAGCGGCACCGCGTAGATGCTGTCGGCGTCTAGGGCCTGGATCACGGCCCGCTGCGGCACGCCGCAGAAGCCACCGATTTTGCGGCGCAGTTCGTCGCTCACGGGCCGGTCGCTGCGGCACACCAGCACATCGGGCTGGATGCCGATCGAGCGCAACTCCTTCACCGAGTGCTGGGTGGGCTTGGTCTTGAGTTCCCCTGAAACGCCGATGAAGGGCAGCAGGGTGACGTGCACGTAGGCCAGGTCCTGGCGGCCCACATCACCCCGGAATTCGCGTATCGCCTCAAGAAAAGGCAGCGATTCGATGTCGCCAACCGTGCCGCCGATCTCGCCGATCACCACGTCGGCATTGCTGTTGGCGGCTACCCGATGGATGCGCTCGCGGATTTCGCGGGTGATGTGGGGGATCACCTGCACGGTGCCGCCGTTGTAGTCGCCGCGGCGCTCCTTGTTGATCACCGACTGGTAAATCGAGCCGGTGGTCACGCTGTTGAGGCGCGACATGGCGGTGTCGGTGAAGCGTTCGTAGTGGCCCAGATCCAGATCGGTCTCGGCGCCGTCCTCGGTGACGAACACCTCCCCATGCTGGTAAGGGCTCATCGTGCCCGGATCCACGTTCAGATACGGGTCGAGTTTGAGGATCGAAACGCTGTAGCCGCGGCTCTTGAGCAGGCGCCCCAGGCTGGCGGCCACGATGCCCTTGCCGATGCTTGACACCACGCCGCCGGTGACAAAGACGAACTTGCTCATATCCCGGTGGCGGAACCTTCAATGTACCGGGCGCTGCCTGCTGGGCCTGGCTGGGTTCGGCGGTCACGCCCGCTGCGCGGGCAACACCGCGCTCACCTCAGCCAACCCCGCAAGGAGCCAGGCGTGTTTTGTGGCTGCTCAACCCTGCAGGCAATAGCTCCCGCCCAGCTCGGCCCGGCCTGCGGAGGCTCGCTGGTCCGCTGGTGCCGCTGCGGTGAGGCCGGTATTGCCCGCGCAGCGGGCGCTGACCGGCCGATCCCAGCGGCACCAGCGGTACTTGATCAGCCCTCAAGCAAGCTGCGCAGCATCCAAGCGGTCTTCTCGTGGATCTGCAGCCGCTGGGTGAGCAGGTCGGCGGTGGGTTGGTCGTTGGCCTCTTCGGCGGTGACCATGACGCCGCGGATGGTGCGGGCTACCGCCTCGTGGCCCAGCACCAGCTCGCGCACCATCTCGAAGGCTGCCGGAATGCCCTGGGTTTCGGCGATTGAGGAGAGCTGGCCGTAGGTGGCGCCGCCAAAGGGGGCCGGGCAGCCAAGGGCGCGGATGCGCTCGGCGATGGCGTCTAGGGCGTTCCAGAGCTCGGTGTACTGCCCCATAAACATCAGGTGCAGGGTGTTGAACATCGGCCCGGTGACGTTCCAGTGGAAACCGTGGGTTTTGGCGTAGAGCACGGTGCTGTCGGCCAGCACGCGGCCCAGGCCTGCGGCGATCTCCAGCCGCTGGGCTTCCGGGATGCCGATGTCAATGTCGGTTGCCATGGCAACTTATCCGTAGTGACTTCGTTTTAGCCCGGATGGGCTGGTTTAGTCGAGGCTGCCCAGATAATCCTTCACTCGGCAGCGGTTCTGGGGTTGGCGCAGCTTCAGCAGGGCCCGAGATTCGATCTGCCGCACCCGCTCCCGGGAGAGCTGCATGGCAGCGCCGATCTCAGTCAGGCTGCGGGGAGTGTCGTCTACTAGCCCGAAGCGTTGACGGATCACCTCGGCTTCGCGGCTGCTCAGGTCTTCAAGCAGGGCCTCGAGGTCTTTGTGCAGCTGCTCGCGGGCGAGTTCCTGCTCAGGTGTGCCGTGGCTGTCTTCCAGTAGGTCGCCGAGCTGCATGTCCTGTTCCTTGCCCACCCGGGCCTCCAGGGAGACGGGTTTGGGCAGCTGCAGCAGGGTTTCGCGGATCAGCGCTTCGCTGAGATTCAGCTCCTGGGCGATTTCAGCCACGCAGGGCAGCCGGCCTAGCCGGGCGCTGAGTTCACGCTGGGCCCGTTTAATGCGGTTGAGCTTCTCGGTGATGTGCACCGGCAGCCGGATCGTGCGGCTCTGGCTGGCAAGGGCCCGGGTGATGCCCTGGCGAATCCACCAGTAGGCGTAGGTGCTGAAGCGAAACCCCCGGGTCGGGTCAAAGCGCTCCACGGCCCGCTCCAGTCCCAAGGTGCCCTCCTGCACTAGATCCAGCAGGTCCATGTCCCGGCGCAGGTACTTCTTGGCCACCGACACCACCAGGCGCAGATTGGCTTGGATCATCCGCTCCTTGGCCCTTTTGCCGCGGTGCAGGGCCAGTCGTCGCTCTTTGGCGGCGACTTCGTCCAGTTCACCTGCGCCCGGTTCGTCGTTGTCCGGATCGCCCTCGCGCAGTAGCTGTTCTCGCCGCTGCACCAGCCGGGCCAGGATGAGCTCCTGCTCCTGGGTAAGCAGGTCCACCCGACCGATGTCCTGCAGATAAAGCCGCACCGGATCGGTGCTGGTGGGGGTGTGGGGCACGCCCAATCCATAAGTGGTGCTTCACCGTTGCTGCGCTGGGCAGCTGCGGCGCCAAATGCCCCGTTTTGTTTTGGCTTTCAGTTGTGTCTTTGGGCTTCAGTTTTCGTCTTCCTCAACCCAGGTGCTGGCCACATGCAGCTCGTCGAGTTGTTTGGTGGCCACACCGCCAGGCGCGCCGGTCATCAGGCAGCGGGCCTGCTGTGTCTTGGGGAAGGCGATTGTGTCGCGGATCGACTCCTCACCCGCCAGCAGCATCACGATCCGATCTACGCCGTAGGCCAGGCCGCCGTGGGGTGGGGCACCCATGTCGAGGGCGTCCATCAGGAAGCCGAACTGCTGGTTGGCCTCCTCCAGGGGCAGACCAATGGTTTGCAGCACCTGGCGCTGCAGGGCTGAATCATGAATGCGCAGCGAGCCGCCGCCGAGCTCCAGGCCGTTGAGCACCAGGTCGTAGGCCTGGGCGCGGGCCGTGGGCAGGGTGTTGGCCCAGGCGGCCGAATCTGTCCCAAGGTCGTCTGCGTTGGGGGCGCAGAAGGGGTGGTGCAGGGCCTCGAGGCGGTTTTCGCCGGCGTTGAACTCAAACATCGGGAAATCCACCACCCAGAGGAAATTCCACTGGTCGTTGTCACGGTCGGCCGGCACCAGGCCGAGCTCGCGGGCCAGAAACTGGCGCACCCGATCGAGGGCCTTATTCACCGTGGCGGTGTCGCCGGCGCCAAACAGCAGCAGGGTGCCGGGCGTGGCGCCGGTGCGGGCCAGCAGTTCGGCTTTTTTGTCTTCTGTGAGGTTGTCCTTGATGGCGCCGATCGTGTCGATCTCGCCGCCCTCGCGCACGCGAATGAAGGCCAGGCCGCCGGCCCCAGCCTTCTGGGCCTCGCTGAACACATCGCCGCCGGGCTTGATGCGCACGTTGCTGATGGCGTCGTTGCCACCAGGGACGGCGATGCACTTCACCGAGCCGCCGGCAGCCACCGCGCCGCTGAACACCTTGAAACCCATGCCGGCCACCAGGTCGCTCACGTCGGTGAGCTCCAGGCCGTAGCGGGTGTCGGGCCGGTCGGTGCCGTAGCGGGCCATGGCCTCATGCCAGCTGAGCCGCGGAAAGGGACGGGGCAACTCCACCCCTTTCACGGCCTTCCAGATCGAAGCGATCAGGGCCTCGTTGAGCTCCAGGATCTGCTCCTGGCCCATGAAGCTCATCTCGATGTCCAGCTGGGTGAATTCCGGCTGGCGGTCGGCGCGCAGATCTTCGTCGCGGAAGCAGCGGGCCACCTGGTAATAGCGCTCCAGGCCGCCCACCATCAGCAGCTGCTTAAACAACTGGGGCGACTGGGGCAGGGCAAACCACTCACCACCGCAGACCCGGCTGGGCACGAGGTAGTCGCGGGCGCCCTCGGGGGTGGAGCGGGTGAGCACCGGGGTTTCCACCTCGATAAAGCCCTGGTCTTCCAGGAAGCGGCGCATCGCCTGCACGGTGCGGTGGCGCAGGCGCAGGTTGCTGTTCATGCGCTCGCGGCGCAGGTCGAGGTAGCGGTGGCGCAGCCGCAGCTCTTCGCGGGTGTTCTCCTCGTCGTGCACCGACACAGGGAAGGGCAGGTTGCCCTTCACGGCGTTGAGCACGGTGATGGCGCTGGCCAGCACTTCGATGCGGCCGGTGGCAAGTCGGTCGTTGATGGCATCGGCGGGTCGCTCCCGCACCTTGCCTGCCACCTGAATCACCGTTTCGTTGCGCAGGTGCTCCGCTATGGCGAACATCTCGGCGCCATTGTCGGGATCGACGGTGATCTGCACGCTGCCGCTGCTGTCGCGCAGGTCGACAAAAATCACGCCGCCGTGGTCACGACAACGGTCTACCCAGCCGCAGAGCTGCACGGCCTGGCCGCTGGCGTCGTGACGCAGGTCGCCGCATCCGTGGCTGCGCATGCTGAGATCCGGAGTGAATGGCGAT
Source organism: Synechococcus sp. CS-1330 (assembly GCA_025128025.1). Lineage (GTDB taxonomy): Bacteria > Cyanobacteriota > Cyanobacteriia > PCC-6307 > Cyanobiaceae > Cyanobium_A. Next base: position 50,562 of record JAHLYR010000047.1, read on the forward strand.
TGTCCCACCCAGGGCATTAGCGCCGGGCTGTTGCTGCGTCAGCGCCTGTAGAAGGGACGCCTCACCACCAGCGCTGGCTCGGCCTTGCCGCGAATCTGCACCGCTAGCTCGGTGCCCAGCTTGGCGGCGCTCGCTGGTACGTAGGCCAGGGCGATCGCTTCTTCGAGGCTGGGTGACCAGCTGCCGCTGGTGATTTGCCCCACCGGCTCACTAGCTACTGGCGCCCCGGCAGCTAGCACCGGGTAGCCGTGGCGGGCGATGGCGCGGCCCTGCAGCTTCAATCCCACCAGGCGCCGCTGGACTCCCGCGGCGCTCTGGCGTTCCAGCACCTCGCGGCCTATGAAGGATTTGGGCATTTCCAGGTGCACCAGCCAGCCCAGGCCGGCCTCCAGGGGTGTGGTGTGCTCGTCCAGCTCGTGGCCGTAGAGGTGCATGGCCGCTTCCAGGCGCAGGGTGTCGCGGGCGCCGAGGCCGCAGGGGCTGACGCCGCTGGCCAGCAATTTGTCCCACAGGAGCAGGCCGTCTGGCCGGTTCAGCAGCAGTTCGAAGCCGTCTTCGCCGGTGTAACCAGTGCGGCCCACAAAGGCGCTGGCGCCAGCCAGATTCAGCTCCCGGTGGCCGAAGCGGGGCAGGCCGCTCAGGTCGCTACCCGCCAACTCCTCCAGGCGGGCGGCCGCCTCCGGGCCCTGCAGGGCCAGCAGCACGCCATCACCCTTGCGATCTTCAACACGGATGCCAAGGGGCTCTAGCTGGCTGCGGATCCAGGTGGTGTCGGCAGCGACGCAGGCGGCATTGATCACCAGCAGCAGTTCGTGGCACTGGCCATCTGCCTGCCAGCCCCGGTCGTAGACGATCAGGTCGTCGCGGATGCCGCCCCGCTCGTTGAGCAGCACCGTGTAGCAGGCCTCTCCCGGGCCAATGCGAAACAGGTCGGTGGGCACCAGAGCCTGCAGGGCGTCTTTGGCGTCTGCGCCCCGCAGGGTCAGCACCCCCATGTGGGAGATGTCGAAGATGCCGCAGCGGCGCCGCACGGCCTGGTGCTCTGCCACCAAGCCCTCAAATTGCACGGCCATCTCCCAGCCGGCAAAGGGCACCATCCGGCCATCCGCTGCTTGGGCGGCTTCAAACAGGGGGGTGCGTTTCAAGCCCATGGCCGGATCCTATGCAGGCCTGCGCAAATCAATAAGGAACCTGGAAGATTCGCTGTATCGCCTACCACTTTGGTCAATCGTCCATACCTTGAGAGACCAGATCACTCCTTTGGATGGGTCAGCGCCCTTGCTGCCGCAGCTGCCGCCATTGCGCCCCACCCAGTGGCGCTGAATTCGGCTGGTGTCAGCTGCGCCAGCTGCCGATCCACCCCGAATTGGCCCTGGAGCTGTGGTGCCATCACTGGACGGCCCGGCCGCCGCGGCTGCCTGTGATTAGTGCGGAGGCAGTGGCTGGGGCGACATCAGCTCAGCTGAACCAGCAGCTCAGCCTTGAATCAGCTTTTGACAAAAGCTGAAGAAAATCTGTAATTTGGCCCGGTTTCGGGTCTTATTTGGCTTTTGTGCTCGCCATGGCTAGTCGCCTTGGGCTGCAGAGCTGTATTAAGGGTCTCTGGTTTCGATTAGGGGGTATGGGGCATGGTGGCTTCGGTGGTGATCACGACCCCGCTGGAGCTGATGGCGGCCCAGGTGGATTGCGAGGTTCTCACCCTGCCCACCGGCTCCAAGGTGTTTTCCAGAGGCTCCCGGGCCGATTCGATTTACGGGGTGCGCCGCGGCATCATCGAGGTGATCAGCGAGAGCGGCGAGAAGCTTTGCTATCGCCCCGGGGAGTTGTTCAGCTATCAAGACATCCTTTGGCGCGACGGGATTTATCGCAACGAAGCCGTGGCCCGTACCCCTGTTGAGATCCTGCGGCTAGATCGCCTGCGCTTCCTCAACCTGCTGCATAACCACCCGACTCTGGCGGTGCTGCTGATCAGCCAGCAGCACGAGCGCCTGCGCGAGCAGCGCACCACCGGCACCTGCTGCTATTGAGACGCACTCAGCATCAACGTTCGAGCAGAAACAGCAGGCTGCGCACCACCTTGGCGGCCAGCACGCTGCTTACGCCGGAGGCATCCAGTATGGGCGCCAGCTCCACCACATCGGCGGCCACCAGGTTGTGGTGGCGCAGCTCCTCCACCAGGGCAGCGAAATCACCCCAAATGAAGCCGCCGGGCTCCGGTGTGCCGGTGCCGGCCATCACCGCCGGATCAAACCAATCGAGATCCACCGTGAGATAGAGGGGCTGGCCCCGTAAGGGCTTGAGCGCCTCGGCCATCCGCTCGATCGCCACCAGCCGGCCCGACTGCCGCAGCTCGGAAAATTCCTCGCGGCTGCCGCTACGGATGGCGATCTGCAGCAGCTGCTGGCTGGGCAGCACCTCCAGGCAGCGGCGCATGGCGCAGGCGTGGCTGTGCTTCGCGCCGAGCCACTCGTGGCGCAGGTCGGCGTGGGCATCGAGCTGCACCAGCACCAGCTCCGGGTGCTGGGCCGCCACGGCCGCCACGGCGCCGGAGCTGATCGAGTGTTCGCCGCCCAGCATTAGGGGCTTGAGACCCAACGCCAGCACCGCTTCAGTGGCCGCCTTCACCGCCGCCACCACCGGCTCGGGGGCGCCGAAGGGAATGGCCACGGCGCCGAGGTCGGCGAAGGCCAGGTCTTCCAGGTCGCGATCGAGCTGGGGGCAGTAGCTCTCCAGGCCGCTGCTCACCTCGCGGATTGCCGCCGGCCCGAATCGGGTGCCGGGGCGGAAGGAGGTGGTGCCGTCGTAGGGCACGCCAAATAGGCCCACACGGCAGCCGGCTGGATCGCGCTGGCTGGCCATGTAGATGGCGCCGTCTGTGTCAAAGAGATCGGTGTCAAATAAATCCGTGTCAAACATCAGCCCAGCTCCCGCTCGATGGCGGCGGGGATGGCGTCGAAGGCGCCGCGCTGCCAGCGGGGACTCCAGATCTGACAGCCACAGTCGACGGCCGCGGCGCGGGCGGGATCCGGCTGCAGGTAGCGACGGCCGTCTGTGGCGGCGAACGTCCAGCTCCACCAGCCGCTCGGATACATGGGCACCCAGCCGTACATCGGATCGGCATGGCCAAACACCTCGCGGATCAGGCGCACGGTGTCGATATGCACCGCTCGGAAGGCCTCGGGTGATTCGCTCTGGGTGGCGAACACGCCGCCGGTCCGCAGGATGCGGCGGCACTGATCAAAAAAGGCCCGGTTGAAAAGTCCCTCGGCCGGGCCGGCGGGGTCGGAGCCATCCACGATCACCACGTCGTAGCTGGCATCTGCGGCATTGGAGGCCCAGGCGATGCCATCGCCGACGGTGAGTTGGAAGCGGGGATCACTCCAGCAGCCGCCGCCGATGGAGGGCAGATACTGCTGGCTCCACTCCACTACCAGGCCGTCTATCTCCACCAGGTCGAGCTGCTGCACGCCAGCGTGGCGCAGGCACTCGCGGGCGGTGCCGCCATCGCCGCCGCCGATCACCAGCACCCGCTCGATGCTGGCGGCGCTGCATAGGGCCGGATGCACGATCGCCTCGTGGTAATGCCGCTCCTGGCGCTCGGCCGTCATCCAGCAGCCATCGAGCAGCAGGCCCTTGCCGTAGCGCTGGCTATCGATGATCGTCACCTTCTGGAAGGCTGAATCTTGTTCGGCGAGCACTGTGCCCTCCAGGCCGTAGCGCACGCCGTCGAAGACCTCGTCGATCCAGCCCATGGCCAAAATTCGCACTCTCTCTAGCCTTGCGCATCGCCGGTGTGTTGGCCGTGACAGGCTGATTCCAGGGCTCCCCTGAATCCATGGCTCCCCTGCGACCCACGGCGGATCTGCGGCTGACCCCAGCGCTGGTGATCGGCGCCGCCGAGCTGGCCTGGCGTTTTTCGCGCTCCTCCGGCCCCGGCGGCCAAAACGTGAACACCACCGATTCACGGGTGGAGCTGGTGTTTGATCTGGCGGCCTCCGCTGCCCTGCCGCCCACGATTAAGGCCCGGGCCCTGGGGCGACTGGAGGGAAAGTTGGTGGAAGGTTGTGTGGTGATTACGGCCAGTGAGCATCGCTCCCAATGGCAAAACCGGGGGGCGGCCCAGCGGCGCCTGGTGGAGCTGCTGCAGGAGGCGATTAAGCCGCCGCCGCCGCCGCGCCGGGCAACTCGGCCCACCCGCGGTTCAGTGCAGCGGCGTCTGGCGGCCAAGAAGCAGCGCGGTGCGATCAAGGGGCAGAGGGGGGCGCGTCCTCAGCCGGAGGATTGAGCTGTTGGCTGGCTGTCCCTAAATCTGATACTCGCAGTACAGGTTGTACGGAACTTGCGAGGCTGTTGCGCTCAAGGATCAGGGACCTGGCGTTGGCGTGTTTTCAGCTCGGATCTGGGCCTTGGCTTGCTGCCAAAGGCCTTCGAGTTCGCCGATGCTGCGGCCCTTTAGGTCGCCATCTAGGGCTGCCTCTACCCGGGAGAAGCGATTGAGGAAGCGGCGGTTGGTGCCCGCCAGGCCCGCTTCCGGTTCGATACCGCACCAGCGGGCCACATTGACCAGGGTGAACAGCACGTCGCCCAGCTCCTCCTGAGCATGGCGGCGATCCCCTGAGGCCACAGCCACCTTGAGCTCGTCGAGCTCCTCGTGCACCTTCGCCCACACCCCTGCCATGTCATCCCACTCGAAGCCGGCCGCGGCAGCTTGCTTGGAGATCGTCATGGCGCCGGCTAGGGCGGGCTGGCCCCGCACCTTGCCGGCCAGCCGATCGCTGAGGGGGCTGGTGGAGGCGGGTTGGGGTTTCTCGGCGGCCTTGATCTCCTCCCAGCTGGCCGGCTCGCCACCGCCAAACACATGGGGATGGCGGCGCACCAGCTTGGCGCTGATGCCTGCAGCGATCTGGGCCAGATCAAAGCTGCCTGCCTCGCTGGCGATCTGGGCGTGGAGCACCACCTGCAGCAGTAGGTCGCCCAGTTCCTCAGCCAGGTGGCGCTCGTCGCCCGAGCGGATCGCATCGGCCACCTCATGGGCCTCCTCCAGCACGTAGGGCACCAGGGAGGCGTGGGTTTGCGCCAGATCCCAGGGGCAGCCGCCCTCGGGGTCGCGCAGGCGAGCCACCACGGCGATCAGTTCAGCTAGGGCCTCAAGGTGCGGCGGAATTTGGGGGCTCATCGGCGGTGGCGACGCAGCAGGCGGGGCAGGCGCGGCATCGGGTCGCCATCTTGGATCAGGTGCAGCCAGCTGCTGGCCTCCAGGCCCACCAGGGCGGCCAGCAGCAGAGGACGCTGGCCCTGCCAGAGCGCCTGGGCGGTGGCCAGGAGCTGCTGGGGTGGCGGCCCACCGAGGGGTTGCAGCAGCAAGCAGATCACCAGCAGCAGCGCCGCCAGGTAGGCCAGGCGCCCGCTGGTGCCCAGCAGGGGACTGTGGGAGATCAGGGAGCGATGGCGCAGCAGGTTGCGGTAGGGCCACCAGAGCAGCCGCAACGGTCCCCAGCGGCGGGTGGGATTGGAGCGGGTGTCGAGGTCGGGGGAGAGCAGCAGGCCGCCCAGCAGAAAGCTCAGGCCGGCCACACTCACCCCTGCCAAACCCAGCCAGGGCCACCACAGCAGCCCAAAGGGCAGGCTCAGGAGCCAGGTGGCCCGGTCGTGGCTGCGGCCGCTGGCCATCGATCAGCGCCCGGGTGGGCCGATGGGGCGCAGCCGCTCACCGCTGCCATCGCCAGTTCGCCAGCGCCGGTTGATCCAGTAGTACTGCTCCGGATAGGCCTGGATCAGGGGTTCGTGCCAGCGGGCTACGGCGGCTAGCTGGTCGCTCAGGGCGGCGGCACCCTGGCCGGGCCATAGCGGTGCGCCAAAGATCAGCCGAAAGCGGCCGTCGGCTTCCCGCACCTGGGCCACGGGAAACAGGGGGCAACCCGATTTCTGCGAAAGGGCCGCTGGCCCTTTGACGAAGTTGGTGCTCAGGCCGAGGAAGTCGACCTGCACTTCGCTGCTGCGGCTGTAGAGGTCGGTCATCACCACGAGGCTGCCGCCGCGTTGCAGGCAGCGCAACATCGATCTGGCATCAGCCTGGGGTATCCAGTTGCAGTAGCTGTTGGCCTGGCGGGCCCGGTTCAGCAGCACGTCGCTGTAGGGGTTGCGGGCGGGGCGATACACGACGGATGGGGTGTCCAGCTGTTCGCTCAGCCAGCGCAGCCCCAGATCCCAGCAACCCAGGTGCAGCGATCCCACGATCACCCCCTGGCCCTGGCGATGCAGTCGCAACAGTTCCTCGAGCCCCTCCCCCTCGGCGCTGATCAAGGAGGCGTCAACCGGTTGGATGATCGATTCGAGGCAGGAGAGAAAAAAGCTGTTGATCGACTGCTCGGCGATGGCCTCACGCTGGCCCTGGCTGAGCTGCTCGCCATAGACCCGCGTCAGGTTGGCGATCGCCGTGGTGTGGCGCCGCCGCAGCCAGGGCCTGGCTAGCCGGTGGGCTTGGGCAATGCTGCGGCCCATGCTGCGGTGGGAGCGCCCCCGCAGCGCCAGCAGCAGCAGCCGCACCCCGAGGGCCTCCTGTTGCCAGCGCAGCTTGCGTTGAAGTGGGGCCTGAGCCATAGGGTGTATTTTGCCTATGGCGCGCGATTAGCTCAGCGGTAGAGCGCCTGCCTTACAAGCAGGATGTCGCTGGTTCGAACCCGGCATCGCGCATTTCAGGGGCGCTCCAATGGGGGCGTCAGCCTTCTGGGAACAGCAGGCTGGCGAGCTCGTCGGCATCTACGTCGTAGACACGGGCGAGGCTGGTTTCGATGGCGCTGGTCACTTCGCCAGGCAGAAAGCGCATGGCGTTGAGGGCGTCGTCAGCGATCTCGTCGGTGAGCAGGGTTTCTTCGCCGCCGAGCTTTTCGTCGTTGATCACTGCCATTACCCAGCTCTGGTAGGCGTACACGAGATCGCTGAACTCCAAATCGGGGTCGTTGAAGTCGAGGGCCATGGGTGCGGCAGTCACATGCCAGTGCAGTCTGCCGGCAGCTGGGCAGGATGGCAGGCATGAATGCCATCAACCTGCAGGCAACCCTGTTTGATTTCGCCATTGGCGAGTTGGTGCGGCAGCACCGTGAGAGCTTTCAGCCGCTCTGGAGCGCTGATAGCTGGGCCAAGCTGCTGATCTGGTTGGCGCTCAATTGCGGCTGCAGCGGTGATCGTGAGTCGCTGGAGGCCTATGCCGAGGCGCTGGGGCCAGGGCTCACCGTCCGCATGCGGCGAATTTTCTTTGAGCGCGAGCTGGAGGATTTGGAGCTGCGGGTGCTGGCCGATCCCGCCGATCCCCAGGTGTTGGTGCTGCCCTTAGGGCCTGCTGGCCCCCTTGATCATGGGCGGGTGGCGGCGGCTCTGGAGCGGCTGGGTCTGCTTGGACAGGTGGCGGCGGAGCCCCAGCGCTGGCAGCAGTTGGAGGCGGCCCTTGCCCTTCCCTGGCAGGAGCGTTCCTGATGAATCTGCTTGCTACCTATCGCAATGCCGGCTTTGAGGCCCTCGCCGATGGGGTGATGGCTTTTTATGAGCGCCGCGTTGACCTGCGACGGCCCGGGGTGGCCTTTGGCCCTGGCGGCAAAACTGAGCCCGCCAAAATTTCCACCGATATCAGCCTGGTGGCCATCGACCGCTGCGATCCCGAGGCATTCGCCCTGGCGGAGGTGATTCTGCGCGGCGTCACGGCTGGGCTGGAGCGCTACCTGCAGGAGCGGGCCCTCTTTCGCCAGTGCTGCCCGGAGCAGGAATTGTTCGTAAATCCGATCTTCAACCTGCAGCGCTACGCCCCTGGTGAGGGTTTCAAGCGCTGGCACTGCGACTGGACAATCAGCGACGAGGCCACCGAGCCGGCACATCGTGTGCTGGCCTGGATTCTCTATTGCAACGACGTGCCCAGGGGGGGCACCGAGTTTCATTGGCAGGATCACCACGAGCCGGCTGAGCGGGGCAAGCTCGTGATTTTTCCGGCTGGCCCCTCCCACCTCCACCGGGGCAGGGTCAGCGAGGAGCACACCAAAACGATCGCTACCGGCTGGATCAATGCCGGCAGCTATCAGAATTACCTGGGCCGGCTCGCTCAGTCCTGATCTGCAAGCTCCCAAGTCTTGGCGGCCCAGGCCAACTCACCGACATCCCAGCCGAGGTTGTCGAAGTTGCGCAGGGCCAAGGCGTCGTCGCTTGCTAGCAGAAGCTGGGCAAAACCTTTCACCAGGGCAGCGGCTTCGATGTTGAGACCAGCTTGGCCGGCGACTTCTGCCAGGCCGGCGGCTGTTGTGAACCGCGCAGCTGGCGTTGCAGATCTTCGTTGCTACGAACTGCATCCAAAAAGGCTTCGATCATGGTTTTGCAGAGTTTTCGAAACAATTTAGTGGTTAAGGCGTAGTGCGAGCCCTGGCTTGTGTTCTGCAATACCTCTGGAGGGAGGGGAGAGCTGTAATTATCATTGAAATGGAATAAATTTTGAAGCCTGACCCTCGCCAAACTAAAAAGTTGCCTCTGATTAGGGTTTCAGCTGCCAGGCTCAGGCGTCTGCGCAAAGTGCGTGGCGTCTTTATGCAAGTTCTGGTGCTTTGTGGCATCAAAGTTGCGGTTCATTTTGGTGGTCTTGAGCGAATAAGTGTTAATCAATTGTTTTAGGCTATGGTCGCCTCGACCATATTTTTGTTGGGCTTTTTGTTGAATGGTGTGCTCACCGATTTTAAGGAAAGCGAGAAAATACCCGCCGAATTAGCAACCTCTCTTCAGACGCTGAATCTAGAGATCCGGGCCATTCAGGCTTATCATCCTGAGGCTCAGATTGCTGCAGCCCTTGCCGCGGTGACTGGCCTTGGCCATTCCTTGCTTGATTGGTTGAAGGAGCGGATCAGTACTGAGCAAATGCTGGCGCGCCACACTCAGACCCATGCAGAGGTGGTGGGTGCGGCGGTGCAGTTCAAGGGTGATGCATCTACTTTGAGGGGAAGGCTTATGCAGGATTTAGCGTTAATACTCGCCAAGATTAATCGTGTGCAGACCATTCGCGATACCACATTTGTGCCACTTGTTTACTGGATGGCGGACATAGCCGCAGTGCTTCTCTTTGCGGGCTTGGTAATGGCTAGGGCCGAAAATCTTCCCGAGTCTGTATTCTTTCTGGCAGTAATTTCCTTTATTGTGATTTTATTGTTGCGCTTGATTGACGATATTGATAATCCCTTTGGCCTGTCTGACATGGATTCGGCAGAGGATGTTTCGATCGAGCTATTGGAAAAAGTAGTCGATCGGCTCAGGGCTGCTGCTGAGTGAATTTATTGGGTTGATGCTGCTCAGGCGGCCATTGCATGGAATATTCCACATGTTGTGGAAAGGGAATTTCAATGCTGTTATCGCGGAAGGCCTGCCAAATTGCCTGGTTCACCTCGCTGCAGATGCCCACGTTGTCCATGGGGTTGGCAATCCAGAAGCGCAGGCTGTAATTAATAGCGGAGTCGCCGTAGTTCAACAGTAGGGCTTTGGGGGCCGGCTGGGGAAGCACCCTTGCCACCTTGAGAGCTGTGGCCTCGAGCAGGGCTATCACTTCTGCTGGGTTGTTGTGATAGGCGGCGCCAATGCTTACCTGGCTGCGGCGCATGCGGTCGCTAGCGGTGAAGGTGGTGGCCGCTTCGGTGAAGAAGGTCTGGTTGGGGATCAGTAGTTCGGCATTGTCACGATCACGCCAAAGCAAGGTGGCGCGCAATCCCAGGCTGCGAACTTCGCAGGGATCGCCGTCGAGCATCAGCACTTCACCTGGACGTACGGATCCCTCAAACAGCAGCCAGATGCCGCTCACAAAGTTGGAAAATATCTCCTTGATGCCGAAGCCCAGCCCCACCGATAGGCCACCCGCCACGGCAATTAAGGCGGTGCTGTTGATGCCCAGGTGCACCGCCACGCCCATCAGGCCCAGTCCCACCACGGTGTAGCGCAGCATCAACTCCATGGCTTTGCGGCTGCCATCGCTGCTTGCCAGGCCCCGTTGCACCAGCCAGGCCACGGCCGCTGCTGGGGGCCCCGAGCCCATGAGCACCAGGTAGGTGATCAGGGCGGCATTGAACAGCCTGCCTGCATCCACGGGCACACCCAGCACGCTGCCCAGGGGAGCCACGGCCAGATCACTGATGCTGTCAAGGCTGCTGATCAGCATCAGGGCCGCCAGCAGCAGATAGGCGGGCCGCAGCAGGCGGCTGTCCAATTGCCGCGCAGTTTCCGCGCCGAGGCGGCGTTGCAATAGTGGGTGCAGCAGGTCGAGGGCGTACCAGCCCAGCCAGAGCACGCCCAGCTGGCCGCTGATTCCGTAGGGCAGCCCCAGCTGGGCCAGCAGCAGGCAGCTCGCCGCCAGCACCACGAGGGCCAGGGGGGTGTAGGCCCGTGGCCGCAGCTGGCGGAGCCAGTTTCGGCGGGCTGCAAACCGCCGCAACACCATCAGTCCGATCGCCACAGCCAGCTGCAGCAGCACGGCGGGCCGCTCCAGATAGCCCAGCCAGCCCAGCAGCTCCAGCAACAGCTCTCTCATGGCCGGTTCCGCAGGATCGCCACCAGACTCTGGCCCGCCTTGTTGGGCGGCACCTCCCCAAACACCAACGTGGTGAGCAGGGTCTGGATCTCGGCTAACCGGGGATCGTTGCTGTGCGTTAGTGCCATCAGGGTGTTGGTCTGCCTGCCCTGCTCGGCCGAGGTCACCATGGCGCGAAGCGTCGCCGAGCTGCTCAACGGCACCCTCACGAAGCGGTTGGCCGGCAGCGCCACCTGGGAGCCCAGGGTGAGATTCCTCTGGCTCAGTGGGTTCACGCTGAAGCGGCTGAAGGCCAGGGCTCGCTTGCGGCTGCTGCGGCTGACGTTGGTGCCGAGGGCCAACACCCGCAGCTTGTTGATCGGACTTGCATTACCCCCCTCGCCGCTCGGCAGGGGCGCCATCCCGAGCCCATCCCCCAGGGCTTTGCGCAGCCGGGGTATGGCCGAGCTGCGACAGGGGAACCAATCGACCTTGCCCTCCCGGAATTCAGCCTCTGCTGAGGACTGACTGGCGTAAAAGGTGACTCGCTGTTGGTTGTTGGCGTTTTGCAGCCAGGTGAGCCAGCGCTCGATCGCCTGCTGCTGGGCCCCGCTGGGTTGTCTGCCGGCAGCGGCTGTATCGATGGCGTCGATCGCACCAAAGCTGCCGGCTGTCCAGAAGAGGTTGTAGGCCTCCATCGAGAGGCCCACGGGATGGCCCTTGGCACTGGTGTCGAGCAGCTGCTCCAGGGTGGCTGGTGCCACTGGCAGTCGCCGGCGGTTGAAGCAGGCCAGCTGGGTCTGCACCAGCAATGGCAGCCCGGCCAGGTCTCCGGAGGGGTTGCGCAGCCGATCGAGCACCTGGGGATCGAACTGGTTGAGATCCACCTCGGTTTGCGGGAAGGGCGCGGTCACACCTGCCGCCAACAGCCGCAGGGCCATGTCCCCGCTGAGGAGCAGCAGATCGGGGCCCAGCCCAGCCCGGTTGCGGTGCTTGATCTCCCACTCCAGCTGTTGCTCGGGGTAGAGACTGTCCTGAAAGCGGGTGTTTGGCTGCAGCTGGCGGTAGCTAGCCTCCAGCCCGCCCAGTCTCTGCAGGGTGTCGGCGCGTAGCTCGGCGTCGATCTTTTCGTCGGGGTTCACCTCCACCCCGAGGTGAAGCACGTTGGGCAACTCACGGCCCAGGGTGCAGCCCCCGAGGGGGGCGAGCAGGGCTAAGGCGCCCAGCAGCCTGAGCAGGCGATCGCGCCGACGTTGGGATTTCTGAGCGGCAGGGGGCGGGGCCATGGATGGCACGAGCTGACCCATCATCCCGCTGCGGGGGCACCGTGACAGCGAGCCTTGATTTGCTCACTCTTTGCCTAGCCTTCAGGGTTTTCCTGAGGCTCCTGCTTTAAGTGGGGAAAGCTGTCCATCCCCGTTGTTCTGCCGGACAGCAGCACCAGGTCTCTGAACTCTCCCCAGCGCGTTCTCTCGCTCAACCTGGCTGCTGTGCTGGGCTATCGAGTGCTCGCCGCTCTCGATCGGGGCCATCTGGCTGCTGCACCCCACGGGCCTGGTCGTTGAGCTGCGCCGGCTCGACTGGTGGGCGTTGCTGCTGGCCATCACAACGAAGGGCGCAATCGTCTCTGCTTGCTGACGCGACCGCTTTGAGACCATAGGGGCCACGCCGAGCCTTCACCGTGTCAGCCGAAGCCTTGCCCAAGACCTACGACCCGGCGGGCACGGAAAGCCGCTGGCAGCACGCCTGGGAGAGCAGCGGTGCTTTTCACCCCGATCCCAATGCCCCCGGCGAGCCCTTCAGCGTGGTGATTCCGCCGCCGAACGTGACCGGCAGCCTGCACATGGGCCATGCCTTCAACACGGCCCTGATCGATACGATCGTGCGCTTCCAGCGCCTGCGCGGCAAAAACGTGCTGTGCCTACCCGGCACTGACCACGCCTCGATCGCCGTGCAGACGATCCTCGAAAAGCAGCTCAAAGCCGAAGGCAAACGCAAAGAAGACCTAGGCCGCGAAGCCTTTCTGGAGCAGGCCTGGGCCTGGAAAGCCGAGAGCGGCGGCACGATCGTGGGCCAGCTGCGCCGGCTCGGTTACTCGGTGGATTGGCAGCGGGAGCGCTTCACCCTCGACGCCGGCTGCAGCGCCGCCGTGATCGAGGCCTTCAACCGCCTGCATGAGCAGGGGCTGATCTATCGGGGTGAATACCTGGTGAATTGGTGCCCCGCCTCGGGATCGGCGGTGAGTGATCTGGAGGTGGAGATGAAGGAGGTGGACGGCCATCTCTGGCACTTCCGCTATCCGCTCAGCAGCGGTGCCGGTTTCCTAGAAGTGGCCACCACCCGTCCCGAAACCCTGCTGGGCGACACTGCCGTGGCGGTGAACCCCAAGGATCCGCGCTACGCCGAGCTGGTGGGCCAAACCCTCACCCTGCCGCTGGTGGGCCGCCAGATCCCGATCGTGGCCGACGACCACGTGGATGCGGAGTTCGGCACCGGCTGCGTCAAGGTGACCCCCGCCCACGACCCCAACGATTTCGCGATCGGCCAGCGCCACAACCTGCCGCTGATCACGGTGATGGCCAAGGACGGCTCCATGAATGAAGCGGCCGGCCGTTTTGCCGGCCTGGATCGCTTCGAGGCTCGCCAAGCGGTGGTGGCGGCCATGGAGGCCGAAGGTTTCCTTGCGCGTGTGGAGGACTACCGCCACAGCGTGCCCTTCTCTGATCGCGGCAAGGTGCCGGTGGAGCCCCTGCTCTCCACCCAGTGGTTTGTCAAAACCGAGCCCCTGGCGGCCCGCTGCCGAGAGGCCCTCGAGAACGCCGATCCCCGTTTCGTGCCGGAGCGCTGGAGCAAGGTCTACCGCGACTGGCTCACCGACATCCGCGACTGGTGCATCTCCCGTCAGCTGTGGTGGGGCCACCGCATCCCCGCCTGGTTTGTGGTGAGTGAAACGGGCGGTGTGATCACCGACAACACGCCCTATGTGGTGGCTCGCGATGAGTCAGAAGCCATGGCGAAGGCGGAGGCCCAATTTGGCGGCGGCACCCACCAGCACCCTTTGTTGCTGGAGCAGGACCCCGATGCCCTCGATACCTGGTTTTCCAGCGGCTTGTGGCCTTTCTCCACCCTGGGCTGGCCCGATGCCGATGCTGCCGATCTTCAGCGCTGGTATCCCACCAGCGTGCTGGTGACGGGCTTCGACATCATCTTCTTCTGGGTGGCCCGGATGACGATGATGGCCGGCGCCCTAATGAGTGGGCGGGAAGGTTCTGGAATCCCTTGGATTCCCTTTAAAGATGTGTACATCCACGGCCTGGTGCGGGATGAACAGAACCGCAAGATGAGCAAATCGTCTGGCAACGGCATCGACCCCCTGCTGCTAATCGAGCGTTATGGCGCCGACGCCCTGCGCTTCGCCCTGGTACGTGAGGTGGCCGGCGCCGGCCAGGACATCCGCCTCGATTACGACCGCAAGAGCGACACCTCCGCCACGGTGGAGGCCTCTCGCAACTTCGCCAACAAGCTCTGGAACGTCACCCGTTTCGCCTTGATGAACCTGGACGGCGAAACGCCGGCCGGTCTGGGCGAACCCGATGCTGCGGCCCTGCAGCTGGCCGATCGCTGGATCCTTTCGCGCCTGGCCCGCGTCAACCTTGATACGGCTGAGCGTTATGGCAACTACGGCCTGGGCGAGGCGGCCAAAGGGCTTTATGAGTTCGCCTGGAATGAGGTGTGCGATTGGTATGTGGAGCTGATCAAGCGACGGCTCAACCCAGGTGCAAACCCGAGCCCAGCAGCCTTGGCCGATCAGCGCACCGCCCGCGCTGTGTTGGCCAAGGTTCTTGGCGAGCTGCTGGTGATGCTGCACCCGCTGATGCCGCACCTGAGTGAGGAGCTTTGGCACGGCCTCACTGGCCAGCCAGAGAGCAGCTTCCTGGCCTTGCAGAGCTGGCCGGTGCTTGATCAGGCCGCTTTAAAAGAGCAGCTTGAAGCCCAGTTTGCCGAGCTGATCGAGGCGATTCGGGTGGTGCGCAACCTGCGGGCGGTGGCGGGGCTCAAGCCCAGCCAGAGCGCGCCGGTGTCGTTTGTGACTGGCCGCGCTGAGCTGGCAGCCCTGCTGCAGGAGGCCAGCCCCGACATCACGGCTCTTACCCGAGCGGAAAGGGTGGAGGTGCTCGATCCCGCCGCCGCCGCCGCCAGCCCTGCCGCGCGGGCCCTGGCCGGCGTGAGTGGTGAGCTGCAGGTGCTGCTGCCCATCGAGGGCCTGGTGGATCTCGATGCCTTGCGCGGCCGCCTAGAGAAGGACATCGCCAAGGCAGATAGGGAGATCAAGGGCCTGGCGGGTCGCCTCGCCAATCCCAACTTTGCAGATAAGGCCCCGCCTGAGGTGGTGCTGGAGTGCAAGGCAAACCTGGCCGAAGCCGAAGCCCAGGCGGCCCTGGCCCGCAGGCGCCTGGGGGATTTGGGCTGAGGGATCAGGCGTGGCTTGCTGCCGATATGCCTGGGATGTGCGGATCGATCTGCGCAGCCGCCCGAGCTGGCGAAAGGTTTTGACCGCTGCGGCCGCCCTTCCTGGCGATCCTCGGTTTGATCGGGCCAGGATGCGTTTTCCGTATGGCTCTGTATGGATTAGTTGCAGCGGGAAATCCTGCCGATGCGGCCCTCCAGGCTTGGCCCATCCCGCTCCCCCTCCCGATGGCGCCGGCCTCCTCTCCCACTGCCACCGCCAAAGCGTGGTTGACCTCGTTCGCTGAAGCCCTGGCCTCCGGCGACTCCCAGGCCGTGCCGGCCCTGTTCGGCCCGGAGTGCTTCTGGCGCGATCTGGTGGCCTTCACTTGGAACCTGCGCACCGAGGAGGGCCCCGAGGCGATCGCGGCGATGCTGGCGGCCCGGCTGGCGGATGTTGCCCCGCACGCCTTCGTGCTGCGCGGCGAGGCCAGCGAGAGCGGCGGTCGGGTGGAGGCCTGGTTCGGCTTTGAGACCCGGGTGGGTCGCTGCAGCGGCCATGTGCGGCTGCAGGATGGTCGCGCCTGGACCCTGCTCACCGCCCTTGATGAACTGAAGGGCCACGAGGAGCGGCTGCGTGAGCGGCGGCCGGTCGGCGCTGAGCATGGCGTCCATCCGGGGCGGCAGTCGTGGGCGGAGTGGCGCGAGTCGGAGCGGCAGGCCCTGGGCGTGACGGAGCAGCCGGATGTGGTGATCGTGGGCGGCGGCCAGGCGGGCCTCACCCTGGCGGCCCGTCTGCGCTATCTGGAGGTGCCCACCCTGGTGCTCGAGAAGCTGCCCCGGCCGGGCGACCACTGGCGCCGCCGCTACAAGAGCCTCTGCCTGCACGATCCGGTTCACTATTGCCATTTCCCCTATCTGCCCTTCCCCGAGGGCTGGCCCCTGTACACGCCCAAGGATCAGCTGGCCGATTGGATGGAGGCCTATGCGAGCGTGATGGGCCTGAACGTGTGGGGTGGTTCGCCGGCCCGCAGCGCCCGCTTCGATCCGCAGCAGGGCCGCTGGCAGGTGTTCACCGAGCGCGATGGCCGGCTGGTGGAGCTTCGGCCCCGCCATTTGGTGATGGCCCTGGGGGTGTCGGGCTACCCGAGTATTCCGCAGATTCCCGGTGCGGAGGCCTTCGCAGGCGATCAGCACCACTCCAGCGCCCATCCGGGTCCCGACGCTTACCGCGGCAAGCGCTGCGTGGTGGTGGGCTCCAACAACTCCGCCCACGACATCGCCGCCGGTCTCTGGGAGGCCGGAGCCGCCGAGGTGACGATGCTGCAGCGCAGCTCCACGCTGATCGCGCCGGTGCCGGCACTCGAGAAGCTCGCTTTCGCGGGGTCATATTCGGAGCAGGCGCTGCAGCGGGGCATCACCCCCGAGCAGTCGGACATGACGGTCGCTTCGATTCCCTACAAGCTGCTGCCCCAGTGGCAGAAGCCGATCTACGACGCGATGCGCGTCGAATACGCCGACCTCTATGCGCGCCTGGAGAAAGTAGGTTTCCTGCTCGATTTCGGCGCCGACGACTCGGGCGTGTTCATGAAGTTCCTGCGGCGGGGCTCGGGCTACTACCTCGATGTGGGCGCCTCCGAGCTGGTGGCCGATGGCCGCATCCGCCTGCGCAGCGGCGTGCGGATTGAGCGGCTTACGCCCCACACGGTGGTGCTCAGCGACGGCAGCGAAATGCAGGCCGATCTGGTGGTGTATGCCACGGGCTACGGCTCGATGAATCGCTTCCTGGCGGAGCTGATCTCCCCTGAGGTGGCCGAAAAGGTGGGCAAGGTGTGGGGGATGGGCTCAGACACCCCGAAGGATCCCGGCCCGTGGGAGGGGGAGCTGCGCAACATGTGGAAGCCCACCCAGGTGGAGAACCTTTGGATCCACGGTGGCAACCTGCACCAGTGCCGCCACTACTCCCTCTATCTGGCCCTGCAGCTCAAGGCGCGCCTGGCAGGGATCGACACGCCGGTGTACGGCCTGGCGTCAAGCTTTCACACTGCCTGAAGCGGGTCGCCCAGGGGCGCTGGCGGTGAAACGGTGGGGCCAGCCCCACACCCGTGAGCGTGTGTCCGATCGTGGCCACGGCCTGGGCGATGACCGCCATCGGCCAGCCCTAGCCTCATGGCCATGTCCATACCTGATCCCTCCTGGCTGGATGCCGTGCTACCGGCCCTACAATCACCCCTGGGGGCCCTGGCCTTTGTGCCCCTATACGCCCTCTGGGTAACCCTGCTGCTGCCAGGGGTGTGGGCTTCGATGCTGGCCGGCGCCCTCTATGGCCCCTGGTGGGGCAGTTTGATCGTGTTTGTAGGGGCCTGCCTGGGGGCCGAGGCCGCTTTCCTGCTCGGTCGTACCTGGCTGCGAAATTGGGCCCGCCGGCGCCTGGCGGCGTTGCCGAAGCTGCTGGCGATCGAGCAGGCAGTGAGCCGGGAGGGCCTGAAGCTGGTGCTGCTCACGCGGCTCTCGCCGGCCTTTCCCTTCTCCCTGCTCAACTTCGCCTACGGCCTTAGCGAGGTGAGCCTGCGCGACTACTCCATTGGCTTAATCGGCATCCTGCCCGGCACGATCCTGTTTTGTGGCCTGGGGGCCCTGGCCGGTGATGTGGCCCGCTTCGGCGAAGTGCTCTCCGGCGAGGCCGATGCCGGCACCTGGGCCCTGCGGGTGGTGGGGGTGCTGGCCACCGTGGCCAGCGTTTGGTTGGCGGGAAGGGCGGCGCAGCGGGCGCTCACCCCTCCCGATGGTCCCTGAGCTCTCCGCTCAGAGCGTGGCGTACTGGGCCGGATTGGCCAGGCTGCTGGCCAGATAGGCAGCTCCGTTGCCGTTGTTGAGCAAGGCACCGAAGTCGAGATACTCCACCGAGTTGGAATCATCCTCGGCGCTCACCCCGAGCAGCACCCGGCCAGTGGGGCTCTGGCTGGCGCCGATCACTTCCAGCCCTTCCGGAGAGCGGCTCACCTGTTGATAGGTGACGAAGTCGACGTCGTTCACATTGGTGACGTCGTAGATCACCAGGAGGCCGCCCTGGGTGACGGGATCAGGTGTTGTGCCGGTCTTATCTCCAGCAGTGGTGCGCTCGAGGGAGCTTACGACGTAGCGGCGGTCCCCGTATTTCAGCACCGTCACGCTCTCCGGCTCCACACCCTTGTCGTCGCTACGGCCGTCGTCGTAGATGCCGGCGAACTGGGCAATGTTCTGCAGGCTTGTGTTGTAAGAGTTGCCGCCGATTTCATCGGTCATCCAGCTGTCCCAGAGCAGCTCGCCGGTGAGGCCGTCGAACAGGCTGAGGCTGCGGGAGCCGAAGCTCACCGGCGTGCCGGTGCGGGTGCCGGATTCGAAGGTGAAGTCGTTGGTGGGGTCGGTGTCGTTGAGGTTGTCGCTTTGAATAAGGGCTTCTCTTTGATCATTCCCATTCACGATCAGCTTGAGGCGTGAGGGAACGTCGGCGTAGCCCAGATCCTTATTCCGCTCTTCGTCCACATAATCGCCATATTCGCGGGCATCGCCTTCGTTTGCGGTGATGAAGTAAACGTCGTCGCCCTGCTCCCAGGCGGCGATGCCGTCGGCCATGCGTAGACCTATGACACCCTGGCCGGGGATGGGATTGAATCCACCATCTCGATCATCGAGATCCACCGAAACTTTGCTGTAATCGATCCAGCCCAGCCCGATGTAGGCCTCCACAGTGTTGGTGTCTAGATTGATTCGAGCCACCGCGTTGTTCTCCTGCAGGGTCACGAACAGGTAGTCGTCGGTGGCGGCCAAGTATTCAGGTTCGGCGTCCTGGCCGAAGCTCAAGGTGACGCCGGTCTTGCCGCTGAAGCGGATGCCGTCGCCGAGCATCTCCACTCCATTGGAATTTAGCTCGGGGAAGGTGATTTCGGCTTCCGAGAGGCGGAGGTCGCGGCTCTTGCCTTTAATTTCGATGATAGACACGCTGCCGATCGGATCTACGCTGTAGTCCTTGTTGGGTTGCCCCTCATTGGCGACATAGAGCTGACGGCCGTCGTCGCTGAACCGAATGGAATCGGTGAGGAAGCCAGTGTTCACGACGGCTACTTCCTTGAGCGTGCCGGCCGCATTAATATTGTAGAAGCGAATCTGGCTTTCCGGTGTGGCGATGCCGATTGCGTCGTAGTTGTCCGGAGTGGCGGCAATCGCGATCAGGTCGCCGAAGGTCGCCACCGAAGTGGTGAAGAAGCCGACCAGGTCGAGCTGCTGCACCAGCCGGGGGTTGGTGGGGTCGCTCCAGTCACTGAGCGATACCAGGTTGCTGCCGCCGCTCGAGATGGTGTAAAGGCGTTTGCCGATTGACACCGATGCGCTGATCTCGGCCACCAGGCCGTCTTCGTCCGGGGTCGAATCCTTTGAGGAGCTGCTCAGGTCGAGTCGGCCAAGTAGGGGCGCCTCCGGCGCGGGTGCCACGGGCCTGCGGCCTGGTTTGGTGAACAAGTCTGGGATCGACTTGATGGATCTTTGGGACGCAACTGGAAAAGTAGCGGACATCTTCTCTGTGAAGTTGATCTCACCTTTTCATCAATACGTTGCTCTGTGGGTTGTGGAAAGTTTAAGAGAATCTTTCCGCTACATGTTGATGTCATCCCGGCGACATTTTCGGCTCAGGTTGCTCCGCGCGGCCAACATTTTTATTTGATCATTGCAGCCGCCAATCCCGCAACACTGCGATCAACACAAACCAAGCCAGCCGCAGCTTTGCCAGCAGCCCCTGCTGGGCGGCCAGTTGGTCGTATTTGGCTCGACCGCACTCCGTTTTGATCCAGCGGTAGGCCTGCGGCTGGGGGTTGTCCATGAATCCATCTTGCCGCGCAGGCCCGAAGGGGAACTGCGGGTCGCTTTTGCGCCTTAAGTGGGTAGAGCACTCACAGGTCATGGAACCTCCGCAGCCCAGCGCCTGGGATTGGCTGGCTATTGATCGAGCCCCCCAGCCCCCGGATCTAAGTCAGATCGGCTCGCCGGAGGCCCTCACTGCCTACCTAGTAGGCGTTGAGGAGCGCATGCAGCGGCTTGCCCTCATCGTTGAGGCGGTGAGGCAGAGCTTGGCGGCCGGAGGACTGCTCAGTGAAGCCCAGCTGCTGCAGAAGGTGACCGACCTTGATCTGAGCGATGGGGTCGCCGATGGGCGCAATGTGGCGCCTGTGCTGCAGGTATGCGGCAAGTGTGGTTGCAGCCAAACGGGCCAACACCGCTTTTGCGTGCGCTGCGGTAGCGATGCCCTGCGGCCCGCCGAGGGGCTCTCTGATCCCTAATCTTTGCTCATAAGTTTTTCCTGCTTGGGGATAGGGCCATCGACTTGCTTTTGTGGCTGTTGGGAGCTCGGCGTTCACGCCGCCGGCCCCAAGGCGGGCAACCCCCGGCTGAGACAACTTTTGTTGCGCCAACCTCCTTCGATTTAGGGCAATGGCAGCCCGATCGACCGATCAACCTTTTGCTGGAGGTTGATCACCTGCAGATCGATGGCACAACTTTGAGGGGTCAGATCCGCGTCAAGCGCTATCGCCTGAGCAAGCAGGGGGATCAGGCAATTCTGGGGGCCCACTGTCAGCTACTTAAGCGATTCCTGGATTTCGATAGCCAGTCGCTGCAGCGCTGTCTGGATTTGCAGAGTGGCGAACGGATCGATGATCTGCCTGCATTTCTTGAGGCCAGCCATGCTGCAAGTCAGCAGGGACAGCTTGATCGCCTCTACCAAAGCCATCAAGATGAATTGGCCGTTCTTTTATATGTGGGGCGTGCCGATGGAGTTTTGCAGCGGCGCGAAAAGGAATTGATTGCCCACTACCTGGCGGACCGATTTACTGGCGGAGGCCTGCAAGTTGAAGAGATCGCCCGTGATCTGGCCTGGAAGCCTGTGCCAAATCACGATGATTTCAGACTGGCTACGCAACGGCTTGCGCGGCTGGAAGCTTCGCTGAAGAGTCAGATCGTGCAGCTCTGCAGGCAGCTCATTGAGGTGAAGGAAACCCTTGATGGCGATGAGGAGGCATCTATGGCTGAAGTGATTGCTTTGCTCCAGCCTTAAGTAGCTCAAGTCTTGAGCCGCTCCCGCAGCTCCGCTTCATCCAGCCCGCTACTCCCAGGCTTTCGGCCTTGCTGAGTTGGCTGCTGGTCTCCTGGATTAGAGACTGGGCGGCGCTGCGGCTCAAAGATGGCAGGCTGCCGGTGAGCACGATGGTCTGCTCGGCAAGGGGCGTCTTCGGCCCGGTTGCCAGCGAGAAGCCCAGCTACTCCAGATCCAGTAGCAGCTGGTTGGTGGGGGGTGGCAACCACCCCGGTGCTCACCATCTTGCAGGCCAGCCGCAGCAAAATGCTCGGCGCCTCCTCGGCAGCGTATTTGAGGGCAATCGCCCAGCGAGGCGCCTTTTGGGTGAAGCCGCCGGCGTCTTGGAGGCGCAGATCCTTGAGCCTGCCCCCAAGCCGTCGCTGGCGTAAGCCTCCAGTCCAGGCTTTGACACTGGCTGCAGGGACGCGGCGGGTCGCTGTAGGTTGGCATATATTAAATTGACTAAAGGGCTGGCGATCTTTAAGGCCTGCCTGAGGATTAGGAGCCTATGGGATTGCGTACATCTTCTAACTCAGGATATGAACCAATGGGAGAAGCTCCCCTTGTCGCTTACCGGGCGACTAATATTAAAGTATTGTTTTTGCCTTGCTATAAAAACGCCTCCTCGTCTATGTTGGTTTGGCTTGCCGGGCTTGAGCTGAGATCTTCTTTGTATGTTGGCAAAGACAACTTAGAAGTCCCTCTGTCGAGAAGCAAGGCTGCGGCATGGCTGGAGCGAGATGAGATTAGTCTTCGCAGCTTGGATGGATATGTAAATCGCTATTCAGACCATTTTATTTTTGGCATCTCTAGAAATCCATATCATCGCATTGCATCTGCATATCGCAATAAAATTAATCGCTTAGTCAAGCAAACCATGCCTGGTGTTTATGCTAAAGCTTTGATTCGTCAAATCATGGAGGGCCCTAATTCTTGGCTTGACAATAGGTCTGCAATTCGGCACATGGTTCAGATGGTTTCTTTTGGAGATTTTCTGCAAAAGCTTGCATCAGTGGGGCTTGGAATTGATGGACACTATCAACAACAAGCTGTTCTGATGAGGCCCGACCTGCTGCCTGTCGCTAAGTTTTTTAAGTTAGAAAACCTTGGCGAGACTTTGGTGCAAGCGATGGGTGATCACTTGTCACGGCATATGTATGGCGGTGGCCTAGCTGTGGAAGGGATACCGGTGCAAAATTCAATGGGAAGTTCTCTTGATTATCGCGACTTTTATGATGATGAGTTGCTAGCACTTGTTGAAAATCTTTATGCGCCTGATTTTCAATTGTTTGGTTACATTAAGGGTGACTTTTAATTAGATTCCGTTGCTATTTTGGCGGGGAGGAGCGATTTGAGTCCCGCTTCATCCAGCACCGGCACCCCCAGGCTCTGGGCCTTGCTGAGTTTGCTGCCGGCCTCCTCGCCGGCCACTACGTAGCTGGTTTTCTTGCTCACCGAGCCGCTCACCTTGCCGCCGGCCGCCTCAATCAGGGCCTGGGCGGCGCTGCGGCTCAAAGACGGCAGGCTGCCTGTGAGCACAAAAGTCTGCCCGGTTAGGGGCGTCTCGGGCCCAGCTCCAGGCTCCTCGGGCCCGGCTGCCAGCGAGAAGCCCAGCCGCTCCAGATCCTCCAGCAGCAGTTGATTGGCGGGGGTGGCAAACCACTGCTGCAGCGATTGGGCTATTTCAGCGCCAATGCCGAACACGGCGGTGATCGACTCGGGTGTGTTGACCGCGGCGGTTGCCAGATCAGCAGCACTAGGGAAGGCCTTGGCCAGGGCTTTGGCGTTCACCTCGCCCACGTGGTGGATGCCGAGGCCGTAGAGCTGGCGGTGCCACGGTTGCTGTTTTGATGCGGCCAGGGCGACCACCAGGTTGTCGGCGCTCTTGGTTCCCATGCGCTCCAGGCTGGCTAGCAGGGCCGCATCGAGGCCATAGAGGTCGGCGATTGAGCCCACCAGGCCCCGATCCACTAGCTGCTCGATCAGCTTGGCTCCCAGGCCGTCCACATCCAGGGCCCCCTTGCTCACCCAGTGGCGCAGGGCGCCGCGCAGGATCGCCGGGCAGCTGGAATTGACGCAGCGGGTGGCCGCCTCGCCCTCCTCCCGCACCAGCTCCGAGCCGCACTCGGGGCACACCTGGGGCAGCTCTAGGCGCGCGGCCCCCGGTGGCCTCAGTTCGCTCAGCACCCGCACCACCTCGGGGATGATCTCGCCGGCCTTGCGCACCACGATCGTGTCGCCGGCGTGCAGATCCAGCTCCGCTAGCCGATCGGCGTTGTGCAGGGTGGCTCGGCTCACGGTGGTGCCGGCCAGGGGCACCGGCTCAAATTCGGCCACGGGAGTTACCACCCCGGTGCGACCCACCTGGCAGGCCAGCCGCAACAAGATGCTCGGCGCCTCCTCGGCGGCGTATTTCAGGGCGATCGCCCAGCGAGGCGCCTTCTGGGTGAAACCGGCGGCGTCCTGGAGGCGCAGGTCGTTGAGCTTCACCACCACGCCGTCGGTGGCGTAAGGCAGGGCGCGGCGGCCCGTGTCCCAGGCTCTGAAGAAGGCTTGCACCGCTGCCAGATTCGGCAGCAGCTTGGCATTGGGGTTCACCTTGAAGCCTGCGGCCTGCAGCCATTGCAGGCTTTGCCACTGGCTGCTGGGCCCCTGGGGCGTGTCTTGCGGCAGGTGCAGGGTGTAGGCGAAGAAATCCAGCCGCCGCGCCGCCACCACTTTTGGATCCAGCTGGCGCAGGGTGCCGGCGCAGGCGTTGCGGGGGTTGGCAAACAGGGTCTCGCCGCGGGCAGCCCGCTCGGCGTTGATCGCCGCAAAGGTGTCATCGGGGATCAGGGCTTCGCCGCGCACCTCCACCCAGGCAGGTGGGTTCTCGAGCTGCAGCCGTAGCGGCACCGAGGCGATGGTGCGCACGTTGGCGGTGATCTGCTCGCCCCGCTCGCCGTCGCCCCGGGTGGCGGCCTGCACCAACAGGCCATGCTCATAGCTGAGGGCCAGGGCGTTGCCGTCGATCTTCAGCTCCCCAACCATCTCCAGGGGGGTGGCCGGCTCACGGTCGAGGACCTTGAGCAGCCGCCCATACCAGGCTTCCAAGTCCCCCGGGTTGAAGGCGTTGTCGAGGCTGAGCAGGCCGATGCGGTGCTCCACGCTGCTGAACCCCTCAGCTGGAGCGCGCCCCACCCGCTGGCTGGGGCTGTCTGGGGTGATCAGCTCTGGCTGGGCTGCTTCCAGCTCCAGCAGCTCGCGATAGAGCCGGTCGTAGACCGAATCCTCCATTTCAGGAGCATCAAGCACGTAGTAGGCGTGGGCGGCCCTTTGCAGCAGCCGCCGCAGTTCGCCGGCGCGGGCCTGGTTGGGGGGAGCGGCGCTCACGGCAACTGAATCAGGCCGCTGCGAGCTTGGTGATCCGATCTACCCGCCATTGCTCTTCGATTTTGACGAAGGTGAAGTCGAGGGGCAGCTCGTCTTTGCCATCGCTTTTGAGCTTCACCGTGAGGATCAGCTGGCCTTCATCAAGCCGGGGCCGGCCGGATTTGAGGTTGCGGTATTTGTTGAGCTGCAGTCCCGCCAGAAAGCGGATGAACTGCTGCCGGTTGACGTGGGAGCGGTAGTTCTTGGTGGTGAGCATGTAGGCGCCGTCCACCTGGCCGCTGGCCACCTGGGTGAAGAACTGCTTAATCAGAGGGCTGATGCCGCGGGCGCTGAGCACCAGCTTCACGGCGTTCACGGTCCAGAAGAGCAGCAGGGAGCCTGCGCCGGCCGCTAGGGCCTTGGTGCCGATCTCGCGGGCGATACCCCAATCCATCTCGATTCCAGCTGCGCTTGAGAGGTGCAGAGTCTGACCGACGGCCTTGCCTCTTGAGACCTGGCGCCTGGGCTCGGCACAATGCACCCAGCCCCTGCGTTCCCCGGCGGCATGCCCCTTGAGCCTCTGCTGCCGCTGTTTCACCGGCTCGACCGGGAATGGTTTGACGGCAGCCTGGCGCCTGCTGGTCAGCGGTTAGTGGATCTGCGCTGGAGTGACGGCCGCATGCGCCGCACCGCAGGGCTCTACCGGCGCGGACGTCATCCCGATGGGCGCCCCCTGTGCGAAATCGTGCTGTCGCGGCCCCTGCTCGATCCCCTGCCGCAGGAAGCCACCCTCAGCACCCTCTGCCACGAAATGATCCACGCCTGGGTGGATCGGGTGGTGGGTGTCGAGGAGGCCCATGGCCCCCACTTCCGCGCCCGTATGGCCGCCATCAACGCCGCCCAGGCTGGCTTCAAGGTGAGCATCCGCCACCGCTACCCCTTGCCCTCCAGCACCAGAGCGCCCCGCTGGCTGGCCTGTTGCCCCAACTGCGGCGTCAGCGCCCCCTACCGCCGCCGGGTGCAAGGTTTGGCCTGCCGCTTCTGTTGCGATCGGCTGCACGGCGGCCGCTGGCACGCCAGTTGTCTGTTGCGATTTGAGCAGGCGACCTAAGGTCCCGGCAGCACGGCACTGCCATGGGCGTTTTCCTCTGGACCCTGGAATTCGGAGGCCTCACCATTGCCTTGGTGGGGATGGGCCGGGAGCGCTGGCTGGCGAGTCGTCGTCGCTAGCTGGATCCTTAGCCTGGGGCCATGCCTGAATCCTGGAAAGATCTAGATCGCCTGGTGAGTGCGGGCCGCCAGCTCGTGGATGGGGTGTCCGGTGCCCGCCCCGGCTCCCGCAGCGGCAATCGGGGCGAAGGCCGCCGGCTCGCTGGCCTTGGTCGTTGGGTGGAAAACAAGCTCGATTGGATCCTTGAAGACGAGGAAGACTGGCGCGAGCCCTGGCAGGAGACTCGCCCTGAACTGGTTTCCCAGGACCGGCCTCGCCGCCGCCTTGATGCCATTTCTCGTCGCAGTGCCGCGCCACCCCAGGGCCAGCCCAGACAAGCAAGGGAGCCAGAAGAATGGCCCGAAGATGAAGCTTTCGCCCTGCCTCGTTGGCAGCGGCAGCCGTCTAGTGCGCTCCAATCCCAGCCCCAAACCCAATCCCAGCCCCCATCACAATCCCAGCTCCCGGGCCGCGCCATGCCCCGCTCCAGCAGACGCCGAGCTGGGGGCTGAGGGCTGCTCCGGCAAGCTGGTTAAGTTGGCTGCAAATGCACTTAAAAGATGGGCAGCCTTGTGGTGGTTGGCTTTCCGAAGGCGGAAGAAGCCGAGCAGGTGCGGCGCGAGTTGGTGGACATACAGCGTGAGCAGCTGATTGCCCTCGAGGATGCGGTGGTGGTGGAGCACGACAGCGAGGGCCAGGTGCACCTGCGTCAGGCCATCAATCTCACCGCTGCTGGCGCCCTAGGCGGTGGCTTTTGGGGCACCTTGGTGGGCCTGTTGTTTCTCAATCCCCTGCTGGGTGCTGCCGTGGGAGCGGGTGTGGGCGCAGCCTCGGGCTCCCTTTCCGACATCGGCATCAACGATGGCTTCATGCGCGAGCTGGGCGAGACCCTGCCCCGCGGTAGCGCGGCCCTGTGCCTGCTGGTGCGGGAAGCCACGCCAGATCGGGTGATCGAGCGCCTGCGCGCCCATGCTCCCCACGCCAAGTTGCTACGCAGCAACCTCAGCCATACCGACGAGGATCAGTTGCGGGAGCTGCTGGAGCGGGCGCGCCTGCAGGCAGAAGCCTTGCGTCTTACCTGAAACCGGCAGCCCCGTTGGCGCAGCTCCTGATTCACCTGGGTCACCAGGTTTGCAGGTAGGTCGCTGGCCATTTCCTCGGCGGAGGTGTTGATCGAGGGGGACCCCTGCTCCAGGGCGCTGAGCAGGTCTGCCCATTGGTCGATCAGGTTGCGCTCGGCCATGGGCCGCAGACCCTTCTCCTGCAGCAGGGTTGCGCAGCCTTCCCCGTTCCAAACAGCGTTGGGGCAGGTGGCATGGGGATGGTGTTGATAGGCCAGACCCTGTTGCAGGGCCTTACTGCTGGGGGCACCGTTCTGCTGGCGCAGGCCGGCATCGCTGAGCAGCCGGCCGCAATGCACGGCGGATATGCCGTAGATGCGGCCGAGGTCGGTGAGGCTCAACCAGAGGCTTGTAGTCATGGCCAGGCTCCCCGGCGCAAGTGGCCCCATGCTGGGCAGAGCACTAGGCGCGTCAATCCGTCAACCTCGAATTGCTGTAAGCCGTTACTGAGTTTGTAAATCGTGACAAAGCTTGGCCGGGCCCAGCCAGTGTTCAAGGGCCGGTGAGAACACCTCCCGAATCACGGTGAGCTCCTTGCCCCCGCGGAAGAAGCGGTAGTGGCGACTCCAGAAGGGTCCCGCCAGGCCAAAGCGCTGCTCCAGCCAGGGAGCAGCAACAAGGGCCAGGCCATCCACCTCGCGGAACAGTTCAGCCCGGTTGGCCGTCAGGCTGCGCCAGATCGGCAGCTCCCGCTGCTGTAGGTAGGCGTCGGCCTGGCTTTGATTCCACCAGCTCTCTGCCCAGGCCAGGGTCTTGTCGCCGCAGCGCAGCCACACCTGGCGCCGCAGCAGGGGACCATCGAGCTCCACGATTTCCGGGGGCGGTGGCGCGCCGGCGCCGGGGCCAGCTGGCTCAGGCGCCATGGCGATCAGTTCGATCTCCACCGGCTTGCCCGTGAGCGACTCCAGGTGCCGGGTGGGGCTGCCGTCACCCAGCAGCAGCAGGCGCCAGGGGCCGCTCAGCAGACCATCTCCAGCGGCGGTACTGCCGTCGCTGAGGTTGAGCTGCCAGATAGGCTCCGGCGAGGTTTGCAGCTTGGTCTTATCACTGACAGTGCTCATCTCTAAATTCTGGCTAGCAGCTTCAGCTTTCGGCGCCTGGGTGGGTAATTTGAACTCATGCGGATGGCGCCATTGCTTCCTGAAGTCGTCGTTACCAACCTTCACCGGCGCTACACCGGTGTGTCTGCCACGGTGATGGCGCTGGTAGCGGAACAGCGGAGATATTTAAACGTGGCAGTCTGGGACTGGGGTGGCCTCGCCCTTGGGGGAGAAGTGAGTTTTTTGCAAATTTTGCGTTGGGGTTGGTCTTCACCGTCCCATTGGCGTTGGCGGGTATGGCATGCCAGGCGTGACAACGAGTTATTTGTGGGCCTGCTGCTTCGCTCACTGCTGCGACAGCCTTGGAAAGTTGTATTTACCTCTGCTGCGCCTAAGCGGCCCAGCTGGTGGTTGCGGCTTCTGATCCGGCATTGTGATGCGGTGATTGCTACTTCACCGCGTTCTGCTGATTTTCTGGAGCGTTGTGATGCGGTGATCTTTCACGGGGTTGACTGCCAACTATTTCAGCCGCCTGCTGACCGTCAGGCGGCCCTTGCAGAGGTAGGACTTGCTGGGCGTCATGTTATTGGTAGCTACGGGCGGATTCGCCCTAGTAAGGGCACGGACCTGTTTGTGGATGCGCTGATCCAAGTGTTGCCATGTCAGCCAGACTGGGTTGGTGTGATAACGGGTCTGTGCCAGAGGCGCGATCAGGCATTCCTTAATGTTTTGTTGCGGCGAATTGCAGAAGCTGGACTGGAAGAGCGGATTCGGTTTGTTGGTGATTTAGAGCAAACTGAGATTAGGCGCTGGTATCAGAGAGCCTCGATTTGTGTAGCAGCTTCTCGCCGTGAGGGCTTTGGTCTCACTCCACTGGAAGCAATGGCAAGTGGTTGTGTGCCTGTCACTTCGCAGGCAGGGGCGTGGCCATGGATTATCCAGCCGGATTTTGGTGCCGTGTTCGAATCTGGATCTTCAACTAGCTTGGCCGCTAAGCTTGCCCCCTTGATGACCAACATTGAAAATTTAGATCATTTGGCGATGGTTGCGCGTAACGCGGCATCCCAACAACATTCTATTCAGAGAGAGGCAAGTCAGCTGAATCAAGTGTATTGCGATCTCCTGAGTGCCACTAGTAAGCTATTGCCCGTCCCTTGATTCTTGCGCAATGACCCAGCCTGCCGTTAGCCTCATCATCTCAACTTATAATTCTGTTGAGTGGTTGTCTAAAGTTTTAGAAAGCGTATTTTCTCAGTCTTTTAATGATTTTGAAGTAATTATTGCCGACGATGGTTCCAGGGCTGATACAGCATCCCTGTTGAGGAGCTATGCAGCAAGAAGTCCAGTACGGGTTTCACATATTTGGCAGCAGGATCAGGGATTTCAGAAATGTCGAATTTTAAATAAAGCCATCGCAGTTTCAAGAGGTAAAAGGTTGCTGTTTACAGATGGCGATTGCGTGCTGCCGCAAGATTTTATCGCCGTCCACCAGGATATGGCGAGGCCGGGTTACTATTTGACAGGAGCATATTTCAAGTTGCCCCAACGTGTATCTGATCTCATTTCCGCTGAAGAGATACGTAATGGTAGTGTTTTTAGGGCCTCATGGATTCTTAGCCATGGATTAAAGCCAAGTATTAAATTAGCAAAGCTAATTGTGCCGCGATCTCTTGCCAGAGTTGCTAACCACCTAACTCCTACCAAGAAAACCTGGAACGGTCACAATTCATCGTGCTTACGCAGTGAGGCAATTAAGGTCAATGGTTTTAACGAAGACATACAGTACGGCGGGCAAGATGTTGAATATGGCACTCGATTGAATCATGCAGGAATTCATGGGCGCCATCTTCGTTTTTCTACTATACCACTACATCTTTACCATGGTCATTCCTATGTTACGCCTGGAATGCGAGAACGCAGTTTGAATCAGCGTAAGGAAACTATTAGACAGCATCGCGTTCGAGCTCTGCGAGGTCTGGATCAATGGCTTAAGCCTGATGGGTCGGTCTGTCTTGACCCAGAAGATCACTATCTAGTCCTGAGTTGATATTGCTCGCCAATCTCTTCCTTAAGTTGTTGCCGAAAAAGGCCCACTAGAATATTCTTTTGTGTGATAAGTTCTTGCGTCTCCTCTTCAATATGAGCTTGTAGCGACTGACGAGATGTCGTGTGCTCGTCGCTAGGAATGATTGCTGCAATTGTCTCAAGGGCAATTAGGGGTTTCTCATATGTCATGGCTAGTCCGATCGCTCCTGTTGTTTGTCCGCAGGATGAGTAGTGTTGGCGTTTTAAATCAAGAAGACAGCTTGAATTTATGATCGAATTAGCCAGGCATTGATCTGACACCTTTGAGTATTTTGTCAACGAAAGATCGAGAGACCCTCCAATCCAGAGTGACGAAAGATTTGGGTACTTAAGGATAAATAGCCAAGAGGCTGGTAATGCAAATAGGCGAAATACTTTTTCATACCATGATTCGAGCTTTATCCTCCCTACGATTTTTATTAAAACTTTTTGAGAACGTAACCATTCTCGATGGTTATTCAGTTTGGCGAGGCTTTTATAGTTACGGCGTTTCGAGCTGATTTCACCAGCAACAACCATAGTTATACCATCAATGGAGGCTGCTTTTAAATTCTCACCAGACAAAGTGTAAAGTCCAATTGCGGGCATGATTAGTTCTGACCGAAATCGATTCGGAAACGCTTTGCGGCTAAATTCTGCGGTCTCTTTGCTTAAGTAGATGGCCGATATTTTTGCGCACTCATTTTGCTTAAGGCTCCCTATTAGCCTGGCGGCATCTTCCTGCGGCTTGTGCATAACAATATAAACTAACTTGTTGCACTTTAGTGCTTCTCTTATTGTCAGTAGCATTTGCTCGTAGCGTGACTGGCGCGAATTCGGGCGGCGTGCCTGTGTATGCTTTGAAGGTGGAGGGATGGTTCCAATAAATAAAGCATCAGCCGCCCGAAAGTGCGGTTCAATCGCTTGGGAGTCGTCTGAGACTAGAATATTGAATTCTGCATGGTTAAGCCTGGCCAACTCTTTTAGTTGCTCGAAGCTACCTGCCGCAAACCTTCTTATCGCCTTATTAATTCCTCCCGAGGGGGATACAATTAGGGTGTTATAATTAAGCTCTACTGAATATTTGCAGAATGCAGCAAGTACTTCATGATGAAAAGTCATGAATTCTATGGCGGTTATTGATGCATTTTGGTTTGATCTGAGGGGCAGGGAAAATGAATCAACTCTGTAGCCACCCTGGTCATCCATTCCTTTGTTCACGATGCTAGGTACATGTATTGTTTAAGGCTGGAAAACCTGCTTGGATTTTTGATCTAAAGCATAACCTTCTTTGTTATTGATTTGAAGCAAGGTAATTGACTTGGCGACTTCATGTTGATGCACGAGCCGCCTAAATAGGCGATTGCTATAGGCCAAGACCTTGTAAAGTGGTCCTTTAATTGTATGCAAAGCCCTGTATAAGAGCATGTTGTCTCTTATTGATTTTGCAACTTCGTCGTTT
Organism: Synechococcus sp. CS-1330; assembly: GCA_025128025.1. GTDB lineage: Bacteria > Cyanobacteriota > Cyanobacteriia > PCC-6307 > Cyanobiaceae > Cyanobium_A. Next base: position 81,884 of record JAHLYR010000047.1, read on the forward strand.
AGACTGCTTCTCTGTCGACAGAGGCTTGATGCAGTGGCGGAAGCCTGAGCTTTATTTGTTAAGCAAAGAGCAGCCACAATTTGTGCTGCGGTTTCTTCCAGATTAATTTCAATATTGGTTTCGTAGGTCAAAATTTGGTCATATTTAAATCCAGAATTTGGCGGCGCTATGGAGTCATTCTCGATTTTTAATTTTTGATAGCACCTTGCGGCATTAATGCAAATGTATAGCCTTTTGAGCCTTCCTGCTGACGTGCTTTTTACCGGTCGAACAGTTGACCATTGTCTTGTTTGCTTGGCGATTGCATAGGAAGCCGCTTGTTTATATATGTCCAGCCTATGTAGGTAGTCTTTGCGTACTTCAAGATTGGGATTGAGGCTTTTGGCCTGCTCGATAAGGGCATTCAAGTAACCCAGATGTGACGCATGACAGTTGATACCTAAGGTCCCGTCCACGGCGCGATGTCTCACAAGTTCCTCAAAATATTTGCTTAATACTATGATTTCATGTTTAGGATTTGATCGAGTGTGAGCCGGCTTCTCGATGGCGCCATAGCGAGAAGCTAGGTAGGGCATGTACTGGAACGGTTGAAGATATTCGTGAATGACGAGCCCAGTTTGTTTGTATATCTCAGTGCAAAGTGCCGTGCTTCCGCTTCTGGGCGTGGAAATCAGGATATAAAGATTTTTTATCTCTCTATTATGGGGGATTGGATTGTCAAAATCTGACGAGGCGAAATCATGATCTTGGATTGCAGTTTTAAGATCGGTGGGGACTGGCATGTAGAGCATTTTAGTCTCATCCTGCATCAATATTTTGGCCGAGTCATTGGCCTGTTAAACTAATCAAGATTCGTCGGTCGATCGTGAGTTGGACTAACAAGCGCATATTAGGCATGGGTCTACCTAGTAGCAATTTTGTTGGGGCTGGGTTGTCCCGGTTGCTTTTTCCACAATCTTACCAACGAATACACGGAATAGTGCTGGCTGTGTTTGACGTGCTGCTATTTCTGGGTCTTGTCGGGATTTTTTACCCGGGATGGGGGCGTGTGATGGCTTGGCTGTCATGTGCTGCTGCCCTTGCTAGCTACTACGAGTTGAATATCAATCCCGTCATGCTGCGTAATGGTGTGATCTTGCTGCTTCCGATGATAGTCACCACATTGTTTGCCTCTAGTATGGTTCGGTCTGCTGGCGCTATTTTAGATATTGTGCTTGGTTTGTGTATGTTTTTGCCGGGCGTCCTTTTTGGTAGACGACTTTTTTATAGACCGCTTCAGTGGGCACCACTTGCGGTCACGTTTCTTTTTGTACTAACTCATTTTGCATTCCCTTTGGTTTATCTTGATCGCATCAGCTATGGATTTTTTGACAATCCTAATCTAAATGGAAGAGGTCTTGCTTATGTGGCGCTTTTGCTTGGTATTTTAATATGGGCTTTTGTGTCCTCTGATAAGGGAGGGATTTCTCGTTTTCGGCTCGGTGTTCTTGCCAGCCTCTTTACTGCTGCATCTGTAGGGGTTATTTCATTATTGATCTTGACTAATTATCGAGCCGGTTGGATTGCTATAGCCTTTTTCTCGGTCACTTCCTTCTTTATTGTGGCTCGAGTTTCGAATCTGCTCAAGACCGCAGTCTTGGCATTGTTTTCTGGTGGGCTTGTTGGTTTAATTAGGTTTGTAGATGTTAAGGGTTTTGCCTATGGAAGCGTTGGGGAGCGCCTCCTTATGTGGCATTGTTCTCTTGAGAGTTGGATTAAGAACTATTTTTGGTTTGGATCTGGTTTTGATTCTTTTAAGAATCTTCGCCTCGCTTGTTTGCCTGAAAGCGCAATTGATGTTCACTCTTACCCCCATAATATATCAATCGAACTTCTTTTGTCTGGGGGCCTTGTTGGGTTCGCTTGTGTGCTGATTTTTGTTGCCTATGAGTTTAAGGCCTTGAACCGTGCTGGTTGCTTTAGTAGCCCTGTTGCTTCAGCGGCGTTATGTGCAATTCTGGGTTTGTTGATGTCAGGCCAGCTAGGCATGAAATTCGCAAGTTTTACGTTTATTGGTTCGATTTCGGCGTTGGTTGGGATTGCCTATTCCCAGTCTTTGAGGACCGGATCGTCCATTTGTGACTCCTAATTTTCCGCTTTGGGCGGGCATTGCATGATCTTGTGTTATTCGCGGCTAGGTTTTTGGGGTTGCTAGAAGCCGCTACTGATGCTGATGCGGCGTTGCTCGCCCCCCTTCTCAATGACTGCCGTATCACCACTGGCTGAGCGCAATCGCCAGCCGCTGCTGCCGATGCTCTCGCCTACGGCGGCGCCGGTAGAGCTACCGCCCAGTTGAAAGATTGCTGAGCCGCTTTGCCCTGGCACCTGCACCACTCCCACGAGTTGGGGAGCGTTGCCACCAGTTCCAATATTGCTACCGCCACTTGAGGAGCTGCCCCCAGGGCTGCCGGCTGAGCCGGTGGCAGCGGGTGCCGGACTGGTGATGCGGCTGTTGATAGGCACTTTGAGTACCTCGGCTGCTGGGGGGCTGCTGGCAGGGAGGGTTGCCAGCTCTTCCATCCAGGGTTCGCCCGGAGGCGGTGGGGGCAGCTCTCCGTCTTCTGCTGACTCAACAGCGGCTGCCTGGGCGGTCTCGTTTGCTTTGGTTGGGGTTGTGCCGGTCCCCATGGTGCGCAGCCGCTCGATCAGCAGCATGTTGCGCTCCTGGCGAATAGCCTGCTGGCTCTGGTTCCAGAGGCCGAGCACCGCCAGGGCCATTCCTGCCACCACCATTACCGTCACACTGGCTCCTGCTAGTAGCAGGCTGGGCGGCGTTTTGCTGAGGTCGGCTTTGGTTTGGAAGTTGGTTGTTTGGCTGGAGCTGGCCTGGTGGCAGGAAGGGTTAGATGGAGCAGAATTAAAAGGTGCTGCTGGCGGCGGGTCATGCAGCATCATGGGGATGCTGCCGGCTTCGCAAAAAGCTGCGGGCGTGTCGCAGACCTCCACCTCAATCGGCTTTTCAGGTTCGAACACCCGATTGAGCACCTGCTCTGCCTTGAGCTCCCAGTAGGCGCGGGAGGTAGGTATGCCTCGTACCGGACCCACCTGCTGCGACCTCTTATCTATTGGGTTCAAGAGTACCGGCCCTCTGCTGGCTTGACGAGTTTTGGCGTTTACGTAGCTCCAGCCAGAGCAGCAGGGCCGTGACGTCCGCCGGACTTACCCCTGGAATGCGGCCGGCTTGGCCCAGGCTGAGAGGCTGAATTGAGCTGAGTTTTTCGCGGGCTTCCTTTGAAAGGGTGGCAATGGTGGCGTAATCCACGTCTGCTGGGATGGCGCGGTGCTCCTGCTTTTTCACCTGGTCGATCTGCTGCTGCTGGCGGGCCAGGTAGCCGCTGTATTTGATGTCGATCTCAGCGCCATCACGCACGTCGCTTGGCAAATCCGCCGGTGCCAGGCCCAGGCGCACCAGATCGCTGCTGTGGAAGCCGGAGCGGCGCAGCAGGTCGGCCAAGGTGATTGATCCCTTGATGGGGGCTTGGGTCTGGGCTTCCACGGCGGCGGCGGTCGGGTCGCTGCCCTTGAGGCGCACCGATTCCAGGCGCTGTTTTTCGGTGCTGATGGCTTGTTGTTTGGCGGTGTAGATGGCCCAGCGCCGCTCGTCGATCAGGCCTAGCTCCCGCCCTAGGGGGGTGAGACGCCGGTCGGCGTTGTCGCCCCGCAGCACCAGCCGGTATTCGCTGCGGCTGGTGAGTACGCGGTAGGGCTCGCGCAGATCCTTGCTGATCAGGTCATCGATCATGGTGCCGATGTAGCTGCCCTCCCGGGGGAAGTGCACCGGCTCTTGTTCGCGCACCAGGCGAGCGGCGTTCAGACCAGCCACCAGGCCCTGGGCCGCGGCTTCCTCGTAGCCGGTGGTGCCGTTGAGCTGGCCGGCGCAAAACAGCCCGGCTACCCGCTTGGTTTCCAGCGACGGCTTGAGCTGGGTGGCGGGCAGGTAGTCGTAGTCGACGGCGTAAGCGGGCCGCAGCATCACGCATTGCTCCAGGCCAGGCAGGGTGCGCAGCAGCTCGAGCTGTAGCCGCTCCGGCAGGCCGGTGGAGAAGCCCTGCACGTAAATCTCAGGGGTGTCGCGGCCTTCGGGTTCGAGAAAGATCTGGTGGCTTTCTTTGTCGGCGAAGCGCACGATTTTGTCTTCGATTGAGGGGCAGTAACGGGGCCCCTTGCTGTCGATGAAGCCGCCGTAGATGGGGGTGAGGTGCAGGTTGTCGCGGATCAGCTGGTGGGTGGCGGCCGTGGTGCGGGTCATGTGGCAGCTCATCTGCTCGCCGCTCACCCAGGAGGCCGGATCAAAGGAAAAGAAGCGATCTACGGCATCGCTTGGCTGCTCTTCAAGTTGGTCGAGGGCGATGCTGCGCCGGTCTACCCGGGCTGGGGTGCCAGTTTTGAGCCGGCCCATCTGGAAGCCCAGCGCCTCGAGGGCTTCGCTGAGGCCAACGGCGGCCTGCTCTCCTGCCCGGCCGGCGCTCATCGACTGGTTGCCCACCCAGATCTGGCCGCCCAGGAAGGTGCCGGTGGTGAGGATTACGGCGGCGGCGCCGTAGCTGCTGCCGAAGTAGGTGCTGATGCCGCTGATGCGGGCGTCCTCGCCGGGGGTGCCCTCCACCAGCAGCCCGGTCACCATCGCTTCGCGCAGGGCCAGGTTTGGCGTGTGCTGCAGCAGCTGCAGCATCTGGCGGGCGTACTGGCGCTTGTCGGTCTGGGCGCGTAGGGCCCACACAGCAGGGCCGCGGCTGGCGTTGAGCACCCGCTTCTGCAGGGCCGTGGCATCGGCCAGCCGGCCGATCACGCCGCCGAGGGCATCCACCTCGTGCACCAGCTGGCTCTTGGCCGGGCCGCCCACCGCCGGGTTGCAGGGCTGCCAGGCGATGCGATCGAGGTTGAGTGAAAACAGGGCCGTGTTTAGCCCTAACCGAGCGGCGGTGATGGCGGCTTCACAGCCGGCGTGGCCGCCGCCCACCACGATCAAGTCGAAGTGCTCGCTGCAGGGTGCGGTGTACGCGGCGGTGGGGGCTGGGGAGCGTTCAACCATGGCTTGAGGCTAGGGCTCTGGGCCCAGCAGGGCAGCGGCGTGGTGGCGCAGGTGGTCGTCAATGAAGCTGGACACGAAGAAAAAGCTGTGGTCATAGCCGGCCTGGCGCCGCAGGCTTAGGGGATGGTTGCTGACTGCAGCGGCGGCTTCCAGGGCCTCGGGCAGGAGCTGGCTGGCGAGGAACACATCGGCACTGCCCTGGTCAACTAGTAGCGCTAAGGGCCGGCCATCTGGACCCACCGGTCCCCGGCCGGCGCTGAGCAGCGCACTGGCATCCCAGGTCTGCCAGGTTTGCTTGTCGCTGCCCAGCAGATAGCCGAAAGCCTTCTGGCCCCAAGGGCAGCTGGCGGGATTGGCGATCGGAGCCAAGGCAGAGACAGAGGAGTAACGGCCTGGATGGAGCATGGCAGCCACCAGCGCGCCATGGCCTCCCATGGAGTGGCCGCTGATGCCGCGCCGGCTGCTGATCGGCAGCTGGGCCTCCAGCAGCTCTGGCAGTTCCACGGTCACGTAGCTGTGCATGCGGTAGTGCCGGCTCCAGGGCGCCTGACTGGCATCCACGTAGAAGCCGGCGCCGTGGCCGAAGTCCCAGCTGCCTTCGGGATCAGATGGAACCTTCTCTCCGCGGGGGCTGGTGTCGGGCGCCACCAGGGCCAGACCCAGCTTGGCGGCTAGCCGCTGCGCGCCGGCCTTCTGCATGACGTTTTCGTCTGTGCAAGTGAGGCCTGAGAGCCAGTAAAGAACCGGTACCCGGGCCCCCTTGAGGGCTTGGGGCGGCAAGAACACCGCAAACACCGTGTCGCTTGCCAGCTCGCGGGAGTGGAAGCGGTAGCGGCGATGCAAGCCAGCAAAGCAGCGGTTTTCGACCAATAGTTTGAGCATGGCGATCAGGCAGTGCGGGGGCTCAGAAATGGATCACCGAGCGGATGCTCTTGCCCTGCTGCATTAGCTCAAAGGCGTGGTTGATCTGCTCGAGCCCCATGGTGTGGGTAATGAAGGTGTCGAGGGGAATCAGGCCCTGTTGGAATTCCTCCACAAATCCCGGCAGCTGGCTGCGGCCCTTCACGCCTCCGAAGGCCGAGCCGCGCCACACTCGCCCGGTGACGAGCTGGAAGGGCCGGGTGCTGATCTCTTGGCCGGCGCCAGCCACGCCGATGATCGTCGACTCGCCCCAGCCCTTGTGGCAGCTCTCAAGGGCGGCGCGCATCACCTCGACGTTGCCGATGCATTCAAAGGAGTAATCCACTCCGCCGTTTGTGAGGTCGAGGATCACCTGCTGGATCGGAGCGTCGAACTCGCTGGGATTGATGCAATCGGTGGCGCCGAGCTGGCGGGCGATGGCGAATTTCTCCGGGTTCACATCGATGCCGATGATCCGCGAGGCGCCGGCCATCACCGCGCCGATCACCACCGCCAGGCCAATGCCGCCCAGCCCGAAGACAGCCACAGTGCTGCCGGGTTCCACCTTGGCGGTGTGCCGCACGGCGCCGATGCCGGTGGTGACGCCGCAGCCGAGCAGGCACACCTTCTCCAGGGGGGCCTCTTTGTTGATCTTGGCCACGGCGATCTCTGGCAGCACGGTGTACTCGGAGAAGGTGGAGGTGCCCATGTAGTGGTAAAGCATCCGGCCGTCTTTGAACAAACGGCTGGTGCCATCTGGCATCACCCCCTGGCCCTGGGTGGCGCGGATCGCTTGGCAGAGGTTGGTCTTGCCTGAGCGGCAGAATTTGCAGCTGCCGCACTCCGGCGTGTACAGGGGGATTACGTGGTCACCCACGGCCACGGAGGTAACACCGGGGCCAATCTCCACCACGATGGCGCCTCCCTCGTGGCCCAGCACGGCTGGGAACAGGCCCTCGGGATCGGCGCCTGAGAGGGTGTAAGCGTCGGTATGGCACACGCCCGTGGCCACCACCCGCAGCAGCACCTCACCGGCATGGGGCGGGGTCACCTCGATCTCGGTGACCTCCAGGGGCTGGCCCGGGGCCCAGGCAACGGCGGCGCGGGAGCGGATCATCGCTGTAGTGGTTAGAGCAGCTGCATCCTCGGCTCCAGACGACTCAGTGCCAATGGGCGCGGATCTCGTCGGCCAGGTAGGCCCAGAGCTTGGGATGCAGCGGATGCCGCAGGATCGTGCTCTGGGGATGGCGCCAGGGGTGCAGCACTTCCTCCGGTTTGGGCCGGCCGTGGAATTTGAGGATGGTGCAGGCTTCCAGCTGGCTGTGGGCGGCAGCGGCATCGCGGCTGGCGAGCTTGCGCAGGGCTTTGTAGGAGCGCACCAGCTCCGCAGGCCAATAGGCAAGAGCTGCCGGCGTCAGCTCTTGGAAGACGCGGAAGATGAAGTTCTGGTCGCCAGCAAAGCTGCTTTCGGAAAAGCGGCCCTCCTGCCAGCAATACCATACCGCCTGGGTGTGGGCGTCGGGACGGCACCACAGCACAGAGGAATTGAGGATCGGGTAGTTCCAGTCGCGCACGCCGATCAGGCTGGCGCTTGCGTTGCGGCCAAGTTCCACCAGGGGGCTCAGATCGGCCCTGATCACCAGCGTGGAGTCGAGAAACAGGAAGGGATCGCTGCCCGTGAGGGCCTGATCAAACAGGCGCAGCTTGCTGAAATAGCCCCGCAGGCTGCCCTCCTCTAGGTCCTGTTGCACCAGCTGTTGATGGCTGGCGACCGGCTCGCCAAAGCGACCCGGTTCGGGCCTGTCGGTGTAAACGATGAAGTGATGGGGTTCACCCAACTGTCTGGCCACCATCGCCGCCAGCCGGCTCACCCAAAGATCGGGGTAGCGATGGCCGGTTTGTACCGTCACTACTTTGAGGGGCGCTTGCGTAGGCGGCACCGCTCAAGCCGCCAGGTTGCGGAAGCGGGTGAACTGGGGCTCAAACAACAGCTTGACCGTGCCCACCGGGCCGTTGCGGTGCTTGGTCACGATCACTTCGGTGATGCCCCGGTCGGGGGTTTCCGGGTTGTAGTACTCGTCTCGGTAGATCATCAGCACCAGGTCGGCGTCCTGCTCGATTGAGCCCGATTCGCGCAGGTCACTGAGCATCGGGCGCTTGTTGGTGCGCGATTCGACGCCGCGGCTCAGCTGGGAAAGGGCGATCACCGGCACGTTGAGCTCGCGGGCCATGCCCTTGAGGCCCCGGGTGATGCGGCTGAGCTCCTGCACCCGGTTGTCGGGGGTGGAGCCCTCCATCAGCTGCAGGTAGTCGATCACGATCAGGCCCAGCTCCTTGCCGGTTTCGGCCATCAGCCGGCGGCAGAGGGAGCGCATCTCCAGCACGCCGGTATTGGGCTTGTCGTCGAGGAAAAGGGGCAGCTGGCCGAGGCTGTTGATGCCCTGGCCCAGCAGGGGCCACTCCTCCTGCTGCAGCCGGCCGGTGCGCAGCCGGCCGCTTTCGATGCCCACCTCCATCGACAGCAGGCGGTAGGTGAGCTGTTCCTTGCTCATCTCCAGGGAGAACACACACACCGGCAGGGCGTGGAGCTGGGCGACGTTTTTGGCGATGTTGAGCACGATTGAGGTTTTGCCCATCGCCGGCCGGCCGGCCACGATGATCAGGTCGCTGCGCTGCAGGCCCTGGGTGATGGCATCGAGGTCGTAGAAGTTGCAGGGGATGCCCGCAACGGAGGTGCCCAGCGAGCGGCTCTCGATCTCGTTGAAGGTGCTGGTGAGGATCTCGGCGGTGGGGGTGAGGCCGGTGCTGGGCTTCTCCTGGCTGATGGCGAAGATCTTTTGCTCAGCCTCATCGAGCACCTGCTCCATCGGCTTGCTCTGATCGAAGCCCAGGGCGATCACCTCATTGCCGGAGCGGATCAACTGGCGCCGCAAAAACTTGTCCATCACCAGGCGGGCCACCTGGTCGATCGAGGCCGTCGAGGTGATGCGCTCCACCAGCTCCACCAGCCGGCCCTGACCGCCCACCTTCTCCAGGGCGCCGGTGTCCGCCAGCCAGGCGCACATCGCCGTGAGGTCGGTGGGTTTGCCCTGGCTGTGCAACATCACCGCCGTGCGGTAGATCTCGCGGTGGGCACCGAGATAAAAGGCCTCGGCCTGCAGCACGTCGGCGATGCGGCCGATGGCGTCTGGGTCCAGCAGGATGCCGCCCAGCACGGCCTCTTCGGCCTCCAGGTTCTGGGGCGGCACCGAATCGGGCAGGGCCTCAAAACGGGCTTCCGAGCGCCCGTCCGAACGGGATTCGCGGCTGCTGGATTGGTTGAGGGGAACGCTCACCATGATCTTGGGGGGCGCTTAGCCGGGAGGGCAATCTTGAGTGCGGCGGCGCCATTTGAACACCCCACTGGCCCTACCGGTGGGGGTTCAACACACAAGCTGCCCCATCCCTGGGTTTTCAACTGCTGGCTCTGGCCTCAGAAGCTGGCAACTTCCAGGTTGAGCTCGGCGGTGACTTCGGGGTGGAGCTTCACCTGCACCTTGTAAGAGCCGGTGCGGTGGATTTCGGGCACCGTGATGTCGCGGCGGTCCACCTCTTTCTTGGTGGCAGCTTCGATCGCTTCGGCTACGTCACCGTTGGTCACGGTGCCAAACAGCACGTCGTCGCCGCCGGTCTGCTTTTTGACGGTGAAGCGGCCGATCGTGTCGAGGGCGGTGCGGAAGGCCACCGCTTCGGCCTTGAGGGCGGCCTGGCGCTCCGCTTCCTTGGCGCGGCGGGCTTCCACCTGGCGCAGCACAGCTGCCGTGACGGGCTGGGCCTTGCCAGTGGGCACCAGGAAGTTGCGGGCGTAACCGGGGGCTACTTCCACCAGATCACCATTTTTGCCCAGGCTGAGAACGTCTGAGTTGAGGACGACTTGAACGCGCTTAGCCATGGCAAATAAGTAGGAGATTGATCAAGACCCGATCCAACACCCTAAATCAGGGGGTGATCAGGGCTCAGGTCCGCCGAGGCGCAGCAGCTGCGGGCAGGCGTACGTGCTTGGCCAGCCCCAGGAATCGCATCAGGCGGATGTGCTGCCAGGTGAGATCGATCTGGGGGCCAAAGCCGTGGCGAGCTGAGTGGGGATAGGCGTGGTGGTTGTTGTGCCAGCCCTCGCCGAAGGTGAGCGCCGCGACCCACCAGTTGTTCTTGGAGTTGTCGCCGCTGGCGTGGCTTACGTCACCCCAGCAATGGGTGGCGGAATTGACCAGCCAGGTGCAGTGGTACACAACGACTAGGCGCAAGGGGATGCCCCAAAGCACCAGGCCCCAGCCACCAGCGCCCGTGGCGGTGCCGACCCAGAACAGCAGGGCGGCCAGGGGGATCTGCAGCAGCAGGAAGTTGGTGTTCAGCCAGCGGTAGTAGGGATCCTTGGCCAGGTCGCCGGTGAGGCGGGTCACTGCGCCCATGGCGGGGATGGGTGCAAACATCCAGCCCATGTGGCTCCACCAGAAGCCTTTGAGGCTGCTGTGGTGGTCAACCTCGGTGTCGGAAAACTTGTGGTGGTGGCGGTGCAGACCCACCCAGTCGATCGGGCCGTGCTGGCAGCTGAGGGCGCCGCAGGTGGCGAAGAAACGCTCCAGCCACTGGGGCACCCGGAAGGCGCGGTGGCTGAGCATGCGGTGATAGCCGATCGTCACGCCCAGGCAGGCGGTGACCCAATAGAGCACCAGGAAGCTGGCCAAGGCCGGCACGCTCCAGAACTGGGGCAGCAGGGCCACCACCGCCAGCACATGGATGACGGCCATGAAGCCGATGGTGACCCAGGGGGTGGTTTTCGAGCCCTGGCTGCTGCTGGCTTCACCCTGGTGGCTCCGGTGTAGGGCCTCCGCGCGGCGCTGGCCGCCAACGCCCTGGTTGATGAAGGCGGGCTTGCGGGTGGCAAGGCGCTGGGTGGCTGGTGCGCTGGGACTAACTGGTGCGGCCATGACGGACCGGCTCCGTATTGATCTGTAGAATAGTAGCAATACGGATCCATATCGAGTGGGATACCGGGAAGATCTCCTATCGGGGCGGGTCGCTTTCGCCCATCTGATCAAGGTGTGGCATGAGCGCAACGGCTGGTCGCACCGGGTGTTGCCGGCTCTGGCCGAGGCCCTCGATCTGGGCCGGGTCCACAACTCCCAGCTCTCGATGCTGCGCAACGGCAAGCTGGCCTCCCCCGGCCCGGAGGTGTTCCTGGCCCTCGGCCAGATCAACCAGGTGCTGGCCGCCGAGGTGCGTGGCGGGGTGATCGGGGAGCCGCTGCTGCAGCGCCTGGCGGACCACCCGGAGCTGGTGGCGGCCCTGGAAACCTCGGCCCTGCCCGTTCAGGATGAGGGGGCTCCGGTGCTGGGCCCCGGCGAGCTGCTGGAGGTATTTGTGGGGCTGCGCCAGCCGCCGGTGGCCTTCGACCTGCGCATTGCCAGCGAGGAGGCGGGGCCGTTGAGCGCGGCGTTGTCCCAGTTGTTCACGGCCGGCCAGCCCTGGCGCCTCTGCCGCGATCAGCTGATTGCGGCCTATCCGGTGGAGAAGCGCCAGCGGCGGGAGCGGTTTGCCGAGGTGATGGCGGGCCAGCGGGATTTTTCGGCAGCGGAGCTCGACAGCGAACTCCCAGATCTGCGCCTCACCCTGGCTCGGCTTGGGGCGACGGGCGAGGCGGAGCTGGAGCCCGATCAGTTTCTTGAGCTGCTGCGCCAGCAGGCCAAAGCCATGGGCTTAACGGCTACCGGCGCCATGGCAAAACTGGATCTAGCAGCTGCAATTAGGCAGCAGCTCCAGGCCCCGCCAGACAGCCTTCAGGAGGGGTTGTAGCTCGCTTCCCGCACTCGCTTGGCCCAGCCCAGGCGGCGCAGCAGCTTGATGTGCTGCCAGGTGATGTCGAACTCAAACCAGCGCAGGCCGTGGCGCGCTGAGTGGGGGAAGGCGTGGTGGTTGTTGTGCCAGCCCTCGCCGAAGCTCAGGATTGCCACCCACCAGCAATTGCGCGAAAGGTCGGGGGAATTGAAGTTGCGGTAGCCGCAGAAGTGGGTAGCCGAATTCACCAGCCAGGTGACGTGATACACGATCACCAGACGCAGCGGGATCGCCCAGAGCACCAGGCCTAAGCCGCCGCCATGGAAGCCGGCCAGCTCGCCATACCAATAGAGAGCGGCGCCGAGGGGCAGTTGCAGCAGCAGGAACCAGCGATCCAGCCAGCGGTAGAAGGGGTCGCGCTGCAGGTCGCCAGTGAGCCGGCCCACGTGTTGCAGGGCCGGGATTTCGTGCAGCATCCAGTCGCTATGGGCCCACCACAGGCCCCGGGCCGCGTCGTGGTGGTCGTTGGGTTGGTCGGAATACTTGTGGTGGTGGCGGTGCAGTCCCACCCATTCGATCGGGCCGCTCTGGCAGGCCAGGGCTCCCATCAGCACCAGGAGGTGCTCCAGCCACAGGGGGGCACTGAAGCTGCGGTGGGTCAGCATCCGGTGCAGGCCCAGGGTCACCCCCAGCACGGTGGTCCAATAGAGCACCGCCAGCACCACCACGGCCTGCCAGCTCCAGAAGCGCGGCAGCAGGGCAAACACCGCACCCACGTGCATCGCCAGCATGAAGCTGGTGGTGCCCCCCTTGAACTTGCGCTGGCGGCCCGGCAGGGGTTGGCGCCTTTCGGATACAGCAGCGCGGATGCGCTGATCCTCAAGCGCGCTGGGTGTGGCCGCACCCAAAACTTGGGCCGAATCGGTGCTGACTACCAAAGAACTCTCCGGGTGGTGCTCGCCCGATTCACGCCTGGGCAGCGAGGCAAATCTAGCCAGGCGTCGCCCGGCAACATGGGACTCCCTGAGGGCTAGGCAGATGGCGGATGTAGCGGAGGCCTTGGCCCGTAAGGCCGCCGAGCGGGTAGCCGCTGCCGTGGCCGCCACTGCCGCTGCTGCCGCTCACCACACCAGTCAGGTGCAGCCGCGGCTGGCCCGGGTGCTCGAGGCTTTCGCCGCCGAGCGGCTCGGCACCCAGCACTTCGCCTCGGTGAGCGGCTATGGCCACGGCGATCAAGGCCGGGAGGTACTCGATCGGGTGTTTGCCCGGGTGCTGCAAGCCGAGGCGGCGGCCGTGCGACTGCAATTTGTCAGTGGTACCCACGCCATCGCGGCGGCGTTGTTTGGGGTGCTGCGCCCCGGCGACCGCCTGCTGGCCCTCACCGGCCGCCCCTACGACACCCTCGAAGAGGTGATTGGCATCCGCGGCAGCGGCCAGGGCTCCCTGGCGGAATTCGGCATCACCTACGCCGAGCTGGCGCTCACCGCCGCCGGCCGGGTCGATTTCGACGGCCTGGAGGACGCCCTGGCGCTGCCCACCCGCATGGTGCTGATCCAGCGCAGCTGCGGCTACAGCTGGCGGCCGTCCCTGTCGGTGGCCCAGATCGGCCTGCTCTGCGAGCGGGTAAAAGCGCTCCAGCCCGGCTGCGTCGTGTTCGTAGACAACTGCTACGGCGAGCTGGTGGAGGCCCAGGAGCCCACGGCGGTGGGGGCCGATCTGATTGCCGGCTCCTTGATCAAAAACCTCGGCGGCACCATTGCCCCCACCGGCGGTTACGTGGCCGGCCGGGCTGAGTTGGTCGAGCAGGCCTGCTGCCGGCTCACGGCGCCGGGCATCGGCGGCGAGGGGGGCACCAGCTTCGACCTCAATCGCCTGCTGGCCCAGGGGCTTTTCCTGGCTCCCCAGATGGTGGCTGAGGCCCTGATCTGCAGCGAGCTGGTGGCGGCCGTGTTCTCGGATCTGGGCTACGCGGTGCAGCCCCTGCCCGGTGCCCCCCGCAGCGACGTAATCCAGGCGGTGCGGCTCGGCGATCCCGAGCGGCTCAAAACCGTTTGCCGCGCCTTCCAGGCCGCATCACCGGTGGGCGCCTATCTCGATCCGGTGCCGGCGCCGATGCCCGGCTACGCCAGTGCCCTGGTGATGGCGGGCGGCACCTTCATCGACGGCAGCACCAGCGAGTTTTCCGCCGATGCGCCGCTGCGGGAGCCCTACGTGCTGTTTGCCCAGGGCGGCACCCACCGCGCCCATGCCCAGATCGCTCTGGAGCGAGCCCTGCTGGCACTGGCGCAGGCAGGCCACCAGGTCTGATTACGCAGATCTCGCCGCTGTTTTCAACCCAATGCCGACAGACTGGCACCACCTTGCTGCTGCGTGATGGCGCTCCCCATCCCCGGTGATTGCCGCTACGCCGACAGCCATGAATACGTGCGCCCTGAGGGCGAGAGGCTGCGGCTGGGCCTGAGTGCCTTCGCCGTCGACCAGCTTGGCGACATCGTGTTTGTTGAGCTGCCAGCGGTGGGCGCCAGCCTTGTTCAGGGCGCCAGTTTTGGCAGCGTTGAATCGGTGAAGGCGGTGGAAGATCTGATGGCGCCGGTGAGCGGTGTGGTGCTGGCCCGCAATGAGGCGGTGCTCGCTAGCCCGGAGGAGCTGCAGAACGATCCCTACGGGGAGGGTTGGCTGCTGGTGCTGCAGCCCGCTGATCCGGCTCAGCTCGCTGGACTGCTGGATGCGGCCACCTACTCGGCCAAGGTGCAAGGCGCCTGATGGCAGCTGCGGACGCACCAGACCTTTCTTTTATTGGGCGCCACATCGGTCCGAGCGCCGCTGAGCAGCAGCGGATGTTGGCGGAACTCGGAGCGTCCAGTCTCGAGGCCCTGGCCGCCCAGGTGGTGCCCGCCGATTTGCTTCTAGATCCGGCGGCCTCGGCTGCGGGTTTGCCCGAGCCCTGCAGTGAGGCCCAGGCCCTGGCTGAACTTGCCGAGATCGCTGCGGCTAACCAGCTGCAGCGCAGCTTGATCGGCCAGGGTTACTACGGCACCGCCACGCCGGCCCTGATCCAGCGCCAGGTGTTTGAAAACCCCGCCTGGTACACCGCCTACACCCCCTACCAGGCCGAAATTGCCCAGGGCCGGCTGGAGGCCCTGCTGAATTTTCAGACCCTGATCAGCGAGCTCACCGGCCTGCCGATCGCCAATGCCTCCTTATTGGATGAGGCCACCGCCGCCGCTGAAGCCATGGCCATGGCCAGCGCTGTCTGCAAGCGCCCCGGTGCCACGCGCTTTCTGGTGGATCGGGCCGTGTTCCCCCAGACCCTGGCGGTGCTGCAAACCCGGGCCGAGCCCCTGGGCATCCAGCTCGAGCTAGTGGCAGCCGAGTCGCTGGCTGCAGCCCCCCTGCCAGCAGATGCTTTTGGTTTGCTGATCCAGCTGCCTGGCCGCAAGGGCAGGCTCTGGGATCCCAGCGAACTGCTGGCTAGCGCCCGCCAGGCCGGGGTGATCACGGCTGTGGCGATCGATCCCCTGGCCCAGGTGCTACTGGAGCCGGTGGGCCACCTCGGCGCTGATATCGCCGTCGGCAGCGCCCAGCGCCTGGGGGTGCCGCTGGGTTTTGGTGGTCCCCATGCCGCTTTTTTCGCCACGGGCGACCAGTTCAAGCGCCAGATCCCTGGCCGCCTGGTGGGGCGCTCGCTGGATGCGGAAGGCCAGCCGGCCCTGCGCCTGGCCCTGCAGACCCGAGAACAACACATCCGCCGCGACAAGGCCACCAGCAACATCTGCACCGCCCAGGTGCTACTCGCGGTAATGGCCGGTTTCTATGCCGTGCACCATGGCCCGGACGGCCTGGAGGCGATCGCCCGGCGCTTGCTCAGCCTGCGCGCGGCCCTTGTGGCTGGCCTGGAGGCCCTCGCACTGCCGGTGTTGCCGGGCCAGGGTTTTGACACGGTGTGGCTGCCCCTGCCGCCGGATCAAGCCGAGGTGCTGGTGGCCGCTGCTCTGGCGGCCGGCTTCAACCTGCACCAGGCAGATGATGGGGTTGGTATCAGCCTTGATGAGCTGAGCAGCGCCGAGGAGCTGGAGCGGCTGCTGCGGGGGCTGGCTGGCTGCGCTGAGCCCTGGCGGGAGCTGGGCACCAGCCCGCCTGCTGGCCCGGCCATGCCCCTGCGCCAGCAGCCCTGGTTGCAGCAGAGCGTCTTCCACCGCTACCGCAGTGAAACGGAGCTGTTGCGCTACATCCAGCGCCTTTCAGCCAAGGATCTATCCCTGGTGCACGGGATGATCCCCCTTGGCAGCTGCACCATGAAGCTCAATGCCGCCGCCGAGCTGGCGCCGGTGAGCTGGCCGGCCTTCAGCCAGCTGCACCCCTTCGCCCCGGCTGAGCAGGCCGCCGGATACCAGCTGCTGGCGGCGGATCTGGAGCGTTGGCTGGCGCTGATCACCGGGTTTGCCGGCGTGTCGCTGCAGCCCAACGCCGGCTCCCAGGGGGAATATGCCGGCCTGCTGGCGATCCGGGCCTGGCACCGCAGCCGGGGGGAAGCCCATCGCACCGTTTGTTTGATTCCCACCAGTGCCCACGGCACAAACCCAGCCAGCGCGGTGATGGCGGGCCTGCAAGTGGTGGCGGTGGCCTGCGATGGGGCCGGCAACATTGATCTTGCAGACCTGGAGGCCAAGGCCGCTGCCCACGCCGAGCAGCTGGCGGCGCTGATGGTCACCTATCCCTCCACCCACGGCGTGTTTGAGCCGGCTATTCGCCGCATCTGCGAGCTGGTGCACAGCCGCGGCGGCCAGGTGTATCTCGATGGCGCCAACCTCAACGCCCAGGTGGGCCTATGCAAGCCGGGTCTCTACGGCGCCGATGTTTGCCACCTCAACCTGCACAAGACCTTCTGCATTCCCCACGGCGGCGGCGGCCCTGGCGTGGGCCCGATTGCGGTGGCCTCCCATCTGCTGCCCTTCTTGCCGGGTGCCGCAGGGGTTGAGTGCGGAGGGGTGGGGCCCGTGGCGGCGGCACCCCTGGGCAGTGCTTCGATTCTGGCGATCAGCTGGATGTACATCCGCATGATGGGCGGCGCGGGCCTGCGCCAGGCCAGCCAGGTGGCCCTGCTGGCCGCCAACCTGCTGGCCGAGCGCCTGGAGCCCCACTTCCCCGTGCTCTACCGGGGCATGGGCGGCCGCGTGGCCCACGAGTGCATTCTTGATCTACGGCCGCTCAAGCGCAGCTGTGGCCTGGAGGTCGACGATCTGGCCAAGCGCCTGATGGACTACGGCTTCCATGCCCCCACGGTGAGCTGGCCAGTGGCGGGCACGGTGATGGTGGAACCCACAGAAAGTGAGTCGCGCGCTGAGCTCGACCGCTTCTGCGCGGCCATGGTGGCGATCCGCCAGGAGGCAGCGGCGCTGGAGGCCGGCAGCGCCGATCCCCTCAACAATCCCCTCAAGCGAGCCCCCCACACCCTGGCCGCCGTGACTGCTGAGCAATGGGATCGGCCCTATACCCGCCAGCAGGCGGCATTTCCGGCTGGTGAGGATCAGCGCCTATCGAAGTTTTGGCCGGCGGTGGCCCGGATCGACAACGCCTACGGCGATCGCAACCTGGTGTGCACCTGCCCGAGCATGGAGGAGCTGGCAGAGCAGCAACTGGCCCAAGTGGTGCCAGCTGCCACTGTTCTTTAGTGCCGTCATGACGCACACTGTGCGGGCTTGACGCCTCTTAACAGGCACAATCAGCGCCTTAGCCATTCATTTTCGGGACTATGAAAGGCAGCAACGACGGAACTGGTACAGGAGCGGGCCAGGTGCTGCGCGTCGAGGGCACCAACGTGTTGCGTGTTCCTTTTGGTGTGCGCCGCTCCCGCCGCACCCGTCCCCAGCGACCGGATCACTGGGCAACCCTGGTGCTGCCGTTCCATTCCCATCACGATCCCACGCCACCACCTCAAGCAGCTTGAGTTCAAGCTTGGCTGAAATCAAGCCGCATTTATTGATACGCCTAAGCGCCAATCAACTAAGGCTTTGACGTCAGATAGGGAGCTAGCGGGTACACGAAAAGGCAGCAGTCTCATGGGACTGCGCTCGGGGCGCACCAGCCAGGTTAAATCAGTTTGGGGAATTAGGACGAATCCCCTGTGACGAACAGTTGCTCGCACCCCTTTGGAATAGCTATTGATTGCGCCAATAGTTGTGCTTTCGCCGAGCATCCTTACTAGTCGAACTACGGCTATTGCAGTGGGCTGGCGGTGAAATCACAGCCTTTCGCGGAATTGCTTCGGATTATCATTGCACCTGCAAAAAGCTTTGGCCACCTAGTCATGGTAATGGGTTCTGGCCCAGTTGGGGTATCAAATCCTTAGAAGTTTAGGCTCCCGGTAGGGCACGAAGCTGGTCTTGCGGGCGCCGCAGATTTGGCAACGCCAGTCGTCGGGGATCGCTTCAAAGGGGGTGCCTGGAGCGATGCCGGAATCGGGGTCGCCGGCTGTGGGGTCGTAGATCATTGAGCACAGCTTGCATATCCACTTGCCCGCTACGGGCTCAGCTGCTTCGCCGGCCACACCCTTGCCCTTCAGGGCTTCAAGGGCGAGGCCGTAGCGCTCGGCGTGGTGCTGCTCGATCGGCGTCAGCAGGCCGAAGTTTTTGGCGGCGGTGCGGAAGATGCCGGCGTGCTGATGTGATTCGTCGATCTGCTCCTGGAATTCAGCTGCGGCTTCGCCATCACGATCGGTGCGGGCCTGGGCGGCAAACTCCGGATACATGGTCGTGTATTCGTAGGTTTCGCCCTCGATCGCCAGCTCCAGGCAGCGGCTTAGCAGGGCTTGCTTCTGATCGTCGGAGAGGTTGGTGGGATTGTCGATCACCAGCTCGGGGTGGAGCAGCCTGAAGTGGGCGAAGGCATGCTCGGTTTCCTGGGCGGCGGTGTCGCGAAACAGCTTGGCCAGCTCGGAATTGCCGACCTGCTTGGCCACCTCCGCGAAAAACAGATATTTGCGATTGGCCATGCTCTCGCCGCCGAAGGCGGCTTCGAGGTTGGCCTGGGTGCTTGGTTTGGAGATATCCATGGCTTGGGCAAGCTGTTAGGTCAGCATAGGCCAGGTCGGACTCGGTATGAGTTGGTAGCGTTCGTGGTCGTTGGGGTCAGTCTTCCACCAAGGCGCCCGCTTCAAGGGCCACGATGCGATCAGCAATGTCCAGAACTTTGTTGTCGTGGGTCACCATCACAATTCCTGCTTGCTGCTCCTTTGCAAGGCGTTGGAACAGATCCACCACATCCCTGCCGGATTGGCGATCTAAGGCGGCGGTGGGTTCGTCGGCCAGCAACAGCTTGGGCCCCGCTACCAGGGCCCTGGCAATGGCGACCCGTTGTTTTTGGCCGCCCGAAAGTTTGGCGGGGCCGTAATCGAGGCGATGGCCCAGGCCCACTTGCTCTAGCCCTTGCTGGCAACGTTTATCCATGGCGGAGCGACCCTGCCGCAGCCAGTCCGGCAGCACCTCCAAGCCAAGCCGGACGTTTTGGAGGGCTGAGAGATAGGGCATCAGATTGTGGGCTTGAAAGATGAAGCCCACCTGGCGCCTCAACAGCGTGAGCTGTTGGCTTGACGCCTGCCTTAGCTCTTGGCCAAATATCTGCAAGCTGCCCTCTTGGGCTGCCCGTAGGGCTCCCACCATGGTTAGTAGGGTGGTTTTGCCTGAACCCGAGGGTCCAGTCAAGATCAAAATTTCTCCAGGATGCACGCTGAGGTTGATGTTGCGTAGCACCTGTTTGGGGCTGCCCGCCTCTTCAAACCAATGGTTTAGGCCTGCAATTTCGACGAGGGGGTTTTCCCCTGAGGTGGCCATCAAAAAACCTCGGCTGGATCAAGACGCCGCAGCTTCCCTGTGGCGAGCCATCCGGAGGCGCTGCACAGCACAAGGGTGAGGCAAAAAACAAATAGGGCTCGGCCTAGGGTCATGGCCACTAGGAGCCCTGTGGCACGCACCAGGACTTGATACAGCAGCATCGAAAGCAACACGCTGGGTAAGAAGGCCACGGTTGCCAGGAGCAGGGACTCTTGAAGAATGATCCCTACAACGAAGTTGTCGCCATAGCCGATGGCTTTCATGGTGGCGTACTCGCTGAGGTGATCGCCCACGTCTGAGTAGAGAATCTGATAGACAATGATTGCTCCAACAGCTAGGCCGACAAGCACGCCCAGGTTGAAGATCAAGCCAAAGGAGGTATTGCGCTGCCAATGGATCATTTCACGATCTTTGAGCTGCTGGATCGTCAGCACCTGGAGTGAGGGATCCAAAAACCTGGAGATCGTTGCCTGGACCTGGGCTTCATTGGCGCCAGCACTGAGCTGGATTACGCCTAATTGGATGTCATCGTTGCTCTTTTCAGGGAAGTAGGTCTGAAAGTTGGCTGCAGACATGATCAGGTTGATGTCGGCTGCAAAGGTGAGTCCAAGCTTGAAGATTCCCACCACCTTGGCCTGTTGGCCGCGCAATTCAGTCAGATAGCTGTTGCCCATCGCCAGGGTCTGCACTACTGATCCAGCTGCTTTTTTCGATGCTGAGTCGAAGAAGAGGGTGTTTGGCTGCTTGAGCAGTGCTCTATTTTGTTGGAGGATCGGCAGCTTCAGAGCCGGATTCTCTGGGGTGACCCCAAAGACAAGCGCTTGCTTACTCTGACGGGTATCCCTGTTGAGCCAGTCGGCTTTACCGATATACAGAGGTGTGACACCAGCAACACCTTGAACCCCTAGGGCCCGAACGAGTTGGGCCCTGGAGAAATTGAGAGGTTCGCCCAGGTTGGTGTATCGCTTGGGAACGAGGACCAGTTGACCACTGATTTGATCGATGGGCCTTTTTTGGCTGTCGTACAGCGAACCGGATAGTCCGAGCTGGAAGAAGACCAGCACATTGGCGAAACTCACCCCAGCGATAGCAGCCAGAAGCCGGAGGGGACGATGGCTGAGTTGCAGCCACGCTATGGGGGTGCGACAGCCCAGCGGGTTCATAATTTTATCGGCCGCATCTGTCGCTGCGCTGCTGTTAGGGGACTGAAAAGCACATTCACCTGTAGATAATTGACCCGACTGGCTTTTGCCATGGCGTTTTCGGGAAGGGTTATCTTTACTTCGACAACTCGCCGGTCGACGTTTTCGCCCGACTCCCCACTAAATACACTTTGGCGACTGACCTGGCGGGAAATTTCCGTGACACGCCCTCGCTCGGTCTTGCCTTGGAATCCATCAGCGGTGATGGTTGCCTCCTGGCCCAAACGGATTTCTGGTAGGTCCGTTTGATAAACCTCAGCGATCACTCCCATGCTTTTGGTGTTTCCCATTTCGACAAGTCCTGCGTCTCCAACTTTGTCGCCGGCACGGGCATTGATTTTAAAGATAGTGCCGGCATAGGGCGCCCGTATGGTGGCCTTGGCTAGTTCACTTCTGTCTTTCGCCAGGCTGGCCCGGCTCTCGTCAAGTTCGGCGGCCAGGGTTGCCCGGTCGGCGATCGCCTGCTCAAGCTGGGCGCTGGCGCTCTCGGCTTCAGCCACTTGAGACTCCATTCTGTTCGCGCTTGTGGCTCCAGAGGCAAACAACTCCCTGGCTCGGCGTGCTTCTGCCTCGGCCTGGCCCAAGTCGGCGCGGTAGCGCCTGATCACGCTTTCCTGGGCTGAGAGTTTGCGCTGGGCAACCTGCAAGGAAGCCTGGGATTTGCGCACCGTGGCACTGAGGGGATCAATGCTTGCGAGGATTGCCAGGGGTTGCCCTGCTACGACGAAATCCCCCTCTTGAATCAGGATTTTACGGACTGGATCGTTGATCAGCGAGCTTGGAACGGAGACCTTGCTGATGCCTTCGAGGGGCTCAATGCGTCCAATGGCTGAAATCTGTCTGGGCAGGAGTGCCTGCTCAGATTTGGGCGGATTTTGGGAAGCGTTACATCCCGCCAGAACCCCATACGCCAATAAGAGGGAGAGCGATATGGAAAAACGGCGACCCATCCATGCCCTAGGCAATGATCAAATTATGGCAAGGATCCAACAGATCTGATCAATTGAAGTTAGGGGGATGGTTAGTAATTGGCGCCGCTGCGGCGTTGGTGCACGGCCGTGGTGGCGCTGGCGTCGAGCACGCCGCCCTGGCTCACCTGGGCATACAGCAGCCAGTGGTCGCCGCATTCCATGCGCTGCTGCACCGTGGCGTCCAGCCAGGCCAGGGCCTCCGGTAGAAGGGGTTGGCCGGCGGGGCTGTGCTCAAGCTCCAGGCCGGCGAAGCGGTCGGCGCCTGGGGCAAACGGCTGCAAAAACTGCTTCATCGGACCGGTTTCACGCCCTGCGGCCAGCACGTTGAGAGCAAAGCGATCGCCGACGTGCAGCAGGGCCTCCACCGCCCGGTCTTTCGCTACGGCCACGGTGAAGCCAGGCGGCGAGAAGCTGGCCTGGCTCACCCAGCTGGCCACCATGGCGCTGCTGAGGCGGCTGCCGCCCTCCCCTTTGCTGGTGGTGAGCACGCACAGGGAGCCCACCACCCTGCCCAGGGCCTGCACTGCTGGATTGCTGCGACTCTCGCTGAGTCCGCCACTGGCGCTTCGGCGCTGCACCTTGCGCTGTTCGCTCTGCAGTTGGCGGCCCAGGGCGGTGCCGGTTTCCTCGATGGCTTTGAGGCTGGCCGCATCGGGGCTGAACTTCACCTTGATCGGTTCAAAGGCGAAGTGGAAGCCGCCATCGCGCAGTTTGCTCTCCAGCAGATCCAGGGCTTCACCGCTCCAGCCAAAGCTGCCGAACACCCCCACCGGCTTGCTGCGGTCGCCTTCAGCTAGCACCGTGCCCAGGGCCGAAACGATCGGCGTGGGGGCATGGCCGCCGAGGGTGGGAGAGCCGATCAAGATCGCATCGCAGCTGCGGATCGCCGCCAGCAGCTGCTCAGGTGGCGTGAATTCGCAGTTGATGCTCTCCACCCGCACGCCGGTGCGGGCGACCCCCTGGGCGAGCGCATCGGCGATGGCGGCCGTATTGCCGTAGGCGCTGGCAAACAGCAGCGCCACCGATAGGCGCGCCCGCTCCTGGGTTGCGCCCCAGCGGTGGTAGTCGTTGAGCAGGCTGCGCCAGCTCTCGCTGATCGCGGGCCCGTGGCCGGGGGCAATGGTGCGGATGTCGAGTGCTTCGAGCCGCTCCACCACCGACTCCACCTGGCGCGCCATCGGTGCCATCAGGCAGTCGTAGAAGTAACGGCGGTCTTCCTCACTACTGCTGCGGTTGGCCTCGGCGAAACTCTCGCTGCAGAGGTGGGCCGCGAAAAATTTGCCGCTCATCAGCAGGCCGCTGGTCTCCTCGAAAGCCATGAGAGCCCCGGGCCAGCGGGGGGTGGGGGTGGGAATTAGGCGCAGCACGTGGCCATCGACGAGGTTGCGGCTGGCCTCCTGCTTCACCACATCGATCCGAGGCAGCGCTGGTATCGGCTCTGGGGTTGTCTCGCTGCCGGGGGCGACCGGTTTTTGCAGGTTCCAAAGCTCTTCGAGCAGCTTGGCGCCGGCATTGGAGCTCACCAGCAGCAGGTTGGGCCAGCGGGCCGCCAGCTGGCGCAGCAGAGCTACCCGATTGGGGTTGACATCACCCACCACCACCTTCAGGGGGGCCTCGGCCGGCACCAGCTTCGCCAGCTCAGCCAGGAAGGGCTCGGCGAAGGAGGCCCCTGGGGGATGGACCAGCAGGGGCACCTCCTGGAATAGGAAGCTGTTGGCGGTGGTGCCCCGCTCCAGGCCGTATTCCACCTCGAAGCGCAGCCGGGTGGGGCTCAGGCCCTTAAGGCAGATCAGCCCCGGCTCGATGGGGATCTGGATGACACGGCGAGCCATCAGTAGTGGTTCCCGACTTTGCGGTGGTGCACGGCGGTGCTGGCTTCGGTGTCAGCCACGTTGCCCTGCTCCACCTCGGCGTAGATGATCCAGTGGTCGGGGCCTTCGAGGCGCTGCACCACGCGGCAGCCCAGGTAGGCCAGGGCATCACCGAGCACTGGGCCGCCCGTGGCGGCGACCTCGAGGGTGTTCACTCCGGCGAAGCGGTCGGCGCCGGGCGGGAAGCGCTTGAGGAAATGGCGCAGCAGCTCCTGGTGGTTGTCCTCCCGCAGGATGTTGAGCACGAAGCGATCATCTACCTGCAGCAGCGCCTCGATGGCCCGGTCTTTGGCTACCGCAACCGTGAGGCCGGGGGGCTCGAAACTTGCCTGGCTCACCCAGCTGGCCACCATTGCTGAGCTGCGCGTGCCCTCCGGTGTCTCCTGCCGCGCTGTCACCACATACAACCCCCCGGATAGGCGACCCAGAGCCTTGTCGAGGTCGCCATCGAGAGACTTCATCGCGGCGATTGTCTTCTCCTTGGTGAGCAGCTGGCCCAGGTCGGTGCCGGCTTCCTCGCAGCGCTGATAGTCGTTGCCGCCAGGCACCTGGCGCACCCGCAACGGTTCAAAGGCGGTTTTCTGGCCGAGGCTGCGCAGCTGGCTTGCCACGGTGTCGATTGGTTCGTCGTCGCCGCCGAAGGCGTCGTAGCTGCCCACCCATTGCTTGGGCTTGAGGGCCGCCAGCAGGGTGCCGATCGAGGCCTGGAGCTCCGGATCGGGGCTGGCGGGCCAGGTGGGCACCACCACGGCGTTGGCCTCGCTGATCAGAGCAGACAGCTCCTGGGCGTCGGTGGCTCGCAGATCCACCAGCTGCACTGCGGCGCCGGCCTTGCCGATGCCGCGGGCAATCGCTTGGCTGAGCCGGTCACAGAAGCCGTATTGGCTCAAATAGCAAACGGCTGCGTAGGCCTCACCGCTGCTGCGCTCAGAACTCCACTCGCGGTAGTCGCCCAGCCACAGGCCGAGGTGATGGCGCAGCAGCGGCCCATGACCCACCGCCACTGTGCTGATCTCGGGCAGGCCATCCATGCGCTTCAACGCCTGCAGCACGCTGCGAGCGTTGGGGCCCATCAGGCAGTCGTAATAGAAGCGGAAGTCCGGCGCGATCGCCCCCGGATCCACATCAAATAGGTCATCGGAGCAGTAGTGCAGGCCGAAGGCATCGCAGGTGTAGAGGATGCCAGTGCCGTGGTCAAACGAAAAGATCGTGTCGGGCCAGTGCAAATTGGGAGCGCTCAGAAACTCGAAGCGGTGGGCCACGCCGCTTGCCGGGTTGGTGCCCAGATCGAGCTCCTCGCCACTTTTCACCGCCCGGCTCTTGAAGGGCCGGTGCACCTGGTTTTCCAGGAATTGGATCGCCACCTTGGAGCCCACGATCTCGACCTCGGGGTTGAGGTCGAGCAGGTGGCCGATCAGGCCGGAGTGGTCGGGCTCGGTGTGGGAAACGATTAGGTGATCGATCGCCAGCGGGTCGATCTGCTCCTGCAGCAGTGGCAGCCAGCTGCCTTCAAATTTGAGATGGCTGGTGTCGATCAGGGCGGTGCGCTCACCCCGCACTAAAAAGCTGTTGTAGGTGGTGCCGTTGCGCAGCCCAAACTCAATGTCGAAGCGGCTGCGATCCCAGTCGAGAGAGCGGATCGTGGTGGTGTCGGGCCCGATCGTTGCGCATTGGAGCGAGAGGCGTGGGGTGGCACTCGCGGCTGGGGAGGTGGCGGTTGCTGGAGTGGCGACCATCGGCAGCTGGGGCGGCTGGTGGAACTGTAGTGAGGGCCGCTTGGGCTCGGGCCAGAGGGCTGGTATCAAGACTGTGAGCTAGGCGAATCAGGAGACTGCTGGTGTTTTCAGTCCTGATGTGTCTCTCCAGGCCGGAACTGGAGTCCTGTTGTCGCGTCCTGGCCCAGCCGGTGTTCAGCAGTGGTGGCGAGTTAGCCACCAACGTGATACAAGGGGGGCGATAAGACGATCTTCTCCACGCTTAGGGCTGCGTCAGTTCCATTCCAACCGTTCAGATTCTGTTGATGGCATTCTCAGAGCCCACCAGCTTTTCGATGAGACAGCGGCTTCAGCTGTGTTCGTTTGGCGTTTTGGCTATGGGATTGGCGGGCGGCTGGTTTGCTGAAGTTGGCGTAGTGCGCCTTCAGGGGCATTTGGCCAATCCTTGGAGCGTTCTCTCTCCGGCTGTGGAGTCTGTCCTGCAGGCCTCCTCTGGGCCAATCTCTGAATTCTCACAAGCTAGTAACAGCGAGTCCGAAGAGGGTCGCCTTCTCCAAGAGATTGTCGATCAGTCGTCGTCTCCCGGCCAGATGATTGTTGTGTCATCCCCCAAGCGAAGTCTGATCATCCCGTCCGCAGAGGCCTTGCTGCGCTTTGATCCCGAGCTCCAGGCTCAGCAACTCAGGAGCTTGCCTTGGTTGCAGGTGCAAAAACTTGAGAGTACCACTCTTTTTAAGTCGTATCTGCACCAATCGATTGCGATCAATTCATCTGGCCTCTCTGTTCATCTTATAACCAAGGTGCCGACTTCGCCGCGTTACGATCCTCTACTCCTGTGGGCAGCACTTGCATCAGGCATTGTCGCTTTGATGGCTGTAATTGAGGCGAGTGTGAGGCCTTTGGATCGTCTCGCTGATGCAATCAGTCGCATAAACACAGACTCTATTGCAGCCAGCAATCCCGCTTTTTTGGATTCAACTGGGTTTCCGATAGAATTCCATGGCATGGTGACATCTGTGAATCGAATCCTTGAAAAGTTTGTAATGTTGCATGAGATGGTGCCTGGCAGGCTCAAGCCGGTGGCTCTGCAAGCGCCAAATGGATTAAACAATAAGCACGCTGAGGCGTTGGCCTCTAGCGAATCCCGTTCTTCTTCAGGCCGCTCTTCTTCTGGACGACTAGAGAGGGGTGCCGATGATATTCCCCGCGCGGCTTGACACCCACCCTTCGGGATGCAAATATTAAGTTAATATACTCTTTTAGGCTCCTCGCCCATTGATGGCCAAGAATTTCATTTGTAATAGCAGATTGATGGTGCTATGCGACTAATGTCGATCAAGCGCCGTTTGGGCTTGTCGCTCACCGCTCTGTTATCGGTCGTTTATGCGATAACTTTGTTTGATGCGGAATTCGTAGTACGCCGCGATCGATTCCAGCGCCATGAACGGCTGGGTATGGGCATTGCAGAAGCGATTCAGGTCGAACTCGATGATCACGGGACCACCGCACTGCTTAAAACCAGCAGCTCTTTGGCAGATGCACATGTCAAGGCTTTATTGAGTGACTTCTCTGGTACACGAGTGCTGGTCTGGTTAAGCAGGCCGGGAGGCCAATTGCTGCTGCCTTCGCCAACTACACCGATTCTAACCCAGTCTGCTGCTTATCGTACTTTTTTCCAGGATCCAAAGCTATTGCAGTTGGCAGGCATGCATGCCAACACTATGCAGAAGCCACGAGTCTTTACACACGCTGGGGGAACTTTTTTCACTTGTTCGATCCCTTTAAAGGGTAATGCAGGTGTGCTTCGTATTCTGGAAGACGTGGGCGTGAGCCCGGCAAGCCAGAGGCTAAATTGGCTCATCCTTTTGGGTATTTGGCTTGTCTTGGTTGTTGTAACAGCGGCTGTGGTGAGGATTTTGCTGAATTTTGTGTTGGTGCCGATTCGGCGTTTAGAGAAAGCTTTGGATACCGTAAGCCTTGTCCCAACGGGATCAGTTGATGGCCTGAAGATACCTGCAGCTGAACTTCCGGAGGAATTACAGGGAATTGCCTACGCTTACATACGCTTGTCCAAGCGCTTAGAAGAGGCATGGTCTCGGCAGAGTTTGTTTATTAAAGCCATCAGTCATGAATTGTTAACCCCGATCACATTGATTACCGTGTCATCGCGGCGATTGCTTCGTAAATCGTCAGGATTAAATACTGGCGATCATGAATTGTTGGCGACTGTTTATGATGAGTCCTCGAGGATTTCAAATTTAGTCCGCGACCTTCTTGATCTTGCCCGTGGAGATACTGGAAGTTTGGCTATTAAGAATACCCCTTTTGACGCTGTTCAGGTAATTAGAGAACTTGTTGATGATGTAGCTCTTTTGGAGTGGGGACATCGTGTGAATTTCCAATCTGATCCAATACTAAAGCTGCCTCGCGAGCTCATGGCAATTGGCGACCCGGAGCGTGTTCGCCAATGTGTACTGAACCTGATGGAGAATGCTGTGAAGTATTCGGATGCTTCGACGCCAGTAATTGTGTCTCTTGAAGCGATTCAGCATGAAATTCTGATTTCGGTGAAGGATTATGGGCCGGGCATCCCTAAGCAAGATTGGGATAATATTTTCCTAGCGTTTTATCGATCGACAAGCGATATTTCTGGCGAATCTGGCAAGCCTGTGGCCTCCGGATCAGGGATTGGCTTGGCTATTGTTAAAATGTTGACAGAGCAGATGGGTGGTTCCGTGTCAGTTGTTGAATCAGATACAGCTGGGGCAAGTATTCAGATACGACTTAAAAGGCAGCTGTCGGCGGCAAAGCAGATTTCTTCTGCTGCATAGTCTTGATTTTTCATGCTTTTAATGATTTAGGTTTGTCCGGCTCATCGTTAAACTGGTCTATTAAGATGGGCTCTGTAGTTATAGTGCTTTTGCGGGATGGCAAGCTGGACTGGTTGTTATAGGCAATTGTCTTTTTGCCCAGCATCTATAAGTTAAGTACTTGGCTTAGAAGTTGTACTCTTATCAAAGCATTTTAGAGGGCGTAGAGCTATGGTCATGACTTGGATTCAACGCGGAGTAGAGTTTTGACTGGGATTCTTTTCTGGGGCCACTTGTCGATGCTTGTCTCAAGTCCTGCGGGGATGGTTAGGGCGACTTGCTTAAGGCCGCTCCACGCCTAGATGCCGCCTTATTACCTCTTTTAGATTGTCAAATAAATCTGGTTTGAGAATGTATTCGTCAACTCCGGCTAGCTCTGCCTCGCGACGTTTATCGTTATCGCTGAGGGCAGTGAAGATTAGTACGGGCTTGTCATAGCCCTTAGCGCGCAATAGTTTCAGGCACTCCACGCCATCCATTTGTGGCATCATTAGATCGAGCAGCACAAGGGCCCAGGGGCCGGGGGTGCTGATATCAAGTAGTTCAAACCCATCCGCGAAACAGGCGCATGTATGGCCAAGATCCTGGAGCTCTTCTGTGAGTAGCTTGCGAATGCGTGGATCGTCATCAACGATGGCTATCATCTGAGGGGCGCTTGGATCGGGCCCGGATGATTCTTTTGCTGAGCGCGCAAAATTGTCCGACGCCATTTGAGATGTTAGTTCGTTGAGGAATATTAGCGGTTTTCCGAGAGGAGCGCTTTCATGTGACATCCTCTGTCAACTTGACTCATTCTTTTCTGTAGCGGCGGCGATTGATAATGGTCATTGTGTGCGACTCCTTTACCCTACGCGTTGCTAGCTGTATTTAGGAGGTCTCTAGAAAACTGGCACATCTGCTGGAAAATGACTCCATGCTCATAGCCACCACCAGCTGTTGAATGTAGCCGCCTGGCCGCAGGCTCGATTGTATTTGTCCCTAAGGGTCCAAACTCGTGCGTTGGTTATCTGGAAACGGCGACCCTGGCTGTTGACGCGCACTCCTCGGTAGCCCTGCAGGGCTCCATGGTCCTGGGCTTTGGCCAGGGCCAGGCTGCGGCTGGCCCGCTCCGTGGGCGCGGCGGTGAGCTGCGATGGCATTCCCACCATTTCTCCCCAGGGGCGCTGCCACAGCCGCAGGGCCGCCCGGTTGGCATAGATCAGCCTTGGCCCTGGATCGCTGCCGGGATCGGCGCCGTCATGGGCCAGCAGCACCAGCTCGGCGGCAAACAGCTCCTGGGCCACCAGCAGGGGCGAGGCATCGGCGGCTAGGCCGGCGATCAGGGGGGTGCCGAAGGCGCGCTGGTAATTGCTGAGCAGGCACAGGGCCAAGCTTTGGGCCGCCGGCGTCAGCCAGGGGGGCGGGCTGGGGAGCTCAGCTGTCATCGCCGTTGGCCGGGCCCATGGCCTTGGCCATGGCCTGGGCCGCCAGCTGCTGGCCGTGGGCCTTGAGGTGCTCCAGGAAGTGGAGATTGGCCTCTGGGAAGCGGGGTTCTTCGGCCAGGGGCAGGGGACCGGCGGCATCGAGGCCGGTGTCGCCCTCCAGGGCTGGAGTGATCACAACCAGATCCGAATCGAGGGCTGCGCCGTAGCGCCACCAGCGGTTTGGGTCCTTGATGGCTGGATGCACCGGTTGCAGGGCCACCGCGGCGACCGGCTGGGAGCCCTGTTTGGCTGCAGCCTGTCTGGCCTGTTTTGCCAGCGCCTTGCGCCGTCGCTTGGCCAGGTCGGCCAGCAGCTGGGCCCTGGTGCGGCCGCGCATCTGGAACAACACAAAGGGGTCTTCGCTGAAGCGATCGCCCATCAGGTAATAAACGGCGCTGACGTGTTTGCAGGGGTTGGCCTTATCGGGGCAGCTGCATTCGCTGCGCACCTCCTGCAACTTGAACGGAAACAGGCGCTTGCCGCTGGCCGCGAAGGCGCGCTCGATGTCCTGGGGCATGACGCCGGCCAGCAGCTGGGCCGACCAGCGCGCTTTCTGGGTGAGGGCGTCGAGCACGTAGTTCCAGTCGTCGTCGTGGAGTACGTCGAGCCAGAGCTTCACCTTGTAGGGCTCCTCATCGGTGCCCTGCACCCGGGCATGCACTCGCCGCCCCTCAAAGCGGATCGAGGTGACATTGCCGCTGCGGGCATATTCCCAGGCGCGCTCCAGTCGCTTTTTGAAGCGGTAGGAGTTGATCAGCTCCATCCACTGCTCCACCCACCAGGGCTGCTGGGCCAGGCCCTGGTCGCCGAGCTGGGTGTTGATGGCGCTGGCGTAGGTGGTTGGGGTGAGAGTCATGGTTTCAATCCTCCTCGCTCAGGGCCACTAGATCTTTGAGCTGGCCCACATCAAAGCCGCCTAGCCAGTCTTCACCGGAGCCGACGATCTCGGCGGCCAGCTTTGATTTCTCCTTGATCATGCGGTCGATCTTTTCTTCCACTGAGCCGCTGGTGATGAACTTGTGCACCAGCACCCGATTTTGTTGGCCGATCCGATAGGCCCGGTCGGTGGCCTGGTTTTCCACGGCCGGGTTCCACCAGCGGTCGATGTGGAAGACGTGGCTGGCCCGGGTGAGGTTGAGGCCCACACCGCCAGCTTTGAGCGACAGCAAAAACAGCTGGGGGCCGCGGGGGTCGTCCTGGAAGCGATCGACCATGGCCTGGCGTTCGGTTTTGCTGGTGCTGCCGTAAAGGAACGGCACCTCCTGGCGCCATTTGCGCTCCAGGTGGGCCTTGAGTAGCAGCCCCCATTCGGCGAACTGGGTGAACAGCAACGCCCGGTCGCCCGCCTCGATCACCTCCTCGAGGATCTCTTCGAGCCGCTGCAACTTGCCGCTGCGGCTGCTGAAGCTGCCGTTGCCGCTGGCCAGCACGGCCTCGGCGTTTTCCTTCAGGGCCAGGGCCGGGTGGTTGCAGATCTGCTTGAGCTTGGTGAGCAGGGCCAGCACCTGGCCGTGCTTCTGGCCCAGCGGTGCCCGGGCGATGGCATCGAGGCTCTCGTCGACTGTTTTGTTGTAGAGCTTCTTCTGCTCTGGAGCCAGGCCCACCCATTCGTTGAGCTCCACCTTCTCCGGCAGGTCGGAAATGATCGACTTGTCGGTTTTGAGGCGCCGCAGGATGAACGGCCCCACCCGGCTTTTGAGATCCCGCAGCGACGACATGTCGCCGTAGCGCTCGATCGGCAGCCGGTAGCGCTGGCGGAAGAAGGGCTCATCGCCGAGCACCTTGGGGTTGAGGAAATCCATCAGCGCCCACAGCTCGCTGACGCGGTTTTCCACCGGCGTGCCGGTGAGGGCAATCCGGAAGCGGCTGCCCCCTTTGCCGCCGCGGCTAGGGCGGGCCAGGTCCCGGGCCGCTTGGCTCTGCTTGGCGGTGTGGTTTTTGATCGCCTGGGCTTCGTCGATCACCACCCCTTGCCAGTCGATGCTCTCGAGCAGCTCGCTGTCGCGCTGCAGCAGGCCGTAGCTGGTGAGCACCAGATCCACGCCCTTAAGGGCTTTTTTGAGGGCCTCGGGGCTGCTCGGCCGGCGCGGGCCGTAGTGCTCCCGCACGCCCAGCTCGGGGGTGAAGCCATGGGCTTCCCGCTTCCAGTTGGTGAGCACCGAGGTAGGCGCCACCAGCAGCACCGGTCGCTTGAGTTCGTCTTCGGCCTTGAGGTGCTGCAGGAAGGCCAGCAGCTGGATCGTTTTGCCCAGGCCCATGTCGTCGGCCAGGCAGGCGCCTTGGTCGAAGCGGTGCAGGAAGGCCAGCCAGCCCAGGCCCCGCTCCTGATAGGGCCGCAGCTGGCCTGAGAAGCCAGGTGGGGCGGGCAGGGGGTCGGGGGCCTTCTGCTGGTGGTATTGCTCCAGCACGGCCTGCAGCCGCGGGCCGGCGTCGAAGCGGTGCACCGGTAGCCGGTGGAAGGTGTCGCCATCGCTGGCGGTGAGCCGCAGGGCGTCGTCGAGGCTGAGGCCCGGATCGGCAACGCTGAAACGCTCGGCATTGCGCAGATCGGCGGGGCGCAGCTCGATCCAGGCGCCCTTGTGCAGCACAAGCGGGCTGCGCTTGGCCTGCAGGCGTTCTAGGTCCCGCAGCGTCAAGGTGACCCCGCCGATCATGAATTCCCATTCCCAGGTGAGCGTTTCGCCCAAGGTGAAGCCGCGCGATTTCTCCGGCAGCTCGGCCTTGATCGACAGGCCCAAGCGGCTGGCCAGGCCCCCTGCGAGGCTGGCCGGCAGCACCACGCCCACGCCCACATCGCGCAGCTGGTGGGCGCCGGTGCGCACCAGCACAAACGCCTCGGCTGGCGTGAGCTGCATCGTTTCCGGGGTGGCCGAATCCAGCCCCCGCACGATCGGTTCAAACACCGTCAAGGCCCGGCCCATTCCTTCGAGCAGTAGCTCACTCGGTTGGGGTACGGCCACTTCGCCCATCTGCAGGCCCCGATCTCCGGCGGCCCAGACGGCGGCGGCGGGCACCCGCAGGCTCGGGTCGGCTTCCGCTTGCAGCCCGAAGCGCAGCTCCCACAGCTCCTCGCTCTCGGCGGGGGTGAACAGCTCCAGGCAGGTGCGGGCTGGCTCCACCTTTCCCGCCACCCCTTCACGCCAGTGGTGGGTGGCGATGCTGAGCCGCTCCAGCTCCTCCTCGCCCAGGGCAAGGCTGCCATCGCCCTTGCCCAGGGCCTTCTGCCAGGCCACCAGCAAGGGATCGAGCCCTTCGGCGCTTGGACTGAAGCCCACCCGCAGCTGGCCATCGAGCAGGGCTTCCAGCAGGCTGGCCACCCGCAGGCGCCCGCTGCCGGGGCGGCGGCAGGCCAGGGAGGGGTCGCCGCTGGGGCCGGCGGCCAGGGCGCAGGTGGCCACTTGGGGCAGGCCGCTGGCGAGGTCTTCTAGGCGGCGGCGGTCGTCTTCGCGGTTGAGCAGGGGCAGCCAGCGGGCCTTGCCCTCGGCGATCTGGGGCAGCCAGCGGCCGCGGGCGATCAGGCTCAGGGCCCAGCGCTGCAGGTGACTCCACCAGCGCAGCTCATCGGCCATCTCAGGGTGCTCACCCGCCAGGGGCACCTGGCTGAGCCATTCGCCCGCATTGGCAGCATCGAGGGCCCAGCCCTCCACCTGCCAGGGCCACCACTCCAGCTGTTTGGGAATCGGTTCGCCGGCCTGCAGGGGCAGGCCGCTCCAGCTGCTGGCGCTGGTGCGGCGGCCCTTGGCAGCCTGGTTGCGGCTGGGCAGGCTCAGGGTGGCCCGGGCTGGGCGCAGGGCCTCTGACCACAGCCCGTTGTCGTCGAGCCAGGTGGCCAGGTCGTCTTCATTGAGGGCTAGCGGGTGCTCAGGGGCCTCCAGCTTTGGCACGGCAGGGGCCGCCACCCGCCAGGTGTCGGCCCACAGGAATAGGCGGCCGCCCGAACCCTCGGGGGGAAACAGCCAGGTGGCGTGCAGCAGGCTCATGAACCCGGCCTTACGGCCGTCGGGCGGGCAGGAGGCGTGGGGCCAAGCGCTGCGCTGAATGCAGCACCAAGGCACTGCCGATCAGCGGCAGCCAGAGCGGCAGCCACCCGCGGATCGACTCCATCATCACAGTTGGCAGGCCCGATGTCAGCTCTAGGGGGCTGCCGAGGCTGCGAATTCCACACACCGCACCCACCAACCCCGCCTGTAGGTGGCTGTCGTCGGGGTCGACCCGCTGCAAGTGAAAGGCCAGCAGACCATAAAAAAAGCCGCAGCCCGCCGAGCGCAGGGCTGGATCCAGCCCTGCTGCCACCAGCTCTGGCAGGCCTGCTACGGCACCGGCGGCCAGGGCCCAACCGATCGAGCGGAGCCTTAGATCCGCTCGACTGATCGCAGTTGTCTTGAGGCTGCTCAAGCCCGGTGCTTTGGTATCAGCCAGAAATCATGCCTGCTTTGCTGGGCAGGTGGCAGTAGGTTTGATATGTGGTCAGGCTATGTACAACTTCCATCTAGCCCTGCACAAGGTCTAGCCAAGGAGGACCATTTGGAAGGCCAAGTCATTTCCCAGGAAGGGTTAGTAAGTTTGCCATGGCGTAATACCCTGCTGTATAAATTTAAGTCTCGCTGCGGCGACCAGACGCTTGCCAGACGCGGCATGTACTTTGCGGCAGCGGTAAAGGCAGCTGTGTTTTGTATGAGTCCCTTGACTTGGCTGCACCCTCCTTTCAGCACGGCAGGGATCCCTTAACCCCATGGCCTTCACCAGATGCTGGCCCAGTCGGAAGCAATAAATCCCACGCTAAATCTGATCGTTAATTTTTGTTAAATAGTTTGCACGGCATCCATGGCTGTTTCGGGAGTTCGTCCTGAAATGAGTTTATTATTGTTGCCAGGGAAGATTATGTTTCCTTTCGGCTCTGATTATTCGGCGCAAGGACCATGAATATCTTTAATTCTGTGTCTGAGCGGCAGGTTCGTCTTCTTCGCTGGGGCTTGGTAGCTGGATGGCTTTTGCTGATTCTTTCCCTGCTGATCTCGCCCTGGTATTCCCTAGAGCTCCATCGCTGGGCCGGAGGCATGGTTCCCTGTGCCCTAGGCGTTTCCTGCGAGCTTCATCGACATGACGGCAACCGGATCTTCTGGGGTCTGGTTGTGCCCGCTGGTCTGCTGGTGATTGTGGCGTTGAGCCATGAGGTCTGGCGGCGCACCTGTCCCCTTGCCTTTGTTTCCCAGTTGTTCAGGGCCCTGGGCTGGCAGCGCACGCAACTGGGCAAGACGGGTCGTCGTGAAGTTGTAAAGGTGTCGCCTGAGTCCTGGCTGGGCCGCTATCACATCCAGCTGCAATGGTCGCTTTTGATTGCAGGGCTGGTGCTCCGCCTGCTGGTAGTGAATAGCAGTCCGCTCGGGCTTGGGTTGCTGTTGTTGCTCACGATTGGTGCTTCCCTGGGGGTTGGCTGGGCCTATGGAGGTAAGGCCTGGTGTCAGTACGTCTGCCCCATGGCGCCCGTGCAGGCCATTCTGATCGGACCTCGCAGTCTTCTGGGCAGCTCAGCCCATCTGGGCGGCAAGTCAAAGATGACCCAGTCAATGTGCCGAAGCGTTGGCGAGCTTGGTAAAGAGACCAGCGCCTGTGTGGCCTGTCAGAGCCCTTGCATCGATATTGATTCTGAACGGCTCTATTGGCAGACCCTGCGCGGGAAGCGTGGTTTGGACTGGGCTTGGTATTCCTACCCTGGGTTGATTTTCGCCTTCTTCTTGCTCATCCAGTGGCAGGGCGATGGTGATATCAATTACCTGAGAAGTGGCCGCTGGGCCTATGACAATGCTCTTGCCGAACGGGTGCTCACACCGCTGGGCGGGTTCAGTCGCACAGTGACAGAGCCGATCCTTCAGCCCCTCCAGGTGTTGCTGCCGAAGGCTCCTGTGTTGCCGCCTCCAAAGCAGAAGTCTTTATTCCCATCCCAATTGCCTAGGTCGGGCAATTGGAGGGCTCGCCCTGTTCCTCCTGAGCAGGATCCTCCGGTCGAGCAAAGTGATTCTTCTAAGGATTCAATGCACGATAAGGGTCAGTTGCTGGATCACATGCCGCCAGATTTCATTGGTGGTAGTCGCAAGTCAGGAAGCGCATTCTAGATCTAGTTATTGTCTTTTTTAGGATAAATAGCTTATGTCTGCTGCTATTGGGTTCATTGTCCCCTGGGCTCTTCCGCGGCTGGTCTCGATACCAGCTTTGCTGCTATTCGCTGGTGTCATCTCCTTTCTGTTGTTTAAGGAGATTGAGCGGCTGCAGCGGCGCTGGCTGTCAGATCAGGGTTATGCCTTGGCTGCGGATATGGCGATCCAGCGCACGCGTTTGATTGCCTCTTTTCTGGCGATCAACAGTTTTTTCTGGTTCGCTGATCCCACCCTTGGACTTGCTGGTGGTGTGGGAGGACAGCTGGTGCGCTCCCTGATGCTTGTGGTCACCGCTGCTTGGCTGGCT
Organism: Synechococcus sp. CS-1330; assembly: GCA_025128025.1. Lineage (GTDB taxonomy): Bacteria > Cyanobacteriota > Cyanobacteriia > PCC-6307 > Cyanobiaceae > Cyanobium_A. Next base: position 118,052 of record JAHLYR010000047.1, read on the forward strand.
AGGGGGTGGCGACGCAGTCCTGACGATTATCGCCGGGAAAGTCTCAGTGTGAGCCTGCGTCGTCAGCTGGAGCCCCTCGAGCCTCAGTTGCAGGCTGCATTGGATGGCCGATCCCTGGCCCAGTTATCGGCGGCGGAAGTGTTTACCCTGGCCAAGGCGCTTCCTGCGCACCTGCGCACGAACACCCTCACGATCTATCGCAATGTGCTCGAGGACATGTTCAGTTCCGGGCGCCTCGATCGGGCTTCGGCCTTTCTGCAGCTGGAGGAACTTCGGGGTGTCCTCGGCCTGCAGGAAGCCGATCACCATGAGGCCCTGCGGGAACTGGCGCTCCGCGATCCCGGCCTGCTCGAACTCGATGCCCGACAGCGCCAGGCCAGAGATCTGCGCCAGGCTGCTGCTACTGAAGCGGTTGCCGATCTGCTCGATCTCGGGTCTGGATCGCCGGCCCAGCTAGATGCCCTGACGCCAAGGCAACGCCAACGATTGGAGCGCCTGCGTCAGCAGAGCGGCCTTGAGGATGCGGCTTGGGCCGCGGTGCTGGCAGCTTTCGATCCCTCGGCCTCCCTGCGCTCTCCCCTGATCGCCAGGAATCTGGAGCTCCTGGCGCTGCTGATCGAATCCCGCCGGAGCGTCGCTCAGGCCTGCGAGCATGAATTGCTGATGCAGCCACTATTGGTTGCTCTCGATCTCCAGATCGTGAGTGTGTTGGTCAACCTCGCGCCGGCGATGGCGAAGGGTCTGGAGGACGAGCTGCAGCTCGTCTGGGAGCGCCTGCTCCGGCAGCTGCCGGGTTCGGTGGAGATACGACTTGACCTCAGGGGGATTCGCCTGCCGGCTACGGATCCTGGGCCGGAGTCCAGTGAGGCCGAGACGGCGTTAGCCCCGCCCCCCCTGGATGGGGTGCTCCAGGAGCTGTGGCAGGACCCCGATCCGCTTACGGCCGCCTGGGCGCTCTGGATGTTGCGTCGGCGCAACCCGGAGTTGGCGTCGTCCGTATTCCGTCAGCCCCGCCTCGGACTGCCCAGCTCGAAACAGTCCGCCTTGCTTCTGAGCCAGATCGACCAGCCGGGCATTTCGGTGACAGCTCTGGAAACGCGGCTGCTGGAGATCCTGAGCCTGGATGCATCTGCCTCCCAATGCAGTCCTGCCGCGTTGCTTGACCGGGCCAGTACCAGTGCAGTCTGATTGACTGATCTGGCGCTGGATGGCGCCGCTGACGCTGGGCGATCATGACTTCTCAGTCTTGCTTCGCTTCCGATCTGCCATGGCTGCCGTTCCTTGCGCCCCGTTCTCCGCCGGTGATGATCTCCCCCGCAGCGGAGCCGAGATCCGCGAGGCTTTTCTCAATTTCTATGGGCAGCGCCAGCACCGGCGCATGCCTAGCGCTTCGCTGATCCCGGACGACCCGACGGTGCTGCTCACCATCGCCGGCATGCTGCCGTTCAAGCCGGTGTTCCTGGGGCAGGCGCCGCGGCCGGCGCCTAGGGCCACCAGCTCCCAGAAGTGCATCCGCACCAACGACATCGAAAACGTGGGTCGCACGGCGAGGCATCACACGTTTTTTGAGATGCTCGGCAACTTCTCCTTTGGCGATTACTTCAAGGAGCAGGCGATCGCCTGGGCTTGGGAGCTGAGCACCGGGGTGTTCGGCCTCTCGCCCAACAACCTTGTGGTGAGTGTGTTCCGCGAAGACGATGAGGCAGGCGCGATCTGGCGCGACGTGGTTGGGGTAAACCCCAAGCGGATCATTCGCATGGATGAGGCCGACAACTTCTGGGCCTCAGGCCCCACCGGCCCCTGCGGCCCCTGCTCGGAGATCTACTACGACTTCAAGCCCGAACTCGGCGACGACGGCATCGACCTGGAAGACGACTCGCGCTTCATCGAGTTCTACAACCTGGTGTTCATGCAATACAACCGAGACGCGGAGGGCACCCTCACGCCGCTGGCCAACCGCAACATCGATACGGGCTTGGGGCTTGAGCGCATGGCCCAGATCCTGCAGTCGGTGCCGAACAACTACGAAACTGATCTTATCTACCCGCTGATTGAAACGGCGGCGGGATTGGCGGGGATTGCGTACCCCGCCCTCGACGCCAAGGGCAAAACAAGCCTCAAGGTGATCGGCGACCACAGCCGTGCCATCACCCAGCTGATCTGCGACGGCGTCACGGCTAGCAATTTGGGCCGCGGCTACATCCTAAGGCGCCTGCTGCGCCGGGTCGTGCGCCACGGCCGGCTGCTGGGCATCGACAAGCCATTTCTGGCGGCGATGGGTGAGGCGTCGATCACGTTGATGGCAGCCGCCTACCCCCAGCTGCTGGAGCGCCGTGAGGTGATCCTGGCCGAGCTGGAGCGCGAGGAGGCCCGCTTCCTGGAAACCCTGGAGCGGGGCGAGAAGCTGCTGGCGGAGGTGCTGGCGGCCAAGCCCAAGCAGATCAGCGGCGAGCAGGCCTTCGAGCTCTACGACACCTACGGCTTCCCGCTGGAGCTCACCGAGGAGATCGCCGAGGAGCAGGGGCTCTCGGTGGACGTGGCCGGTTTTGAGGCGGCGATGGAGGCCCAGCGCCAGCGGGCCAAGGCCGCGGCCGTGAGCATCGACCTCACCCTGCAGGGGGCGATTGAGCAGATGGCGGCCGCCGCCGAGGCCACCGCCTTCAAGGGCTACGAGGCCCTGGAGCACCCCAGCTGCGTGCTGGCCCTGGTCGTGAACGGTGAACCGGCGGAGCAGGCGACGGCCGGCGACACAGTGCAACTGGTGCTCGACTCCACCCCCTTCTATGGCGAGGGCGGCGGCCAGGTGGGTGACCGGGGTGTGCTCTCAGGCGATGGCGTGATCGTGAGCATCGAGGGTGTGAGCCGCAACCGCTCAGTGTTTGTGCACAGCGGCCAGATTGAGCGCGGCAGTTTGGCGATTGGGGCCCTGGTTACGGCTCGGGTGGATGCCGCCTGCCGCCGCCGCGCCCAGGCCAACCACACGGCCACCCACCTGCTGCAGGCGGCGCTCAAGCAAATTGTCGATCCGGCCATCGGCCAGGCCGGCTCCCTGGTGGACTTCGACCGCCTGCGCTTCGATTTCCACTGCCCCCGGGCCGTGACCCCGGCGGAGCTCGAGCAGATCGAGGCCCTGATCAACGGCTGGATCAGCGAGGCCCACACCCTCCAAGTGCAAGAGATGGCGATCGAGCAGGCCAAGGCCGCCGGCGCCGTGGCGATGTTTGGCGAGAAGTACGCCGAGGTGGTGCGGGTGGTGGATGTGCCGGGCGTCTCGATGGAGCTCTGCGGCGGCACCCACGTAGCCAACACCGCTGAGATCGGCCTGTTCAAGATCGTGAGCGAGGGCGGCGTGGCTGCCGGCATCCGCCGCATCGAGGCGGTGGCCGGCCCGGCGGTGCTGGCCTACCTCAAGGAGCGCGAGGCGGTGGTGAAACCCCTGGCCGAGCGCTTCAAGGCCCAGCCAGGCGAAATCGTGGAGAGGGTGGTGGCGCTGGCCGATGAGCTCAAGGCCACGCAAAAAGCCTTGGCGGCAGCCCGCAGCGAGCTGGCGAGCGCCAAGGCCGGCGCCCTGGTGCACAAGGCCGAGCCCCTCGGCGACTACCGGTTGCTGGTGAGCCGGCTCGATGGCGTCGACGGCGCTGGCTTGCAGAATGCCGCCCAGGGCCTGGCCGACCAGCTGGGCGACGGCGCTGCCGTGGTGCTGGGCGGTCTGCCCGATCCGGCCGATCTGGCCAAGGTGATTTTGGTGGCGGCCTTTGGCCAGGCGGTGATCGCGGCCGGGCCCAAGGCCGGGGCCTTCATCGGCGCGGTGGCCAAGGCCTGTGGCGGCGGCGGCGGCGGCCGGCCCAACTTGGCCCAAGCTGGCGGCCGGGATGGCGCGGCCCTGGATGGGGCGTTGGAGCAAGCGCGGGCGGAGCTCACCGCATCGTTGCTGGTTGTGGATTGATCTTGCTGATTGACTACGGATCGGTGGTCGAGCCCTGGAGCCCATTTACATAGAAGGTGGCAACTTCACCAAGCCCCTTGGCCTGCACCAGTCCGCGGGACTCCAGAGCGAAATCGTTGCCCAGCAACTCGGCGGTCTGGGCGGAGATATGCACTCTCCCCGGGGTGCCACTGGATTCCATGCGGCTGGCCACATTCACCGAGTTGCCCCACAAGTCGTAGGTGAATTTGTGCTTGCCAATCACCCCGGCGACCACCGGGCCGCTGTGAATACCAATCCGCATCATCAGATCGGTGCTGTGGGCTTCGTTGAAGCGCGCCATCGCCTCGAGCATGAGCAAGGCCGTTGCCACAACGGCCTTGGCATGGTCGTTGCGCGCCTCCGGCAGCCCTCCCGCCAGCATGTAGCAATCGCCGATGGTCTTGATTTTTTCGAGCCCTGCCTGCTCTACCAACTGGTCGAATTCCGAGAACAGGTTGTGCAGTACCTCGACAAGTTGGCCGGCAGTCATGCCCTGGGACATCTTCGTGAATCCAACTAGATCGGCGAAGAGAACGGAGACATTGGCGTGGCTGTCGGCGCAGCGATGCTCCCCCCCCTTGAGGCGTTCGGAGATCGCGACTGGCAGAATATTGAGCAGCAGCAGTTCAGATTTTTCCTGTTCCTGAATCAGCCGCAGGTGTTGGGATTCGAGTTGTTTGCGCTGATTGATTTCGATGTCACGCAGCTTTTTTTTCTCGAGGGATGAGGTGAGTCGGGCCCGCAATAGCACCTGGCTGAAGGGTTTGGGGAGATAGTCTTCCGCCCCCATCTCAATACAAGAAACCACCTCTTCGATCGCCTCTCCACCGGAAATCACGATCACCGGTAGGTTCCTCAGCTCCGGATTGGCCTGCATGCGGGCCAGCACGGCCAGGCCATTCATCTGGGGCATTTCCATATCTAGCAGCATCAGGTCAAATGCCTCCTGCTCGAGGCGCTCCAGGGCGTGCTGACCATCCACGGCTTCCTCAATCTGCTCAACCCCCAGTTGACGCAGCGAGCGGGCGATGCCCATGCGCAGCATCTTGCTGTCGTCCACTATCAGGATGCGGGCATTGCTGAGCAGGTCTGTTTCGGGGATTGTCACGGGCAAGGGTGAGGCAGGGGGCGAGGTCGTTGGGATTCAGCTCCTGAGCTGATTGAGGTTGTCCACGATGGCTTGGGGCATCGACTGCAGAGAGACGCTGCGGTCGACCACCCCCAGAGCAACGGCGGCCCTGGGCATGCCATAGATGACGCTGCTGGCTTCGTCTTGGGCCAGGGAGCGGCCCCCGGCCTCTTTGATCGCTTGTAGCCCCCGGGCGCCATCGCTGCCCATGCCGGTTAGCAGCACCCCCAGGGCGTGGGGGCCGGCGGCGGCGGCGGCCGAGCGGAACAGCACATCCACGGCTGGTCGGCAGTGGTGCACAGGCGGCGTCTGGATCAGGCGCACTCGATAGTTTCCCTGTTTGACGATCATCATGTGATAGTCCCCAGGAGCGATTAGACAAACGCCGGGCAATAAGGGGTCGTTGTCAGAAGCCTCCTTCACTTCGAGGCCACTGAGGCTGTTGATGCGCTCCGCTACCGCCTTGGAGAAGTAGGCCGGGATGTGCTGCACCACGGCGATGGGCGGCAGGTCCGCCGGTAGGGCCGGCAGGATGTAGCGCAGGGCCTCCACCCCCCCGGTGGAGGAGCCGATGATCACCAGCCGCCGGTCCGATGGGCTCAGTGGTGAGCCGCTGCTGGGGCGAAAGGATTGGCGTTGCTGGGGTGCCGGCAGGGCAGATAGGTCTCGGCGGGCTTTGGCGGCAGCCTTGACGTGGTATGCCAATTTCCCCGCTAGGGCGCCGATGGAGCTGCTGCCGTCCGGTTTGGCCAGCACTTCCTTGGCCCCGGCTTCCATGGCATCGAGGGCAAGCTTGGATCCGTGCTGGGTGAGGGAGCTGATCACCACAACAGGGATGGGTGAATTTTCACTCTTGAGTTTGCGCAGGAATGTGAGGCCATCCATGCGCGGCATCTCCATGTCCAGGGTCAGAACATCGGGCTGCAGCTTCGGAATTTTGTCGATGGCGATCAGCGGATCATTGGCCACTCCGACCACCTCGATTTCGGGGTCCATCTGCAGAGTGTCTGTGATCGTCTTGCGCACGAGGGCAGAATCGTCGATCACGAGTACCCGAATTTTGCGTCTCATGGCGAGCATGTTTGGCAACGGCTAGGTGTTACGCCGATAGACGCCGCCACCCAAGGGTGTGAAGTCATGCCGGAAACAATTAAGGCTATCGGAGTGACCAACGATAAGGAAGCCGCCTCGGGTTAACATGCTGTGAAGGCGAGCAACGAGTTGTGCCTGGGATTCCTGCTCGAAGTAGATTAGAACATTGCGGCAAAAGATGAGGTGAAGAGGCTGGGGCAATGGATAGCTTTTTTGAAATAGATTAATTTGCTGAAATTTGACGTGTTTAAGGATCTCTGGCTTAACTCTGCATTTGCCTTCGTAGGGTCCGCTGCCTCGTTTGAAATAGCGTCGCAGCCACTCAGGGTTGGGCAGATTGAGGTTGCTACTGGGATAAATTGCAGCCTCTGCAACCTTCAGGGTTTTACGCGAGATATCGCTGGCGTAAACCATCCAATCACTGGGAGGTCCAGGGCGCTGGCTGAAATGCTCTTTGATTGTGATGGCGAGAGAAAATGGCTCTTCCCCGGATGAACTCGCGGCAGACCAGGCTAAAAACTTTGTGGCGGCACCACCGCATTCCTTGAGAATGGTATCAATAATTTCCGACTTTAGGCGATCGAAATGAAGATTTTCTCGGAAAAATTGAGTGTGATTGGTAGCTATTAAATCGATCAATATTCCCAGTTCTTCTCCCTTTTGATTCTTGCTGAGATGCTCATAGTAGGCATCCCATGATTTGATGCCTAGATGTTGACGTCTGCTGTTGAGTCGGCTGACCAGCATGGACTGGCGGTTGGCTCCTAGATAGATGCGGCTGTGGCGGAAGATGAGGTCGCAGAGGCTCCGATAGGTGGCCTCAGACATGGTTGCATCTGTTGTCGCCTGTCCACCTCTGGCGTCGACAACCATCAGTAGTCGCTGAAGTGGTCGTCCAAACTACCTCCCCCCAAGCCACCTTGATCTGGGGTTGCTTTTCTGGGATGGCGAGAGCCCCCGGTTTTGCCGACTTCCCCTGCGCTTCCTGCCGATGAGGATGGTTCGGTAGTCGATCCATCGATGACTTCCCGCAGTTGGGAGGTGCTTTGACGCTGCAAGGCTGCCTGTCGCCTCATCTCTTCCGCTGCACTGGCGATTTGCTCGGTATTGGCGGCACTGGATTGTGCAACTTTGCTCATCTCCTGGATCGCTGAGGTGATGTGTTCGATGCCTTGGGCTTGCTCCTTAGCTGCCATGGCAATCTCCGATACTAAATTGTCTGTTTCCTTCACTTTGGTGCCGATCTTGGTGAACGAATCCCCCACTCCTTGCAGACATCTTGCACCTTGACGGCTGCTTTGGATTGAGGCTTCTATCTTGGTAGCTGATTCGTGGGCTGCTGCTGCACTGCGTTGGGCGAGGGATCGCACCTCTTCCGCTACCACGGCAAAACCGGCGCCGGCTTCACCGGCTCGCGCAGCTTCCACGGCGGCATTAAGGGCAAGGATGTTAGTTTGAAAAGCAATTTCATCAATGCTTTTGACGATTTTTACCACTTCGTTACTGGAATGCTCGATAGCTGCCATGGCTTCTGTCATCTCCTGCATGCCGGCCATTCCTTCTTTGGCATTCGCCTGAGATTCGCTGGCTAAGTTTTTTGCATGATCAGCATTGCGAGCGGAGGAATGGATCATGCTCGACATCTCCTCCAAGGAAGCACTAGTTTCTTCAATGGCAGCGGCCTGCTCGCTCGCCCCTTCGGCTAAGCGGTTGCTGGACTCAGCGATCTGGATAGAGCCCTGTAGAAATTCATCCGCACCATGGCCTAGATCAACAGCTATCTTGTCAAGGGGGCGGGCAAAATCACGGAGCATTATATAAAGTACGATGTAGGAAGCGCCGAGGAGTAAAATTGTAAATAATAGAATCCAAAGGTTTGTGCGCTGCGAAGTGGCAGTGGCTGCCTGCTCATTTTTGACGATTTCGCGGCTTGATATCTCCACCAGCTCATCAACCTGCGCTCTGTGCTGTTCATAGTTTTGGTCTAGCTGGGTATAGATTTCTATTGCTTTTGTGTAGTTTCCAGCCTCGAGCGATGGCAGCAGGCCGGAGCTCAAAAGATTGATATATTCGCCGGCATATTTGTTGGCACCTTGCGTGAGCAGGACTCGTTCATCGTCGGTGATGTTCTTGTCTGTGCTCCAGTGGGCGATGCGGTCTTCGTAGCTTTCCCGTAGTTTTGGGAAGACGCTGATTAATCGAGAGATATTGGCTGATTGCAGGCCATTCTTTTGGCCAACTCCTTTTTTGATGTCTACCATGGCGCGGGTCACATAGTAGTGGAGCTCGATGATATAGTTGGGCGGTGGGAGGATGTCAGCAATCAGATCTTTGCTGGCAATAATCTTGTCATAGGCAGGGCCGTTGATGGATGTCGATTTCGCTAGGATGCTGGTCACAACTAGTTCGCCCACCAATGCAATGGTGATAAGGGCTGCGTTGGCTCGGATCAGAACTTTGACGTTGAGACTCATGGTTCCTGGTGGTTGGGTTCACTGAGGCAATGCTCTGGCTTGAGGGTTTGCAAGCACTGGGCCACTTCAGGTCTGCATGGCTTCGTCGTCGGACGGCCGTGCGGGGTGTAGCTCAGTATTTCCACTGTTCTCCAGCAGCTCTTTAATACTGAGGATCGTGATCACGGACTCTTTGCTTTTGGCCATCGCCAAGATAAACTTGCCATCTATCACATCGCAGAAGTCTGGTGCAGGTTCGATAGCATCTTGACTGATAAAGGCTACTTCCTCCACAACATCGACCTGCAGCCCAACCAATTGGTCGGGATTTTGTTCGGTCTGATTGTGCACAACAATGATGCACGCCCGCTCGAGATTATTGGCTGGGGGCAAATGCAGGCGGCGGCGTAGATCCATCACAGGTACAATCTTTCCGCGCAGATTGATTACCCCTAGGTGATGAGCTGGCATCCTGGGTACATGCGTGATAGGACAAACACGTATGATTTCTCGAACAGCTGTGACGGGAAGGCTGTAGCGCTCTTGGCCCAGCTGGAGATGTAGAAATTTTCCGGCAACAGGTAGATCGCTGCTCACTAGTGGCTCACTCATCTTGCAACTGTTAGAGGGGTCAGGAGTTTCATGGATTGGTGCTTGAGTGGGTCTTAATAGTCACTGAAGTGTGCATCTATATTTTTGTTAGCTGGATTGCTTGCGGCTGTTTTGGCAGTCGTTGCTGTTGCCGTCGTGCTCCCACTTTGATTGTGATAGGTGGTTGATGGGTTTTCATCTAGGCTGCTGCCATCGATGACATGACGCAGATTGCCTGTGATTTGACGTTGACGAGTGGCTTGGCTGCGCATTTGCTCGGCAGCACCGGCGATGCGCTGGCTATTAACTGCACTTTCTTCGGCCGATTTACGCATCTGTTCAATTGAAATTACGCTATCTTGAGCAACCTTGCTCATTTCCTGAATGGCAGTAGTGATGTGCTCAATACCTTGAGCTTGCTCTTTGGCGGCCAGGGTGATTTCTGAGACCAGGTTATCTGTCTGTTGAATCTTTTCTTCAATTCTCGAGAAGGAGGTTCCGACCCCTTTGAGGCACTCAGCGCCTTCCCTGCTGCTCAGAATGGACGCCTCGATTTTGTCGGACGATTCATGGGCGGCGGCTGCACTCCGTTGCGCTAAGGATCTCACTTCTTCGGCAACTACAGCAAATCCAGCGCCGGCTTCTCCAGCCCTTGCAGCTTCCACGGCCGCATTGAGGGCAAGGATGTTGGTCTGAAACGCGATTTCGTCGATGCTTTTGACAATTTTGGCAACCTCGTTACTGGATTGTTCGATTGCCGCCATGGCCAGACTCATATCCTCCATGCTGGCGTTACCCATGCTGGCACTGGCCTGGGCTTCGCCGGCCAAGGTTTTTGCATGTTCAGCATTTTTGGCGGAGGAATGAATCATGCTCGACATTTCTTCCAGTGAAGCGCTCGTTTGCTCGATTGCAGCAGCTTGTTCTGAGGCCCCTTCGGCCATGCGTTGGCTCGCCGTGGCAACCTGGATGGCTCCAGCGGCAATCTCTTGACTGGCGCTGGCCACGTCGTTTGTCGCCCCCATGAACTGATCGGAGCCTTCGCCTAGCTCGCTGGCAATCTTGCCAAGGGGCTCCACAGATGCCTTCTGCATCATGTAGAGAGCATAATAAGTCAGTGCCAGAAGTCCAATGGTGCTGAGAAGTACCAGTAGAGAACTTCGCGTTTGACTGGCATTGGCTTCATCTTCGTCGGCTTTGACGGAGGCAATGATGCTGGCTTCGAGGGAATTAATGTCGGCTAAATGAGCATTGTAGTTGCGCTCAACTTCGCGGTCGACCTGCAACGCAAGACTCAAATTCCCACTTTGCAAGGCGGGGATCAGGCGACTGCCAACAGGGTTGAGAAAGTTCGTGCCTGACTCTGATCCTTTTTGCCTAATTTGGTTCTGTAGGTTCGGCGCCAAGCTTGGATTGTCTGACCAGTATGCTGTGCGTTTTTCATATTGCCTACGAGCATTATTGTAGTATTGTTCTAGATCTGAAATGCTAGAATCTCTGGCGATCTTTGCCGGGTCTTTGAGCTGTTCCGCTTTCAGTAAGGTGCGGGCAATCTCGCCTCTGAGTCCTTGCAGAAAGAGGGCTGGAGGGACTACCTCTGACATCAAGTTTTTATCGGCTATAATTTTATTGTAGAGAGGCTGTTTAATCCAGATTTCTTTGGTCAGGCTGGTCACGAAAATAACTTCGCCGATCAAAGCCGCTGTAAATAAAGCTGCATTGGCTCGAATCATGAATTTTACATTGAGTGCCATGGCCTGCTTGGAAGCTTTCTTTATTTTCGCAATACTAACGTTGATTTATTGGGCTGTCACGCGGATCGGCCAAGCTTTGAGCGGGTTCCCACCCGTTGTTATTGGCTTCGCTTGATCAATGACCTTCGCTGTGGCTGTCTTTGCGGCTGATCGCCATAGCCGGCCCATGGTTCTCGGCTCGGCCCAGCGCATCGGGATCCAGGATCAGGGCCACCTGGCCATCGCCCATGATGGCGGCACCGGAGTAGACAGGTTGGCTTTGGAAAGTATCCCCGAGTGCCTTGATGACCACTTCCTGTTTACTGATCAAACGATCGACGACTAACCCCCTGGGCTGCCCCCCCGAGTTGATAATTAGAACGATACCTTCACTCGGATCTTGTATTCCGTCTTGGAGGCCAAGTTTGGCGCCCAACTGCAGCAGGGGAATTAGATTCCCACGTAGGTTGACGATCTGTCCCCGACCTTTGACACTCGACAACATTGCTTGAGTGGGTCTAAACGATTCCTGAATCGACAGGGTGGGCAGAATAAACCGTTGCTTGCCTACCCCCACCAGCATGCCGTCGATGATGGCCAGGGTGAGGGGCAGGTAAATGCGGAAGCTGGTGCCCTTTCCCACGTTCGATTCGACATCGATGCTTCCACGCAGGCGGCTGATACTGCCTCGCACCACATCCATGCCGACGCCACGACCGGAGACATCCGTCACTGTTTCGGCTGTGGAGAATCCCGGTTGGAAGATCAAAGAGAGGATTTCCTTTTTGTTTCCGTGGAACTCAGCATCGACAAGGCCATGCTCTTTGGCCTTAGCGAGCACCTTGTCGGGATCGATGCCACGACCATCATCGTCAATCCGAATCAGGATGCCACCGCCTTGATGACTGGCCTCCACTTCGATCGTTCCTTCGGCCGGTTTACCCAAGTTGAGCCGCTCCTCCGCCTGCTCCAGCCCGTGGTCGATCGAATTGCGCAACATATGAATCAGCGGTTCGGCTAGCGCTTCGACGATTTTGCGGTCGAGTTCGGTGTCCTCGCCCTTCAGTACAAGGCTTACTTGCTTGTTTTGGCTGCTGGCGAGATCTCGTACCAGGCGTTTCATCTTTTGGAATGTGTTGCGGATGGGAACCATCCGCAACGACATGGCATTGCGTTGCAGGTCGGAAGAGATTCTGGCTAATTGGCGGAGATGGCGAGGCAAGTCGCCGCTGCGTTCTTGGTCCAGCACGGGATGTTCCACCACCATCGACTGGGCAATCACCAGTTCGCCCACTAAATCGATCAAGGCATCGAGTTTCTGGGTGTCAATCTTGACAAAATTGCTTAGCCCTTCCGCAGTTACCTTTGGATTTGGATTTGGATTGGTGTTGGGGTTTGGTCCGGGTGAGTTGGCCTCGGGATCGCTTCTTGGTGCTGGGGCTGGCGAGACTGTCGTCGCAGCTGGTGCAGCCGGCATCTCCGGCATCGCTGGGCTTGGCTCTTCGGGTTGACCAGCCAAGGTCGCCTTCACCCTGGCGATCAACTCCAGGGTGGGAACTACAATTGGTGTGTTGTTATCGGCGCTGCGGATGGTCTGCTCAATGCCATCTATGAACTGACGCAGGGTGTCTCCCCCTGCAAGGATCAGATTGATTACATGTCGATCGATTGGCAGGATGTTTTGTCGCGCTGCATCTAGCAGTGATTCCAGGATGTGGGCTAGTTCCTTGATGGGATCCAGTCCAAGGAACCCCGCGCCGCCCTTGAAGGTGTGGAAGGCTCGAAACACCTGGTTGAGGGTCTCTCGGTGTTCGGGCTGTTGCTCAAGAACCAGGACACCTTGCTCAACCTGGCTTAGTAGATCGCGACCTTCGTTGCAAAACTCGTTGAGTAATTCCAGGTCATCTTTACTCTCCACCGTGATCGTCAATGTGGGCTCTTCGGCGCTTAGTCCGCCAGCCTCATCCTCTAGCTCTGCACTTGGCTCAGCCTTTGATCGGACCGTCTCCGAGGCTGAGGGAGCGACGATGGCGGAGGTAGCAGCTTGGGCGTAAACAGCTTTTTCGACGGCGAGATACTGGCGTTGCAGGTTGTCCAGGTCGCCCTCGGCCAGGGCTTCGCCGCTGGCCTCTAGCGGAGCCAGCCAGTTCACCAGGTTCTCTATCGCCTCTTGGGCTTGGCCCAGCTGCTGCAGTTGACGCAGGGCCTGCAACAGGGTGACGACGGACTGGTGGCCTCCGGTGGGTGCAAAGGCCAGCTCGAGAGCGATCTCCTGGAGGAGGTTCTCGGTAGTGGGGTCTAACAGGGCCATGGTCTCCAGCAGGGCTTGATCGGCAGCGCGCGGACCAATGGCCAATGCCCTGGACACTCCGATGCGTTTTAACTTGCCTGCCTGGCTGGGGCAATCACTCCGACACACATCACTTCGGATTTGGACCGTCTAGAAGTCCTCTCTTTCGCGGCCGTTGGCGGGCTTTTATTCAGGAGCCGATGAAAAGCCGGCGCATTGTGTCGAGCAGATCGTTGCCCTGTTTGGCCTTGGTTTCAGGCGTGAGTTTGAGCAGTGCGGCTCTCCTTTCGCTGATGCTTTGCGCCAGCTGCTCCACGATGGCGGGGTGACTCTCCAGCAGGGGGCGGAGATCGTTGCGTTCCACTTCAAGCAGAACGCATTGTTCGAGGGCTCTAACGGTGGCACTGCGGGGCTCTTCGTTGAAGACACTCATCTCCCCAAAGATTGCCGGAGCTCCAAGACGAGCCACTTCTCGATGGTCACCCTCGGCCATGGTTTTGATCACCGCCACCTGGCCAGTCACAATTTGGTAGAGAGTGTCGCCTTCCTCGTTTTCCACCACGATCTGCTCGCCTTCTGCGAAGCGTATACAGCGGGTGAGGGCGGAAATGTCAGCCAGTTGCTCCTCGCTGAGGTTACCGAACAGGGGGCTCTTGCTAAGGATGGCGAGCCGTTGTTGGAGATTGAATTCCTGAGGCTCGTCAGGGATTGCGTGCCCATGCCTGCGCTTGTACTCCTGCACGGGGAATGGGACTCGCTGGCCAATTCGCTCTAGTGAATACCAGATCATGCTCAGTAGTTCTCCCCTGAGGTCGTCGTAGCCAATGTCCGTCGGATCCTCTTGCCACACCTCCAGTTCGTAGGTGATTGCATAGTCGTGGTAGGCGTAAACAATCGCCTGTGGTTCAGGCTTTTTCAAGACCAGGGGGCTGCGTTCGGCTACGCGTAGGAGCAGTTTGGTTGCCTCATTGGGTGGCAATTCCCGGTCGAGATGAATATGTAATTCCCGTGCTATCGGGCCTTTTGGACTGAAGCGGCGCATGTTTTTTTGCCACATCATGCTGTTGGGCAAGGTGATCAGAGCACCGTGCACATGGCGCAGACGTGTGCTGAGCAAGGTGAGGGAATCGACCCAACCGTTGACATCGTCGCCCAGCTCTAGGTAATCCCCTTCGACGAAGGGATTGTCCACTCGCAGCATGATCCCTGCAAACAGGTCCTTGAGGGCTTCCTGGGCCGCCAGGCCGATAACAGCCGTGAGGATTGCCGAGGTGGTTACCAATCCCACCACGTTGATCTTGGCGGCTTGCTGGAGCACTACCAGGGTTAGGGCCGCACCGATGGCCAGGGCGCTGAGGTCCCGCAGGATTTTTGGGGGATGGGCCCACCAGCTGATGGGGCTCGGTAGTTCCAGGAACAGCCAGAACAAGAGCTGCAGGCCGGCATAGCTGCGGCTTAGCAGCAGCACGGAATCGAGCCAAAGTTGGTTCTGTTCGTTGGCAATGCTGGCGGGAAGGTTGGCGTGGACCAGCCAGATCAGGATCGCGACGCTGGGGAGCCGCAGGGGTAACGGCGCCAACCGTGCGCGCACACAGAGCAGCCGGATGGCCAACAGCAGGACCTCCAGCCCCAGGCCCTGTAAAAGAACGCCGGAATCGAGCATCTCAGGCATCTACATGGTGGAGGGAGGCCCCGGCGGCTTTAGGCAATGGAGACGGCGCAGATCGCCCAAGCCAGCTTGCACAGAAGATGGAGGGTTTGATCGGTGGCGAGGTTGAAGACCTTCCTGCATTTGAGCAGGTCAATCAAAAAGTGGGCGGCAAATTCAGCCGCTCCCAGCAAGGGGACCCCTGTGATTAGGGCCACCGCCAGGGCGTGGGTGCCGCAATGGCCGGCCATCCAGTAGCCCCAGGGCACCCCCACCACGGTGGTGCCTGGGCATTTACCCACGGCGACCTTGTCGGTTTGGAGGGGAAAATCGCAGAAGCAGTGGGCGAAGCTGAGCAGGAGTATCAGGTCGACCATTGTTGCCGCCGCAGGCGTTGGGGAAACGGTCAGACCCGTCACCATCGCCGGGCTGGTGGCCAACGAGCCAAGCAATGAAGCCAGCAGCGCGACCATGGCCAGGGATTCTCTAAGGCAGCCTGCATTTCAACAGTAGCGGCCATGGTCCGGCTGGCCTGCGGCGGCGGCGCTCCAAGCGCCATGGTTTGGCGTAGGCCTCTGGTTTTGGCGTAAGCCTCTGGTTGTTTCCACAATTGAAGTCAACTCCCTTGTCCCTGGCCATGGTCTGTCGTTCGATTCCGTTGCTGTCTTGCAGCGCAACTCTCTTATTGCTATCGGCCCTGCAGGCACTGCTGGCCGGCCCCTTGCGGGCCGAGGGGCAGGTGTTGTTGAGCTGCGATGGCACCTTGGTGGAGGCACGGGGTCAGGCGGAGCGCAAGCGAGTCACCGAACGGCTGCGTTTTTCCTTAGGGCTTGAGGCGGAGAGCCCGACCGCCGATGGGGCCCTGGGGCTGCTGCAGGATCGGTTGGCCGCCGTGCGTCGCCAGCTTCAGGGCCTGCAGGTCCAGGAGTTGGAGGTGAGCTCCCCAAGCACTTGGCAGCGGGGTGCCGAGGGCCAGCGACCGGCGGCGGTCCAGGCCCAGTTGCAGGTGAGTGGTGCCCTGGCCCCCGCCCGTCTCCAGCCCTTGGTGCGCCAGGTGGGGTCTTTGCCGGGGGTACGGCTGGCTCCGGTCACTACCCAGGCCTCAGCGGTGGGTGACCTGGCAGTGCAGCGTCAACTGTTGCGGGACGCCTACCTGGATGCCCGCCGTCAGGCCCTGGAGATCGCCGGCGTTCTTGGTCGCACCACCCTTGTGCCCCTGGAAATTCAGCTGGATGGCGGCATGCGTCCCATGCCGATGTTGCGGGCCACGGCGGCTGACGCCGCGCCCCCTTTTGATCCAAAGGAGCTCCAGGCTCCGGTGGATCGGCTTGGCCTGTCGGCCCGCTTCTGTGCCCGCTGATCGGCGTGGGAGATCCTCAGCCTTATTCAGTCTTCAACCCTGCAGATAGGTGGTCTGGCGCAGGCTCGTTTCCAGGTGGGCCATCAGCCTGCGGGCGTCGCTGATGCCCAGCTGGCCTTTGCCGATGGCTGCCTCGCTGGCCACCCGCAGCCGCTCCAGCAGCAGCTCCGGGTTGTGCTCCATCACCTCCAGCACTTCGGCATTGGTGTCGCCGCGCACCACGTGATCGAGCTGGTAGCCGCCGCTGGCTTTGAGGCGGATGTGCACGGCGTTGGTGCTGCCGAACAGGTTGTGCAGGTTGCCCATCACCTCCTGGTAGGCGCCACCGAGGAACATGCCGATCCAGTAAGGCTCCCCTGGACGCAGCTTGTGTAGCTCCAGCAACGGTTTCTCCTGGCCTTGCCCGGAGCTCCTGGCCGGATCGATGAAGCGGGCGATTTTGCCGTCGGAATCGCAGGTGAGGTCGGCGAAGCTGCCCAGCGCTTCTGGTTTTTCGTCGAGGCGGTGGATCGGCAGCACCGGAAACAGCTGGTCGATCGCCCAGGTGTCGGGGGCCGAGCGAAACACCGAGAGGTTGGCGTAGTAAGTGGAGGCCAGGGCTGCTGGCAGGGCTAGCAGTTCCTCGGGCACCAAAGTGGTGGCCGGCAGCTCTTTGAGCCGCTCGGCGATGGCCTGGCAGCAGGCCCAGGTGAGTTGCTCGGCCAGGCCCCGCTCCGGCAGGCTCAGGTAGCCGAGGCGGAAGGCCGCCAGGGCGTCGTGCTTGAACTTGAGGGCGTCGTTCCAGGCCTCCTGCAGGGCTTCCACGCTGGCCTCAGGCGCTGTGATGGCCGCGTAGGTGTCGCGCAGGTTGCGCAGGATTAGGGCCTCGCCCTCTTGGGGTGTGGGCACGGCACCGGGCAGGCTGCCGGCGCCGAGCACGTCAAACACCAGCACCGAAAAATGGCTAGCCAAGGCCCGGCCGCTTTCGCTCACCAGGGTGGGCACGGGGATGCCGTGGGGTTCGCAGCACTCCTTCACCGTGGCCACCACGTCGTTGGCGTAGTTCTGCAGGGAGTAGTTGGTTGAGGCGGAGCTGGCGGTGCGGCTGCCGTCGTAGTCGATGCCCAGGCCGCCGCCCACATCCAGGTAGCCCATCGGCGCCCCCAACTTGGTGAGCTCCCCGTAGATCTGGCCGGCTTCCTGCAGGGCGTCCTTGAGCACGGCGATGTCGTTGATCTGGCTACCCACGTGGAAGTGCAGCAGTCGCAGCTCGCCCAGCAGATCGGCGGTCCTTAGAGCCTCCACCGTGGCGAGCAGGTCGGGGATGCCCAAGCCAAATTTGGCCCTTTCGCCCACTGAGCTGCCCCAGCGGCCGGTGCTGCGGGCCGAGAGCTTGGCCCGGATGCCGATCAGGGGCGCCGCACCCAGCTCGCGGCTGGCAGTGATGATCCGCTCCACCTCATCGGCCTGCTCGATCACCACCACCGGTTGGCGCCCCAGGCGCCTGGCCAGAATTGCGGTCTCCATATAGCGCTGATCCTTGTAGCCGTTGCAGATCAGCAGCGCCTCGGGGTCGTCGATCAGCGACAGGGCAATAAGTAGCTCCGCCTTGCTGCCGGCCTCCAGGCCGAAGTGCCAGCGCCGGCCGCTGCTCACCAGCTCCTCCACTACATGGCGCTGCTGGTTGCATTTCACTGGAAACACCCCCTGGTAGCGGCCGGCGTAGCCGTACTGGGCGATGGCCCGCTCAAAGGCGCCGTGCAGGCGTTCGAGCCGGTCTTCGAGGATGTCGTCGAAGCGAATCAGCAGCGGCAGGCTCAGATCGCGGCCCTGCAGCTCCTGCACCAGCTCCACCAGGTCGAGGGAGCCGCCCCGGTCGCCCCGGGGCTGCACCATCACGTGGCCGCGATCGCTCACGGAGAAGTAGGGGTCGCCCCAGCGATCCAGCCCGTAGAGGGCGGCGCCGGCGGCGGCTGACCAGGTGTCGCTGTTCGACGCGCTCACGGCAGGGGGCTGGTGGGGGGCGGTGATCACGGCACCACTGTGCTTGCCAATGGGCAGGGCCGCCGCAGACGATGGGCCGGATCGACTTCTTCTCTATGGCCGCCGAACGCTCCTTCATTGCTATCAAGCCCGACGGCGTTCAGCGGGGGCTGGTTGGTGAAATTCTCTGCCGCTTCGAGCGCAAGGGCTTCAAGCTGGTGGGCCTCAAGCAGCTCACCCCCAGCCGCGAGCTGGCTGAAAGTCACTACGGCGTGCACAGCGAGCGCCCCTTCTTCGCCGGCCTGGTGGACTTCATCACCTCTGGCCCAGTGGTGGCGATGGTGTGGGAAGGCGATGGCGTTATTGCCAGCGCCCGCAAGCTCATTGGTGCCACCAAGCCCCTTGAGGCCGAGCCCGGCACAATCCGCGGCGACCTGGCTATCAACATCGGCCGCAACGTGATCCACGGCTCCGACGCCCCCGAAACCGCTGAATTCGAAATCGGCCTGTGGTTCCAGCCCTCCGAGCTGAGCGACTGGAGCCCCGCCGATCAGGTGTGGCGTACTGAGGGCTGATCAGCTCTTTTCAAATCGCCGCCAGCTGAACTTATTCAGCTGGTTCTGTTCTGCGGTTGCCAGGTCGCCAAGGATCGCTCCAGCAACCAATTCAGCGGTGATCGCGGCCAGCAGCACGCCGTTGCGGTGGTGCCCCGCCGCCAGCCACAGGCCGGGGATGGGGCTGGTTCCCAGCAGGGGAGCTTCGTCTGGGGTGTGGGGCCGGAAGCCCCACCAGCGCTCCATTGGCGGCCAGGCGCTCGCCTCCGGTAGCAGGCTGGCCAACCCCTCCTGCAGCTGGCGTTGGCCGGCGGGTGTGAGGCCCTCGCTGAAGCCGGCCTCGGGTTCGCTGGTGGCCCCCACCACCAGCAGGCCGTCTTGCCGCGGCACCAGGTAGGTGCCGGGCCCAAAAATCACCCGCCCCAAGGCCTGCCGTGGGCCCTGCAGCGACAGCATCTGGCCCTTCACCGGAGTGATCGGCAGCTGGGGCAGTAGCTGGGCGCTCCAGGCACCGCAGGCCAGCACCGCCCGCTCGGCAGCGAGAAAGTGCTCCTCCCCTTCGGCGCTGCGTAGACGCACCCCGCTGAGGGCGCCGCTCGGGCCGCAGACCAGCTTCAGCACCTGGCTGCCCTCCTCAAAGGTCACCCCCAGTTCCACACAGGCCCGCTCCAGGGCGCGCATCAGCCGGCGGCGGTTGTCGATCTGGCCGTCCTGTTCAAACAGCAGGCCGACCTGCCAGCGCTCGCCGATGCCGGGTATTTCTTGCTCCAGGCCGCGGCGATCGAGCCGCTGGCCGAAGGTGGCGGTGGGATAGGCATCCCGCTCCGCCAGGGTGGCGAAGGGCACCACGATGCCGCAGGGCCGTAGACCGCAGCTCAGGCCGCTGTCGGCTTCGATTTGGGCCACCCAGGAGGGGATGAGCTGCAGGCTGGCCTGCCCCAGGGCGAGCAGGTCGCCTGTGAGCCCCTCGGCGTGGGGCGCCAACATGCCGGCGGCTACGAATCCTGCTGCCTCGCTGCGGCGCCGGCTCAGCACCCGCACTGCCTCGCCGCGGCGGGCGAGCTGGTGGGCCATGGCCAGGCCCATCAGGCCGCCCCCCAGCACCGTGATGGCTGGCCCCTTGGCTGCAGTCATGGCTGGGCAGGCGCCGCTGGCTCCAGCCCCAGCACCGTGGCCCCGCAGGAGCGCAGGGCAGCGTCAGCGGTGAGTAGCAGCAGTGGTTCCTGGCGGCTTTGCACGAGCAGTAGCTGGTCGAAGAGGTCGGTGGGGGCGGCGCTGCTTTCGAGCTCGGCCAGGGCTAGTAGGTGCTCATTGCTCAGGGGCAGCCAGTGGAAGTGCTGACGGGTCACCTCCTGCTCCAAGCGAGCCAGGTCGAGCTGCACCCGGCCTTGGCGTTGCTTGAGGGCCAGTTCCCAGAGGCTCACCTGGCTTACAAACACCTCGGCCCCCGGCGCCTGCACCGCGGCGATCGCCCAGGCCGGCAGACGCGGGTCGTCGGCAAGCCACCAGAGCAGCACCTGGGTATCGAGCAGTAGGCGTTTCATCGCAGCGGTGCGTCGAAGTTGGCGGCGATGGCAATGGCGTGGCGCATGGCACCCGGAGCGTGGGTGGCGCTGGGGCTGGGCACCCAGGCGCTGAGGCGGGCTACCGGTTTGCCTGCTCTGGCGATCCATATCTCCTCGCCCTGCTCCACCTGGAGCAGCAGGCGGGAGAGCTGGGTTTTGGCTTCATGCACATTCACCAGCTGGGGCCGGTTGCTTGGTGTTGGCTCAGTGGCAAATGGCGGGTAGGCCATGGCTGCAAAAACTTCTGGACTTAGTTTTAGCTTAGCTAACCAGCGCAAATCACCATTCGCCCCGGGGCCCCCTCGCCCCCGTCAAGCCGGCGTCCAGTGCCTCCCCATAGGATCGGCGGAGGCATTCATACAGGCCATGGCAGGCGCGGCAGTAGCACCAGCATCACCAGTCACATCCCAGCAGGCCCCTTGGGAGGCGGTGATTGGCCTGGAGACCCATGTGCAGCTGGGCACCGCCAGCAAGATTTTCACCAGCGCCTCCACCGCCTTCGGCGACGCCCCCAACACCCATATCGACCCGGTGGTGTGTGGCTTGCCTGGCACCTTGCCAGTGCTAAATCAAAAGGTGCTCGAGTATGCGGTGAAGGCGGCCCTTGCCCTCAACCTGCATATTGCTGAGCACAGTAAGTTTGATCGCAAACAATATTTTTACCCCGACCTGCCCAAAAACTATCAAATTTCCCAGTTTGACGAGCCAATCGCCGAAGACGGCTGGATTGAAGTGGAGGTGGCCGAAAAAGGCAAACAAACCTATTTGAAGCGTATCGGTATAGAACGTCTTCACATGGAAGAAGACGCCGGTAAGTTGGTGCACGCCGGTAGTGATCGTCTAGATGGCTCCACCCACTCCCTGGTGGACTACAACCGCGCCGGAGTAGCGCTCGCTGAGATTGTCAGCAAACCGGATTTGCGTACCGGCCGCGAAGCGGCGGAATATGCCTCGGAGATTCGCCGGATCATGCGTTATCTGGGTGTGAGTGACGGCAATATGCAGGAGGGTTCATTGCGCTGCGATGTAAACATCTCCGTGCGGCGCGGCCCTGATGCCCCCTTCGGCACGAAGGTGGAGATCAAGAACATGAATTCCTTTTCGGCTATTCAGAAGGCGATTGATTACGAGATTCAGCGCCAGATCAAGGCCTACGAAGCCGGTGAGCCGGTGCGGCAGGAAACCCGCCTTTGGGACGAGTCCAAGCAGCTCACTAAGAGCATGCGCGGTAAAGAGGGTGCCAGCGACTACCGCTACTTCCCCGATCCCGACCTTGGCCCCATCGAGGTGAGTGATGCCCAGCGGGAGGGTTGGCGCGCTGAGCTGCCCGAGTTGCCCGCTGCTAAGCGGCACCGTTACGCCGAGCAGCTGGGTCTGTCGATCTACGACGCCCGAGTGCTCACCGATGAGCGCTCGATGGCCGAATACTTCGAGGCCGCGGTGGCCGCCGGCGCCGACGCCAAGGGTATCGCCAACTGGGTCACCGGCGATATTGCCGCCTATGTAAATGCCAATAGGCTGGCTATTGCCGAGTTGCCCCTCAAGCCCGAGCAGCTAGCTGAACTGGTGCAGCTGATTGAGGGCGGAATTATTAGCGGCAAGATTGCCAAAGAGATTCTGCCCGAGTTGCTGGAGCAGGGCGGTTCTGCCAAGGCGATTGTGGCGGAGCGTGGCCTTGGCATGATTAGTGACCCCGCTGCTATTGCGGCAATTGTGGAGGAGCTGCTGGCTGCCCACCCCGAGGAGGTGGCAGCCTTCCGCAGCGGTAAGAACAAACTGCAGGGTTTCTTTGTGGGCCAGCTGATGAAGAAAACCGGTGGCAAGGCCGACCCCAAGCTCGCCAACCAGATTCTGATTGAGAAGCTCAACGGCTGAGCATCACGCTTGGATCAGTACTCAAGATGCCTGCTGTCAGGCCATGTTAATTAAAGTCACTGACATTGCGGTTACTCGCAGGGAAGTTAAGGTCTTAGGGTCTTATTTTGACCAAATCAAGTGACCAACTCCCAGTTTGAGTTTGGGGCTGCTGAAAACAAGCATTTCAGCGCCTTGGCCAACTTTTGCCTCGTGTCGGCGTTGGCGTTGGCGGTTTATGCCGTAGCCAATGCATCATTTCTGTTCAATGTGATTGCAAGCGGCAAGATCTCCTTGATGCTGCGAACACTGGATGACGCTATTCAGGCACTGGCGGCATTGTTTGCGGCCTATCAACTCAATCAGGCTGCGAAAGGGTTCCGCAAAATTGTCAATACGCAGGGTGATGACCTTGCCCTTTTAAATCTTTCTAGTCAAAAGCTGCGGCTTGTTTTTGCTAGCTTAGCGCTGATGCTGGTATTGCTAGCAATCCGATTCATACTGGATTATCCGGCCCTAATTAGTTGGATCAAGGCTGCCTGATCCACGCTTGTGTCTGCTCCACTTCGGCGGCGAGTTGCTCGGGACCGCCCCGGTTGTTGAGCACCACATCGGCCAGCTGGCGCTTGCGCGCCAGCGGCCACTGGGCGGCTATTCGGGCGCGGGCATCGGCTTCGCCCAGGCGATCTCGGGCCATCAAACGCTGCAGCTGCTGCGTCTCGTCGCAGTCCACCAGCCACACCTCGCTGCAGAGGTTCTCCAGCCCCGCTTCAAATAGCAGCGGCACCACCAGCACCACTACCGGCTCCGCCGCCAGCTCCTGCAGCTTGGCTTTAAAGCACGCCCGCACAACTGGATGCAGCAGCTGCTCCAGCCAGCGGCGCTCGGCGCCATCGTCAAACACGATCCGTCCCAGGGCGGCGCGATCGATCTCTCCGCCGGGTGCCCGGATCCCAGCCCCGTAGCGTTCCAGCACCGCTTGCGCCCCCGTGCTCCCGGGCGCCAGTGCTTCGCGGGCGTACACATCCGCATCAAGCAGCGGCAGGCCCCGCGCCGCCAGCAGCCGGCCCACGCTGCTCTTGCCGCTGGCGATGCCCCCGGTGAGGCCAATGCGGCGTGCAGCAACCATGGGTTGAGAAGGGGCGTGGCGCTATTCCATGCTCAGGTTCGCAGCAGCTGCAGCCCGTGACCCATCCCTGGCACCCGATCCCTGGTGGCATTACCGCCCCGGTGGGCTTCCAAGCCGCCGCTGTCACTGCGGGTCTGAAGGCTTCCGGCAATCCCGACCTCTCCCTGCTGCTGGCGCCCGAGGGCGCGGTGTGCGCCGGCACCTTCACGACCTCGGTGGTGCGGGCCGCCTGCGTGGACCTCTGCGCCGAGCGCCTGGCGGCCTCCGGCGGTCAGGCCCGGGCGGTGCTCACCAATTCCGGCCAGGCCAATGCCTGCACCGGCGATCGGGGCCTGATCGATAGCTTGCGGGCCACCCAGGCCGTCGCCGATCGGTTGGGCCTAGCGCCAGAAGAGGTGCTGATCTGCTCCACCGGTGTGATCGGTGTGCCGATTCCGATGGGCACCTTGCTGGCGGACCTTGATCCCTTGGTGGCGGCCCTCAGTCCCGAGGGTGGCGCCGCGGCAGCCACTGCCATCCTCACCACCGATCTGGTGGCTAAGCAGATTGCTCTGGAGGCGGATCTGGGCGATCGCACGGTGCGCATCGGCGGCATGGCCAAGGGCTCGGGCATGATCCACCCAAATATGGCCACGATGCTGGGCTACCTCAGCTGCGACGCGGGGGTGCCCGCCGAGGTCTGGCAGGCGATGGTGCGGCGGGCGGTGGATCGCTCTTTTAATGCGATCACGGTGGACGGCGACACCAGCACCAATGACACGTTCCTTGCCTTTGCAGCCGGGGAGCTCCTAAGCCACGAGCACTTCGAAGCGCTGGAAGCCGGCCTGACGGCGGTGTCGCAACACCTGGCCAAGGCGATCGCCCGCGATGGCGAGGGCGCCACCTGCCTGATCGAGGTGCAGGCGCAGGGAGCCGCCGATGACGCCGGCGCTCGTGCCATTGCTCGCACCGTGTGCGGCTCGTCGCTGGTGAAGTGTGCCGTGCATGGCCGCGACCCCAACTGGGGCCGGATCGTGGCCGCCGCCGGCCGGGCCGGCGTGCCCTTTGCTGCTGATCTGGTGGCCCTGTGGCTGGGCGAGCACCAGCTGATGGCCGCTGGCCAGCCCCTGGCCTTCGATCGCACCGCCGCCAGCACCTATCTGCAGAGCGACACGGTGATCATTCGCCTGGTGGTGGGCGATGGCCCGGGCACAGGTGTGGCCTGGGGCTGCGACCTATCGGCTCAATATGTCCGCATTAACGCCGATTACACGACCTAATTATCTGAAAGCAAACCAATCGATTCTTTGTCCTTCTGCGCCCTGCGTTAACTCCAGGCCCTTTATTCCCCCATCCTGCTGATACCAGGGGTCTTGGCAGAGAGCCGTGAAAGCCCGCCGCGCTTCTTCCAGGGATTGGAAATCACCGACCTTCACGACGCCCCAGGCATCGTGGGTGTTGATGCTGAAGCTCATCGCCGTTGGAATTCCTACAGTGATTAAAGGTCTTGGTCGAGGAGAGCAGCAGCGATGAGCAACCCCCTTTGGATGCTTGTGCCCTGGGCGGTTTTTGCCATCGCTGCAGGGATCAAGTTTTGGCGCTTGACCAGCCTGTTCCGCAGGCACCTAATTGGCGCCCCGTCCAGCACCGAGCAGTTCAGGAGCTCCCTTGAGCGCGCCTGGGCAAAGGACCAGCAGGCGGCCTGACAGAGGGCTGGGCTGGTCGTTACAAATTGTGATATACTTAGTTTTGGTCATCGAGCGGTCCTGGACGGGTCCGCTTTTTTATTGGCTTTTATTTGTTGATTGATCTCCATATCCACCAAATAACCATCCCCAGCAGCGCCCATGGCAGCAGGGCGCGAAATACAACAGCCACCAGCAACACCACCAGCAGCGACACCGCGGTGCGCTTTGTCAAAGCCTTGGCCTCGTCGTTCATGAAGCGCCAGCGGGGAATCAGGGCCATCTGCTCTTGGCGGGGACTCCCTCAGCAAAGCCCCTCCCCCTAGATTTGGCACCTATGGCTCAAGTGGCTTCGGTTTCAGCAGCTCCGCCATCCCAGCAACGTCCCCGGTGGCAGGTGCCATTGCTGGTGGGTTTTTGCTTTGGCCTCGGTTATGGCGTCACCCAGCGGCTGCTTGCCCTCCAGTTGCCATCACTGGTGCGCCTTGGTCAGGGCTTTGAGGTGCGGCCCTTCCCGGGCACCTCGCTGGAGAGCCTGCGGCTGCGGTTTGGCGCTGAAAACCAGGACATCCGCGGTGACGCCGATCTTTTGCAGTTAGAGCAGCAGCCCGATACCGCTGCCCCCGCAGCCAAGCAGCCCCAGGAGTTGCCCTCGCCTGTGCCGGAAGCCCACGCAGTTCCGGCTGAGGTGCCCAGTCTGGATGCCCCGCCGCCTCCAGAACTGCCTGGCGCTGATCTGCCACAGTCCACACCTGCTGCCGGGCCCCCATGAGTGCGCCGCAATCGCTTGTCCAGGCTGCCTTGCAGCGCTTGGGGGCCCGCTTAGGCAGTGTCCTCGTTGATGCTGCCGCCAATCTGGCTCTGCTGGCCCAGGACGCTCCGGAGCGGCTGCGTCAGGAGTTTCAGCTTTTCTGGGACGAAGTGGAAGCAGAAGCTGCCCGGATCGAGAGGGACGATGAGCCCGAGGTAGCCATCACGGCGCCGTCTATGGATATCCAGGATCAAATCGATGCCCTGCGCGCCCGGGTGGCGGCCATGGCCCGCCGACTGGACCAGGATTCGTGATCCTGCTTAGGCCGCTGCGCATCTGGTGGTTTGCCCTGGCCCTGCTGCTCGGTCTGTGGTGGGACGGCCAGGCCTGGAGCTATGTAGGTGGTGTTACTTCTGAGCGGCAGCGGAGCCGCCAACGGCGCCGGGCCCGCTGGCTCACCCAGCAGTTTTTGGGGCTTGGCTCAGCCTTCATCAAGCTGGGCCAATTGCTTTCAGCCCGTCCCGACGTGCTGCCCGCCGACCTGGTGGAGCAGCTAGCAACCCTGCAGGACCGGGTGCCCGCCTTCCCCTTTGCCGTGGTGCAAGACCTGCTGGAGCAGGAGTTGGGTGAGCGCTGCGCCGAGATCATCGACCTGGAGAGCGAGCCGCTGGGTTCAGCCAGCCTGGCCCAGGTGCACCGCGCCAGCCTGCGCAGCGGCCGTCAGGTGGTGCTCAAGGTGCAGCGCCCCGGCTTGGAGCGCACCTTCCGGCTTGACCTTGAGGTGATGCAACAAGTTGCCGCGGCGGTGCAGCGCCATCCCCGTTGGGGTCGCGGCCGCGACTGGATCGGCATTGCCAAGGAGTGCCGGCGGGTGTTGCTCAGAGAGCTCGACTTCCGGCTGGAGGCCGAGCACGCGGCCCGCTTCCGCCAGCAGTTTCTTGACGACCCCGGCATCCGCATTCCGGCCGTGGTGTGGGAATTGAGTACCCGCCGGGTGCTTTGCCTCGACTATGTGCCCGGCATCAAGATCACCGATCGCCAGGCCCTGCTGGAGGCTGGAATCGTGCCCGCCGCCGTAGCGGAAAAGGGTGCCGCCAGCTACCTGCAGCAGCTGGTGCGGTTTGGCTTTTTTCACGCCGATCCCCACCCCGGCAACCTGGCCGTTGCCGCCGATGGGGCGCTCATCTACTACGACTTCGGCATGATGGGACAGCTCTCCAGCCGCCTCCGGGGCCGTCTGGGCAGCATGGTGCGGGCGGCCGCTGGCAGAGACGCCGCTGGTTTGGTCAAGGAGCTTCAGCAGGCGGGTGTGATTGCCCCTGGCGTTGATCCGGGCCCGGTGCGGCGCCTAGTGCGGGTGATGCTGGAAGAGGCGCTGACGCCTCCCTTCTCAGCCAATGTGCTCGAGCGCCTGTCGGGCGACCTTTATGACCTGGTTTACGGCCAGCCCTTCAGGTTGCCCCCAGAGCTGATCTTTGTGATGCGAGCTCTCTCCACCTTTGAGGGGGTCGGCCGCAGCCTCGATAGCGGCTTTAGTTTGGTTGCGATTGCCCGCCCCTACCTACTTCCTCTGATGACTTCAAGCGGTGGCAGCGGTACTGGCGGTGGTGCAAATGACCTGTTCAGCGAAATCTCGCGCCAGGCGGCTGAGGTAGGCAGCCGCGCTTTGGGCATTCCCAAACGATTAGACGACAGCCTGGCGCGCATCGAGCAGGGCGACCTGCAGGTGCAAATCCGCGCCGGTGAAACGGACCGCCTGCTGCGACGCCTGGCTCTGGCCCAGCAGGCTGCTGGTCAGTCGATGCTCCTAGCCGGTTTGGCAGTTGCAGCCGCCCTGCTTGCAGTCAGTGCTCGGCCAGCCTTAGTGATCATTCCCTTAGTGGCCAGCCTGCCTGTGGGGCTTAGCTGGATCAAGCTGCAGGGCCGGCTTAAGCGCGATGGCCGGATTGATCAATTGCCTGGCGTGGGTTGAGCTCAGGCCTTGCCGCGGGGGCCCCGGTCTTCAGCGCCGGCGTAAATCGCCTGGCTGCCGAGTTCGTCCTCAATCCGGAGCAGTTGGTTGTATTTAGCCACCCGATCGGAGCGGCTGAGCGATCCGGTTTTGATCTGGCCGGCGCGGGTGGCCACGGCGAGGTCGG
The DNA here is from genome assembly GCA_025128025.1 of Synechococcus sp. CS-1330. Taxonomy (GTDB): domain Bacteria; phylum Cyanobacteriota; class Cyanobacteriia; order PCC-6307; family Cyanobiaceae; genus Cyanobium_A. Next base: position 145,932 of record JAHLYR010000047.1, read on the forward strand.
CAATTGTGGTGTCTTCTGTTTCGCCGGAGCGGTGGCTGATCACGCTGGTGTAGCCAGCCCGGCCGGCCAGGTCGATCGCCTGCAGGGTTTCGGTGAGTGAGCCGATCTGATTCACCTTGATCAGAATCGAATTGGCAATACCTAAGTCGATGCCCCGCTGTAGGCGGGTGGTGTTTGTCACAAACAGGTCGTCGCCCACAAGCTGCACCGTTTTGCCAAGGCGCTCGGTGAGTAGGGCCCAACCATCCCAGTCGTCTTCGGCGAGCCCGTCTTCGATTGAAACGATCGGGAAGCGGCTGGCCAGCTGGGCCAGCTTGTCGACCATCTCGACGCTGCTGAAGCTGCCGCCGCCAAAGTTGTAGTGGCCGTCCTTGTAAAACTCGGTGCTGGCCACATCCAGGGCCAGGGAGATCTGGTCGCCGGGGCGATAGCCGGCCTTCTCGATCGCTTGGATCAGTAGCTCGCCGGCGGCATCGTTGCTGGCCAGGTTGGGGGCGAAACCACCTTCATCACCCACGGAGGTGGACAGGCCCTGGTCATGGAGCAGGCCCTTGAGGGTGTGGAACACCTCAGCGCCCATGCGCAGGGCTTCGCGGAAGCTGCTGGCGCCATGGGGCACCAGCATGAATTCCTGGAAGTCCATGTTGTTAGAGGCGTGGGCGCCGCCGTTGATCACGTTCATCAGCGGCACCGGCAGCAGGTTGGCCAGCGGCCCGCCCAGGTAGCGGTAGAGGGGCAGGCCGACGCCGTTGGCGGCTGCCCGGGCGGTGGCCAGGCTCACGGCCAGCACGGCGTTGGCACCGAGGCTCGACTTGTTGTCACTGCCGTCGAGTTCGGCCATTGCGCCGTCCACGGCGCTCTGGTCAAGGGCGCTGAGGCCACACAGGGCCGGAGCGATTCGCTCTTCGATGTTGTTGACGGCCTGGGTGACTCCTTTGCCGAAGTAGCGACTGCCGCCATCGCGCAGCTCATGGGCCTCATGGGCACCGGTGCTAGCGCCACTGGGCACAATCGCCCGGCCGCTGGCGCCTCCCTCCAGCAGCACCTCGGCCTCCACCGTGGGTGTGCCGCGGGAATCGAGCACCTCCCGTGCCACCACGGTGTCAATAACAAGGTCGAGGGAATCGATCACTTTGACGTGCCATTGGCGCTCTCTGTTGTGATCCTATGGGTCACCCCCACCCACCCATTTGTGCTGATGGGTACCGCCCTTGGGGTTGCTCGCCACAATGGAATTTGTTGTGCCCAGGTTGATGCCTGGCCTGATCCGCTGATGCGCATGCTGCACACCATGCTTCGGGTTGGCGATCTGGAGCGCTCCCTCACCTTTTATACGGAGGTGCTTGGGATGCGGATGCTGCGCCGCAAGGACTATCCCTCAGGCCGTTTCACCCTCGCCTTTGTGGGTTACGGCGAGGAGCGGGACACCACCGTGCTGGAGCTAACTCACAACTGGGACACCAGTCATTACGACCTTGGTGCGGGCTATGGCCACATCGCCCTAGGAGTGGAGGACATCCAGTCGGTTTGCGATGCAATCCGCTCTAAGGGCGGCAAGGTGGTGCGCGAACCCGGGCCGATGAAGCACGGCAACACGGTGATCGCCTTTGTGGAAGATCCTGATGGTTACAAGGTGGAACTAATCCAGCTCTCCTCCCGCGGCTGACCGCTAAGCCCATGTCCCCAAGCCTCACCAGCGAACCAGATCGCTTCAGCGAAGACGCCTGGGAGTTGCTCTTGGCCTCCCAGGACACGGCTCGCCGTTGGCGCCATGGCGCCATGGATGTGGAGCACCTGCTGCAGACCCTGCTGCTGGAGAGACGCTTCGGGCGCTGGCTGGATCCCCTGCCGCTTGAGCCCGATCGCCTGCTCGATCAGCTTGAGAGTTTCTGCGTCGACCAGCCCGGCAGCGCCGGCGGTGAGCTGTACATCGGCGATGCCCTCGAGGATCTGCTCGAGGATGGGGACCGCTGCCGGGCCGCCTGGGGCGACCCTCTTTTAGACGTATCCCACCTGCTGGTGGCTTTGGTTCGAGATCCCCGGATCGGGGCGCCACTGCTGACGGCTGAGGGGCTCAGCGAAGACTTGCTGCAACGCCAGTTTCGGCCTATTGCCCCCACCACCAGCCCAGCCCCCCCCCCCGACGCCTGGATCGACGCGGGCCCGTCTCCCCTTGCGCCGGTAGCTGCCGCCCCACTGACCGTCGCCCCACTTTCTGCCCCACCACTGGAGCAGGAGCCGCCCGAGCCCAGTGCCCTGGAGCGCTACGGCCGGGACCTCACCGCGGCGGCCCGGGCAGGGGAGCTCGATCCGGTGATCGGCCGCGACCTGGAGATGCGCCGCCTGATTCAGGTGCTCTCACGCCGCAGCAAGAACAACCCGGTGCTGATCGGTGAGCCCGGCGTCGGCAAGACCGCCGTGGCCGAGCTGCTGGCCCAGCGCATCGTGGCCGGCGAGGTGCCCGACTCGCTGCAGGGTCTGCGGCTGGTGGCCCTGGATTTGGGCGCCTTGATCGCAGGGGCCAAGTTTCGCGGCCAGTTTGAGGAGCGCTTGCGGGCCGTGCTCAAGGAGGTGCGCGACGCCGATGCGGTGGCCGGTGCGGCAGGCGTGGTGCTCTTCATTGATGAGCTACACACGGTGGTGAGCGGCGATCGCTCCAACGCCGACGCCGGCAGCGTGCTCAAGCCAGCCCTGGCCCAGGGTTACCTGCGCTGCATCGGCGCCACCACCGCCGAGGACTACCGCCGCAGCATCGAGAAGGATCCTGGCCTGGAGCGCCGCTTCCAGCAGGTGCTGATCAAGGAGCCTGGCCTCGACACCAGTGTGGAGATCCTGCGGGGCCTAAAGGAGCGCTACGAGTTGCACCACGGCGTGGCCATCACCGACCAGGCTTTGGTGGCGGCAACCCGCCTGGCCGACCGCTACATCACCGATCGCTGCCTGCCCGATTCGGCCATTGATCTGGTGGATGAGGCCGCCGCCCAGTTGCGCATGGAGGTCACCTCCAAGCCCCAGCTGGTGGAAGCTGCCGAGGCCGAGCTGCGCCGGGTGGAGCTGGCCCTGCTCTCGGCTGAGGCGGCGCCGCTGGAGGAGCGGCTGCAGTTGCAGGAGCAGCGCCGCCGCGCCACCGAGGCCCTGCAGGCGTTGCAGCAGCGCTGGCAGGCGGAGCGGGAGCGGCTGGCGGAGCTGCGGGAGCTGTTGCAGCAAGACGAAGACCTGCGCCACGCCATCACCGAGGCCGAGCGGCAGGGTGACTATGAGGAAGCAGCCCGGTTGCAGCACGACCAGCTCTATGGCTTGCAGCAGCGCCGCGAAACCCTGGAGGCCGAACTGAAGGGGGAAACGATCCTGCGCGAACAGGTGGAGGAGGGCGACATCGCCGATGTGGTGGCCCGCTGGACCGGCATTCCGGTGCAGCGCCTGCTGGCGGGGGAGCGCCAGAAATTGCTGGAGCTGGAACAACTCCTGGGCGAGCGGGTGGTTGGCCAGCTCGAGGCGGTGGCTGCGGTGGCCGCGGCGATCCGCCGCGCCCGGGCCGGTATGCAGTCGCCAACGCGGCCGGTGGGTTCGTTTCTGTTTTTGGGCCCCACCGGCGTGGGCAAAACCGAGCTGGCTAAGGCTCTGGCGGCGGCGCTTTTCGACGAGGACGACGCCCTGGTGCGCCTCGACATGAGCGAATTCATGGAGCGCAACGCTGTGGCCCGGCTGGTGGGGGCACCCCCTGGCTATGTGGGCTACGAGGAGGGCGGCCAGCTCACCGAGGCGGTGCGGCGCCGGCCATACGCGGTGCTGTTGCTTGATGAGGTGGAGAAGGCCCACCCGGAGGTGTTCAATTTGCTGCTGCAGGTGCTCGACGACGGCCGCCTTACCGATTCCCAGGGCCGCACCGTGGACTTCCGCCACACCGTGGTGATCATGACCAGCAACCTGGCCAGCCGCGCCATCCTCGACAGTGCCCGGGCGGCACGGGAGGCGGGAGTGGAGTCAGACCAACAGACCTGGCGTGATCAGCAGACCTGGCTCGACCAGCAAATAGACCAGGCATTAGCCAGCCAGTTTCGGCCGGAATTCCTTAACCGCATTGACGAGGTGATCCGCTTCCGCCCCCTTGGCCCGGCCGACCTGCAGCGCATCGTGCGCTTGCAACTGGCCGAGCTGGCCCGGCTGCTGGCTGAGCAGCACCTGGAGCTGGAGGTGCCGGAGCCGGTGGTGCAGGCCCTGGCTGAGCAGGGTTACGAGCCCGAATACGGCGCCCGGCCCCTGCGGCGGGTGTTGCGGCGCCAGCTGGAAAATCCCCTGGCCACCGAGCTGCTGGCGGAGCGCTTCAGTGGAGCTCGGGGCGTGCGCGTTGAGCCGGGCAATCCCTTGACATTTGTGCCCCTCGTCTAGGGTGTTCGTTTGCCGGTACGCGCGGACGCCCCCGTGCGCGAGCGCCAGTGGATCCAACCCCCCCAACTCCAGACTCCAAAGAGGCAGAACCCAGCCCCGATGCGTCCATCTCGCCTGCCGCAGCCTCGGCGGTGCCTGAAGGCTTTGCTGCCGCCACCCTGGCGGAACTCCGCAAAGTCGTATGGCCCAGCCGTCAACAGCTGTTCAGCGAATCGTTGGCCGTGATTTTGATGGTGAGTCTCTCGGCGGCAGCGATCGCCGCCATCGATCGTTTTTATGGCTGGGGGGCCAATCAGGTGTTCCGTTGAGCAGATCCGTAGTCGATCCCCCGTCAGTTGATCCCGTTTCTTTCCTGAGCCCCGTGTCTGAGTCCCTGACCGACAGCCAAATCGAAGCCTCTGAGCTTGCGGCCAAAGAGCTCGAGCTTGCGGCCAAAGAGCTCGAGCTGGCGCCCCAAGTGCTTGAAGCATCGGCTCCGGTTGAGAAGATGCAGGTGGCTCGCTGGTATGCCGTGCAGGTGGCCTCCAGCTGCGAGAAGAAGGTGAAGGCAACCCTGGAGCAGCGGGCCGTCACCTTGGGCGTCGACAACCGGATCCTCGAGATCGAGATCCCCCAGACCCCGGGGATGAAGGTGAAGAAGGATGGCTCGCGCCAGAGCACGGAGGAAAAGGTATTCCCCGGCTATGTGCTGGTGCGAATGGTGCTCGACGAGGACACCATGATGGCGGTGCGCAGCACCCCCAACGTGATCAATTTCGTGGGGGCAGAGGAGCGGCGCGCAACGGCCAAGGCCCGCGGCCACATCAAGCCCCGGCCGCTCAGCCGCACGGAAGTGGATCGCATCTTTAAGCGAGCCGCCGAAAAGAAGGCAGTCGTCAAGGTGGATCTCGCCGAAGGCGATCAGATCCTGGTCACCGCTGGTCCTTTCAAGGATTTCCAAGGCGAGGTGATCGAGGTTTCCGGCGAGCGCAACAAGCTCAAGGCCCTGCTCTCAATCTTTGGCCGGGAAACCCCGGTGGAGCTCGAGTTTTCCCAGATCAGCAAGCAGAGCTAGGTTTCGGCCCCGCTCAGCGGCCGTCTCCCTGCGGAGGGCGGCCGTTTTAGTTCACATCCCCGGCGATGGGGATGATCCGCAGATTCGCCCCGTAGCCTTAGACGATGGCCAAGAAAGTCGTTGCTGTTATCAAGCTGGCCCTTCAGGCCGGTAAAGCCAACCCCGCGCCGCCGGTGGGCCCTGCCCTCGGTCAGCACGGCGTCAACATCATGGCGTTCTGCAAGGAGTACAACGCTCGGACGCAGGAGAAGGCTGGATATGTGATCCCGGTTGAAATTTCGGTCTTTGAAGACCGGAGCTTCACCTTCATCACCAAGACCCCTCCCGCTTCCGTGCTGATCTCCAAAGCAGCCGGTATCGAGAAGGGTGCCGCCACCTCTGCCAAGGGTTCGGTGGGTGCCATCAGCCGCGCCCAGCTCGAGGAGATCGCCAAGACCAAGCTGCCCGACCTCAACTGCACCAGCGTTGAATCGGCCATGCGCATCATCGAAGGCACCGCCCGCAACATGGGCGTCGCCGTTAACGATTAATTCCATCCCTTATCCGGGGGAGATCCAGGCAGCCTTAACCAGTTCATCTGCTCAACAGCCACGCCCTGAATCGCCCGTACCCCATTCCCACCATGCCGAAAATCTCCAAGCGCTTTTTAGCGATCAGCGCCAAGGTCGAAGACCGCAGCTACAGCCCCCTCGAGGCCATTGAGCTGGTTCAGACCAACGCCAACGCCAAGTTTGACGAAACCCTGGAGGCCCACGTGCGCCTCGGGATCGATCCCAAGTACACCGACCAGCAGCTGCGCACCACCGTGGCCCTGCCCCACGGCACCGGCCAGGCGATCCGCATTGCTGTGATCGCCCGCGGTGAAGCCGTGGCTGCAGCTAAGGCTGCTGGCGCCGACCTCGCTGGCGACGACGATCTGGTGGATCAGATCGCCAAGGGCGAGATGAACTTCGACCTGCTGATCGCCACCCCGGACATGATGCCCAAGGTGGCCAAGCTGGGCCGGGTGCTTGGTCCCCGCGGCCTGATGCCCAACCCCAAGGCAGGCACCGTCACCACCGATCTGGCTGGCGCCATCAACGAGTTCAAGGCCGGCAAACTTGAGTTCCGCGCCGACCGCAGCGGCATCGTGCACGTGCGCTTTGGCAAGGCCAGCTTCACTGCGGCCAACTTGCTCGAGAACCTCAAGGCCCTGCAGGAGACCATCGATCGCAACAAGCCCAGCGGTGCCAAAGGCCGCTACTGGAGGAGCCTCTATGTGACCTCCACCATGGGCCCTTCGGTGGAAGTTGACTTCTCGGCTCTGCAGGACATCAAGCAGGAAGGCTGAGTCGCCGCTCCAGCTGCTTGAACAGCAGCGAGGCCGTGGTGGTCATCACTAGATACACCAAGGCCACCGCAAGGTAAACCTCAAACGCCCGGTAGCTGGTGGCCACCACCAGCTGCCCTTGGCGGAAAAGTTCGTCGAAGCCGATCACCGCCGCCAGGCTGGTGTCCTTAATCAGCGTGATGAACTCATTGGCTAAGGAGGGCAGCACCCGCTGCAGGGCCTGGGGCAAGATCACTAGCTGCAGCGCCTTTAGGGGCTTGAGCCCCAGGGCCCTTGAGGCCTCCCATTGGCCGCGGTCAATGGAAATAATTCCTGCTCGTAGGGTTTCGGCTAGATAGGCAGCGCCGTTTAGCCCTAGGGCGAGCACGGCTGCGGCGAAGCGATCTAGTTGCAGTTCAAGTCCCAGTTGGCGGGCTAGGGCAGGCACGCCGAAGTAGATCACGAACAGCTGCACCAAAATTGGCGTGCCGCGAAAGAAGTCGACGTAGATGCGGCAGCAGCGCTGCATCACTGTGTTGTCACCCAGTAGCCCCGCAGCTACCAGCCCAGCTCCGATCAGGCCTAGGCAGAAGGAGCAGAGGGTCAGCGCCAGGGTCACGCCCGCACCGCGGATCAAATTGCGCAGCAACTGCACCCCGTCAAGTCCGGCGCTATCGCTGCGGCTATCGAGAGCAGGGGCTCGCTGGGGCAGGGGTGGCGGGCTCTGCCCAAACCAACGCTCATAGATACGGGCGTAGCTGCCATCGGCCAGTACCTGGCCCAGCCCCTTGTTTACTGCTTCGCGCAGGCCAGAGCCCTTAGGGAAGGCGATGCCGTAGAAGTCGCTGGTGAGGGGCTTGCCGGCGATCTCGATGCCATCGAGGCCAGCGGTTTCGATCGCATACAAGGTGGCAGGCAGGTCATTTACGTAGGCCTCCACGTGGCCGTTCAGGAGCTCCTGTAGGGCGAGAGGACCTGAATCAAAGGTGCTGAGCTTGGCTCCGGGCACGGCTGCCATGGCCTTTGCGCCGGTGGAGCCGATCTGAACGGCGATCGTGCGTCCTTCTAGATCCTTGAGGTTGGCGATGCCCCGGGTGCCTCGCCGCACAACTATGCCCAAGCCAGCGGCAAAATAAGGGCGCGAAAAGTCGACGGTTTCGGCCCGCTCGGCGGTGATCGTCATGGCGCTGATCGCCAGGTCGAGGTTGCCCGCTTGCAGGGCAGGTATCAGGCCATCGAAGGGCAGAGCTGTGAGCTTGAGCCGCTGGCCAGTGCGCTTGGCGATCGCTTCTATCAGATCGATATCGAAGCCCCGCAGCTCGCCGTTGGCCCCATCAGTCATGCCGAAGGGGGCATAAGTGGGATCGGTGCCTACGGTCCAGGCGGGGGTCGCTCGGGCTGGAATCGCCAGGCCGAGCACCAAGGCCATCACCAAGCTGAGCAGCAGCATGGCGCCGCGGCGGCGAGAGGCAGGCATGGCTGAGCTCAGGTATGGGCCGTGTGTAGTGTGGACCTCTGGCTTTGTCCAGATGGGCACGCGCCCTACCCCAGACAGCAGGTGGATTTCGGTCCGTAAGTCCTGCCGAGGTGATCGCGACAGGTTTGGCACCAGGAAGGATTCGTCCGGAAGGGTTGTGGAGCGTGCAGCGGCCTCGAGTTGACCTTCCCTTGGGAAAAGTCAGCGTCCCGGGCCGCGTTCCCGGCTTGTTCCCCTGATCCGTTCCTTTCCTATGGGCCGCACGCTGGAGAGCAAGCAACAGATCGTCGATGAGCTCAAGGGGCTCCTCGGCGAGGCCGAAATGGCGCTTGTCCTTGATTTCAAGGGCTTGTCCATCAAGGAGATGTCTGATCTGCGGATTCGTCTGCAGGCCAGCAAAGGGGTGTGCAAGGTGACCAAAAACACCTTGATGCGCCGCGCCATTGATGGAAATACCGCCTGGGCGAATCTCGATTCTCTGCTCACCGGCTCCAACGCTTTCGTCCTGGTAAAGGGCGATGTGGGTGGTGCGGTGAAGGCCGTGCAGTCCTTCCAGAAGGACACGAAGAAGTCTGAGGTGAAGGGTGGCCTTTTCGAAGGCAAACTCCTCTCCGAAAAAGACATCAAGGCCATCGGAGATCTGCCCTCCAAGGAGGTGCTCATGGCCCAGATCGCAGGTGCGATCAACGCCGTGGCTACCAAGCTGGCCGTGGGTATCAACGAGGTTCCGTCCGGTCTTGCCCGGGCGCTCAAACAGCACGCCGAAGGCGACAGCTGAGCTCCCCCGATCCGACTGTTCACAAACAGATCTGTTGCTGATTCTCAACCATGTCCGCTACAACCGACCAAATTCTCGAGTCACTGAAGACTCTTTCCCTGCTTGAAGCTTCCGAGCTCGTCAAGCAGATCGAAGAAGCTTTTGGTGTATCTGCCGCCGCTTCCGCGGGCGTCATGATGGCCGCAGCTCCTGCTGCTGCTGCTGAAGCCGTCGAGGAGCAGACCGAATTCGACGTCATGCTCGACAGCTTTGACGCCGCTGCCAAGATCAAGGTCCTCAAGGCCGTCCGCGAAGTCACCGGCCTCGGCCTGGGCGAAGCTAAGGCTCTGGTGGAAGGTGCTCCCTGCGCCATCAAGGAAGGCATCGCCAAAGGCGAAGCCGAATCCATCAAAAAAGCTGTGGAAGAAGTCGGCGGCAAGGTTTCGATCAAGTGATCGCTGGGGCCTTTCGGGGTCCTGTCACCTTTCTGCCAACGTCTTTCGTTGCCACCAGACCGGCCCCTCTCGGGCCGGTTTTTTGATGCAGTAATGAATAAAAAGAAGGGTCCAATAAAAAGATGTGACCAATAAAAAAGCCCCGCCAAAGGCAGGGCTTTGAGTTGGAACGATTCAGGGAGTCTGTCCTCGTTTCGACCCCGGAAGAGCGTTCCCACTCCTCACACCCCAGAAACTTAATGGCAGGCTTCGGGAATGGCTCGCTGGACTGGGACTCTCTGGCAACTGGCACCCGGGCTTCAATCGCGGAAGGGGATCACTGGCAAGCGAATAGGGCCCTGTCCCATCCCCTGGGCCAGCAGGCTCGGGGGGGCAACCAGCAGGGGTGCGGGTTGGGAGGTGCCGCTGGCTGCGGCTAGTAGCTGGGGCAGGGGTGCGGCGTTGGCGAAGTACAGGTGATTAAGGGTCTGCTCGCCAAAGCTGCGGCGTTGCAAGTCCCAGCCGGATTCGAGCTTCAGGGCTACAAACCCATCCCGATCGCGCAGGGGCACCTGGGCGCGGGCAACAACCAGGGTGGTGGGATCGCTGGGGGTGCTGGCCTGCAGTTGCAGTTCGTTGCCGCTCTGGCGTAGCTGCAGCCGGTAGCGACTGGCCAGATCCTGATCGCCGATACGCAGGGAGTAGCCGTTGCTGTCGAGATAGCGGCTGCAGATGCCGGTGAAGTTGAAGCGGTTGAGGGCCGGGTCGATCAGGCCGTCGGGGCGCTCCTCCCAGCAGCGGGGTTGGGGCTTGATCTGCTCAAGCACCAGCAGGTTCCAGTCGCTGCGCCCCAGGGGCCGCGCCAGCACGGCGAAGCTGCTGGCATCGAGCGGTCGGCTATTGAATAGGTTTGCTGCCTCTGCCCAGGGGGTGAGGGCGGCCAGGGCCGCACCTGCCAGCAGGGCGTTTCGCCAGGGACGGTAGGTTCGGCGCTCTGCCTGGCTTCTGGTCAGGCCCGGTTTGGATGGGTCCATGGCGGGGCACAGCAAGTGGCAGATGGGTTCTTTAGCGAATTTTCGGGGGTTGTCCAGTGGCGGCTAAGCCGGTGAAAGTGGTGGCTGCGGCCTGTGATGGTGCTTGCAGTGGTAACCCGGGCCCAGGCGGCTGGGGCGCCTTGCTGCGCTTCGAGGATGGCTCAGTGCATGAGATGGGCGGAGCCGATCGGGCCACCACCAACAACCGCATGGAGCTCACCGCAGCCCTGGCCCTGCTGGAGGCCATCAAGGAGCTGCCCCGTCCGGCCCAGCTCAGCATTCGCACCGACAGCCGCTACCTGATCGATGGTTTCAGCAAGTGGATCCAGGGCTGGAAGCGCAAGGGCTGGCGCACGGCCTCCGGCGGGGCGGTGCTCAATCGGGATCTATGGGAGCTGCTGGACCAGGCCCGGCTTGAGGGGGTGTCCCTGGTGCATGTCAAGGGTCATAGCGGTGATCCCGACAACGACCGCTGTGATGCGATCGCCGTGGCCTTTTCCAAGGGTCAGATGCCGGCCATGGCGGCCGGTGAGGTGATCGCCACCGCCCGGATCGAAGCGGACGTTCCTGCCGACTTTCCCAGCACTAAAAACGCCGCCCCTGGCCTAGCGATTGCCGACCCGGCGCCGGCGCCCCTGCAGCAGCTGCTGAGCCGCTGTGAGCTGGCCGATCGCTTCGCTAGCCAGGGCTACGGCCTCAGCTTGGTGGAGCTGGCTCAGCTGGTGGAGCAGCCCTTGCAGCAACTGGAGCGCTGCAGTGGGCCCTGGCGCTGGCGTGACTGGCAGGTGTTGCCTCTGGAGGGAGGTCGCTGGCGTTTGCAACGGGACGAGGGAGGATTGGGCGCGCGGGAGTAGGCGGGGAGATGGTGGATTCAGGCACCGCAACCAGCACAGGGGCCTTGTATGAGCGGTTAGTGGGGCCGCTGCTGGGCCGCGACGACGGCGCCGATGCCGAGCAGCTCAGCCAAATGACGCTGACGGCGCTGGGCCAGGCCTCCTTGCGGCGCCAGTGGCCCTTAGTGAGTGGTGCCTTGGCAGGCCTGGCCGCTGAGCTGCAGCGCCCCGATCTCCGGCTGGAGCAAACCCTGTTTGGCTGCCGCTTCTCTAACCCGGTGGGCCTGGCGGCCGGATTTGACAAAAACGGTGTAGCAGCAGGGATCTGGCATTTGTTTGGTTTTGGCTTTGCCGAGCTGGGCACGGTCACCTGGCACGGCCAGCCGGGCAATCCCAAGCCGCGGCTGTTTCGTTTGGCTGCCGAGCGGGCGGCGCTCAACCGCATGGGCTTCAACAACGGCGGCGCCCAGGTGTTGCGCCGCACCCTGGAGCGCCAGCAGCTGCCGGCACCGGGCCAGCGCCCGGCGGTGCTGGGCATCAACCTGGGCAAATCCAAGATCACCTCTCTGGAGCTTGCCCCCGACGACTACGCCTCCTCCCTGGAGCTACTCGCCCCCTTGGCCGACTACGCGGTGATCAATGTGAGCTCGCCCAACACTCCGGGCCTGCGCGAGCTGCAGGAGGAAATCCTGTTGCGCCGCCTGGTGGAGCGGCTGCGGCGCTTGCCGGCCTGCCCGCCGCTGCTGGTGAAGATCGCCCCGGATCTGGAGGACGACGCGATTGATGCCATCGCCCGCATGGCCTACGAGGAGGGGCTGGCAGGCGTAATCGCTGTGAACACCAGCCTGCACCGCCTCGGCCTTGAGCAGCGGAGACTGGTGCAGACGGGCCGCACCCTGGCCGAGGAGGCCGGCGGCCTCAGCGGAGTGCCGCTACGGGGTAGGGCCCTTGAGGTGCTGCGGCGGCTGCGGGCTACGGCGGGTCCCGCCTTGCCCCTGATTGGTGTAGGTGGGATCGATTCGGCCGAGAGCGCCTGGGAGCGGATCACTGCAGGGGCCTCGCTGGTGCAGCTCTATACCGGCTGGATCTACGGCGGTCCGGCGCTGGTGCCACAGATTTTGGAAGGTCTGGCGTCCCAGCTGGATCGCCATGGCCTGAGCCATATCGGCGAAGCCGTGGGCACGGGTCTGGCCTGGCGTTGAAAGTTCGGTAAGTTTTCCTTTAAAAAGGGCCTACATCTTGGTACTGGCGGGACTCCAAAACACCTGGCGCCCCCTCCGTGCCCAGCTCTTCCCCAGGCTGGTGATGATTGATCTATCTGAGCAGTTGGTGACTGCTCAGTTGGTGAAGCAGGGAAAGCCCTTGGAGCCGAATTGGACCGCCCCAATCCCTGCTCTGACCTGCCGCGATGGGGTGCCGCAACTCAAGGATGCGGTAGGGGATTTTTTGGGCGATCTGTTGTTGGAGTACGGGGTGATTGATGCTCAGTTGGTGGTGTCCTTGCCCCGGCAAGCTTCCCATTGGCGGGTAGTTGATTGGCCGGCCGGCCAACTGCCGGCGAATTCCGTAAGCGACCTGCGCGCGCTGAATCCGGATCTGGGCTGGCCGTTTCCACTGGATCAGGCCTATCTGGATGTGCAGCCTCTTCCGGGCCTTGCCGCTAGCTCGTTAGTGATCGCAGCGGAGCGGTCTGTGGTGGACGCCTGGGTGGAGGTGTTTGCGATTGCTGGTGGCACCCTGCAGCACCTACTGCCCTCGCAGCTGTGCATGATGTGGGGCCTCCGCGACGAACTGGCGGCCACACCCGCCAGTTCCCTGGTGGGGCTGTTGCAGCCGCTGGATCAGCAAACCAACCTGATTGTGTGGAACAAAGGAGTGCCTGAGTTTGAGCGGATGCTGCCTGGGCCGATGGTTGATTTGATTCCGGCCTTGAAACAGAGCTTGGATTTTTATCGAAACCTCAAGGCTCCTCAGGCACCGGTGCGCTTGCTGCTCTCTGCACCCCTAGAGGATGCGGTGTCATTGGAGCAGGCGCTCGGCTTGAAAGCCGAGTTAGTCGATCGAGATGGTTTTGGTTCCCTCTGCTTGCAGGGCCTGGCTTCCTTGGAGCTGGTCCCGTGACGTCAAGGCCACTCACAACTGATTTCGACCTCCTGCGTGAAAAACGTCAGGAACTGAACCTGCCGGGCCCTGTCCAGGTTGCAGTGCAGGGTCGTCAACTGTTGGCGAGGGGCGTAGCGATCGGCGCTGCTCTGATCGGGATCTCGCTGGGGATGGCTGTTTTGGTGTTAATGCGTGCCCTGATGGTGAGCGCTGAGGTGGATCGCCTCGGCACGGTGGAGGCGGAAGTCCAGCTGTTTGAAACTCAGCTCACTGCTGCCCGGGGCAAGCTCAATAGGCTGGAGAAAGTCAACGCGGATTTGGTCAAGGGGTTGATTGCGGTGCGTTCTGGATCGGCGCTGATGCGCGATCTGCAGCTGCGAGTGCCGGAAGGTGTTCAACTCACCGCCGCTACGGATGAGGGGAATGGCTATCGGATCAAGGGATTGTCTCGGGATCCCCAGGCCTTTGCCCGTATAAATGCGTTTCAGCTGCAGTTGAAGCGCTCCCCTTTGGTTGATACCAATGCCGTCACTCTGGTCAAAGCTTCTCGGGGTGTTGCTGAGGCCAACGGGTCTGGATCAGGACCGGTCAGTTTTGAGCTTCTGATCAACTTTCGTCCGCCGATTAGTCCGCTAGCCGAGAAACAGATCCTCACCCAGCTTGGAGCTGAGGGCTTGGTGCGCCGCCTGGATCTGCTGCAACGGGAGGGTTTGCTCTGATGACCAACCTCCAGAATGGGGATGATCGCCATGCCACCCAAGGGCGACAACGGTTGCTTTTGGGGGTGCCGATCGGCGTGGGGGCTGTGCTGGCAGTTTTGGTGCTGGGCGCCGGTGTGGTTCCCCAGTGGCTGAAGCTGCAGGCAGATAGTGAAAGGCTGGCCCAGCTGGAGGAGATCCAGGGCCGGATCCCTCTGCTGCGGGCTCAGATCGCCAAAACGGCGGAAAGCCAGGCGGCGGCGGAGCGCAAGCGGCAAAAGGTGCTGCAACTGATCGAGGGCAGTGGCGAGTTGGTGACATTCCTGGCCCAGCTGGATAGGGAGGCCAGTCGCTTCGGTGTGCAGCTGGATCTGTATGAACCCGTGGCGGCACTGCCTCCTCCTCCTGGGGATGGGAAGAAGGAGTCCCTGAAGGGTGATCAGCCAGCGCCAGCACCCCAGTCACCCCTTGAGGGGGCCGGTCTGAAAGCCCAGAAGATTTTGCTAACGGCCCGGGGGGCCTATCCCAATGTGTTGGCGTTTTTGCGTGCCACTGAAAAGCTGACTGTTTTGGTGTCACAAAGCAACTTGTCTTTGACTGCTGTGGAGCCTCCCAAAGCCGTTCCCCAGCCGGCGGCTGAGGGTGGCAATCAGAAAGCTAATCAGAAGGGCAATCAGGGCAGTTCACTCTCAACGGCGACGACCCCTGTAGCAGCCAAAACTGAGCTGAAATTGACCATAACTTATTACCAAATTGGCACTACTCTGCCTCCAGCGCCTGTGGCCCTTAACAATTAATCCGTCGTCTATTGCCCTCATTTGGTGCACTGGTTTTTTAGAAATCATTTCGCTAAGATCTGCTTAGAGTTGTACGAAAAATGTTGGGCAGCAAATTTGGGCGGCGTCTTGTTACGGCCGCTGCGGCGGCAGTCCTTCCCGGTTTTGTCCTTCTTGACGCCGTTGCCCACGCTGGCCCTCGCCAATCCGCTGCAGGTGCTCCAACGTCTGCGACCAGTCAATCCTCCTCCTCCTTTCGTGGCTCTGCTGCTATAGCTGCGGGGCCGATCCAGCTGCAGGTGCGTCGCCTGGGTGATGCTGTTGAGCTGGTTGTTCAGGGGGTTGGCGCGGCTCCCCAGTTGCAGCAGTCGATGCGAAGCAATAGCTGGCAGGGTCAGCTGCTTACAGCTATTCCTACGGGGTTGCGGTCTGGCCCGCAGCGCATCTCCTTACCGGAGCTTGGTTTTCAGTCGGTCAGCCTGGATGGATCCGGCAGCAGTTACAGCCTGTCGGTGACCCCAATGCCTGGGGTTCCACTGGCGCGCCCGGTGGTGAGCGCTGATGGTTTGAATCTGATCCTCACGTTTCCCGCCTCGCCGCAGGTTTCTCTGCAGACGAACCGCCTGGATTTGAGTCAGCCTGGCGCTGTGCCGCTGCCTACCTATGCGCCACCACTTCAGCCCCGGGCTGTGGCACCGCCGTTGGGGGATATGGCTGTGGGGTCAATGACAATGCGGAATCCAGGGTATCTGCAGGTCAAAGGTCCAAATGTGACTTTGACATTTAGAAATGCCCCCGTTCGCGATGCTTTGATGGCAGTTGCGCGCATTGGCGGATACGGATTTGTTTATTTATCCGAGAGTCTGACTGAGGAAGGGAAAGACTATCTAAGTGCAGAAAAAATTACAAGCAGATATAAAGACTTTGTTACTAATTCTGGCAATAATTTCGAGAAGGGACCTGATAATTTGTTGACTTTAAAAGAAAATCCCAGGCCTGTAACTGTTTCGTTTGCCAATGAGAGCTATTCTGGCGCTGTTAATGCAATTTTGGCGGCAGGAGGGCTTCAAGGAAGATTGCAGGGTCGAACAATCTTTGCTGGGCCTAATATGCTTGCCTTGGCTACTTATGGACCTCAGCTTTCTAAGGTCTATAGGTTAAATCAAGCTAGCGCTCAAAGTGCAGCGCAATACCTGGCCAGCCTAGGAGCAATTATATATATACCTCAAACAATCACGAATGTGCAAAGTACTGGTAATTCAACGAATACTGGTGCTGGGACGGCCGGCGGTGGATCTACGAGTAGCACAACAAATACATCTACAAGTACTACTACTGAAATTCAAAAGTTTGGCGGCAAGCCTGGACCCATTTTGGGCGTTACCGGCACAATCGATAGCAGGCTTTCTACGATTACTCTGATTGGAGAGCCTTCGAGTGTGGCTATCGCAGAGCAATATTTGCGGCAGCTTGATTTACGCCAGCGACAGGTGGCTTTGTCTGTCAAGATATTGGATGTTAACTTGGATAATGACTCCATAATGGAAAATAGTTTTGCGATTCGCTGGGGTAATAATTTTATTGTCAATGATGGCGGCGAGCTGCTCGGAGCTTTCGGGAATAATTTGCCACCTGGCTACAATCCCTTGACGGGATTTAGTGCGCCACAGGCAAATCCTGGTTCTGCTTATCCGAAAAATCAATTTTACGACTTTCTCAGGGCTCAAATTGTGTCTCAGAGCACGAAGCTCTTGGCTAGTCCAACGCTGATTCTTCAGGAAAATCCTGCCGAATTGCGCGCGGCTGGAGGTGGTGGCTCCGGTTCATCGCAGGCTGGATCTTTGGACGACTACAACATCGACTCCCCAATTGGTCGTCGCATGGCTAACGAAGGAGTTGTCAGGGTTGGCACAAATGTGATTACCCAGTATCAGGTGAATAATGCGGCAAACTCTGCTGGCGCCAGTAATATCATCACCTGCCAGCCGACGCTGTCCACGGCCGGGCTTGTTTTGGGGGCTCGTATTCAAAAGATCGATGATAATGGCTTCGTCACATTTGCTTTGTCTCCAAGTGTTTCTGCGGTAACTGATCGCGAGCCCGTTCCGGGATGTGGAAATATTGACATTCTGAGCGTGCGTCGATTGGATACGGGTGCGCTACGGGTGCGAGATGGTCAGACATTGATCATGACGGGTGTGATTTCAGAGTTTGATCGAGCGGAAGTCACCAAGTGGCCAATTCTTGGTGATATTCCACTGATTGGTTCGTTGTTCCGCTCTAGCGGGACTCGCCGCGAAAAGAGAGAGTTGGTGATTATGGTGACACCAAAAATAATTAATGATGTAGAAGGTGGTGTGTATGGCTATGGCTACCAGCCTTCAACTCCTGATGCTCGCAGCTTTATGGGGGCATCGGGGTATTAGAAAGCGATGGCTCTGCTCAAGCGCTGACTGGCAGTGCTCACCGCCTCTGAGCTCGCCCCCGCACTCTGAGTGCCTTTACAAGCCCATTGGCAGAAAGGCCTTGGCCGCCAGTGGGGCCAGAAACTGAAAGGCGGCGAGGGCGCCACTCAGGGCTTTGCTGCCGGCTCCGTTGCCGCCGGGAGTATCGGGCTTGGTTGATGCCACCACGGTCTTGGCAGCTTGCTTCAACTGCAACGCCTGCTCGTGTTCGCCGCGTTCTCCATAGAGGCTGGCGGCGTAGTTGAAATCATTGGCGGCCAGCTCGCTCTTGCCCTGCTCGCCGCGGCAGATCCCCCGGGCCACCCAGCTGATGGCGGCGGTGGGTTCCTTGCGGATAGCGGCGCTGAAAAATGCTTCCGCCTCTGGATAGCGGCCCTGCTGCGCGGCCTCGGCGCCCGCGTTGTGCAATTCCGCATAGCTCAGTTGCGTTGGCTCGATGCCTGTGGCCCGTTGCCAGTGGCTGCGGGCTAGGGCTCCTGGGTCCAGCAGGGCACCACTGAGATCGGCCTGGCGCAGATCGGTGCCATCCAGCCGTGCGCCGCGTAGGTCGGCGCCGCGCAGCGAGGCGCCCATCAGGCTCGTGAAGCTCAGATTGGCGCCGCTGAGTTGGGCGCCATCCAGGCGGGCCTGACCCAGGTTGGCTCGCTGCAGCTGGGCTTGGCGGAGATCGGCATCGCGCAGATCCGCATGCACCAGATCCGCGTCTTGAAGCTTGCAGCCACGGCAGCTGCGGGTTTCCAGCAGTTTGAAAAGGTCGCTCGAATCCGCCTTGGCGGTAGGCGGCATCACTATGGCTACAGCAGCGAGCAAGCTGGCGGCGGCGCTCAGCAGGAGGCCTGGACCTGGCAACGTCGGAGGCGCGATGCGGCTTTGCATGGCATTGTGCCCGTTGCAACGGCTTATAGCGCAGGAATTCGTGCGCTTCCCAGGCTGCACAGGGCTGTTCACCAGGCGGCCGGCGGCAGCAATTAGCTTTCGGCCATGCAGATGCCGCCATCCGAGCGCCATGGCGGCAATCTGGCCGCCACCGCCGCGCGCCTGGGTTGCAGGCCCTCCCAGCTGCTGGATGCCAGCGCTTCCCTGGTGCCCTTCGGGCCGCCTTGTGCTGTGCGCGGCTCCCTGCTGAAGGCTGCCCTGGGCCTCGCCTCTGGGTCGCCGCTGCGGGCTTATCCCGACCGGCACGCCACTGGCTTGCGCGCCTCCCTGGCCCAGTTGCATGGGGTGGAGCCCGACTGGACGCTGCCGGGCAATGGGGCGGCGGAATTGTTCACCTGGGCAGCGCGCGATGCGGCCGCAGCCGGCTTGAGTGTGGTGCCCCAGCCGGGCTTCGCCGATTACCCCCGTGCCCTGGCCTGTTGGGGCGGCGCCTGGCGATCTCTGCCGTTGACGCTCCAGGCCAGTTCGGGGCCGCAGCCGTTTCCGGTGGCTCCGGCGGGCGCGGTGCTGTGGCTCACCAACCCCCACAACCCCACCGGAGCGCTGTGGAGCCTTGCCTCCCTTGAGCCCTTGTTGCAGCGCTTCGCCCTCGTGATCGCCGATGAGGCCTTTCTGCCGCTGGTGCCAGGCGGGGAAGCCCAGAGCCTGATTCCGCTGCTGCAGGCCCACCCCAACCTGGTGGTTATCCGCAGCCTCACCAAGCTGTGGTCGATCGCCGGCCTGCGTCTCGGTTATGCCCTCGGCCAGCCGGAGCGCCTGGCTCGCTGGGTCCGTTGGCGCGATCCCTGGCCGGTGAACGGTCTGGCGCTGGCGGTGGGTGAGCGGTTGCTGGCCGATCCGCTGGCCTACGGGCGTTGGTGCCGCCGGGTGCAGCGCTGGACAGCCCGCGAGGGGGCCTGGCTCTCGGCCCGGCTGGAGGCGTTGCCGGGCATCACGCCGCTACCGTCAGCCGCCAACTTTCTTTTGATTTACGGCGACGCGTCCCTTGTGCCGCTGCGCGAGGGCCTGGAGTGCCGCCACCGCATCCTGTTGCGCGATTGCCGCTTCTTCGAAGGGCTGGGTGAGCGTTGGCTCCGCATCGGCGTCCAGAGCCGCCGCCACAACCGCCGCATCATCCGGGCCTTGCGGCAGGAGTGCGATAGCTAGCGTTGTTTGAGAGCCCGTGAACGGTTGGCGCGGCCCATGTCCACGGCGGATGCGGTGATTGCAGCCACAGCCCTGGCCCATGGCGCCCTGCTCGCCACTCGGGATGAGGCTGACTTTGCCGACTTGGACTTGATCAACCCTTGGGAGTGCTGAGCATCGCCGCCACCCGTTGATCGGCATCGCGCACCGCCAGCTCGCCCATGGCTGTAGACATTTGCTTTAGGGGATCACAAGCAGCTGCTGCCCCCCGCAGGCGCGGGCCCAGCAGCCGCCAGAGGCTGCGCTCGAGGGCCTGCTCAGCGGGGCCGTGCTGCCACACGATCACGGCCGCCCCAAGTTCGGCGGCGGCGGCGGCGTTGACGTCCTGGTGGTGGTCGGCAGCGGCGGGGTAGGGCACCAATACCGCCGGGGTGCCGCACACTGCCAGCTCGCTGAGGGCGCCGGCGCCGCTGCGGCTGATCGCCAGGGCGGCGTGCTGCAGCAAGCCGGGGATTTTGTCGCTGAAGGGAAGCTCCACCACCCCTGCCGGCAGGGGCTGGCCTGCCTCGGGGTCGTTGCTGCCGGTGAGGTGCACCACCCGCACGCCAGCGGCCGTGAGCTTGGGCAGCAGGGGGCGCACCATCTGGTTGAGACCCACGGCTCCTTGGCTGCCACCCATCACCAGCAGCAGGGGCCCGGAGCCTTTGGGTGCCCAGTCTGGCAGGGGGGCGGGCTCCAGAAAGGCTTGCCGCACCGGCGTTCCCGTCACTACGGGCCGGCACCGAGGCAGACGGGTAGCGGCCTGGGGCAGGCCCACCGCCACCTGGCTGCAGAGTCGGCCTAGTAGGCGGGTCACCTTGCCGGGCACAGCGTTGCTTTCATGCAGCACCACCGGCACGCCGCACCAGCGGGCCGCCAGGATTGCAGGTGCCGCGATGTAACCGCCGCTGGTAAAAACCGCTGCGATGCGTTCGCGCCGGATCAGCTGCCTCACCGACCGAACGGCTTGCAGCAGTTGCAGCAGTTTTAGCAGCTTGCGCAGGCCCCGGCCTTGTAGCCCACCGGCTCGCACCGTGTGCAGCGGATAGCGGCTCGGCACCAGTTGGCGTTCCAGCCGGTCTGGCACCCCCAGCCACGACACACACCAATCAGCCGGCATGGCATCGGCCACGGCTAAGGCGGGGAAAAGGTGGCCACCGGTGCCGCTGGCAGCGATTAGGAGCCTGGGCATGGGTGTTGGGGCTTAAGCGTGCCTAACTTAAAAGCGGTTTCCGCCGCCCCATGCCGCGTCTCCAGCAACTTGGCCGATTTCTGCCCCGAGGCGTGGCCGGCCTCGCCGCCCTGCTGGCCAGCTCGCTGCCAGTGTTCGCTGCAGCTTTGCCCAGTGCGACCCAGCTGCAGGCCCTGGAAAGGGCCCTCAACGGCACCGGCGAGCTCAGGGGAGCCATAGAGGATGGTCCCGGGCTCGACGTAACCCTGGTGGAACTGCGCCGGCGCAGTCTGCTGCGGCAGTTCCCCGATGCCCGCTGGCAGCTCAGCCCAGGCAAGCCCCTGCGGGATGGCCGCAGCACAGTGCAGCTCTTCGTTACCGGCAGCCGGCAGGACGGCCCAACTCGCTACCGGCTCGATGCTCAGCAACAGCTGGTGCTCAGCAGCAGTGGCGGCCCTGGGGGCCGCATCAACGGCCAGACCGTGATTCGCGAGCAGACTCTGCTGCGCAGCGGTGAGGCCGATCTACCCGTGAGTCTTTTGATCCCGGATGCGGTGCTCACAGGTCAGCGCTACGACGTTGACGCGGTGTTTGATGAGCCCCTGGAGGGGGCGATCGCGGCTGGTGGTTTGGTGGCTCTTACCGGTCAGCAGGTGAACGCCCTGGACAGCCCCGACTTACAGCTAGGGGCTTTGGGAGGCGGCGGCCTGTTCAAATCGGTGCAGGCTCCCTTCACACCGGGATCCCAGACCTGGGCAATTTTGCTGGTGCATCCCAAGGGCATCGTCAGTGCCACCAAGCGGGTATTGGTGGTGGCTGATAAAGCCCAGCTGAATCCTTAACGCAGGTCGCCCGGCACCAGGTAGCCCTTGCCGCCGCGATCGAGTCGCTCGAAGTGGCGCTGTAGGTAGGCGTTGGCGCGCACTTCGTCGCGTTCCAACCTGCCATCGCCGTTGCGATCGAGCTGCCTGAACAGTTGCGCTAACCGCTGTTGATACACCTCCAACTCATCGGCTGCCCGTACCGGCTGTCCTGAGCTGCCGACTGCTACCAAAAGCAGGACTCCCGCCAAGCTGCTGGCGATATGGCGCAGGGCATGGCGGACACCAGGAACCATGGTTGCGCTGGGCAAGGTTGCGCTTGGAATGGCTGAGGTGCTCATGAACTCAGGCTATGCAGCCCGGTGCTGCCCGTTATTGCCAGATTCCGGCCAAGCTGTGACCAGATCTTTCCGGAATGGCCCTTCGATGTCCCCAGGCCAAAGCATCTGGGTTGTCGATGACGACCCCGAATTGCGGAGCATGGTGGGTACCTACCTGATTGATCAGGGCTATGACGTGCGCTGCCTTGCAGACGGAGCCCAGCTAATGGCGCGTTTGGCTGGCCAGCGCCCCGATCTGGTAGTGCTGGATCTGATGCTGCCGGGAGACGACGGCCTCACCCTGCTGAGGCGCCTGCGCGATGGCGGCGATGATCTGCCGGTGGTGATGCTCACGGCCAAAGGCGATGCGGTGGACCGGATCATCGGCCTGGAGCAGGGCGCCGACGACTATCTTGCCAAGCCGTTTCTACCGCGGGAGCTCACCGCTCGCATCGAAGCGGTACTGCGCCGCCGCGTCACCCTGCCGGCCGGTACGCCCCTGGTCGATGGGGAGTCGTTGACGATTGGGGAGCAGGTGCTGGATCTGGCGGCCCGCACCCTGGAGCAGGGGGGCAGGATCACGGTGCTCACCTCCGGCGAATTCGCCTTGCTGGCGGCCTTTGTGCAGCATCCTCACCGACCTCTTTCGCGTGAGCGGCTGGTCGAGCTGGCGCGCGGGCCTGAATCGCTCACCGACAGCCGCAGCATGGATGTACAGGTGTCACGGCTGCGCAAGCTGGTGGAACCCGATCCCGCTCGCCCCCGCTACCTGCAGACGGTGTGGGGCTACGGCTATGTATTCGTGCCCGATGGTCAGCCTCGCAGTCGTTAGGACCGCCCTGCGCTACGGCCTGGTGGGGCTTGGGGTTGCCCTGTTGAGTACGGCCCAGTTGCAGGCGCTGCTGGCCGAGCGTCTGCAGCGGGCCCGCATTGGCCAGTTGGGGCCCGAGGTGCTGTTTCAGGTGCGCTTAGCGGAGCTGGCCCTCGATCGGCTGCCGCCGGCGGCCCTGGCCCGGCTCAGTGGCCTCTCATTGAGAGTCGGGGCCCTTCCGCCCACCTCCACCAACCCTGTTCTGGCGGCGGAGGGAAGGCTGCTGCGCCAGGAGCTCTGCCGCGAGCTGCGGCCCTGTCCCGCCTTGCTGCCGGCGGCGCTGCCGCAGAGGGGTGTTTGGGTGCAATTGCTGGCGCCACTGGAGCCGGTGTGGCTGCTGGCGCCGATTCCGCCGGCCCGCCGCTGGCCGCCTGATCCCTGGCTGCTGCTGGCGGGCCTAGGGCTGGGCGGCAGCGTGGCGCTGCTGCTGTTTTTCTGGCTGGAGGTGCAACGCCCTTTGCAACAGCTGCAGCGGGCCCTTGGCGGTGTAGGCACCGCCGCCCGGCCACCGGCTCTGCCAGAGGAGCGTGGCACCACCACGGTGCGCCAGCTCACCGGCCGCTTCAATGCCATGGTGCGGCGCTTGGGGCGAGTCGAGCAGGAGCGTTCGGTGATGTTGGGTGGCATCGCCCACGACCTCAAAAGCCCGATTACACGTCTGCGCTTTCGGCTCAGCTTGGCCGGCTTGCCGGGAGTTGATCTGCAGCAGGCTGAGGTCGATCTGGCGGCACTGGAGCGGATCACCCAACAGTTTTTGCTGTTCGCTGGCGGTAACGACAACGAGGCGGCCGTGGCGGTGCCGCTGGATCAGCTGCTGGCCGAGGTGGCAGCGGGCCTGGATGCTGACACCCTGGCGCTGGAGCTGCAGCCCTTGCTGCGCGTGGTGCAGCCTGTGGCGCTTTCCCGGGCCGTGGCCAATCTGATCGACAACGCCTGCAGTTACGGCGCACCGCCGCTGCGCTTGGTATTGCTGGCCGGGCCGCCTGAGGGGGAGGGCTTTCGCATCGTGCTTTGGGATGGGGGCTCCGGCATTGCCGCCCCGCAGTGGGATCAGGCTTTGATGCCCTTCCAGCGACTCGATACCGCCCGAGGTGGCAGCGGCCACTGCGGCCTGGGGCTGGCGATTGCCGCTCGGGTGGCCGCCGCCCACGGCGGTGGGCTGGAGCGGCTGGAGAGCGATGGCTCCGGCAATGGCCCTAGCCCTGCCCTTGGATTTCACTTTGGAATCGTTCTTTGGGGGCGCTCCAAAAGCCAGTTGGGGAGCTGAATCTCCCGGTTAACGACCCGCGTTTGTCCGATTTGGTCACAGGTTGGTGGCAACTCGGTTGCACTTCGCCCGTTGGTTCGCCGCAAAGTTCCGGGGTGACAGCTCAAGGCTGCAGCGTTTCACCCACCTTTTCCCATGAAGTCCTTTCCCCTTCCCCGCCTGGCCCTGGTGCTGGGCCTGTTGGGTAGCGGCGCCGTCAGTGCCGGCTCCGCCCTGGCCGATCCCCAGTTCTCAGGTCGAGCCGTCGCCCCCTGGGGCCCTAATTCTGGCCTCCAACGCGGCTTGGTTCAGGCTCAGCGGGCTTTGGCGGATC
The DNA here is from genome assembly GCA_025128025.1 of Synechococcus sp. CS-1330. Classification (GTDB taxonomy): domain Bacteria; phylum Cyanobacteriota; class Cyanobacteriia; order PCC-6307; family Cyanobiaceae; genus Cyanobium_A. The sequence goes on from JAHLYR010000047.1 coordinate 170,124, forward strand.
AGTCCTATCGCCAGACGCAGTGGCGCCTCGACCAACTGGATCGTTGCCTCAGCAGCGCCCGTCAGCGCTGGGACAACGACCAGTGCCTGCGCCGTGATGAGCAGGCTCGGGAGCGTCAGTGGCGGCGTGATCAGCAGGAATGGCAGCTTCTGATGAGCCGCCAGAGCTCCACCGCCCAGCTGCCCTGGCGGCCCGGCCTGAGCCTCTGACGGCCTTTTCGGTTTTTCTTGCTCCGATCTCGATCTCCCATTCCCCCCAACACCACCTACCTCGACATCAACCATGCGCCTCTCTGCCCTTCCTCTCGTTTTGGCCGGCCTGCTTGGCAGTGCAGCCCTTGCTCCTGAGGTCGCCCAGGCCTACCCCTATGGCGATCAGCGCTACGCCTACGACGGTCAGCGCTATGCCTACGACAACTACGGTCCGCCCCCCGGCCGAACCTATGCCCCCCTGCCAGTGAGTCCCTATGGCTACCCCATCGCCTCTGAACCTGAGCCCTATAGCCCTCCTCCCGTGCGTCGCTGCAATCGGGGCACCGTGCTGACCGGGGCTGCCATTGGTGGCGGACTGGGAGCGATCTTGGCTAGCAACTCCCGCAACCGCCTCTGGAGTCTGCCAATGGGGGCCGCGATGGGCGGCATCTTGGGTGGTGTGATCTCTGGGTGCTGAAGCTGGTCTCAGCCGGCCCCCCCATTTCATCCCACCCCACCTATAGCCATGAACCTTTTGAAAAAATTGTTGCCCAGAGCCGGACAGCGCCCTGCCCCCCTGCTGCTGGCTGGCACCTTGTTGATTCTGGGGTTTAGTCAGGCCGGTGCTGCGGCCTTCGCCGAAGGCACCGGTTACGGAAGGCGTCCCAACCCTGAGCGCCGCGAAGCGATGCAACGCCAGCAGGCCGAGGCGATCGCCAAATTGAGCAGACAGCAGCGCCAGGCTTATTTCGCCGCCCGTCGCCAGCTGGAGCAGCGGGTTTCTGCCGAACGACTGGACCAACTAAGCAAGGCCGAGCGCTGTATGGTTCCAGCCCGTGACGTGGATGCCCTGCAGAGCTGTCAGCGCAATCTGCAGGACCAAGCCATGGAGCAGGGTCGCCGCTGGATGACCGAACGGGCCGAGCTCCAGCGCCGCTTTGGCATGCCGCTCTGGGGCAAGGACCAGCGCCAACAAAAACAGGGGGCTTAAGCCCCCTGTCGCTCTCAGCCTGATCAGGCCGCCGCCAGATCAGGCTTCATCCAGGGCTGCCACGCCGGGCAGCACCTTGCCTTCCAGCAGCTCCAGGCTGGCGCCACCGCCGGTGGAGATGTGGGACATCTTCTCGGCTACGCCCACCTTTTCCACGGCTGCCACGGAGTCGCCGCCGCCGATGATCGTGCAGCAGCCCTTGCCGCTCAGGTCGGCCAGGGTGTGGGCGATGCCGTTGGTGCCAGCGGCAAACTTGTCGAATTCGAACACGCCCATGGGGCCGTTCCAGATCACGGTCTTGCAGTCGGCCAGGGCCTCCTGGAAGGCTTTGAGCGAGTCGGGGCCGATGTCCAGGCCCATCCAGCCATCGGGGATGGCGTCGATCGACACGGTCTGGCTGTTGGCGTCGGGGGCGAAGTTGTCGGCCAGCACCACATCGGTGGGCAGCAGTAGCTGCACGCCCTTGGCGGCCGCCTTGGCCTCAAGCTCCTTGGCCAGCTCCAGCTTGTCCTCTTCCACCAGGCTCTTGCCCACCGCCAGGCCACGGGCTTTGTAGAAGGTGAAAATCATGCCGCCACCGATCAGCACCTTGTCGCACTTGTCGATCAGGGCTTCGAGCACGCCGATTTTGGAGCTCACCTTGGAGCCGCCCACGATCGCCGCCAGGGGACGCTTGGGCTCGTCGATGGCGCCCTGTAGGTACTGCAGCTCCTTCTCCATCAGGTAGCCGGCCACGCTGGGGCTCAGTGCCTTGGTGACGCCTTCGGTGGAGGCATGGGCCCGGTGGGCGGCGCCGAAGGCGTCGTTCACATAAATATCGGCAAGGGCTGCCAGCTGGGCAGCGAAACCGGCGTCGTTCTTCTCTTCTTCGGCGAAGAAGCGCACGTTTTCGAGCAGCACCACATCGCCTGCGGCCATGGCTGCCACCTTGGCTTCGGCGTCGGGGCCGATGCAGCTGTCGGTTTTCACCACGGGCTTGCCGAGCAACTCGCTGAGGCGGGCAGCCACGGGGGTGAGGCGCATGGCTTCGTTCACTTGGCCCTTGGGACGGCCGAAGTGGGCCGCCAGGATCACCTTGGAGCCCTTGCTGCTCAGGTCATTGATGGTGGGCAGGGCGGCCCGGATGCGGGTGTCGTCGGTGATGGCACCGGCGTCATCAAGCGGTACGTTGAAGTCGACCCGCACCAGCACGCGCTTGCCGCTGAGCTCATCGGCCGAAAGGCTGGCCAGGGATCGCTTCGCCATGGGTTATGGAATAACTGAATTGCCGGGGGGAGATTAGCCCCCGCGTGTCCCAGCCACTGCCTGCTTCGGATTCCCCCCTGCCATTCGCCCTGGCCGGACGACGGTGGGACCCCCAGACTGAAGCCACGGGCTCGCATCTGCCCAGCCGCATTTCGCCCCATGTTTGACACCGTTCTCTTTCCCATCGACCAGAGCCGCCAGGCGATGGAAACGGCTGCGGTGGCCTTGAAACTGGCCCAGCAGCACGCCAGCAAGCTGGTGTTGCTGTCGGTAGTGGAGCCCGAGCAAGACGACCCGGCGGCGGTTGCTGCCCTGCTGCAGCAAGCCCGCGCCCGCTTTGAAGAGGCCGGCGTCAGCTGCCAGGTGATCGAGCGGGAGGGCAAGCCTGCCTTCGTGATCGGCGATGTGGCAGATGAGATCAATGCCGACGTGATCGTGATGGGCACCCGCGGCATTGCGATTGAGAGCGATCAGCAGAGCACCGCCGCCCGTGTGATCCAGCTGGCGCCCTGCCCGGTGTTGGTGGTGCCCTGATGCCCCAGACGCTTCCGCTCAGCGTCAACGCTCCAGCGATTCAGTGGTACCCAGGCCACATCGCCAAGGCGGAGAAAGCCCTCAGCGCCAACTTGGCCAAGGTGGATTTAGTGATCGAGGTGCGGGATGCCCGGATACCCATGGCCACATCCCACCCGCGCCTGCAGCGCTGGATCGGCAATAAGCAACACCTGCTGGTGCTCAACCGGGTTGACATGATTCCGCCCTCGGTGCGCCAGTCATGGACCGCCTGGTTTCGCGCCCAGGAGCAGACCTGCTGGTGGTGTGATGCCAAGGCCGGCACCGGCGTTAAGCAGCTGCAGCAGGCGGCGATTCGTGCTGGCGTAGCCCTCAATGTTCGCCGGGCTGGGCGCGGCATGAAGCCAAGGCCGGTGCGAGCTCTGATGCTGGGCTTCCCCAATGTGGGTAAGTCGGCCCTGATCAATCGGCTGGTGCGCCAAAAAGTCGTAGACAGCGCCCGTCGTGCTGGTGTGACCCGCAGTCTGCGCTGGGTGCGGCTTGGCCAGGACCTCGACCTGCTCGACGCCCCCGGTGTGCTGCCGCCCCGCCTCGACGACCAGCAGGCAGCCCTGCGCCTAGCCCTCTGCGACGACATTGGCCAGGCGGCCTACGACAACGAAGCTGCCGCCCGGGCCTTCTTGCAGCTGCTCACCCTGCTTGAAGCTGAGCCAGCTGCTGGCGTGCCGCCTGGGCTGGTGGGCAAGCGCTATGGCATCCCCCTAGGTGTGCTGCCCGGCGGCGGCCCGGATGTGGAGGGCTGGCTGGTGACCGCTGCGGAGCGCCACACCAGTGGCGACAGCCTGCGCATGGCTACCAAGCTGCTCGATGATTTTCGCTGCGCTCGCTTGGGTGCCATTGCACTTGAACTGCCCTAAGTGGATAAAGCTCAATTTACGAGCTCACCGATCAGGCTTATGTGATAGCCGAGGCGATTAAGGGTCTCTCCACTGTTTAACACGCCGAGTTCGGTTTTCAGCTGAATCGAATTAATAGCTGAATCCTGCATTGTCAGTTCAAATGAGTTGACTGCCCAGCCAACATTGCTAAATCCTGCCATGGCATTAATGCTTAAAAAAGGCACTGATTCGACCAGTCTGAAGCTCTGTCCATCCTGGAGCATGTCAGCCGGCAGGGAAATGTTCAGAGATAGATTTTGGATGAACCATCCGGGCGATGTGTTCTCATTCGCCCATCCTGGTGATTTGAGATCAACGCTGACGATTCCTGAGAGTAGAACCATTTGGCGACCATCACTTAGTTTATAGTGAATGGCATGTGTTGAGCTGAACTTTTCAGCCTGTTTTGGGTCGAGTTGGCTGATCTGCATTCGAAAATTATTTTTGATTCAAACTTTAGGACACGTGGCAAGTCAAGCCTCTCGCGGAGGCTCTGCTGCATAGAGCCTCTGCGGATCAAGCCAGTACGGTCATTGGCAGGGAGGAAAGGGCGATGGTCGAGGTGAGCTTCGGCGAGGGCGAAGGTGAGCTGCTGACGCTCACCTACCCCAAGCCGCTGCCGATGCGGCTGGATCGCTGGCTGGTGGCCCAGCGGCCGGAGCAGAGCCGCGCCCGGATCCAGAAGTTCATCGAGGCGGGCTACGTGCGGGTAAATGGCGTCACTGGCCGGGCCAAGACGCCGCTGCGCCTAGAGGATGTGGTGCAGCTGTGGATGCCACCGCCCGAGCCCCTTCCCTATCTGCTGCCCCAGGCGATGCCCCTGGATGTGCTGTTTGAAGACGCCCATCTGATCGTGCTCAACAAGCCCGCCGGGCTCACGGTGCACCCGGCGCCCGGCAACAGGGATGGCACCTTGGTGAATGGCCTTTTGCACCACTGCCCAGATCTGCCCGGTATCGGCGGCGAGCTGCGGCCCGGCATTGTGCACCGGCTCGATAAGGACACCACGGGTTGCATCGTCGTGGCCAAGAGCCAGGAGGCCCTGGTGAAGCTGCAGGTGCAGATCCAGAAGCGCATCGCTTCTCGCCAGTATCTGGCGGTGGTGCACGGCCAGCCAGCTGGCGACTCCGGCACGATCGTCGGGGCGATCGGTCGCCATCCCGTCGACCGCAAGAAATATGCGGTGGTCCACGACGACTCGGGGCGCCATGCCTGCACCCACTGGCGCCTGGTAGAGCGCCTGGGGGATTACAGCCTGCTGCGCTTCAAGCTCGACACCGGCCGCACCCACCAGATCCGGGTGCACTGCGCCCACATCGGTCACCCGATCGTGGGTGACCCCACCTACTCCCGCTGCCGCAAGCTGCCGCTTGAGCTGCCTGGCCAGGCCTTGCACGCCGTGCAACTCGGACTTGATCACCCGATCACCCAGCAGCGCCTGGTGTGCGAAGCGCCGCTGCCGGAGGCGTTCGAGCGCTTGCTGGCAGTGCTCAGGCGGCGCTAGGCAGGCTCATGCGGCTCTGGGCAGTCGCGGGCAGGCTTCCACCAGGGTTCGGGTGATCGCGGTTTGGGGATTGCTCAGCAGCCGGGAGCCGGGGCCCTCCTCCACGATCTTCCCCCCCTCCAGCACCAGCACCCGGTGGCAGAAGCCACTGGCCACCGACAGGTCGTGGGTGACAAACAGCATCCCCAAACCCAGGCGCTCCTGCAGCTCCCGCAGCAGGGCCAGCACATCTGCCTGCACCTCGGCATCCAGCATGCTGACGCTCTCATCGCAGAGCAGCACCTGGGGCTCCAGGATCAGGGCCCGGGCAATCGCTACCCGTTGCTGCTGACCGCCAGAGAGCGTGCGGGGCAGGCGGTTTTCAAAGGCTTCCGGGGGGGTGAGCCCCACCGCTGTCAGCAGTTCGCGGGCGCGTTGACGGGCCTGGGAGCGGTTGGCCGGGCCGTGGATCAGCAGGGGATCAGCAATCGCCTCACCCACCACCATCTGGGGGTTGAGGCAGGCCAGCGGATCTTGAAACACCATCTGAATGCCGCGCCTGGCCTGGCGCAGGGCTCGGCCCCGCAGGCTGAGCAGGCTTGTGCCCTGCAGCCTCACCGTGCCGCCTCGCACCGGCGCCAGCCCCATCAGGGCGCGGCAGAGGGTGCTTTTGCCGCAGCCGGAAGCTCCCACTAAGCCGATGGTTTCGCCCTGCTGCAGGCGCAGGGTGACGCCATCCACAGCCTTGAGCCAGCGGGCTTGCCAGGGCAGTGATGGCAGTGGATGCCAGCTGCGCAGCTGCTCGATTTCCAGCAGCAGCGGTGCTGGCGGTGGCGGCAAACTTTCGGCGCCCTCCCGCTCCCGTGCCTTGGCCACCAGCCGTTGGGCTAGGGCGGAGGTGGGGGCCATAAGCAACTGCCGGGCTGGCGCCTGTTCCACCAGGCGTCCCTGATCGAGCACGGCGATCTGGTCGCACCAGCGGCCCGCCATGGCCAGGTCGTGGCTGATCAGCAGTAGGGCGCTGCCCGCTTCGCGGCAGAGGTTGCTGAGCTCTGCCATCACCTGGCCGGCTACGGCCACATCCAGGCTGGTGGTGGGTTCGTCGGCGATCACCAGCGGCGGCTCCAGGGCCATCGCCAGGGCGATCGCTAAGCGCTGGCGCATGCCGCCACTGAATTCATGGGGATAGCTGCCGTAGCGCTCCGGGCCGATGCCCACCCGCTCGAGCAACTGCATCGCCCGTTGCCGCACCTGGCGCCTCTGCCAGCGGGGCCGGTGGGCCGCCAGGGTGTCTGCCAGGTGATCGCCGATCGTCACCAGCGGGTTGAGCCGGGTCATCGGGTCCTGGAACACCAGCCCCACCGCTTCACCGCGCAGTTGGCGCAGGGCCGGCCGCGCCATTTGGCTGGGGTTCTGACCCGCTAGCAGCAGGGAGCCGCTGCATTGGCTGCCCGGGGGAAGTAATTGCAGCACGGCCCGGGCCACGGTGCTTTTGCCGCAGCCGGAAGGACCCACTAGGGCCAGCCGATCGCCGGACGCCAGGGTCAGGTTGAGGCCGTCGAGGGTGGGGCGCTCTGCTTCGGGATAGCGCACCACCAGGTTCTCAATTGCGATCACGGGGCTGGTCATGGGCACCAGCTTGGCCCCACTTGCCTACGATGGGGGGAACCCGCAGGCTGAAATGCTCAGGGCGGCCCCAAATCTGGATGCAACGGCCGTAGCCACTCGAGTGGCGGCCGCTCCAGCTCTGGTGCGCAAGCCGATTCGCACTCCTGCCGACTACGGCGTGCCCCTGCCGGAGTGGTTGCAGCGCTGCATCGAGCATGTACCGCCGGGGCAGGAGGTGAACTGTTCCAGCGATGCCGAGGCTCTGCTGGCCTCCGCTTTTGACTTCGCTTTTCAGCTGCACGAGGGCCAGTTTCGGGCCAGTGGCGAGCCCTACATCATTCATCCGGTCGCCGTTGCCGACCTACTGCGCGATATCGGTGCCAGCGCCGGCGTGATCGCTGCGGGCTTCCTGCACGACGTGGTGGAGGACACCGAGGTCACCGCTGAGGAGATCGAACAGCACTTCGGCGCCGAGGTGCGGGCGCTGGTGGAGGGGGTTACCAAGCTCGGCGGCATTCACTTCACCAACCACACCGAAGCCCAGGCTGAAAACCTGCGCCGGATGTTTCTGGCCATGGCCAGCGACATCCGGGTGGTGCTGGTCAAGCTGGCCGACCGACTACACAACATGCGCACCATCGCGGCGCTCAAGCCCGAAAAGCAGTTGCGCATCGCCCGGGAAACCCGGGAGATCTATGCCCCCCTGGCCAATCGCCTCGGTATTGGCCGGCTGAAGTGGGAGCTGGAAGATCTGGCCTTCAAGATCCTCGAGCCCGAGGCCTACCGGGACGTGCAGCAGCAGGTGGCTACCAAGCGCAGCGAGCGTGAGGAGCGCCTGGCGGTCACGGTGCAATTGCTGCGCGACCGGCTTGCTGCCGTGGGATTGGCCAATTGCGAAGTGAGCGGCCGGCCCAAACACCTGTATGGCATCTGGAGCAAGATGCAGCGCCAGCAGAAGGCGTTCCACGAGATCTACGACGTGGCTGCTCTGCGGATTCTTTGCCCCAACTTCGAGAGTTGTTATCGGGCTCTAGCGGTGGTGCACGACACCTTCCGGCCGATCCCGGGGCGCTTCAAGGATTACATCGGCCTGCCAAAGCCCAATGGCTACCAATCCCTGCATACGGCGGTGATCGGCAGGCACCGGCCGATTGAAGTTCAGATTCGCACCACCGACATGCACCAGGTGGCCGAATACGGCATTGCGGCCCATTGGAAATACAAGGAGGGCGGTTCGCCTGCCGCCTCTGGCGCTGATGCCGAGCGCTTCAACTGGCTGCGGCAGCTTGTTGATTGGCAGAAGGATGACGGCGGCACCGACAGCAACGACTTCCTGCGCTCGATCAAAGAAGATCTGTTTGACGAGGAGGTGTTTGTATTCACTCCCAATGGCGATGTGGTGGGTTTGCGTAAGGGCTCTACGGCCGTAGATTTCGCCTATCGCATCCACTCGGAAATCGGTAATCACTGCCAGGGCGTGCGTATCAACGATCGCTTATCCCCGCTCGCCACTCCTCTGCAGAACGGAGACTTCGTGCAGGTGGTTACTGCCAAGACGGCCCACCCAAGCCTCGACTGGCTCAATTTCGTGGCTACCCCCACGGCCCGTAATCGCATTCGCCACTGGTACAAAACCAGCCACCGCGAAGACAACCTCCAGCGCGGCACCGAGATGCTGGAGCGTGAGCTCGGCCGCGATGGTTTCGATGCCCTGCTCAATGGTGAGGCGATGGCCAAGGTGGCCCGCCGCTGCAACCTCACCGGCACCGAAGACCTGCTGGCCTCCCTCGGCTTTGGTGGAGTCACCCTGCATCAGGTGCTCAACAGGCTGCGGGAGGAAATGCGCCTGGCAAGCGAGGCCTCCGCCCCCGTGCTCAGCAATGAGCAGGTGGCGGCCAAGGTGGCGGCCCAGGCGCCGGTGGGCGGTGTTGGCACCAGCTCAATCCTCGGCCTTGAGGGCCTCGACTACAGGCTCGGGGGCTGCTGCAGTCCCCTGCCTGGCGAGCAGATTCTTGGCGCGGTGGCTCTCGGTAACCATGGCATCACCATTCACCGCCAGGACTGCTCCAACGTGGCCCAGGTGCCGGCCGAAAGGCGGCTGCCGGTGCGTTGGAATTCCGCCGCTGAGACGCGCCCGCGCCGCTATCCGGTGCAACTGCGCATCGAGGTGCTCGATCGCGTTGGGGTGCTCAAAGACATCCTCACTCGTCTTTCAGATCACCGCATCAACGTCTGCGATGCCCGGGTGCGCACCAATCCCGGCAAGCCGGCCCGCATCGATCTGCGGGTGGAGCTCGACAGCGCCAGCCAGCTAGCCAGCACCATCAATCAGATCCGATCCATGGCCGATGTGCTCGACATCGCCCGCACGGGCATCGGCTAGGGCAGGGTGAAGCCCGAGGTGTTGAGATGTTTGAGGTCGAGCATCACCAGCGTCAGCCACGCAAGCAGGGCCAAGCCGCCGACGGCGCCGAAGCCAACCAGCAGGGTCCCCAGTGCTGAGCGAGAAGATCCCTTGCCGTTCGTCACAAGTGCCCCTGAATAGGAGCTGATTCTCTCACTGCTGGGGCGTTTGTTTCCTAGCGGTGAGATGGAGGCGCTGCTGGCGCGGTCGTGACGTCCGCTACAGCGTGCCTTTGAAGGCCCAGTTACAACCTGCCCATTCCCCGGATTCCTCACCATGACCTCCGAGCAGGCGGCCCAATTAATTGACGACACCCTGGACCTGGTGCACCAGCGGCTTCAGGATCTGCAGGCCCAGGCCCTGCCCCGCGAGCAGCACGCTTTGGCCGAGGAATTCCGCGAATGGCGCCATCCCGTAGGTGGCCATATCGACTTGATGGTGTTTCCCGGCCTGGCCAATCCCTGAGCCGGGCGTTCGATCTTCGGGCGCTTTGGCGTTGAAATGGGGTCATGCCAGACCCCGCCGGATTTGCTGACACCATCGCCGCGGTGGCCACCGCCGTGGCACCGGGCGAGGGCAGTGTGGCGATCGTGCGGATCTCCGGGCCCGGGGCGGAAGCCATTGGTCAGCAGTTGTTTGCGGCTCCTGGCCAGCAGAGCTGGGAGAGCCACCGGGTGCTTTATGGCCATGTGGTGGATCCTGCTAGTGGCGAGCGGCTCGATGAGGCCCTGCTGCTGCTGATGCGGGCGCCCCGCAGCTTCACCCGAGAAGACGTGGTGGAACTTCACTGCCACGGCGGCCTGGTGGCGGTGCAGCGGGTGTTGGAGCTGGTGCTGGCGGCTGGGGCGCGGCGGGCCCTGCCGGGGGAATTCAGCCAGCGGGCGTTTTTAAACGGCCGGCTTGACCTGACCCGCGCCGAAGCGATTAGCGAAATGATCACGGCTCGCAGCTGCCGGGCGGCCCAGCTGGCCATGGCGGGCCTTGATGGTGGCCTGCAGCTGCGCATCGGCACCCTGCGCGAGCGGCTGCTGGATCAGCTGGCGGAGTTGGAGGCGCGGGTGGACTTCGAGGAAGACCTACCCCCCCTCGATGGCGCGGCGGTGACGGTGGAACTGGCGGCGGTGCGGGTGGAGCTGGAGCAGCTGGTGGCTGAGGCGCGCCAGGGGGAGTTGCTCCGCCGTGGCCTGCGGGTGGCGATCGTGGGCCGGCCCAACGTGGGCAAATCCAGCCTGCTCAACCTGCTCAGCCAGCGAGAGCGGGCGATCGTGACCGACCTACCGGGCACCACCCGCGACCTGCTGGAAAGCGAGCTGGTGCTCGACGGCGTGCCGCTCACCCTGCTCGACACCGCCGGCATTCGCCCCACCAGCGACCGGGTCGAGCAGCTGGGCATCGAGCGCTCCCGCGCCGCCCTGGCCGCCGCCGATGCGGTGCTGTTGCTGTTTGATCTCAGCGCCGGCTGGAGCCTGGAGGATCAGGCCCTGCGGGAGCTGGTGCCCGAGGGCGTCGTGCTGCTGGTGGCGGGCAACAAGGCCGATGGTGCTGGCCTGCCGGTGGGTCTGGTGCCCCCGGGGCATGGGGAGCCGGCAGATGTGCGCTTCAGCGCCCTCACTGGCGCCGGCCGCGACGAGTTGGTGGCGGAGCTGCTGCGCCGCTGCGGAGCTGGCTGCCTTGAAGGCGTGCAGGTGGCACTCAATGCCCGCCAACGGGATCTGGCGGCGGCAGCAGCCCTGAGCCTGGGGGCTGCCCTTGAAGCTGCGGCGCAGCAGCTGCCCTGGGACTTCTGGACGATTGACCTGCGCGCCGCCGTGCGTGCCCTCGGTGAGATCACCGGCGAGGCGGTGAGCGAGGCGGTGCTGGATCGGGTGTTTTCGCGTTTCTGTATTGGCAAGTAGGTCTCTTACCAATATGCGTCTTGCCAAACTGCGATCACTTGATGGTGTGCATTGATGGCCAACCCCCGCTCCCTGCTTGCCGCCGTAGCTCTGTGCGCTGGCCTGGTGCCAGCGGCCGCTGCCGCTGAAAAGTCGGCCGCGGCGGCCCTGGCCCAGTGCAAATCACCTGCGGCTGGCACCTTTGTGGTGCTCGGTAGCGGTCAGCAGCGGGGCGATCCCACGGCCCTGCTGATGCAGGAGCGCTGGTTTGCCGATGGCCGCATCGAAGGGGTGCGCTACCTGCGGGAGGGGCGCCGTTTTACGGAAGATCGCTATAGCGGCCAGGTGAAAGCCGATGCCAACTGTTGGGCCCTGGTGGAGCGCCAGGGTTCGGCCGGTGCCATGGCTGACGCGGTCGCCCTGGATCGCCTGGGCCGGCCGCGGACCTCGCTAGTGGTGGCCCCCAGTGAGGTGCTGTCATTGCGCTATGTGGCCCAGGCCCCTGGCGCTTGTCGGCCGGAGCAGCTCGATGGCCTGGTCACCAGCCAGCAGCAGGGCCAGAGCTGGCTGGCTGGCAGCTGGCAGCCCAATGCCGTAGTGCAGCGGGAGTGGTGGCATGGCGGTGCGGTGCAGGGCCTGGCCGTGGCGAGCTATGCCGGCCGCAAGGACCGGGCCACTTACAGCGGCCAGCTCAAGCTGGCTGCCAGCTGCCTGGGTTCGATGACCCAGAGAGATTCCGCAGGCGTCTCCTACAACTACAAAGTGGTGCTGCTCGCCAATGGTGGTGGCTACGTCTACCTGCAGACCGACCCAGACAACCTCACCCTCGGTTTGCTGCAGCATCAGCGCTGAGGCCGCAGGCCCCAGCGGGCTGCCAGAAATACCAGCGCCATCACCCCGTAGCCGAGGGCCCAGCTGCGGCCCACGCCCCAGCCCAGCTGCAGCACGGTGTCGGAGCTGGTGAATTGCCAGGCGTGGATCACGCCAAACCAGGACAGCAGGGCTGCGAGGCCGGCGCAGGCCGCCGCCGCCAGCAGGCGTGCCTCGATCAAGTACACGAGCATGCCCGCCAGCAGCATCGCTGTGATGATCTGGCCTTGCTCGAGGGCAAAGGCCCCGGCGGCCCACACATCGGCCTGGGCCAGGGGTGCCAGCAGGGCTGGGCCAAAGGGGTTGGCGGCGGTGCCACTGCCACCGGCCCGCAGCCCCGCTTTCAGCATCAGGGCGCCCCAGCCGGCTAGCCCGGGTAGCAGCCCCAGGGCCACGGCGGGAGCATGGCGAGGCGGCGTGGCCTGGAAGGCCTGGGCAGCGATCACCAGGCCGATGTAAAGCACGATCGCCATGCCGGCCTCAATCGGCACCAGTTGGCCGACCACGCCAAACAGGCCCAGCAGGCAGGCGGCGCCCATCACCACGCCATTGAGCCAGGAGTAGCCAATGCGGGCGCCCATGGCCTTCCAGCCCGGGTGGCCGATGTAGATGGTGGTGGGAAAGCAGGAGCCCAAGGTGGCAGCTGCCAGGGTGCCGATGCCATTGATCAGCATCGAGCTGGGCACTGGATAGCGATCGCCGGCGGCTTCGGCGCTCTCCAGGTTTTGCAGCGAGCCGATCACATTGAAAAGTCCCATCGGCACGATCACTCCCAACCAGGGCACTAGCTGGCCGCGCGCCTGCCATAGGTCAGCCAGTTGCAGCTTGGGTAGGTGCAGCCCAATCAGGGCCGTGCTGCTCTGCCAGCGCACCGGATCGAGATCGATCAAACCATTGGCCCAGGCCAGGGCGATGCCCAGCAGCACGGCCACCAGGCCGGCGGGCACCGGCCAGCGCACCGGCGCGTAGTAGCCCACCAGGATCACGGCCAGCACTGCCAGCCCCACCACCGGTTGGGCGTAGGTGCGCAGCAGGAAGCCCAGGGCGATGTAGCCCAGGGCAATGCCCGCCAGGGTGGAGAGCAGGGCGGCCCGGGGCAGCCAGCGCTGCAGGCTGTTGCCGATGAAGGCACCGGAGCACTCGATCAACCCCGAACCCAGGCAGGCGATCAGCCCGGCTCGCCACGAGAGGGTTACCGCTGCGGCTGGATCCAGGCCCTGGCTCAAGGCCGTCAGCTTCACCGGCAGCATCACCAGAAACACATAGGCGAACAGGCTCACCGTGTTGATCCCGTAGGGGAGGGCGGTGCGGTCGTCACGCCCCTCGCGCTGGTCGAGCTGAAAGGCCTGGCGGGCGTAGGCCAGGTTTCCCACCACCAGGCTGATGCCAGTGGCAGGCAGGATCGCGCCGAAGATCAGGCTGTCGGGATAACCGAGTACGCCGCGGCAGAGGGCCACGATCAACAGGATCTGGATCAGGTTGTCGAGCCCGAGGCCGAGGAAGCCATCGAGGTCACCGGCGGTCCACCAGCGGGGTTTGGTCATGGCGATCGTTGCAGATGCGGTGAGGCTCAGCCGCCGTATTCCAGCGATGAATGGTGCAGAACGATGCGCACGCTGCCATCGTTTTCTTTGGCAAACGTCCAGGTCTTGTCAACGCTGGTGACGCCGCCAGTGGCGTCGGTGAAGATCACATTGCCCATGGTGGTGGCCGACGCCCCATTCAGCTGAATCACCTGGTTCACAATCTTGCAAGAGCGCCAGGGCTTGATGGCGAAACCCTTGTCTTGGGGGAATTTGGGATTGTGGCCCACAAAGTAGGCGAGGGCACCTTCTCGATCAGTGCGAAAGGTTTGTTCGCCTGAGGCAAGGGTTGGCTTGAACGCCACCGGTCCGTATTGGTAGGCATAGGCTTGATCAATCACCTTTGTGGCGGTTGCCTTTGCCTTGGTGATCCCTCCTTTGGCGTAGTCGGCGCTGATCTGTAGCAGGGCCGTGCACCAGCCTTCCTGGGCCTTGAGCACCTGGGCTAGGGAGATGTTGTTGTCCAGGATTTGGACGGCAGGGGTGGGTTGTGTCAGGGCGGCCTTGGTTTGGGCCATGGCGGCGGTGGTGCCGGATCCCGCCAGGCTCAGCAGCGCAACGGCAGTAAGGGGGGCAAGGTCGCGCAGGTTGGGGCGGATCAAGGGGGGGAGCACGTTGGATCTGGCTTTAGTAAATACGTGGGCGCGGATTTGGCAACCGTTGGCGTATCCGGCTGGCCTATGACCTCGCATCATTAGATCGTCATGCTCCGGAGGGGTAATGCCTGCTGCCCATCTGCCTTTTACCCCCGAGCTGGAGCCGCAGCTGCGCGCCTGGCTGGCAGAAGATATTGGCCGCGGCGATCTCACGGCTGCGGCCCTGGCTGGTCGTCATGGCCGGGCTCACTGGCTGGCCAAGGCGCCAGGGGTGTTTTGCGGCGGGGTGCTGGTGGAGCCGCTGTTCCGCTTGTTGGATCCGGCGCTGCGGCTGCAGTTGCTGGTGGCTGATGGTCAGCCGGTGGTGGCAGGCCAGCGGCTGCTGGAGTTGGAGGCTGGATCCGCTGCCCTGGTTGCCGGCGAGCGCACGGCCCTAAACCTGGCGATGCGGCTTTCCGGCATCGCCACCGCCACCGCCGCCCTGGTGGCCGAGCTCGAGGGCACGGGAGTGCGCCTTGCCGACACCCGCAAAACCACGCCGGGCCTGCGCCGGCTCGAGAAGTACGCCGTGCGCTGCGGCGGCGGCAGCAACCACCGCCAGGGCCTCGATGACGCCGCCATGCTCAAGGAAAACCACCTGGCTTGGGCGGGTGGTTTGGAGGTGGCGATCGCGGCGGTGCGGGCCCATGCTCCTTGGCCGGCCCGGGTGATCGTGGAGGCGGAAACGGCGGCTGAGGCGGCGGCGGCGGTGCAAGCGGGCGCCGATGGGGTGCTGCTGGATGAATTTCCGCCGGCCCAGTTGCGGCAGCTGGTGCCCGAGTTGCGCAGCCTGGCCGGCGGAAGGCAGCTGGTGCTGGAAGCCTCAGGCGTGCAGCCCGAGCAGCTCCGCGACTACGCCAGCAGCGGCATCGACCTGATCTCCACCAGCGCGCCGATCACCCGCAGCGCCTGGCTTGATCTCAGCATGCGGTTTGATTTTTGAGCTGCGTTGGCGGAGCTGCGTTGGCACTTACGCCGAGCCTCTGCATACTTTGGTTAATTCATGTCGAGGTTGGGTGGCAGCACCAAAGCGCAGCTTTTCCAAGCGCAGCTCTCGCTTAGCTGGCCTTGGTCGCCGGCTTGCTGCTGGCCTGGGAGCTCTCGGGCTGCTGGCCGTAATGCCGGCGGCGGTCCAGGCCCAATCCCAAACCAAACCTCAGCAGGAGGGGGCGGTGCAGCGGGCAGCGCGCAGCGGCCAGCTGGTGCTGAGTGGTTTCGCCGACGTCCCACCCCTAATGATGCTGAGCCCCCAGGGCCAGCCCTCCGGCTACGGCATCTTGGTGGCTGAACGCATTGCCGCTGAGCTCAGCCAGGCCGTGGGCCGTCCTGTGAGTGTCCGCTTTGCGCCGATCAGCGATCCGGCCAGTCTGGTGAACAGCATCACCAGCGGCAAGGCGGATCTCGCCTGTGGCCTGCCGTTCAGCTGGGCGGTGGACATGCAGGTGGATTTCTCCCTGCCGATCGGCCTTTCCGGCGTGAGATTGCTGGCGCCCAGCGGGCGTTTTGATGGCAGTCCGGCCGCTCTGGCGGGACGGCGGATTGGGGTGGTGCGCCAGTCGCTGGGTGAAACCGAACTGCGGGGCATGCAGCCCAAGGCCACGCCTGTTGCCTTCGACAGCCTCAAGGCTGCCGTTGCGGCGATGCAGGCCGGCACCGTGGAAGGCGTAATTGGCGACACGATCGTGCTGGCGGGGCTGGTGCGCCAGCAGGGGCTGCCAGGCTTACAGCTCAGCCCGGCTTTGCCTTACGAGGCCTATGCGGTGAGCTGTGTGCTCGCCGAAAACGACTCGGCCTTCCGCAACGTGGTCAATCTGGCGATTGCCCGGCTGCTCCAGGGCTACCTCGATGGCCAGCCAGACACGGTGACCGCCGTGAACCGCTGGCTCGGTCCTGCGAGTGCGCTGGGATTGCCTGAGTCTGCGATCCGCGCCAGCTTTGAGGCTGTGCTGTTGGGGGTTGAGACGATTCGCCCCGTTCTTGAAGGTCAGGCTGCTTCGACCGGTCGTTGATCCCCTCGCTGAAACCTTTTTCGCAGTTGTTATGGCGTTCTTGAACCGCTCCCATCTCTTCGGCCTGTTGCTGCTGGCCTCCCTGCCCCTTGATGGGGCAGCGGCTCTGGCCTTGGCCAGCGTCCAGCATGAGCCTTCAGCCCAGGACCAAACCGCCGCTAAACCAACCTCCCTCAGCATTGAGGAGCGGCTGAGCCGAATTGCGGCGGCAGTGCAGGAGCGCGACGGCACCGAAGCCTCTGGCTTGCCCGATGACGCCGTGTCCTATGTGTTCGTCAACGGTGGGGGCCTGGGCTGGGCCAACGGCGGTTTCAACAACGGTGGCTTCTACAACGGCGGTTTCAACAACGGCGGCTTTTATAACGGCGGCTTCCGTAATGGCGGCTTCCGCAATGGGGGCTTCCTAAATGGTGGTCGCTACTGGCGCTGATCGCTCCCCAGGCTGCTGAAGTGGAAAGCCAGGCTTACGGCCCCGTGCGGCTGCTGGTGGTGCAGCCCACCCCCTACTGCAACCTCGATTGCGACTACTGCTATCTGCCCGATCGGGGTGATCGCAGCCAGCTCTCACTGGAACTGCTCGAGGTGGCAGTGGAGCGGGTGCTCGATAGCCCCTATTTCGAGGGGCAATTCACCCTGCTCTGGCATGCGGGCGAACCGCTGATGGCGCCAATCGACTTCTACGACCAAGCCAGTGCGCGCCTGCGCCAGCTGCTGGAGCGGCGCGGCCTGCCCGCCAACACGATCGTCCAGTCGCTGCAGACCAATGCCACCGTGATCAATGGGGCTTGGTGCGACTGCTTTGAGCGCAATGACATTCATGTGGGGGTGAGCATGGACGGCCCTGCCTTCCTGCATGACGCCCACCGGGTGACCCGCACCGGCTTGCCCACCCATGGGGCGGTGATGCGGGGGATCGACTGGCTGGTGCGGCGCCAGATTGCTTTTCAGGTGATCTGTGTGCTCACCGCCGATGCCCTCGACCATGCCGATGGCCTGTTTGATTTCTTCCTCGAGCACGGCATCACCGACGTGGGCTTCAACATGGAGGAAACCGAAGGCGAAAACGCCGCCTCCAGCCTCGAGGCTCCCTGCGCTGAGCAGCGCTATCGGGCATTTTTAGAGCGGTTTTGGCAGCGCTGCATGGAGCAGCCGGGGAGCCTGCGCCTGCGGGAATTTGACGGGATCGTCAGCCTGGCCTGCAGCAATGCCCGCATGGCCCAAACCGACATGAACGCTCCATTCGCGATCGTCAATGTGGACGCCCGCGGCAATGTGTCGACCTTTGATCCCGAGTTGCTGTCGGTGCCCACCGCCGAATACGGCGATTTTGCTTTTGGTCATGTGTTGCACGACAGCCTGGAAGCCATCGCCGCAACAGACAAATTGCAGCGGGTGTTGCATGAGATTCGCTCCGGTGTGGAGCGCTGTCGCCAGGAGTGTGAGTACTTCGGGCTATGCGGGGGTGGTGCGGGCAGCAACAAATACTGGGAGCATCGCAGTTTCGACTGCACCGAAACCCAGGCCTGCCGCTATCGCATCAAGCTGGTGGCCGATGTAGTGCTGCAGGGAATGGAGGCAGACCTGCAGCTGGCTGGAGAGGGATGATCACAGCAAGTGCCTGCCGCCACTGCGGCCCACAGTTGCCATGCTGACCGTTCTCCATGCCCTGCAGGGCCAGCTTCTGGCAGCTATGCAGCGGGCCTTCCCGGAGGCGGGCCAGACCCTCGATCCCCAGCTGGCGCCAGCGTCTAAGCCGGAATTTGGCGACTTCCAGGCCAATGGGGCCCTGCCCCTGGCCAAACCCCTGGGCCAGCCGCCCCGGGCTATTGCCACGGCGATCGTGGAGCAACTTACGGCCGATCCTGCCTTTGCCGAGCTCTGCCTGGAGCCCCAGATTGCTGGACCCGGCTTCATCAACCTCACCCTGCGGCCCGAGCGGCTGGCGGCGGAGCTGCAGGCCCGCCTTGGTGATCCGCGCCTGGGGGTGCCGAGCCTGGGGGCGACCGGTGTGGCCCCGACCCCGGTGATTGTGGACTTCTCCAGCCCCAACATCGCCAAGGAGATGCACGTGGGGCATCTGCGCTCCACGATCATTGGCGATGCTCTGGCGCGGGTGCTGGAGTTTCGCGGCCACCCGGTGCTGCGGCTCAACCATGTGGGCGATTGGGGCACCCAATTTGGGATGCTGATCACCCACTTGAAGCAGGTGGCGCCAGAGGCTCTCACCATGGCCGATGCGGTGGATCTGGGTGACCTGGTGGCCTTCTATCGCCAGGCCAAGGCCCGCTTCGATGCCGACGAAAGCTTCCAGACCACCTCCCGCGAGGAGGTGGTGAAGTTGCAAGGGGGCGATCCGGTGTCGCTCAAGGCCTGGGGATTGCTGTGCGACCAGAGCCGCCGCGAATTCCAGAAGATCTACGACCAGCTCGGCATCCGTCTCAGCGAGCGCGGCGAATCCTTCTACAACCCGTACCTGCAGGCGGTGGTTGACGACCTCAGGGCTGCTGGGTTGCTGGTGGTCGACGCCGGCGCAGGTTGCGTTTTTCTTGAGGGGGTCAATGGCAAGGACGGCCAGCCCCTGCCGCTGATCGTGCAGAAGAGCGATGGCGGCTTCAACTACGCCACCACCGACCTAGCGGCGATTCGCTATCGCTTCGCCCCTGGGCCGGGCGGTGATGGCGCCAGCCGGGTGATCTATGTCACCGATGCGGGTCAGGCCAACCACTTCGCCGGGGTGTTCCAGGTGGCCCAGCGGGCGGGCTGGATTCCATCCCACTGCAGCGTCGAGCACGTGCCCTTCGGTTTGGTGCAGGGCGACGATGGCAAAAAGCTCAAGACCCGCTCCGGCGACACGGTGCGCCTCAAGGACCTGCTCGATGAGGCGGTGGAGCGCACCGAGGCCGATCTGCGTCAGCGTCTTGCCGACGAGCAGCGCAGCGAAGACGAGGCTTTCATCCAGCAGGTGGCCACCTCCGTGGGCTTGGCGGCGGTGAAGTACGCCGACCTCAGCACCAACCGGATCACCAACTATCAGTTCAGCTTTGATCGGATGCTGGCCCTAACGGGCAACACGGCGCCCTATCTGCTCTATGCGGTGGTGCGCATCGCCGGCATCGCCCGCAAGGGCGGCGATCTGGGGGCTGGCGCCGTTGCTTCACTCACCTTCAGCGAAGCGCCGGAGTGGGCGCTGGTGCGGGAGCTGCTCAAGTTTGATGGGGTGATTGCTGAAGTGGAGCAGGAGCTGCTGCCGAATCGGCTTTGCAACTACCTGTTTGAGCTCAGCCAGGTGTTCAACCGCTTCTACGACCAGGTGCCGGTGCTCAAGGCCGAGGAGCCGTTCCGCGCTTCCCGTCTCGCGCTCTGCCGACTCACCACCGACACCCTTTCCCTCGGTTTGGGCCTGCTCGGTATCCCCACCTTGGAGCGGATGTGATGGAGCCCCAGGCGCGCCCCGAGGTTGAAGGGCTTCAGGCATACAGCGCGCCGCTGGAGGGGCGGCGGGGGATGCTGCGGCTCGATTTCAACGAAAACACCATGGGCCCAAGCCCGCAGGTGGTGGCTGCGATCCGCGCCATTCCGGCTGAGCAATACGCCATCTATCCCGAATACGAAGGCCTGCGGGAGGCGGTGGTGGCCAACCTGGCAGGCGTTGGCCTGAGCCGGCCGCTGCAGCCCGATCAGATCGGCCTGTTCAACGGGGTCGATGCGGCGATCCACGCCATCTTTCACGCCTACGGCGACCGGGGCGACACCCTGCTCACCACCAGCCCCACCTTTGGTTACTACACACCCTGCGCCCAGATGCAGGGCATGGCGATTGAGGCGATTCCCTACCGACTGCCGGATTTTGGCTTCCCATTCGAGGAGCTGCAGGCGGCACTGCAGGGCTGCCCACGCATCCTGCTGATCTGCAATCCCAACAACCCCACCGGCACCCGGCTGGCTGCCGAGCTGATCCTGGAGCTGGCGGCCTCGGCGCCGGGCACTCTTGTGGTCGTGGATGAGCTCTATGAGGCCTTCACTGGCGACAGCGTGCTGCCCTTGGCCGATTTCGCTGCCACGCCGAATCTGCTGGTGCTGCGCTCACTCGCTAAAACGGCTGGTCTGGCGGGTCTGCGCATCGGTTTTGCCATTGGCGCGGCGCCTGTGGTGGATCGGCTTGCGCGGGTCACAGGCCCTTATGACATCAATAGCTTCGCCGTGACTGCCGCCCATGCGGCCCTGGCGGACCAGGCCTATGTGGATAGCTATGTGGCCGAAGTGCTGCGGGCCCGCACCTGGCTGGTGCAGCAGTTGCAAGCGGCTGGCGTGCGGCATCACGCCGCAGGTGGCAACTACCTGCTGATCTGGCCCGAGCGCCCGGCTGAGGAGGTGGAGCAGAACCTGCGGCAGGCCGGAATCCTGGTGCGCTCGATGGCCGCAAAACCTCTGATCGATGGCTCCTTGAGGGTGAGCCTCGGCACCATTGAGCAGATGCAGCGCTTCTGGGCCGCCTATCTGCGGGCCAATTAGCGCATCACCTCGATCACCATGCCATCGCCGAGTTTGCCCGGCAGGCTGAGCGTGCGTCCGGGGCGCTTCACCGGGGTGCCGGCCATGGCATCAAGGAAAGGTTGCACCGTGGTTTGGTCGCAGTCCTTGGGGGTTTTGCCGCTCACAAATTGCACCGGGATCACGCGGCGGGGCTGGAGCTCGCGCACCACCTCGGCGGCTTCGGCACCGGTGTACACCTTGGCGCCGCCACCCACGCCGATGATCAGCACGTCTGGGCGACCCAGCATCACCTTGTCGGCTGGGCTGAGCCGGGCGGCGGTGCCTCCTAGGTGGGCGATGTCGAGGCCGCCCTGCTTCCAGCGCCACAGGGTGGATTGGCCGAAGCGGCGCCCACCAACGCGATCGTGAGGGCCGGAAATGCCTTCGATCGAAAGGCCACTCACCTTGAAGGAGCCTGGCTCCACCAGCATCTTGCCGCTGGCCACCGGTGCTCCCTCGTCCAGTAGTCGGCTGCTGGCCAGGATCACCGTGGCACTCACCCGGGGTTCGGCCAGGCCAGCGGCGCAGGCCACTGCTTTAAAGGGGTTAACCAGCACTCTTGCCCCGCCACCACTGATCAGCAGGGCGCTGTGGCCGTAGCTGGTAATCGTGATGCCGCTGCCTGCGAGGGCTGGGCCGGATGCCAGCAATGCGGCGCCCAGGCCGAGCGAACTCAAGCTGAGAGCAGCGAAGGTGGGCAGCGAGCGCATGGAGAGGCGGCAATCGCTGTGAAGCTAACCCAACTGACTTGCTATGGCTGGCTGGCTGGCTTGGCGCAGAAAGTTGGCCAGCAGCACGTGACCCTCCTGGGTGAGCACGCTTTCGGGGTGGAACTGCACTCCCTGAATGTTGGGGAAATCGCGGTGGCGCAGGCCCATAATCGTGCCGTCGTCGAGCCAGGCGGTGATCTCGAGGCAGTCGGGCAGCGACTCGCGCTCGGCGATCAGGCTGTGGTAGCGGGTGGCGGTGAGCGGGTTGGGCAGACCCTCAAACACCCCTTGGCCGCTGTGGTGCACCGGCGAGGTTTTGCCGTGCATCAGCTCCTTGGCCCGCACCACCTTGCCGCCGTATACCTGGGCGATCGATTGGTGGCCCAGGCAAACGCCCAGGGTGGGGATGGTGGGGCTGAGCTCCTGCAGCACCTCCAGGCATACCCCCGACTGATCTGGATCGCCGGGGCCCGGTGAAATCAAGATGGCGGCTGGGGCCAGCGCGCGGATCTGCTCGATGGTGAGGGCGTCATTGCGCTCCACCCGCAGCTCAGCGGCAATCGGGTGCTCGGGGGCCAGCTCGCCCAGGTACTGGACCAGGTTGAAGGTGAAGCTGTCGTAGTTGTCGAGAACGAGAAGCATCGCCGCGCCTGGCCTGCCCCCATTCAAAGGCCCAGCCGGCTCAGCAGCGGTGGCACAAGCAGCAGCAGGGCGATCATCAGCGACGACAGGGCCGCCACCAGCACCGCAGCTGCGGCGCAATCCTTGGCGATCCGAGCCAGGGGATGGAACTGGCGGCCGATGGCCAGATCCACCACCGCTTCGGTGGCGGTGTTGAGCAGCTCCAGCACAAGCACCGCCGCCACGGTGAGCACCAGCACCGCCAGCTGGGCCGTGGGTAGTTGCAGCCACAGCCCCAGGCCAAACACCACGGCTCCGGTGATCACATGTATGCGGAAGTTGCGCTGGCTAGCAAAGCCATAGGCCAGGCCTTGGGCGGCATAACGAAAACTCGCCGGCAGG
This sequence comes from Synechococcus sp. CS-1330, assembly GCA_025128025.1. Classification (GTDB taxonomy): domain Bacteria; phylum Cyanobacteriota; class Cyanobacteriia; order PCC-6307; family Cyanobiaceae; genus Cyanobium_A. The sequence goes on from JAHLYR010000047.1 coordinate 192,734, forward strand.
TCACTGGCCACCGTCCAGGCCCGGGCCCTGAGGCGGCGCCCACGAGTTTCTGGGGTCGGGAAGGGGCGCAGATTTGTCATGGCTCAGGTAGCACCTTAACCAGCTCTTTCTGGCGCGCCAGCATGGCGGCGAGGCTTGCTGCGTCGGGATGGTCCCAGCCCAGCAGGTGCAGCAGGCCATGGCTGGCTAGAAACAGCAGCTCCTGCTCCAGGTCGTGGCCATGCTCCGGCGCTTGGCGGGCTGCCGTTTCTACGGAGATGACGATGTCGCCCAGCTCCAGGGGCTCCGCCTCCCCGAATGCCGGCATTGGCGGGGCGCCATCCGTCGCTTCGTCCTGGGCGGCGAAGGCCAGCACGTCGGTGGGGCCTTCTTTCTGGCGCCAATCGGCATTGAGCTCGGCGATTTCGGCGTCAGCCACCAGGCTCAGCCCCATGCTGTAGGCGGGGGCTTGCAGGGCAGCGGGGAGATCGGGAGCCAGCCGGTGTAGCCAGGCGCTCAAAAGTTCTTGCCAATGATCGGCACCTGCTAGCTGCGGGGCTAGCTCCAGATCGGAATCAGCGCTGAAGGCCAGGTCGAGATCGGTCGAGGAGGCGGACATGGCTCAGCCCCCCGGCAGTTGGGGGCGGCCGAGCCAGGCGATTAGCACCAAGAAGCCGCTGAGGCCCAGGGCCGTAAGCCCGAAGTGAAACAGGCTTTGGCGGCCCTTACGCACCATGTTGCGCATCGCCAGCTTGATGAAGCTGGGGTTTTCGCTGGGCTGGGGATCAGTCATCGCTGCCTCCTCCAGCTAGCTCGACGCCCGCATGCAGCAGGCTCTGGATAAATGGATCGAGATCGCCGTCCATGACGCCCTGAACGTCGGTGGTTTCCTGCTGGGTGCGCAGATCTTTCACCATTTGGTAGGGGTGAAACACATAGTTGCGGATCTGGTTGCCCCAGGCCGCTTCCACAATGTCGCCGCGGATGTCGGCGATTTCGGAGGCCCGCTGCTCCTGGGCAATCACCAGCAACTTGGCCATCAGCAGGGCCATTGCCTTCTCTTTGTTTTGTAGCTGGGAGCGCTCCTGGGTGCAGCGCACAAACAGGCCGGTGGGGATGTGCAGGATGCGCACGGCCGTTTCCACCTTGTTGACGTTTTGGCCGCCAGCACCGCCGGAGCGCGAGGTGGTGATCTCCAGGTCCTTGTCGGGGATGTCGAGCTTCACGTCCTCATCGATCTGGGGCATCACCTCCACGCCGGCGAAGCTCGTCTGGCGTTTGTCGTTGGCATTGAAGGGGGAGATGCGCACCAGCCGGTGGGTGCCCTTTTCGTTGCGCAGGTAGCCGTAGGCGTAGCGGCCCTCGATTTCGATCGTGCAGCTCTTGATGCCCGCTTCCTCCCCCTCGCTGAGCTCGTCCACAGTCACCTTCATGCCGTGGTCTTCGGCCCAGCGGGTGTACATGCGCATCAGCATCAGGGCCCAGTCCTGGGCGTCGGTGCCGCCGGCACCGGCGTTGATGCTGATCACGGCGCCCTCCTTGTCGTAGGGGCCCGAGAGCAGGCGCTCCAGTTCCCAGCGGTCCAGGTCGGCTTTGAGGGACTGCAGGGCTTGGTTGGATTCGGCCAGCAGCTCCTCATCGGGCTCGAGGCCGTAGAGCTCAACTGTGGCCTCCCCATCGGAGACGCTGGCCTGCCATTTCGCCAATTGCTCAAGCTGGGCCTTCACCTCGTCGAGCTGGCGCATCTTGAGCTGGGCCTGCTTCTGGTCGTCCCAGAAGTCGCTTTGGGAGGCCAGCTGCTCCAGATCCTGTTGGCGGGCTTTCAGGGCAGGTACGTCAAAGACAGTCCTGGGCGTTGCCCAGGCGGTCAGTGAGCTCGGAGAGGTCGCGCTTGAAGTCGGTGAGATCGAGCACCGGTGCGGCTGAATAGTTGCTTGACGGTATCAGCGCTGGCCAGCTCCGCCGCTAGTAGGCGGGGATGGGGGAGCGGTTTTGTTGATTGGCTAAGTCTTGGCTTAGCTAATTGATTTACGCGCAAGGCTCCCGGGCCCGCGCCCCCTGGCCCGCTTCTACGATCAGCAAAACCTGACCGGAACCGTCTAGATGGCCGCCACCGTTGAGATCTACACCTGGCGGGCCTGTCCCTTCTGTGTACGCGCCAAGGCCCTGCTCGATCGCAAGGGCGTGGCCTACGCCGAATTTGCCATCGATGGCGACGAGGCGGCACGCTCGGCGATGGCGGCCAAGAGCGGCGGGCGCCGCAGCGTGCCCCAGACCTTCATCAACGGCCAGCACGTGGGTGGTTGCGACGACCTACATGCCCTCGAGCGCTGCGGCCAGCTCGACGTTCTGCTGGCGAGCTGAGCGGTGGCATCCCAACTGTTTGTGATCGATCCGATCGCCCGGCTCAATCCAGCCAAAGACTCCAGCGTTGCCCTGATGCAGGCTGCCCAGCGAGCCGGCGAGCAGGTGTGGGTGTGCACCATTGCCGATCTTTCTGCCGCCCCAGTGCCAGGAGACCCCCGGCAAGGCCATGGCGCCTGGGTGCTTGCCACCCCCGTGAATTGCGAGCCCTGGTTTGATATTGGCGATCCCCAGGTGCTGCCCCTCAACGCTTTCCCGCGGGTGTGGATGCGCAAGGACCCGCCGGTTGATGAGGCCTATCTCTATGCCACTCACCTGCTGGAGCTGGGGGAGCGTCAGGGAGTGCGGGTGCTCAACCGGCCAGCTTCGCTGCGGGCCTGGAACGAAAAACTCAGTTCCTTGCGCTGGAGCCAGCTGATGGCCCCCACCCTGGTGGCTAGTCGGGTGAAGTCGCTGGCCGCTTTCACCGCCGAGCATGGCGAGGTTGTGCTTAAGCCGTTGGGGGGGCGGGCTGGCCAGGGGGTGGTATTTGCTTCTGCCGCAACTCCTGGGTTGCGGGCCCTGTTGGAGCTGGTGACCGGCCAGGAGCAGCTGCCGGTGATGGTGCAGGCCTTCTTGCCCGGGGTGAGCGCTGGTGATAAGCGCATCCTGCTGGTGGATGGCGAGCCCCTCGGGGCGGTGAATCGCATTCCCGCAGGTGGCGAGTTCCGCAGCAATCTGGCCGTCGGCGGTGCTCCGGAGGTCACGGAGCTCACGGCGGCGGAGAGGGCTATCTGCGCTGAGTTGGCGCCAGCGTTGCGGGCTGAAGGTTTGTTTTTTGTGGGCATCGATGTGATCGACGGCCGTCTCAGCGAGATCAATGTGACCAGCCCCACCGGCGTGCGCGAGGTGGAGCGGCTGGCCGGGATTCCCTTGGCGGATCAGACGATGGCGCGGCTGCTGGCCGCTTGATGGTCGGTGGCGCAACTGAGCTGCTGCTGCAGGACGCCCAGCTTCAGGGCTACCTCCTGCAGCTCCCGTTCCACCGTTGAACCCCGCACTAGGCCAGCACCGGCGGTCAGCTCGAGTCGGTCGCCCCGCAGGGTGCCGCTGCGGATAGCAACCCGCAGGTCGGCGTCACCGGCGCTGTCGATCCAGCCGATTGGGGCGGCGTAGTGGCCGCGTTCGAAGGGCTCGAGGCTGCGCAGCCAGGCCATCGCCTCGCGCCGCGGCAGGCCCGCCACAGCCGGGGTGGGATGGAGGGCGGCGGCGATGCTCAAGGGCTGGTGCAGGCCCAGGGCTGCCGTGATCGGGGTGTGCAGATGCACCAGTTGGCCGTGGCGGGCCAGGCGTGGATGGCGCGGTCGCCGCGGGTTGAGGCCCGCTCTGGCGAGCACGGCGGTGATCGTGTCCACCACCAGCTCATGCTCATGGCGATCTTTGCAGGAGTGCAGCAGCCCTGCGGCCTGCTCTCCAGCTGGGGCGGTGCCCGCCAGTGCATCACTGCGCAGTTGCCCTTGACGCACCGTGAGCAGCCGTTCGGGGGAGGCGCCAATCAGGGCAGTTCCATGGGCTTGCTGCCACAGAAAGCGGCAGCTGCCGCTCTGGTGGCGCCTTAGGGGGGCCAGCAGGGTCAGGGGATGGGGCGCGGTTTCAAGCTGCAGTTCCTGGCGCACGGCTAGCACCACTTTTTCCAGCTCGCCCCTCTCCACCCGCTCCAGGCCCCGCTCCACCGCGGAGCGGTAGCTCTCCTGCCATGGCGAACTGCGGCGGATGGCGATGCGACTGACAGCCCTCGGCTCCAGCCCGTCTTGCTGTTGCACCAGGCGCTCCAGCCGGCGGGCCTGCTCCCACAGCTCTTCGGCTAGCTGGCGCGGGGTCACGCCGCCGCCGAGGCTGCGCTGCAGCCGCAGCCAGCAGTGCTGGCCCTGGCGGCTCAGCTGCCAGCGCGGCAGCACGGCCTGTACGCCAGGAATGGCGGTAGGTCCCGGCTGCAGGGGCGCTTCAAAGAAGCCGAAGGCCAGCAGCACCCGCGGCCGGGCCAGGGGCGGGCCGCTCTCCGGGGTGGCTAGGCGGCTGAGGCAGGCGCTGGCAAACCGCTGGGCCAGCTCAAAGCGGCGTGGGCCACTGAGCTCGAGGCTGTTGGTGCGTCCGGCGGCGGCGATGCAGAGCCCCGGCGCCCCGTCCCACAGGAAGCGGAAGCTGTCGCCGCCTGGGGCCAGCTGTTCATCCTCGGGCTCCAGATGGGGCAGCAGCAGCATCGGGTCGCCGCCGGCCAGGGGCAGGGCCAGGCTGAGGACGCCCTCCTCCTCCAGCTGGCGCGCTCGCTCGTTGGCGGCGGCCAGCAAATTGGTGAATGAATCACCCGTTGAATCGGTGAAGGAAGAAGGGGCCTGCACCAGGAAGGGCCGGGGCCGCGACGAAGAGCTGCTCAAATGTATGGGCCCTGCAGTGGCTGCCGCCTGCGGCCCCCATGACTGAGCCCAAGGTCGTCGCAAGCCGTTACGCCAATTCCGTCGATCGCAGCCGCCTGTGGCAGGCGGCGATCAAGTGGCCGATGTACGCGGTGGCGGTGATGCCGGTGCTGCTGGCCGCCGGCTGGCGCCTGGGCCAGGCCCTGCCGGTTCGGTTTGACCAGCTGCTGCTGTTTCTGTTGGCGGCGGTGCTGCTGCTGGCCTGGGAAAACCTGGCCAACGATGTTTTTGATGCCGACACCGGCGTGGATGCCGACGGCAAGCCCCATTCGCTGGTGAATCTCACCGGCCGCCGCGATCGGGTGGCCAGGCTGGCCAACGGCTGCTTGATGCTGGGGCTGGCTCTGATGACCCTGGTGGCCTGGCGCAGCAGCCCGGCGGTGCTGGCTTTGGTGCTGGCCTGCTGCGGCCTGGGCTACCTGTATCAGGGGCCGCCGTTTCGGCTCGGCTATCGGGGCCTGGGTGAGCCCCTCTGCTGGCTTGCTTTCGGCCCCTTGGCCACCGCCGCCGGCCTGCTGGCTTTGGCGCCAGCGGGGGCGAGCGGGGTGCCCTGGCGCATCGCCCTGGCCCTTGGCAGTGGCCCGGCCCTCGCCACCACCCTGGTGCTGTTCTGCTCCCATTTCCACCAGGTTGAGGAGGACGCCGCCCATGGCAAGCGTTCGCCGGTGGTGCATCTGGGTACGGCGGCTGCCTCGGGGTTGGTGCCTTGGTTTGTGGCCGGCTGCCTGGCCCTGCAGTGGGCGCCGGTGCTGCTGGGTCAGTGGCCGCTCACGGCCCTGCTCGGCGTGATCGGCCTGGCGCCGGCCCGTCAGCTGATCGCCCTGTTGCAGCGCCACCATGGCGAGCCTGGGCGGATCAGCGGCAGCAAATTTCTGGCCCTGCGCTTTCAGGCGCTCAATGGTTTGGGTTTGGCCCTGGGCCTGGCCCTGGGGCGCTTCACAGGATGAGCCAGGGGGGCCTGCTGCAGTTGCAGTGGCGGCCCTTCGGCTTCGCCCTGCCCCAGCCCCTGGTTACGGCTGCGGGCATCGTGCAGCAGCGGCGCGGCTGGCTGCTGCGCTTGCAGAGCTCCCAGGGCGATCTGGGCTGGGGCGAGGCCGCGCCCCTCGATGGCCAGCTGGAGCCATTGGCGGCGGCTCTCGCTGCTTTGGATGCCAGCTATGAGGCAGCCGAACTCGAGAGGTTGCTGCAGGCGGGCCAGTTGCCCCCAACCCTTGCCTTTGCCCTCGGGGCTGCCCTGGCCGAGCTAGCCGGCTTGCCGCAGCGCCGCTGGCTGCCGCCGCCCGCTGCGGCCGTGCTGCTGCCGGCAGGACCAGCCGCCATTGAGGTTTTGGAGCAGCTTGCGCCCGAGCTGGGGCCGGCTCCGGTGTTCAAGTGGAAGCTGGCCGTTTGCGCCGATGGTTTGGAGCGCGAGCTGCTGGAGCAGCTGCTGCAGCGCCTGCCAGCAACCGCCCGCCTGCGCCTTGATGCCAATGGCGGCTGGAGCCGGGCCACTGCGGCGGCCTGGGCCGGGCGTTTGGCGGGTGAGCCGCGGCTGCAGTGGCTGGAGCAGCCCCTGGCCCCGGCCGACCAGGCGGGCCTGGAGGCCTTGGCGGCCCAGGTGCCCGTGGCTCTGGATGAATCGTTGCAGTGCGACCCGGGCCTGCGCTGCAGTTGGCCGGGCTGGCAGGTGCGCCGCCCCAGCCAGGAGGGGGATCCCCGAGTGCTGCTGGCGGCCCTGGAGCGGGGCAGGCCGCTGCTGATGCTCAGCACAGCTTTTGAAACCGGCATCGGCCGCCGCTGGCTCGAGCATCTGGCAGCCCTGCAGGCCGAGGGCCCCACACCGGCGGCGCCGGGCTTGGCGCCGGGTTGGCAAGCTCCCGGAGCCCTGGCCAGCGCCGATCCGGAAGTGGTGTGGACTGCCGCAGAACAGCAGCAATGACGCCCGAGCAGTTGCAAAAGCTCTGGGATGCCGGCCGCCTGGCGGCCTTGGCGGGCCCGGCCGCCAGCGACCAGCAGGCTTTGGCGGCGGCCATCGGGCCCGATGGCCTTGGTCCCCTGCAGGAGCGTTGGGGGCCGGGGGTGGTGCTGGGTAGTGGCGGCAGCACGGGCGGTCGCCGCTGGTGCCTGCAGCCCCTGGCCCACCTGCAGGCTTCGGCGTCGACCACTGGCCACTGGCTGGAGGGGTTGGGGCTGGATCCGGCGAGTTGCCTGCAGCTCAACCCCCTGCCTTTGCATCACGTCAGTGGTCTGCTGCCCTGGGTGCGGGCCCAGCACTGGGGCGCCGGCCACCAGCGCCTCGATCCGGCCTGGATGCGCGATCCGGCCATGTTGGCTGCGGCTGCCCCGCTGGATCCAGACCGCCCGGCCTTGCTTTCCCTGGTGCCCACCCAGCTGCAGCGGCTGCTGGCTGCTGCCGAGGGCGTGGCCTGGCTGCAGCAGTTGGCGTTGATTTGGGTGGGTGGGGCGCCGCTGCCACCGGCGCTGGCGGAGCGGGCCAGGCTGGCCGGGTTGAGGCTCGCCCCTTGCTACGGGGCCACGGAAACGGCGGCGATGGTGTGTGCCCTGGCGCCGGAGGCTTTCCTGGCGGGCGCATCGGGCTGCGGTCTGCAGTTAAAAGGTGTGGAGCTGCGGCTAGGGGCGGAGCAGGCCCTTGAGGTGCGCTGTGAGCGGCTCAGTCCGGGCTGGCTGGAGGCTGGCCGGCTCAAGCCCCTGCCGCGCACTGCCGATGGCTGGTGGCGCAGTGGCGATGCTGGCCGGCTAGGGCCAGCGGGGCTGGAGCTGCTGGGGCGCCTCGATGGGGCCATTCACAGCGGCGGTGAAACCGTGTTTCCCGAGCTGCTGGAGCAGCGGCTGGCGCAGCTGGCCCAGGCCGCCGGCTTGCCACTGCAGGCGCTTTTGCTGCTGCCAATCGATGATCCCGACTGGGGCCAGCGACTGGTAGCCCTGGTGCGGCCCGGCTCGCCCCAGCAGGGCTGGGAGGAGCTGCAGTTGGCGTTGCAGAAGCTTTGTGATCCCTGGCCACCGGCCGAGCGCCCAGGCCGCTGGCTGCTCTGCCCCGAGCTGGCGCCAGCGGAGCTGGGCAAATGGCAACAAAATCGTTGGCGGGCCTGGGTTGATCAGCTAAAAGCTGTTCAGGTCGTCTCTCCTGCGTCAGTCGATGTCGAGCCTGTCTGAGACCGAAATCAGCAATAAGAAGTTGGCGGCGGGTCTCACCGGAATCTTTCTGGGCGCGTTTGGGGTGCACAAATTTATTCTTGGCTACACCAAGCCGGCGGTAATCATGTTGGTGGTATCGCTGCTGACCTGTGGGGTTGGTTATTTTATTTTTCAAGTCATTGGCATTGTTGAAGGCATCATTTATTTGACGAAATCAAATACTGAATTTGAAGCCGAATACCTAGATGGCCAAAAAGATTGGTTCTGAGGCCTTAGCGCGGGCTCCCGTTTTATTGCTTTTGTCTGGAGCTGGGGCCCTCAGTTTTGGTCTGGCTGCAGCTATTCCTCACGACTGCTTGCATCCGCTGGCGCTGATGGCATCCCTGTTGCCCCTGCAGTTGGCGGCGCTGCTCTACGTGTTCAGCCGACCCTAAAGGGGCTGGATGCCCTGGCCCAGGCTCGATGCTTCCAGCCAGCGCTGCACCCCAGCTGGCAAGGGGCAGCGCCGGCGGCTGGCCGTCTCGATCGCCAGGTGCCTGGTGAGTGCCTTGGCTGCAGCCCTCTCGCCGCTGCGGAAGTTGTAGTGCACCTCGAAGCTGCCGGAATCCAGGCGCCTGGGTTCCAGCTGGATTGCTAGGGGGTCGCCGCAGATAAGGGGAGCGAGGAAGTCGGCGCTGCAATGCACGAGCGGCAGGGCAATGGCTGGTATCTGCCCCGGGGTGGGAAAGATTTCAGCGGCAGGCAGGCCATAGCGCTCCAGGCTTTCTTCGTAAGCCTCGTGACACCAGCGCAACAGCTGGTGGAAATGCATCACCCCGGCCGCATCCGTGTCCCCAAAGCGGACGGTCCGGCAGAGCAGCAGCCAGCAGCTCGAATCAGCGATCAACCGACCCCATGATCACGTCGATGGAGCCGAGGATGGCCATGATGTCGGCAACCTTGGCCCCTTTGAGGATGTGGGGCAGGATTTGCAGGTTGTTGAAGTCGGCGGCGCGGATCTTGAAACGCCAGGGGGTGACGTCGTTGTTGCCCTGCAGGTAAACCCCGATTTCGCCCTTGCCCGATTCCAGGCGGGTATAAAGCTCACCCTCGGGAATCTTGAAGGTGGGGGCTACTTTCTTGGCTACGTATTGATAATCAAAGCCGGCATATTCGCTGCCCTTGCCTTCGGCCATGCGGCGGGCTTCTAGGTGCTCGGTAGCTCCACCGGGGATCATGGCGCAGGCCTGGCGCAGGATCTTGAGGGATTCGCGCATTTCCTTGACGCGCACCCGGTAGCGGGCGTAGCAGTCGCCCTCCTGTTCGCAGACCACGTCCCAGTCGAAGTCGTCGTAGCACTCGTAGTGGTCGACCTTGCGCAGGTCCCAGGGCACCCCAGAGGCGCGCAGCATCGGCCCCGACAGGCTCCAATTGATCGCCATCTCGCGGCTGATCACACCTAGACCCTCAATTCGCTTACGGAAGATTGGGTTGTTGGTAATTAGCTTTTCGTATTCGTCGATCTTGGGGCCGAACCAATCGCAAAAGTCGAGGCACTTTTCCAGCCAGCCGTAGGGCAGATCGGCAGCCACGCCGCCAATGCGGAAATAGTTGTTGTTGATCAGCCGCTGGCCGGTGGCCGCTTCCCAAAGGTCGTAGATCATTTCCCGCTCGCGGAAAATGTAGAAAAATGGCGTCTGGGCGCCCACGTCCGCCAGGAAGGGGCCAAGCCAGAGCAGGTGGTTGGCGATGCGGTTGAGCTCCAGCATCAGCACCCGGATGTAGCTGGCGCGCTTGGGCACGGGCACATTTGCCAGCCGCTCAGGTGCGTTGACCACAATCGCCTCATAAAACATGCCGGCCGCGTAGTCCATGCGGCTCACATAGGGCACGAACATCACGTTCGTGCGGTTCTCGGCAATCTTCTCCATGCCGCGGTGCAGGTAGCCGATTACCGGCTCGCAATCGACCACGTCCTCGCCATCGAGGGTCACCACCAGTCTCAGCACCCCGTGCATCGAGGGGTGGTGGGGGCCGAAGTTGACCACCATCGGCTCCGTGCGCGTCTCCAGCTGCGTCATGGGGCCGAGGGGTTAAGCGCTTTGAAGGGATCTTAGGAAGGAAGGGCCCGTCAGACGATCAGCGACGGCGAAGATCGCAGCAGCGCCCCCGGATACGGCTCCTAAGCTTGGTGGGGCAGTGTTGAATCCGCGCAAACCATGGGTCAGCACCAGCCAGCGCCTTTGCGAAAGATGGCGGCACCGGCAGCTGCAGCCCTTTCGCGCTGGCTGCTCGCTCCACACCAGCTCCGGGCAGTCCGGCAGCGGCAGCTGCTCACCGACAGCCTCACGGCAGTGCTTCCCACCGGGGAGGAGAGCAGCCAGGTTGGGTTGGCGATCCTGCAGGGCGCCCGTGCCCTCAGCCTGGCCGATGGCGATTTTGACCAGGAGGAATGGGAGCTTTTTTACTTCTGCCTCAAAAGCCTGCGCCTCAGCGATGCCCAGCGCCAGAGCGCGGATCTGCATGGCTCACCCGATCCCCAGCGGATCGCCGCCAGCCTTGCCGCCATCTCAGACCCCAGCCAGCAGCTAGCGATCGCCCGCTGCTACTGCCTGTTTGCGGCGGCGGATGGCCAGGGAAAGGCGGCGGAACTCGGTCTGTTGCAGACCCTGCTCCAGGTGCTTGGTCATCCGGAACTGGAGCGGGAGCTGCCCGAGCTCTGCCGCCGCTTTCGCCCTGCGCCCAGCTGGTGGGGTCGCTTTCGCCATGGCTTGGGCCAGCGGCTGGCTCGTTGGGCTTCTCCCCACCGCCGCCGCCGCTGAATGGCCATGGCTGATCCCGCCAGCAGTGGCTTGTTTGAACATGTGCCCGTGCTGGCCGAGGCGGTGCTGGCGGGCTTTGCTTGCTTGCCAGCAGGCCTGCTGATCGACTGCACCCTCGGCGGCGGCGGCCATAGCGCGCTGCTGCTGCAGGCCCATCCCGGCTTGCGACTTGTGGGGCTGGACCAGGACCCAAGCGCCCGTGCCGCCGCCGCCGAGCGCCTCGCCCCATTTGGCGATCGGGTCACAATCGTGGCCGCCAACTTCGCCGATTACTTACCGGCTGAGCCGGCCGTAGCGGTGCTGGCCGATCTGGGGGTGAGCAGTCCCCAGCTGGACGTGGCGGCCCGGGGCTTCAGCTTCCGGCTCGAGGGGCCGCTCGACATGCGCATGAACCCCGAGCGCGGCGAGACGGCTGGGGAGCTGATTGATCGTGCCGGCGAGAGCGAGCTGGCAGATCTGATCTACGCCTACGGCGAGGAGCGGCTGTCGCGCCGTATCGCCCGCAAGATCAAGGAGCAGGGGCCCTGGGCGCAGCGCCATACCGCCGAGCTGGCCTACCTGGTGGCCGGTTGCTACCCACCGGCGGCCCGCCGCGGTCGCATCCATCCAGCCACACGCACCTTTCAGGCCCTGCGCATTGCCGTAAACGATGAGTTGGGGGTGTTGGACAAGCTGTTGCACAGCGCCCCCAACTGGCTGGAGCCAGGCGGGCTGCTGGCTGTGATCAGCTTCCACTCCCTTGAAGATCGGCGAGTGAAAACGGCCTTTCTGGCCGACGATCGGCTGGAGCGGGTAACGCGCAAGGCGATCAAGGCAAGCCCCGAGGAGGCCGAAGCCAATCCGCGCAGCCGCAGCGCCAGGCTGCGCATCTCCCGCCGTGCTGAGGAGGGATAGATAGGTGCAGCTAAGGCTGTATCAGCCGATCAGGCCGGTGCGGTCTTCGGCGCCAAACAGCTGGCGGAAGGCGGCGGTGGAGATGCACAACACCAGGGGCACCACCACCAGCAGGCCGCCGTAGCTGAACAGGCCGCCGATGGTGTGGACCACGCCCTCGATGATTCCGAGCCACAGCACCAGCCACCAGCTGGGATTCACCACGTTCACGCCAGAACCAATGGTTTTGGTGGGATTAGCGGTGCCCAGCAGCGACACCTGGATCAGGAACTTCTGGGTGACCAGCAGCCAGATGTAGAAGATCGCCACCACGATCATGGGGATCACGCTGAGGGCTTCGTTGAGCTTGCCCAGGCCTGCCCCGATCAGGGTGGCGATCGCCCCGGCCACAGCCACCAGGATCGCCAGCAAGATCCCGGAACCGAGCAGGCGGGCGCTGGCGGGACGGTCCCAGCGGGTGAAATCGGCGAAGCAGGGCTTGCGGCCCTCCAGGCTCAGCCAGGCGCCGCGGGTCAGGCCAACCACGGTCCAGAGGGCAATGATCACGTAGCCGATCAAGCCCACGATCAGGGCGGCCCAGGCGCCGGTGGGATGAACAGCCATCACCTCATTCACGCTGGCTAGGCGTGCCCCTCCCACGGCGGCCAGGGCTGCGAAGGGCAGCAGGATCAGGGCGGAGAGGGCCTCAAACAGCAAAAAAGCCCAGGGGGCGCGGCAAAAAGCAGCCCAGCCTTCTTCCACGGCCTGGAGCACGTGCAGTCGGCTTTCGCTGGAGGGAGTCAGGGCCATGATCAAGGGCAGATGGGCCGGACGGTAGCGATGGAGACAGCAGGGCGCATCCCAGTTGTGATGCTTTGAATAATCCAGCTGGCTTCTGCCTTCAGCGCAGCTCCCGCACCGCGGCCGCAACCGTTTCGATGGCCAGGGTGATCTCGGCATCGCTGCTGCCCCGCCCCAGCCCGAAGCGGATCGAGGCGGCCGCCTGCTGACGGCTGCGGCCCAGGGCGGCCAGCACGTGGGAGGGGGAGCCCTGGCTGCAGGCCGAGCCGCTGCTCACGGCGAGCCGCTGGCGCAGCAGCCGGTGCAGGCGCGTGCCGTCTACCCCCTGCACCGTCACGTTCAGGTTGTGGGCCAGCCGGGGTGCGCCATCGCCGTTGAGCTCTATCCCGCCGAGGTCGCGCAGGCCCTCCCAGAGCTGGTCCCGCAGGGTTCCCAGCCGCCCGGCCCGCTCCTCCCGATCTGCCTCAGCCCCCAGCAGTGCTTGGCCTAGCCCCACCACCAGGGGCACCGGCAGGGTGCCGGCCCGGCGGCCGTCCTGCTGGCCGCCCCCATGGAGCTGGGCAGCCAGCTGGAGCCCCGGGCGCACCAGCAGGGCCCCAATTCCCTTGGGTCCATAAAACTTGTGGCCACTGAGGCTGAGCAGGTCGATGCCCAGTTCGTCGATGGCAAGCGGGATGTGGCCGGCGGCCTGGGCCGCGTCTACGTGCAGCAGCACTCCCCGCTGCCGGCAGAGGGCGGCGATGGCGGCCAGGGGCTGGAGCACGCCGATTTCATTGTTGGCGGCCATCACGCTCAGCAGCAGCACGTCGTCGCCGAGGGCCGCCTCCAGCTGGGCCAGATCCACCAGGCCATCGGGCTGGATGGGCACCAGGCTCACCGGAAACCCATGGCGCCCCAGATAGGCCAGGGGGTCGAGCACGGCCCGGTGTTCGCTCACCAGGCTCACCAGTCGCCGGCGGAGGTTGCCAGCTGCCAGGGCCGCTTCGCACACCCCCTTGAGGGCCAGGTTGTTGGCTTCGGTGGCGCCGCTGGTGAAGATAACGGTTTCGGCGCTGCTGCCCAGCACTCGGGCCAGCTGGCCCCGGGCCCGCTCCACGGCGGCGGCAGCTTCCAGGGCCGGGCGATAAAGGCGGTTGGCTGGGTTGGCGCAGTGCTCGCTCCACCAGGGCGCCATCGCCGCCACCACCGCTGGATCGCAGGGAGTAGTGGCGTGGTGGTCGAGGTAGGCGAGCATGGGGTGCTTGCAGGCTTCCATGTTGCCGACCAGAACCCTATTGCTGGTGGCCCTTGCCGCGCTGCTGACGCCGCCCAGCTGGGCCGAGGGCGGCGGGGTGCGGCCCGAGGATGCCCGGCCGCCAGGACTGCTGCTGCTGCAGGAGCGCCCCGGCCTGGGCGGCAAGCAGGCGATTGGTATTTATGGGGCCGTGGCCGATGCCGCGACCCCCGGCCTGTGGCGCATCAAGCTTTGGGATGAGCAGCCCAACGACGTCAAGGTGCGCAGTGAAACGATCCGCTGTACCCCTTCAGCGCCGATGCGGGTTACCAGCGATGGCGCCAATTTTTACGTGCGAGAGCTAAACCCCGGCGGCGAGATCACGACCGCCAATCGCGTCGACCACCTGGTGTGGTGGGCCACCTGCTTCCCCGAGCAAGCCGGTAAGGATCCCGCTGGCCTGGGGCCCCTGGCCCGCCAGCTCGGCTATAGCGGCAGCTTGCGGGAATCCGAGCAGATCTTGCCTGGACGCTCCCGCTGAGCGCCTGCACACTGGTGCCTGCCGACTGGTACCTGCAGAGTGGTCGCCATGAACCCAGATCTGACCCCGGCCCAGGAACCAGAAGTGACGCTCGTGCGCCTGCTGCTGGTCGACGATGAGCCCGGCCTGCGCACTGCGGTAAAGGCCTATCTGGAAGATGTGGGCTTCGCGGTCACCACCGCCAACGATGGTGAGGAGGGCTGGACCGTGGCCCAGGAGATGCTGCCCGATGTAATCCTCAGCGACGTGATGATGCCCCGCCTCGATGGCTACGGGCTGCTCCAGAAGTTGCGCGCTGACGAGCGCCTGGGTGGCACGCCGGTGATCTTCCTCACCGCCAAGGGCATGACGGCTGATCGCGTCACCGGATTCCAGGCCGGCTGCGACGACTACATCCCCAAACCCTTCGATCCCGATGAGTTGGTGGCCCGGGTCAACAACGTCGTCAAGCGCCAGCAGCGCCTGCTGGCGGAGGCCGCCCGCTTCGCTGACGCCGATATCGGCCAGTTGTCTAAGCAGATCACCGAGATTCGCTCCCTGCTAGCCACGGGCAGTGCCAAGAAGCCAGCCTCCGCATCCGAGCATGTGTTCACCCCGCGGGAGGCCAGCGTGTTGCAGCTGGTGGCCGAGGGGATGATGAATAAAGAGATCGCCCGGCGGCTGGAAACCTCGATCCGCAACGTAGAGAAATACGTCAGCCGGCTATTCATCAAAACCGGCACCGCCAGCCGCACCGAACTGGTGCGCTACGCCCTCGAGCACGGGCTTGTTGACTGAACCAGTCTTGTCGACTGATACAGGTTCGTTGGCGCCTGCCCTCAATGGCGGCTTCGCCTACAGGGATCGCATCGCCCCCAGGGCCGCCGGCCAGAGCGTCAGCGCTTTTTACGCCGGTTGCTATCGCCATTCAACACCTAGTGATTGGCTGCAGCGCCTCGCCGCCGGCGAGATTTACAGGAACGGCCAGCAGCTTCAGGCCGATGTGGCCCTCGCAGCCGGAGATGGGCTGGTCTGGCATCGGCCCCCCTGGCAGGAGGCGGCCGTGCCGGTGTTGACCAGCCCCCTGTTCGACAACGGCGACCTGCTGGTGTTCAACAAGCCAAGCGGCTTGCCGGTGCTGCCGGCCGGCGGCTTCCTGGAGCACACCTGCCTGGCCCAGCTGCAGGCCCGCTGGCCCGAGGCGCGCCCGCTGCACCGCCTGGGCCGCTTCACCTCCGGCCTGCTGGTGTGTGCCCGCCTTTCCGCCAGCCGCGCCTGGCTCAGTGCCCTGCTGCGGGAGAGCACGGCGCAACGCCGCTGCACCAAGACCTACCGGGCCCTGCTTCAGCCCCCGGTCCCCGAGTCCCCCTTGCTGGTGCTGGAGCCCGACCAACAGCTCAGCCTCACCACACCGATTGGTCGCTGTGCCCATGGGCGCCTGGGCACCATTTGGGCTGCGGCTCCCACTGATCCCGCCGCCCTGCCCGCCTCCAGCGCGCTGCGCCTGCTGGAGCGGGGCGCGCTGGCCTGGCTGGTGGAGGTCACGATCGCTACGGGCCGGCCCCACCAGATCCGCATCCACACCGCCGCGGCCGGGGCGCCCCTGCTGGGCGATCCGCTCTACGGGCCGGGTGGTGTGGCCTGCGACCAGGCCCTGCCGGGGGATGGTGGCTACTACCTGCATGCCCACCGGCTGCGGTTGGTCTGCCCCGATGGCGGCCTGCTTGCGCTGGAGGCGCCGTTGCCCGCGGCCCTGCGCTTAACTGCCGATGGCTGAAGTTCAAGCTCCGGGCTTGCACCTGCGCCACTGGCCGGCCTGGCTGGCCCCCAGTGCCGCGGCTGAGCTGCTGGAGCGCCTGCAGCTCGAGGTGCCCTGGAAGCAGGAGGCGATCACGATTTACGGCCGCCGTCATCTGCTGCCGCGGCTCACCTGCTGGATGGCCGATCCCGGCTGCGGCTACAGCTACAGCGGCCTGGCCAACGTGATTGAGCCCTGGTCGCCGGCTGCCTCCGAGCTGCGCGAGGCCCTGCAGGTGCTTACGGGCTGGCGCTTCAACTCCCTGCTGCTCAATCGCTACCGCGATGGCCGCGACGCCATGGGCTGGCATGCGGACGATGAACCTGAGCTCGAGCCCACCGCCCCGATCGCCTCCCTCAGCCTCGGCGCCTCCCGCGACTTCCGCCTGCGGCCCCAGCCCAGCCCGCGCCACCGGGCCGCTGTCGTCTCCGGTGCCTGCCCGTCGCCTGCTGGTTTTGGCGATTGCACCCCGTTCAACATTCCGTTGCACAACGGCGATTTGCTGTTGATGGAGCCCCCCACCCAGTTGTGGTGGCAGCACGCTCTGCCGCGCCGGCTGCGGCTGCAGCAGCAGCGCCTCAACCTGACGTTTCGGGTGGTGCGCGCCGTTACCTAGGTTGCTCAGGCCCGCTCGAAGGCGATCAGCCTTGAGAAGTAAAATGGCGCCTTGTTGAGACTGCGGCGCATGGGCTTGAAGCCGGCTTCTGCGGCGGCGGCCACGATGCCCGCTTCGCGCAAGGTGTAGGCGCGGGTGGTCTTGCTGGGGCCGGGGAACAGCTGGCCGATGCTTTAAAGCAAAAGCCCCTTAGTCCCTCGAGCCCTGAGGCCACAAGGCTGATCTGGCAGTGCTTGACGTCCAGACAACAAGCGTGGCGCTCGGCTTTTGCAATATCGCAGCGGAGAGGTCGGAAGCGCCTCGATCGCCTGCTGGGTCAGGCCTGGGATCAGCCAACTCACCTTGCTGGAACGCTGCTGTGATGCATGGTTGGAGGCGGTGGCGATGTCAGTGGCCACCGCCATTAGAGCCGTATTCACACAGCTGATGTGGTCTACATGTTGGTTGCATCAGCTTGCCCAATCAGGGGTGTCAGTCTTGCAAATGGACAACATCGTTGCCGCCATCTTTGCGAGCCATATTCTCGCCGGAGGTGGCGGAATGATTGTTTAGGGACAATATGTTTTAACCCAGGTCTTTGCGACGGATTTGGACATGCCTTTGAACTCTATTGGTGTGGAATCCTCCGGGGAGCAGGGGCCGACCACTTCCGAGTCATCGCTCCAGTAGGCGCCAAGATAAACCTTGTTGCCGTCATAGATCCCCTGGCACACTTCCACGGGATTTCCTCTTGCATCGCTGGTGCTGCGGCATTGGCTATCACGCCAGTCGTCTCCCGGTTCCCAGGCGAGGCCCGCTGACGGCGTGAGGGCAAGTCCTAAGCAGCCGGTTGTGGCCAGTAAGGCGTGGTGCAGTCGTGCGATGCAGTGTTGCATTCCTCAGTCTTCCAGTTTTGATCTTCTCTGGGATGAGCATGCGGATGGCTGTTGCCTTAAATCTTTTAGCACCTGGGTCGCTTTGTTTCTTCGGCACTTTGCAAAATGTTGTGTCTATGTCTGGCGAGATGGCTTCTGACGCGGGAGTGATGGTCGTGCGCTTGAAGTTGGTGCAGTTGGCCGATTGGGTGAGTACAGACTCTTGGCGGATCGATGAAATTGCTGCGTTGAAGACTTTCGTTTGATGCCTCTCCCTGTTTCCCGTTTGGCCTCTATCTCTCTGGGATTGATTGCTGTGGCTTGCGCCGCTGGTGGGGGCACTGCGGCGGCGCCTGCGGCCTCGGGATGTCCTGCTGAGGCAGCCCGCACCGTGACCCAGCTTTACGACTGGTATATCAATGCGGGCGATGCCTATCGCGATCAACTGCAGCAGCAGCAGCAGCTTTTTGTGTCGGCTTTCTATGCGGATCTGCAGGCGGCTTTCCGCCTCGCACCTACCGCGGAGGTCTTCCTCGACAGCGACCCTTTCAATGGGGTTCAGGGCAGCTCTTACGGTTATCAACTCCAGCGATGCCGAATGGAAGGGAATGGTCGCTTGCAGGCTCAGGTGGCTGTTCGGGCTGGATTGGGCCCTCAGCGCGCCTCTGATCGAGTTGTCAATCTCGTGTTGCGCAGATCGGCCAATGCTTGGCTGATCAGTGACATTGCTTATGGCGATGACCGCAACTCTCGTACGGAGTGGAGTTTGCAGTCCCTCCTGGATCGATTGCTTGATTCAAGGGGAGAGGTGTTGGTCACCCCGCGCTTTCGTGTGGTTGTGAACCGTCGTTGCCCCGAGGGCACGGTGGTGTGTGATCGCGTGAGTTATCTCGGGGTTGATCGGCAAAGTGGCGCATCGCTGCGTCTGATGGGGGAAATGCTTCATGTGACATGTACTGATGGTCTTACGCCCTGCCGCTTTCTTGGCTATGAGTTCCGCCATGGCGTCTACGTCTATGTGGTTTCGGACGATGGCCGCCTTGAGGTGAGTCGGTCCGGAACAATCCTGCTCTCGGAGCAGGGGGAATGGCAGCGATGAAGGCGGCGGCCGTGGCTTGGTTTAAAGGCTTGTCAGCAGCAGGATTATGGCGATCCCCGCCAACACCCAGGTGCTCACCATCCAGATACGCCGCCAGCGGCGAATAGCACGGCTGAACTCTTCTTCATTGCCGCGGCGCACCACAAACAAGCCCCCGGTCTGTGGTGCTTGTAGAAGCAGTTCCCCACTGGCATCACGGCATTCCCCAACCACGAAAGCCATGCCGCTGGCCCGCAGGATCGCCTCTTCGCGGCGGATGCCCAGTTGGCGAGTGTCGGCCGTGTCCCGGCGGGTGGGTGGTTCCACTTCCGCGAAGACTGTTTCCAGTTCCAGGTCGGCGTCATCGGGTTTGAGCAGCAGGCTCTGGCTGCCCTGGCGCAGCTCAAACCCTTGCCGGCGCTCCAGCTTGTCTAGGGTTTCCTCCCGGCGTTCCCAGCTCACCTCGGTGCGGCTGTTGCCGTCACTGTCGGTGCGGGTCGTTTCCGTGCGCACTTCCATCAGGCAGGTGGTGGTGTCGATGAACGCCACGCAGGGTTCGCCGCTCCAAGGGGCCGTGAGCGGTTCGGCGCAGACTATCTCCGCTGAGAGTTTCACCCGCTCTTGAAAGGAGCCCTCACCCATCTCCTCGGCCACCGTGGCTTGGAGGTCAATCAGCTCGGCAACGCTGGATGTGCGGGCATCCAGCAGATGGGCCAGCTTGCGGGCCTGATGGCGGCGGGCAAGGCCCGTGCCCACCGCACCGGAGCCCAGCAGTGCGGGGATTAGAAGGAGTGAGAGATCCAATCTCAGGCCCGCTCGAAGGCGATCAGCCTTGAGAAGTAAAACGGCGCCTTGTTGAGACTGCGGCGCATGGGCTTGAAGCCGGCTTCTGCGGCGGCGGCCACGATGCCCGCCTCGCGCAAGGTGTAGGCGCGGGTGGTCTTGCTGGGGCCTGGGAACAGCTGGCCGATGCCCTTGAGCAGGGCTAGCAGCGGCGTGTATGGAGCAAAGCTCACGATCAGGTGCCGCTCCGCCATCGAAGCCAGGTGGCGCACCATCTCCTCGGCCGGGGCCTGGGGGTAGTGGATGAACACATCCAGGCAGATCACCGTGTCGTAGCGACCCTCGAGGCTCTCGAGATCGGAGGCCAGGAAGCTGATCTGACCGGGCTTCACGCCCAGCTCACCAGCGCGGCGCTGAGCTTCTTGCACCATCGCAGCGGAGAGGTCGGAGGCGGCGATTGAGCCCGCACCCAGCTGGGCTAAAGGCAGCGTCAGGCTGCCTACGCCGCAGCCGGCATCACAGAAGCTGCGGCTCTCCAATCCGCCCTGATCCTGCAGCCAGGCCAGCACGTTGTCCACTGTTTTTTGGTGGCCGATGCGGATGTTGCGCTGTACCCGGTTGACGTCGTCGCTGTCGCTGTAGATGCGGTTCCAGCGCTCAAAGCCGGTGGTTTCGAAGTAGCCCTTCACCTCGAGTTTTTCGGCCTGGTTGGCTTCCAGTAGCTGGTCGGGGGCCATGGGAATATCCGCTCGTGGCGCGGATCCTAGGGAGTGACTTCTGCCCCGGGCCGCTGCCAGCTGAGCCCGGCGGGCCCTTCCCGCCAGCGCAGGGTTTCCGCCATGGGCATGCCCAGCAGCATCTGGTCGAGGCTGCGGTCATCGCCCAGCACCCGCCGGGGCAGCACGGTGGCCGCGGCGATGGCCCGGGCCGGCTCACCGGTCCACTGGGCCAGGCGACGCACCCCCTCTAGCAGCGGCAGGGTGACGCCGGCCAGGGTGCCATCTTCCAGCCGGCAGCTGCCGTCGGCCACGATCAGCAAGCGCTCATCCCAGCGGTGCTGGCCTTCGCCGAGACCGTAGGGGGCCAGGGCATCGCTCACCAGCACCACCTGCTCTGGAGCCAGCCGCTGCAGCAGCACCGCCATGGTGGGGGCCACGTGCACCCCATCGGCGATCAGGCCGATGGCAACATCCCCCCGCAGGGCGGCAGCCGCCACCGGCCCTGGCGCGCGCCGGTGCATGTCAGGCATGGCGTTGAAGGCATGGGTGAGCATCGTCACGCCGGCAGCGAAGGCGGCGTGGCTCTGGGCTTCCGTGGCCGCGCTATGGCCCAGGCTCACCACGATTCCCCGCTCGGCCAGGGCGGTGATCACGGCGCCAGCCCCCTCCAGTTCCGGGGCCAGGGTCACCAGGTCGATGTCGCTTTCAAAGCCGTCGATGCGCTGCAGCAGGGCGGCCAGGCTGGGGGCAGCCAGGTGCCTGGCGGGGTGGGCGCCCCGGCGACTGGGCTCCAGGAAGGGGCCCTCCAGGTGGGCGCCCAGCAGCTGGCAGCGGCCCGGTCGGTGGGCTGCTCGCGCTTCGGCCAGCACGGCCAGGGCCTGGCGCAGGGGTGCAACGCCGCAGGTCACCAGGGTGGGGCAGATCGCTTCGACACCATCGCGCCAGAGCAGCTCCAGCAGGGCCTCCAGCTGGGGGAGATCGGCCGGCGTGAGCTCCGGGAAAGCCAGGCCCAGGCCGCCGTTGATCTGTAGATCCACCCCGGCCGGGCTGAGCCAGTCGCCGTGCCAGTCGTCACCGGCGGCCCGGCTACCGGCGGGCAAAGGCTCCACCAGGCTGATCAGATCGTCGTCGTCAAGGCCGATGCGCCAGCGCTGGTTGGCGCCATGGCTGCAGCGCAGGGCCTGGGGCAGTCGCACATTGCTGAGCCAGCGCATGGGCAGAAGGGCCGCCAGACGGGACAATGCCATTCTCCGCCTGCGGCCGTGTGGTTGCCTTCCCTTCTGCTGGTCCGTCATCGGGATCGCCCCAAGCTGCCCCTGCACCCCAGGTGGCAGTGGTGATGGGCAGCGATTCCGACCTGCCCACCATGCAGCCGGCGGTGCAGGTGCTGGAGCAGTTTGGGGTGGCGGTAGAGGTGCGGGTGCTCTCGGCCCATCGCACTCCCCTGGAGATGGTGGAATTTGCCCAGATGGCGCGCGGGCGCGGCTTCAAGGTAATCGTCGCCGGCGCAGGCGGCGCCGCCCATCTGCCCGGCATGGTGGCCGCACTCACCACCCTGCCGGTGATCGGCGTGCCGGTGCAAAGCCGGGCCCTGTCGGGTGTGGATTCGCTCCATTCGATTGTGCAGATGCCCGCTGGTATCCCGGTGGCCACGGTGGCGATCGGTAATGGCCTCAACGCTGGCCTGCTGGCGGCCCAGATCCTCGCCACTGCCGATCCCCGCCTCGCCCAGGAGATCGCGGACTACCGCGATGGGTTGCACGGCCAGGTAACGGCCAAGGACAGCCGCCTGCAGCAGCTGGGCAGCCGGGCCTACCTAGAGCAGATGGGCTGATGTTGGAACGGCTCGTTCTGCCCCCCTGGCTCAAGGCAGGCCTGGCCCTGCCCTTGCTGGTGCTCAACCTGTGGGTGCTGCGCCAGCTGCTGTTGCCCCTGGCCCCGTTTCCGGCCCTGTTTATGGGAGCGGCGTTGATTGCCTTCCTGCTGGATTTGCCCAGCCGCTGGCTGATGGGCCGCGGTTTGCCGCGCTGGCTGGCCTACGGATTGGTGGTGGGTCTCAGCTTTGGCCTGCTCGCGTTGGCGGCCGTCTGGCTGGTGCCGCGGCTGATCGAGCAGTTGGGGGAGTTGATCACGGCCCTCCCGGGCTGGTTGGCCCAGGGGGAAACCCTTTTGCAGCAGTTGCAGGCCTGGGCTGGGACCCGCGGGCTACCCAGTGATTTCGGCGACCTCAGCAGCGAACTGCTCACCCGCACCAGCCAGCTAGCCCGCCAGGTCAGTCAGCAGCTGCTGAGCTTGCTTGGCGCCACCGTGGGACTCACGGTGAACACCGTGATCGTGCTGGTGCTGGCGGTGTTCCTGCTGTTGGGGGGGGAGGGCATCAGTGCTGGCCTGGCCCAGTGGCTGCCGCCACGGGTGCGCAGCCTCGTGGTCACGACCTTGAACCGTACCTTCCGCGGCTACTTCGCCGGCCAGGTGTTGCTGGCCCTGATTCTCAGCGTTGCCCAGATCGTGGTGTTCACCCTGCTGGGCATTCCCTATGGAGTGCTGTTTGCGGTGGCGATTGGCTTCACCACCCTGGTGCCCTACGCCAGCGCCCTCACGATCCTGCTGGTGAGCTTGCTGCTTGCCCTCGATGATCCCCGCACCGGTCTAGAGGTGCTGGCCGCGGCCATCAGCGTGGGGCAGGTGGTGGATCAGGTGATCCAGCCCCGCCTGATGGGCCGGATTGTGGGTCTGCAGCCCGCCTGGCTGCTGATCAGCCTGCCGGTGGGAGCGCGGCTGGGCAGCCTGCTGGGGCTGGGCGATTTGCTTGGTTTGCTGCTGGCGGTGCCGGTGGCCAGCTGCGCCAAAACCTTTCTTGATGCTTGGGGCGAGCAGTTGCGGGCCGGGGAGGTGCCGGTGTTCAGCTCCCCTGCGGGATCACGCCCTGAGCCGCAAGGTAGCTGAGCACCGCGTCCACCGAGTCGTCCAGGCTCTGGGCGCCGGTGTCCACCCGCAGCTCGGGTTGCTCGGGGGCCTCATAGGGGCTGGAAATGCCCGTGAACTCCTTGATTTCGCCGGCCCGCGCCTTGGCATAAAGCCCCTTGGTGTCGCGCCCCTCGCACACCTCCAGGTCGGCGGCGCAGTGGATCTCGATGAAGTCGCCGGCGTCCACCAGGGCGCGGGCCTTGTCGCGGTCGGCCTTGAAGGGCGACACGAAGGCCGTAAGCACCACCACCCCCGCATCCAGAAAAAGCTTGCTCACCTCGCCAATGCGACGGATGTTTTCCTCGCGGGCGGCATCGGAGAAGCCCAGGTCCTTGCAGAGGCCGTGGCGGATGTTGTCGCCATCGAGCACATAGCAGGAGAGCCCCCGTTCAAACAGGGCCGAATTCACGGCGTTGGCCAGAGAGCTCTTGCCCGAGCCGCTGAGGCCAGTGAACCAAAGGATGGCACTGCGGTGGCCTTGTTGTTTGGCCCGGGCTGCCCGGTCCACCGTGGTGTGGTGCCAGGCGATGTTGGTCGAGGCCCCCTGGTTGGTGAGTTCGCCGTAGGTGGGGGTGGAGGGAGCGGCGGACATCGGCGCAGGGCGTTGGGACGGATGGGCCATTCTCCCCCGTGCCTCGCGTTAGGGAGACTCTGGAAAACCGAGGCCGTTTGCGGGACAATAACCCTGTGATCGCAGGCCAGGACTGGGTTGATGGGCGGCAAGCAGCTTGGCTTCTCTGATTACGAGCTCACCACAGCCAAGAAGCAGACCAAACGGGA
>JAHLYR010000048.1 GCA_025128025.1 Synechococcus sp. CS-1330
AGCCGCCAGCCTCGATGAGTGGCTGTACAACGGTGGTCCTTTCCAGCTGGTGGTCTTCCACTTCCTGATCGGCATCTACGCCTACATGGGACGCGAGTGGGAGCTTTCCTACCGCTTGGGCATGCGCCCCTGGATCTGCGTCGCCTACAGCGCACCTGTGGCCGCAGCATCTGCCGTGTTCCTGGTCTATCCCTTCGGTCAAGGCTCCTTCTCGGACGCCATGCCCCTGGGCATTTCCGGCACCTTCAACTACATGTTGGTGTTCCAGGCTGAGCACAACATCCTGATGCACCCCTTCCACATGCTGGGAGTGGCTGGTGTCTTCGGTGGCAGCCTGTTCTCCGCCATGCACGGTTCGCTGGTTACCTCCTCGCTGGTTCGTGAAACCACCGAGAGCGAGAGCCAGAACTACGGCTACAAGTTTGGCCAAGAAGAGGAGACCTACAACATCGTTGCTGCTCACGGCTACTTCGGTCGCCTGATCTTCCAATACGCCTCCTTCAACAACAGCCGCAGCCTCCACTTCTTCCTGGCTGCCTGGCCCGTGGTTGGCATCTGGTTCACCGCCCTGGGTGTGAGCACGATGGCCTTCAACCTGAACGGCTTCAACTTCAACCAGTCGATCCTCGACGGCCAAGGCCGTGTGGTGAACACCTGGGCAGACGTGCTGAACCGCGCAGGCCTCGGTATGGAAGTGATGCACGAGCGCAATGCTCACAACTTCCCGCTTGACCTGGCTGCCGCTACTGCCACCCCCGTGGCACTGACCGCACCTGCAATCGGTTGATAGTCAACAGCCCAGCTACGGCTGGGCAATAACGGAATCCCAAAAGCTCCCTCGCCAGAGGGGGCTTTTTTATTGGCTGGGGGTCGAGAGTTTTCTCCTCTTGGCTGCCGGCAGAGCGGCGTTCCCTTCCCGATACTCAGCGGACGGAAACCGCGCTGACACTACGGTTCACCGGCACCGCATCGAGCGGTGATTCGAAGGCAATGAACAGAACGCAGGGAACGGAGCTGGCGCAATAGCCGGAGTGAGGCAGACGGGCAGGACCGTAGGCATAGGTGCCTGTTTTCAGCACCACCTTCGGTTGGTTGTCATAGCTGACATGAAGCTCTCCCGCCACCAGCACCATGCGCTCGGCCGAGGTGTGCAGATGTAGCGGCAGGGTGGAGCGGGGGGGCACCCGCAGGAACACATCGACGTTGTCCTTGGCCGGGTCACCGTGGAGAACGGCAATACCGCAGCCCGGGGGCAGGAACGCCGGGCAGGGTCCCCAGCTGAGCTGTGGATCAGTGGCCGTGCGAGTGATTGCCTTCTCCTGCGCCGATGCTTGCTGTGGGGCCAGCAGACCCACCAGGCCGAGGGATACAAGCCATGCCAGATGCGAAGCAGGCCGCGATGGGCGGCGAACTAAAGACGTACGGCCCATCGGATTCCTGAATAGGTAGGTTTCAAACCTAGGCATCGTGCCTTCGTTGCGCCACCAGTGGATCACGCCCCCGGCTCGAAGCCGGCCCCAACGGGGTGGCCTGATCTGCCATGGACGACGAGGACGCCCAAACCAAGCTGTGCCGGTTGAACTGCATCGATCCACCAGACGAGGTGCGTCAGGCAGGGGGTGGTCATCTGGGGGGGGGGGGCTGGCCATCCCGCGCAGTAACCACGAGGGATCAGGCCAGTCCAGCCCAGTGCAGCAGCATGTCAAGCCCCAGGGTTGCCATGCCCAGCCGGAGGGCCATCGAGCCGATGCGGCGAACGGAGCGAAGCAGAACGTAGAGGGCCAGAAAGGAAGGGGGAATCATCAGCTCACCGCGACGGCGATGGTGCGCACCTGGTGCAGCGGAACACCGAAGGTGGGCAAGCGCTGCTCGCGCAGGGGAAAGCGGCGCAGCCAGACGCAGTCGCTGAAGTCGTCCACGTTGATCACCTGATAGGTGGCGTCGGGGCTGGCGCAGTAACTCACCAGGACGCCGGGTTGGAGATGCATGGTCGTTGGCCAAGAAAGGCACACCCCAATGCAAAAGGATCCACAGAGAAAACTAAGTATAAATGCTTAAGCCCTGACGCGGCTGCTGCGGTCCTCTCGTTGCAAGGGTTTTGCTCCTCTCTGGTGGCCACTGAGCTTCTCCAGGCCGCTCCGACCGGTGCGAGAACCGAACCAGGTGGGACTGCAAACCGCCACGGCAGGACCGTCGCTGGCGCCTGCCTTCGTTGGGCATCCTCGGCCTGGCGGTGGTGGCCGGTGTCGGCCTCATGATCACCGCTGCTGTGCTGGGCAGCATCGATGAGCTACCGATGCTGGGTCGGCTGCTGCAGCTGGTGGGTCTGGTTACGGGCCTAGGGGGACTCTATAAAGAGTGTGGTCATTCTGGTCGCTTTTTTATTCTAGCTTTTGCGGCTTTGCTCGTCGCAAATGAGAAGTTTAGCAAGCGGCGACAATCGAGTCGCGTAGGCAAACTGCATAAAATTCGGATTAGCGACAGTGATTGCCATGACATCAGGCTTGCCGATTTAGGAAGGCATGGCGCAAAGGTGACCAAAATGCGGGGCCATGCCCCCCCTGCAATGAAAGATAGCGGCTCTCCATCCATTGAGGGAATGAGCCATGCATCAAATATGCGGTACTTTGCCGTCTGAAACGTTGCCAACGAATGATTGCATCAACACAATCCAAGGGTGATCCCCGCCAGATTAAGAGCAGTCGGGATCGTTTGAAATGAAGTCTGTCGAGACCTCTGAGATCAATGCTTTCAGGCAGCGCCTAGCCGGACAGGTGCTTTTACCGGAGGAGGGGAGCTATGAGGAAGCGAGGCAGATCTGGAACGCCATGATCGATCGGAAGCCCGCACTGATTGCCCAGTGCATGACTGCAGAAGATGTTCTCAGGTGTGTGGAGTTTGCCAGCAGCCATCAACTCCTCGTTTCCATTCGCGGAGGAGGTCACAACATTGCAGGCTATGCGGTGTGCGACGACGGACTAATGATCGATCTCTCGCTCATGAAGGGTGTGAGGGTTGACCCGGATCAGCAACGGGCCTGGGTGGAGCCGGGGTGCACACTCGCTGATTTCGATGCTGCAGCTCAGGTGCACGGCCTCGCCACTCCCCTGGGCATCAACTCGACAACGGGAGTAGCCGGGCTGACGCTCGGCGGTGGGTTCGGGTGGTTGAGCCGCAAGTACGGCATGACCATCGACAATCTGGTGTCCGCTGAAGTGGTGACGGCGGACGGCCGCTTATGGCATGCCAGTGAAGCGGAGAACCACGACCTCTTCTGGGGGCTGCGCGGCGGTGGCGGAAACTTTGGCATCGTCACCAGCTTCGAGTTCGAACTCCATCCCGTTGGGCCTGATGTGCTGTGCGGCCTGCTCGTCTTCCCCTTCGATCAAGCGAAAGCCGTGCTGACCCAGTTCGCTCGTTTCAGCCAGACGATGCCGGACGATCTCAACGTCTGGGTGGTGGCCCGCAAGGCACCGCCCCTGCCGTTCCTGCCTGAAAATGTACATGGTGAGGAAGTGGTGGTGCTGGCGCTCGTTCATTTGGGTGATGCCTCCGAGGGTGAGGCGCTGATCGCCCAACTGCGCAGCTTTGGCACACCCCACGGAGAGCACATCGGACTACAGCCCTACATCGCTTGGCAGCAGACCTTCGATCCGCTGCTTGGCAAAGGAGCCCGCAACTACTGGAAGTCACACAACTTCCAGCAGCTGAGCGATGAGGCGATAGACGCCATCATCGCGTATGCAACCAGATTGCCCTCACCACAGTGCGAGATCTTCATCGGCACGATTGGTGGCCAGACATGCCGCGTCGCCCCGGAGGCAATGGCGTATGCCAGCCGAGCTACCAACTATGTGATCAATGTGCACGGGCGCTGGGAATCAGACGATCAGGATGAAAGCTGCATCGCATGGGCTCGCGAGTTCTTCGAGCAAACGAAACCGTTCGCAAGCGGTGGGGCTTACATCAACTTCCTGACCCAGGAGGAGGGCGACCGGGTTGCCTTTGCCTATGGAGCCACCTACGCACGCTTGGTGGAACTCAAGCGGAAGTACGACCCAGGGAATTTCTTCCGCATGAATCAGAACATCGCACCGAGTTGAGTATCGCTGGCGGAGAGCCACGTGGACCCCAGCGGGCATCCTTTGCTGCTCTTTTGAATCGCCTCCCGGTCGTTGCTGGGGCTGCTGAGGCAGTAGTTGCCAGAGGAGTAGAACCCCAGCGGGCAGCCAGCGCCGCTTTTCTCGATGGCGCCGCGGGAGTTGCCCCCGGAGCTGGGCACGCAGTAGCCGCCAGAGCTGTAGTAGTCAAGCGGGCAGCCTCCAACCTTGGGCAGCGGTTGCACCGGCTGCTGGGCTAGGGCACCTCCTGCCGCTAAAGCTGCAGTCGCGCAGACAAGGAGCAGAGGATTACGGCCCAACGTCTTTTGAGGCATAGATACAGATTGGCGCAGATCAGCCAGCTGCAACCAAGTCATGCAGGAACAGCATGAAAAGGCTGCCGGTGCAAGCTGCGGCAATGGCTAGAAAGTTTCTGCTGGGTGTGGTTGCGTTGGCGCCCTTGGCCTGGCCAAGCGAGGTAGTCGCTCAGGGCGTCAAGGCCACCGTGCTCTCCATCGGCGATGCCGACACGATTCGGGTGCGTCAGGCGGGCAAGGCTCTTACCGTGCGGCTGGCTTGTATTGATGCCCCCGAGACGGCCCAAAGCCCATACGGCCAGCAGGCCCGCACGTATTTGCAGCAGCGCCTATCGATCGGCAGGGAAGTAAGCCTCGACATCAAAGCCACCGATCGCTACGGCCGCTCAGTTGCCGAGGTTTTCAGCGGCGTGAACATAAACCTGGCGCTGGTGGAAGACGGCCAGGCCTTTGCCTACCGCCAGTACCTGAGCGGCTGTGATGCCAAGGCTTATCTAGAAGCAGAAGATCGGGCCAGTCGTGCACGCCTAGGGGTTTGGCAGGTGAAAGGCGGCATCACCCGGCCTTGGGACTTCCGGCGAGGTCGCCGCTCAGCCGTTATTCCTGATGGCACAACAACAGGCGGGCGCCGTTACCGCTGCAGCGAGATCAGCTCCTATGCCAAAGCCCAGGAGCTGCTGCGCCAGGGGCACAGCTATCTAGATGGCAATGGCGATGGGGAGGCCTGCGAATCACTCCGTTGACAGACATCTTTTCCCGTATTTCGTAGCTGCACCACCGGTTGTTGCAGAGGCCTTGGAGGCAAGATCTTGCCTCCTGTAGTAGTAGATTGACATATCATGCGGCTTTAGCATATTATAAAATAACTGCAAAATTTACCATGCTTACCGGCCCCGAGCTGCTCGCCAAAGTCAAGGAGCTAGGCGATGTCTCAAAATCTGAGTTGGTGCGCGAATGCGGCTACTTGAGCACCAAAAAAGATGGCAGCGAGCGCCTCAACTTCACCGCTTTCTATGAGGCCCTGCTAAACGCCAAGGGAGTGAACCTTGGCACCGACAGCGCCGGGCGGAGCACTGGTAAAGGTGGCCGCAAGCTGAGCTACACCACCAAGATCCAGTTCAACGGCAATCTCATGATCGGCAAGGCCTACACCGCCGTGCTCGACCTCAAGCCAGGCGATGAGTTTGAGATCAAGCTGGGCAAAAAGCAGATCAAGTTGATACCCCTAGGCAGCGCAGAAGAGGAGTGAGCAGCCGCCAGCTGTGATCTCTTGCACAGTGAAAACAGGCGCCATTGAGTTAGGGAATCTCTGGACAAACGGGGCTTGAGCGGAGGCAGTGAGCAGGAAAGAGTGCCTTTGACCGAGAATTGCCTCTGAGGCCATTTTCTGAGGACTTTTGGTCTCATGTTCAGCCACTTTGGGCTGGTTTTTTAGG
>JAHLYR010000049.1 GCA_025128025.1 Synechococcus sp. CS-1330
CTGAGCGGCCTGGCCTGGCACATCCGCAGCATCACCACCCTGGCGATTGCCTTCGTGGTGGTGGGCGGACTCATTCGCCTGGGTGGGCTGGGCTGACTCGCTCGATCCCCAAAGCAAAGCCCGGAGCGTTGGCCCCGGGCAATCGATACCGGTCTTCACCGGAGGCAATGGGAGTTCATAAAGGGAGTTCATGGATCAGGGACCTGCGCCCTGATTCGTCGCGCCAGGCGATAACTGCGGCATACCCCATCGAGGACACTCCCGGGCACCCGCAGTCCAAGGTGGCCGATCAGCGGCCGGTAAAACGTGCGGTAGGCCCAGCGCAGGTCTTGCCAGGGCCGGCATGGCTGAGGGTTGAGGAAGTCGGAGATGTCCACAATCAGCCCCCGGCCCCGGTGCAGCATCAAGTTGCGCCCATGCACGTCATGCCCATGCAGGCCTCGGGCCATCGCATAGGCCAACGCTCCATCCACGTCGTCGATCACCTGCGCGGGGATGGGAATGCACTGGCGCAGACAGTCGTACAACGTGGTGCCCTGCAATCGCCTCAACACCAGATACCCAGCCCCCACGTGGAAGCACTGTGAGAAGGCGGGGTGATGGCCAATCCTGCGGTACACCTCCGCCTCCTGCTCCAGGCCTGGGCGCTCGGGGCCGTACACCTTCACCGCAAGTGAGGGGTGGTGGGGATGGTGCAATACCGCCGCGTAATTACCGCAGCCCAGGGTGCGCCATGGCTTAGACAGATCCTTCACCAGCACTGGATCGCATGGATCCGGGCTGTGAATCTGGAGCTGCGGCAGCAGCTGGTGCTCAATGCGATCGAGCAGCTGCGGCAGGTCTATGGGCGAACTTTCGCCTGCCATCAGCAGCAGAGCGCTGCAGAGCTCTGGCGCCGTTGCACCCGTACCCGGTAGGCACCGTGGACAAAGCCATAGTGCAGCTCCGGCGTATCAGCCTGGGCCTCGAGGTGCCCCGGCCGCTCCGTGAGCTGGTGGATCGGACTTCCTGCATCGACTAACGCTGTCGTCATTGGTTGAGACTGGGTCGGGTTCAGCGCTGATTGGGTCCCGTTGGGGATACGGGGAACCGTCCCTCTCTCACTGCCCTGGCTCTGGGCTGAGGGGCGTCAATCGCCGCTCCACCTGCAGCACAGCCAGGCCAAGCCAGCGCTGATACCGCCCGTCCAGTCGTTGCGCAGCAGCTCCATGATCGACACCGTGCTGGAACCGATTCGCGAGTCCTGCAATAGAAAACGGACTAGCTGCCTGATGAATACCAGCCCAGCGGGTAGCCCTTTCACCTCCGGCGCTCGCTTGTCGCCGCAATCAAAACGGCTGACGACGGGGAGATCACCGTTCCCTGAGCCTCAGGGCTGCAGCAGCCAGCGGAGTTGTGACAGGCCTCAATCCACCGGCTCGCCGTCTTCATTGACGGTGCTGCGATGGCTGGCCCTAGCCTCGAGGAGCTTCTTGGCAGACACTGCGGCCGCTTCTCCGATCACGATGGCGGCGCCCAGCATCAGCAGGATGCGCGCCACCGAGGCATTCATGTGAATCGCCACCTCCTGGGTGGTGACATGCAACCGAGAGGAGTCGCTAACGAGGGTGGAAGCCATTGGCGCCAGGTCGGCGTGATGGCTCGCCAACACCATTCCATACTCACCACGATGCAAGCCCCTGGCATTCCAGCGGATGGCGGTTCCCGTCAGGCTGGAACTCACCCGTCAGTAGGAGGATTCAAGCCATCTTTTGTAAAAACAATCCACGCTCCTCCTTATGGGTTGGGCAGGGGAAGAGCAGCGGCTCAGGGCGGACTCCTGCTTGGCTTGGCCAATAGAAAGCTGCTGCACAGCAACTGCTTCAGAGGGCCTGCTGCTGCGAACAGAAACGACTGGGTAAACGGATCCTCAGATCCTGGAAGGGCACTTACCTTGATGCTGCGAACGTGAAGCAACTGGGTTTTCCAGGCCGCCATGCCCCTAGGTGAAGGATCAAGCCGACATGCCAATCGCCTGGTGATCGGGGTGAGCAGCCTGATGCTTGTTGCGTCAGTGGGGGTGCTGTCGCATGTGTTCAGCACACGCTCCCGTGATGCCGTGGTGGAAGCAGATGTGGTGGATCTGGCGACACCAATCACCGGCGAAGTCACACAACTGAATGTGGATGTGGGTTCCCAGGTTCAGCCGAACCAGCCCCTAGCCACCATTGACAATGTCCGCGCCAGTGACGGCGATCTGCAACGCCTGCGCACCGCCCTCAGCACAGCGCAAACGAGCCTGGATGCTACGGAGCGACAGCTGACACTCCTACGCGATGACGAGGGGACCTTCAGCCGAGATGCCGCTGAGCAACGTCGGCTCACCACAGAGCGGGAGCGCAACCAGCTTGATCAACTGAAAGCCGATCTTGCAAGGGAGCAGCAGGAGCTGGGCTTCAGCCAGAGAGATCTGAAACGGCAAGAGCAGCTGTATCGGGTCGGGGCCGTGGCGGAAAGGGTCGTGGACCGGGCACGAACCGCCGTGCAGACCAACCAACAACAACTGGCGGCAATCCAGGCGCGAATCCGCGCGGAGAACAATCAGCTGGATGCAGCACAGCGAGACCTGAATCTTGATCGCACTAGGGGCAACATCGACCCCACTCCACGTCTTCAGGAGACCCAGCAGAAACGCAAACAATTAGAGAGTGAACGCATCACCCAAATCAAACGGGTGGAAGGACTCAAGGCAGAACTGAAATCTGCCGAAACGCTGCTCAGCAGGCAACGTCAGGCCGTGATCAAGGCGCCCAGACCCGGGGTGGTGTGGCGTCTGCTGGCCCGCCTGGGGGATGATCTGCAGGCGCAGCAGAAGGTGATCCGCATGATCGATTGCGACCGCCGCTGGCTTTTAGCAACCGTGACCGAAGGCACCCTCAAGCAGCTCAAGATCGGCAGCGAAGCCAAGATTGACCTGATCGGCGAAGACCTCAATCTCAAAGGACGGGTGGAATTGATCCGCTCCGGGGTCGATCGCCTCTCTGGAGGGGTCAACGACAACCCCATCCCGGTGCCCGTGAACCAGAAATCTCTCAGCCAGGTGCGGGTAAGGATCCTCAACGACGTACCAGCGCCAGCCCAGAAGCTGTGTTTTGTGGGCTACGGCGCCCGGGTGACATTTCTGTGATCAACCCAGCTAGCCGCAATCAGCCCACCCACAACCATAGGGTGGAGCGAATCGGGGCCGGCGCCTGGACGTTTCTGGTGGTGGCGGCTGTGCTGCTGGTGTTCAGCTTGCTGCTCGCAGGCATGCCGCCCGATTGGCTGAGCAGCATCACGCTCAATCCAGAGCAGCTAAGGGTGCTGCCGGAGCCATTGCAAGCCAACGACTTCTGGGCAGACAGCTTGGCACCAGTGCTGTTAGCAGGGGCCGTGGCGATCGCCAGCCGCTGGCTTCCTAAGCGGCGATGGAGCTACACGCTCGTGGAACTGCTGCTGCTGGTGATCTGCCTGCGCTATTTCGCCTGGCGCTGCACCACGCTGAACACCGCCCATCCCTTCACCGTGGCTTGCAGTGTGCTGCAGCTACTGATGGAACTGCTCGGACTAGCAGTCTTGGTCTTTCAGATGTTGCCACCTGCAGGGTTTGACCCCAGCCACCGCAGCCGTGAAGCCACGGCCCTGGAACCCTGGGGCCAGACCCACCAGCCCAGCGTGGAGATCTGGATACCTACATACAACGAGCCAACGAGGATTGTGCGGCATGCGATCCTCACCTGCCGCAATCTCAATTATAACAACATCTCCATCAAAGTGCTGGACGACGGCCATCGTCCAGCAATTGCGGAGCTAGCTGGCCAGCTGGGAGTTGGCTATCTGAGCCGGGATGGCAACGCCCATCGCAAGGCTGGCAACCTCAACCACGCCCTACAGCACTGTCAGGCCGAGCTGATCGCTGTGTTCGACTGCGACTTCACCCCTTCACCACAGTTTTTGCAGCGCACCGTGGGCTTCTTCAGCGACCCAAAGGTGGCGATCGTGCAAACCCCTCAGCACTACTTCCAGGCCGATTTCCACAGCAGCAATCTGGGCTTGGAGCAGGTGATGCCTGGCGATCTGGATTACTTCTATCACTTTCTCCAGGTAAGGCGGGATCAGGCAAATGCGGTGGTGTGCTGCGGCACCTCCTATGTGGCACGCCGGGCAGCTCTCAGCTCCATCGGCGGTTATTTCACCCGCTGCCTGGTGGAGGACTACCAAACCAGCACCAAGCTGATCACCGAGGGCTGGCGAGTGAAATACCTCAATGAGGTACTAAGCATGGGCGAAGTGCCGCGCACCTTTGCCGATTTCCTCGACCAACGGCTCCGCTGGATGCAGGGCAACATCCAGATCTTCTTCTGCGGGGAGGAGTTACCGATTTTCAGGAAGCTCAGCTGGAGTCAGCTGCGTTGGTATCTCCTGCCAGCCGACTTGCTATCGCCACTGTGGCGGATCACTTACCTAAGGAATCTCTGGACAAACGGGGCTTGAGCGGAGGCAGTGAGCAGGAAAGAGTGCCTTTGACCGAGAATTGCCTCTGAGGCCATTTTCTGAGGACTTTTGGTCTCATGTTCAGCCACTTTGGGCTGGTTTTTTAGGC
>JAHLYR010000050.1 GCA_025128025.1 Synechococcus sp. CS-1330
GGGGCGCTTTGCAGCCCTTCCTCACGCCATATCCGTTGCACTCGCTTGTGATTGACGCTCCAGCCATCAAGCCGTAGCCCCAGCGCACATGGCGCCGGGCCAGCTCACCGATCCGTCGTTTGAGCTTCTGCTCCTCGATGTTGGTGTATTTACTGGTGTATCAGGCGTCTTAACTGGTGGATTGGTTCCAGTGCAGTCCATCTGGGTCTACCCAAAAAGGACGCCCTCTCCGTTCCAATGACATCAGCAGATCAGTCCTGAAGGTGGCTGTAGGGGCGCATTTCAGCGGCGGGCTCCGCGCTCGCGCGGTTGAGCTCCCTTTCGAGGTTGATTATGCGCTTCTCCCTTAGGCAGTATTTGCAGCCGCCGGTGGTTTGGAGGTGCTTCTCGGGGGTAATGGAAATCTCTTTAACTGGATGGAAATTGCAGCGAATTTTGATTGGAGTTTTGTAGCTCTTATAGAGGATGGCTGCGTAGTCGTATTGATCGCCAAAACGGGATCGGGCCCTTGCCAAAAACAGTTCACAACTGATTGGGTTGCCCATCTCCAGGCCAGATCGGATCAGTGAAGTTGCGGCATATTACGGAGGCTGATTCCCCAGGCCAAGTCGTCAGCTCAAAACGTCACGTTGCGTGATGCGGTTCAAAAGATATGGGTTTAGCCCCCTTGATCCCATCTTTTCTAGGCTGCCCTTGAGCGCCACGAAGGGAGTGGTGATCAGGCAGGGAGCAATCCCTGCTTTTTTATGGCCTATCAGATCCTGTGGTGCGAATCTGGGTTCTAGCAACCCAGCCCAGCTGTTCATGGCCCCAGAGAGTCCCCAGCGTCCCCCATGGCTGAACTGGCTGTTTCTATTGGCGTTCCTTTGGAGCTCTTACCAGCTGGCTGGCCTCTGGTTTGCGCGTCTAAGCGGTTAGGGATATTGGTTCGGTACAAAGAACTGCTCGTTGCGAGGCGGACGCCCCGTGCCCTTGGCTGGCTTGCGGGGCGGCAGCTTGATCGCTGGCGGTGTCATGTCTTCGTAGGGAATCTTGCTGAGCAGGTGGTGAATGCAATTGAGGCGGGCGCGGCGTTTGTCGTCGGCCTCCACGGTGAACCAGGGGGCTTCGGGGATGTTGGTGTGAGCAAACATCAAATCTTTAGCGGCGGAGAAGCTTTCCCACTTGTTTCGAGCCTCCAAGTCCATCGGACTGAGCTTCCAGCGGCGGGTGGGATCGTCGATACGGGACTGGAAGCGGCTTTCCTGCTCCGCATCGCTCACTGAAAACCAATACTTGAGCAGCACGATTCCAGAGCGCACCAGCATCCGCTCGAACTCCGGGCAACTCTGCAGAAACTCCTCCGTTTGGGCTCGAGTGCAGAAGCCCATCACCGATTCCACGCCAGCCCGGTTGTACCAGCTGCGATCAAATACGACGATCTCGCCAGCTGATGGGAAGTGTTCAACGTAGCGCTGAAAATACCACTGGGTTTTCTGTTGATCAGAAGGGGTGCCCAAGGCCACCACCCTACAGCCGCGGGGGTTCAGCGGTTCGGTAATTCGTTTAATCGTGCCGCCCTTACCGGCCGCATCCCTGCCCTCGAACAGCACGATCAGCCGAAAGCCCGAGGCCTTCAGCCAATACTGCATTTTGACCAGCTCCACCTGCAGCCGGGTGAGCTCTTGCTCGTACACCTTGCGATCTAGGCGGCCCCCGTTGCTGGCCAGATCTTCCAGTAACGGCGATGGGTAGTAGCGATCGCTGAGGAGCCCAAAATTGGGTGGCTGGGTCTTGCTTGAGTTACTGGCTTTGTCGGTTTTCTTATGTTTTCCCATTGGTGAGAGCCTCCAGGGCTAGTTGCGGCGGCTGGGCTGGGGCCCCAGGGCTCGCACCAGGCGGATGCCCCCCGCAACCACCAAGCCCAGGGCCGCCATGGCCGCTAGCACCAGCAACACCACCACAAACAATTGTGCCAGTCCCCAAAGCGCCCGCTGCACTCCTCCGATCAGGTTGGCCAAGGCGGTGCTCAGCACCAAAAAGGTGTCGAAGCGCTCTGGCAACTGCAGCAAGGCCAGCATCAGCCCAACGCCAGAAGCGCCGAGCAGCAGGGCGATAGCGGCCTGACGCCAGCGGGCCGGGCGGTGGCGGCGGCGAAATACCCGTCGTGTTGATGCGCCGGTGGCGGGCAATTGCAGGGCGCGGCGACGGGGGGAGGTCATACCTCGAGGACGTAACCAGCACCGCGCATCCAGCGCTCGAATTCCATCAACACCAACTCGTTGGGGCAGTCGATCAAGGAGAGATCTGCCACGGTGCAATCCCCCTGACCGCCGTGATGCAGGGAGATTCGGAAGTCGCCGCCGCTGAGCCCGCAAACCTCCGGATCACTGCGCACGACCACATCGAGGGAGGCCCCTAGCCGGGCTACCCGAATTCTCAATTCAGACCAGGTTAGCGCCGTCATGAACCTTTCTCGAAGTCCGAACAGCCTTAGTCAAGTTTGACCAGTCAGCCGGCGAAGTCAATAGCTGCAGCTGGGAACTCAAACGGGCCGGCTCAGGGACGCGATGGGGAGGTACTGGCTCCCTTGGCAGGCTGGGCGGCAGCTGGACGCTGCGCTGGCTCGAGCCCGGGCTTGGGTTCTGGTAGCAGCAGCCCTAGGCCAGAGGCTACGACCACAGCTAGCAGCCCTGCCAGCGGCGCTGCAAGGCGCTGGGCAAGGGGGCGGCGCTCCGGCAGCTCGCGGCCCATGAGGGGTATGGGCTCCGGGAGCTCCAAGGGCAACTGCAGCCGCGAATCGAGGCGCAATTGATCCAGCACCCGCACTAGATCGGCCAGCTCGGCATCGTCGAGATTGAGCTGCAGTGGGGGCGTATCCGGCTGGCTACTGCGCAGCAGTAGGCCATGGCCGCCCTCGGGCCCCGGACCTATCTCCACTGGCTCAGGGTCGGCGCCAAAGCGACGCGGCACACCACTGATCAAGTAGCGGGCGTAGGGCAGCACCACCTGCATCAGGGCTAGCAGGTGCTCCTTACGGCCCTCAAGCTCGGGGCGACCGGCCCAGGCCAGACTCCAGCCCGTGATGATGCCGAGGTTCTGGCCGCTCTGGCCGACCGACACATCCGGCAGACCCTCCACCTTGAGGCGGCAGCTGAGTTGGTCGAACTGCAGTACTTGCTTCATTGCAGGCTCAGGAGCTGGATCATGGCTGGGCATCCAGCAGGCTGGCGCGCAGCCGCTCAAAACCGCCCACCCCGGCACCCAGGGCCAGGGCCTGGATCAGCAGCCGCGACTGGCGGGCACCTGACTCGGGATCCAGCAACAGTTGCACGCCACCACGGCGGAGGTTCATGCGCTGGCGCACCAGATCGGCCAGGCGGCTGCGGAATAGGTTCCAACGCTCGCTGAGCACTTCCGACGGCTCGGCGCTGGAGAGCAGGCCGCGCACCAGGGGATAGAGGCGATCTGCCAAGGCGCAAAGAATGCGGATCAGGGCGTCGGTTTCAGCTGGCTCCAGACCCTCGCGGCGAGTATTGCGGCGCAGGGGGTTGGTGCAGCGGCGTTTCCACAGTTCCACCCGGTTGGGGAAGAGATTGGTGAAGCCCATCTGCTCGCTCATCCACACCATTGCCTCACCGCCGTTGAGGTCGAGGGCCTCGGCGCTGAGCAACAGCAGGTCGAGGCGTTCGAGGCCGCGGCGGGGAAGCCGGGGGGCCGATGCAGGAGCGAATGAATCCAGGGGCATGGCTGCGATGATGCCAGCAAGTGCACCCAACCGTCACGTTCATGGCCCCAGACCTGCGGGAATTCGTGCGCGATGTGCCTGATTTTCCCAAGCCCGGCATCCTGTTTCGCGACCTGACGCCGCTGATGCGCGACCCGGACGGCTGGCAGGAGGTGATCCGTCAGCTGAGCGCCGTCTGCGAGCGGCTGCAGCCAGATCTGATCGTGGGCATTGAGTCGCGGGGCTTCATCGTGGGCACCGCCCTTGCCACCTCGGTGCGATTGGGTTTTGTGCCAGTGCGCAAGCCCGGCAAGCTGCCCGGCGAAGTTACGGGGGTGGACTACGCCCTCGAATACGGCAGCGACCGGCTGGAAATCCACAGCGATGCCCTGGCCGATGGCTCCAAGGTTCTGATCATCGACGATCTGCTGGCCACCGGCGGCACCGCGGCGGCCTGCGCCGAGCTGGTGGCTGCAGCTGGTGGTGAACTATGCGGCTTCGGCTTCGTGGCCGAACTGGCGGCCCTGGAAGGGCGCCGCAAGCTGCCTGAAGATCAGCCCGTGGAGTCGCTGATCATCTACTCCTGAGCCTGCCAACTCAGCAGGGCATCGAACTGCTCCAGGCTGATCAGCCCGAAGCGCCACAGCACGACCGGCAGGGGGGCCTGCTCCTGCTGGGCCTGGCGCAATCCCAGGGCCAGGGCGCTCTCACTGAGGCCAAATTGATGGCGCAGCAGACGCAGCAGCGCAGCTGAAGGTGGCGGCTGGGAACTGGTGCTGATCACCATGCTGACGGCCCTGGATAGCCCATGCTTATCAGCCCTTAAGCAGCTGACAAGGGCCATCGGTCATGGCGGACAGGCTCAGCTGGCGCAGTGGAGCAAGCT
The DNA here is from genome assembly GCA_025128025.1 of Synechococcus sp. CS-1330. Classification (GTDB taxonomy): domain Bacteria; phylum Cyanobacteriota; class Cyanobacteriia; order PCC-6307; family Cyanobiaceae; genus Cyanobium_A. The sequence goes on from JAHLYR010000050.1 coordinate 4,593, forward strand.
TGGCCAGCAGCAGCAGGGCCAGGTGGCGCAGGGGCAGCAGCAGGGGCGAGCGATTCGAGAACAACCGCACCAGCAGATCGGTGGCCAGCAGGGTCAGCAGCAAATCCGGCCAACGGCGCCTTGCATAGGCCGCCGGTAAGCGGTGCACCGCCAGCCGCCCGGTCGCTGCCCGCCGGGCCAGGCGATGCAGGGTGGCCACATCGCGCCAGCAGAGGTTTAGCCCCTGGCCGCCCACTGGATGGCAGCGGTGACCGCTTTCCCCCACCAGCACCGTTTGGCCGCGGTGCAGGCGCCGGGCCAGCAGCAGGGCCACCGGGAAGGCGCGCGGATCGTCGAGCAGGGCATCGGGCTGAAGCTGGTCTGGCAGGGCACCGGCCAGGGCATCAAGGAAGGCTGAATCGCCGAGACTTTCAAGCTGGCGGCAGCGCTGGGCTGGGGCACTCCAAACCAGCTGGAACACACCAGCGCCCAGGGGCAGAACCGCAAAGGGCCCCTCGGGCCGCAGCAGCTCCCAGGCCTGGTCGTCGGCGCTGCCGCGGAGTTGCACCAGCGCGGTGAGGCAGTTTTGGCGATAGGAGCACTGCAACACGCCAATGCCTAGGGCCTCGCGGCTGGGGGAGTGGGGACCATCCGCCGCCACGATCAGGTCGTACAGCGGCTGCTTGGCAGCGGCGTGCGGTGGCGGCGTGCCCAACTCCAGGGTGATGGCGGGATGGGCGTTCAGGCGCTCCAGCAGCAGGGTCATCAGCGGCCGGTGCTGTCCCACCCAGCCCACGGCCGCCGCGGGTGCCGCCGCCCGCCGCGAGCCCAGATCCGCCAAGCAGAAAGGCACCTGGCGCTGGGTGGCCAGATCAAGTAGCTGCAGGGAGCGGAAGGGAACCAGCACCGCCTGCACAGCTGGCCATAACCCCAGCTGCTCCAGCAGGCGTTGGCTGGAATGGGTGAAGGCGTAGGCGCGGCTGCGCTCGAGCAGCACGGCGGCGGGCAGGGGATCGCTGATCTGCACCTGCCAGCCAGCGTCAGCCAGGGCAAGGGCCGTCAGGGCACCGGTGGGGCCCGCCCCATTCACCAGGGCCCTCAGAACCGGTTTGGACTCGACCATGGCGATGGCGGATCAGCCCGGGGATCGGGCACAAAAAAGCCGCAGCCATAGAGCTGCGGCAATTGGTGTAGCAAGGCTCAGGCCGGGACGAGAGCTGGCAGATCAGCCGATGCCAAGCAGGCCGCGGGTGAAGGACTCACCACCCAGGGCGAATTCGGTGGCAAGCAGGGCGATGAAGCCGAGCATGGCCATACGGCCATTAAGCTTCTCGGCGCGCTCGTGAAAGCCCCAGCCGCTTTCGGTTGACACAACTTCCATGCGGGGCTCGGTGGCGAAAGCATTGAGACGTCCGCCGTCTTCGGTGGTAACGGTGGCGCCGCGAATGGTGGCAGCTTCGATCGAGGGAGTGGTCTGAGTCATGGATGCCTGACGTGTGCTTGCCAGAAGTGTAACGCAATATTGCAGCTTGTAACTGCAGCCCAAGGAAAATGCTTCGCCTTGCTCAGCGGAACCGCTTCAGGCAGAGCTCCTCAAAGGCCGGTCGTAGCAGGAAGGGGTATTCGCCAACCCAAAGCTTGAGCTGGGGCAGCCAGGCGTCGCTGATCGCTCCTACCTGAGAAAAATCCTTGCGCTCGCTCAGCACCAACACCCGCACAACCATGCCGGCTCGAATCTGCTGGTGCTTTTTTTCAAAGGGGAAGCGCACCTTGCCGAGATAGCCCTCCTCGTCCTCGAGCTCGAGGGTGAGCCAGGTGCGGCGGTTTTCCACCAGCTCCAGGCGGCCGTCGTTGTTGGCCTGCTCGCGGCGCTCCTCCACGATTTCGCGGGTATAGAGATCGGCGATCTGGCCTTCAAACAGGGCTGCAGCCGGATAGCGGCGCAGGGTGGAATTTTTCTGGCCCGCCTCGAGGATCGGTCCCCAGAGCAAGTAGAGGGCAAACACAAAGCCCACCACCAGGAATACCGGGCCGAACTGGCTGGAGAACAGCAGGGTTTGGCTGATTAACAGGGCAATCACCGCGCCGATCACCGAGATCAGCACCCGCTGCAGCACCTTGCGGGGATTGCCGGTGCAGGCGTTGAACTGGGGGCCGGTGGCCACCGCTGGGATTAGGCGCAGCAGCTCGCCGGGGCGCAGGGGAAGCAGCATCAGATCAGCCGCTCCAGGCCATACACCAGGCCAGCCAGCTGGCGGACCTTGCGCACGGTGAGCAGCACGCCGGGCATGTAGGCGGAGCGCTCGATCGTGTCGTGGCGCAGGGTGTAGGTCTCGCCGGGAGCACCAAACATCACCTCTTGATGTGCCACCAGCCCCGGCAAGCGAATCGAGTGCAGGCGCAGGCCGCTGTCGCGCTGACCGCCGCGGCAGCCCGCCAGGGTTTCGTGCTCTTGCACCTGCTGGGGGTTGAAGGATTTACCCAGCTCCTCGATCAGCTCGGCGGTTTTGATGCAGGTACCACTGGGGGCATCGGCCTTGCGGTTGTGGTGCAGTTCGGTGAGCTCGGCGAAGTCGTAGAAGCGGGCGGCGGCGGCGGCGGCCTGCTGCAGCAGCACCATGCCAACTGAAAAATTAGGGATCACGGCACCGCCCACACCCGCCTTCTCGGCAAAGTCAGCCAGATCAGCCAGCTGCCCGGGCGAGAGGCCCGTGGTGCCGATCACCGGGTGCACGCCGTAGGCGATCGCGGCGCGGGTGTGCTCGTAGACAACCGAGGGGTGGGTGAAATCCACCAGCACCGCAGCGCCGCCCTGCCGTGCCGCCTGGCTGGCTTGGCATAGGGCCCCTTCGAAGTCGCTGGTGATCGCCAGCTCCAATTCGCCTAGGCCGAGCTCCAAGCCCAGATCAGCACCCTCTTTATGAGGGGTGGTGTCGATGGCGGCCACCAGGGTGCAATCGGGGGCAGCAAGCACGGCCCGCACCACCTCGGCGCCCATGCGGCCCAGGGCACCGGCCACCACCACGGGGATGGGTGTCCCAGAGGCCGGATCGGGTGCAGGAGCCATGGCGGTCTAGAGGCGCTTGAAGCGAGCCTATGCGGGGCATGCGGGGCAAGACCTCGCATCAAGGCGGATACATCCGTAGATTCCCCAATAACCCTTCATCCGCGCGCATGTTCACGCAGGTTCGCTCCACCAACCGCCGCGTTACGCCCGGCGACGTGAACGGCCGTGCCGTGATGAAGGCCGTTTATGTGGTGCTCGAACCCCAGTACCAAAACGCCCTTACCCAAGCCGCAAACTCGCTCAATGCCCAGAACGGCCCCTTAGCGATCGAGCTGAGCGGCTACCTGATTGAGGAATTGCGCGACCCCCAGAACTATGCCGATTTCCAGGCCGATGTGGCCGCGGCGGATGTGTTTATCGCTTCGCTGATCTTCATTGAAGATCTAGCCCAGAAGGTGGTGGAAGCAGTGGCACCGCACCGCGACCGGCTCAAGGCAGCAGTGGTGTTTCCCTCCATGCCGGAGGTGATGCGGTTAAACAAGCTCGGCACCTTCTCGATGGCCCAGCTGGGCCAGAGCAAGAGCGCCATCGCCAGCTTCATGAAAAAGCGCAAGGAGGCGGGCGGCGCCGGCTTCCAAGACGCGATGTTGAAGCTGCTCAATACCTTGCCGACGGTTCTGAAATACCTGCCAGTGGAGAAGGCGCAAGACGCGCGCTCCTTCATGCTGAGCTTCCAGTATTGGCTGGGGGGCACGCCAGACAATCTCAGGAATTTTCTGTTGATGCTGGCCGACAAGTACGTCTTCCCCAGGGGTGACAGCGGCCGCGCCGTCGTGGTTGTGGCAGAGCCCGAGGTATTCCCCGACCTGGGCATCTGGCACCCGCTAGCACCGGGAATGTTTGAAGATCTCAAGGAATATTTGAATTGGAATTCCAGCCGCGGCGATCTCAGCGAGCAGGCCCGCAATGGCCCGGTGATTGGCCTAGTGCTGCAGCGCAGCCACATCGTCACCGGCGATGAAGCTCACTATGTGGCGATCGTTCAGGAATTGGAATATCGCGGCGCCACCGTGATTCCGGTGTTCTGCGGCGGGCTCGATTTCACCAAGCCGGTGAATGCCTTCTTCTACGATCCTCTCAACCCCGACTTCCCATTGGTGGATGGGGTGGTGTCACTGACGGGCTTTGCCCTGGTGGGTGGTCCGGCCCGGCAAGACCACCCCAAGGCGATTGAGGTGCTCAAAAAGCTGAATCGCCCCTACATGGTGGCGTTGCCATTGGTGTTTCAAACCACCCAGGAGTGGGAGGAGAGCGATCTAGGTCTGCACCCAGTGCAGGTGGCCCTGCAGATCGCCATCCCCGAACTAGACGGCGCCATTGAGCCAATCGTGCTCAGCGGCCGCGACGACGCCACCGGCAAAGCCCACACCCTGCAAGACCGGGTTGAGGCGATCGCCGAGCGCGCAATCCGCTGGGCCTCCTTGCGGATCAAGCCCCGGGCTGAAAAGAAGCTGGCGATCACCGTGTTCAGCTTCCCTCCCGATAAGGGCAACGTCGGCACGGCGGCCTACCTGGATGTATTTGGCTCGATCTTCCGAGTGCTGGAGGAGATGAAGGCCAAGGGCTACGACGTGCAAAACATGCCGCGGGATTCCAAGGCGCTGATGGAGGCGGTAATCAACGATCCAGAAGCCCTCGAGGGAGCCCCAGAGCTGGCAATCGCCCACCGCATGAGCGTGGAGGAATACGAGCGCCTCACCCCCTATTCCGAGCGGCTTGAAGAAAACTGGGGCAAGCCCCCCGGCAACTTGAACAGCGACGGCACCAACCTGCTGATCTACGGCCGCCACTTCGGCAACGTGTTTGTAGGGGTGCAGCCCACCTTCGGCTACGAGGGCGATCCGATGCGGCTGCTCTATTCCCGCAGCGCCAGCCCGCACCACGGCTTTGCCGCCTACTACACCTATCTGGAGAAGGTGTGGCAGGCCGATGCGGTGCTGCACTTCGGCACCCACGGCTCGCTGGAGTTCATGCCCGGCAAGCAGATGGGCATGAGCGAAACCTGCTACCCCGATTCCCTGATCGGCGCCCTGCCGAATCTTTATTACTACGCCGCCAACAACCCTTCAGAAGCCACCATCGCCAAGCGGCGCGGCTACGCCTCCACAATCAGCTACCTCACCCCGCCAGCTGAAAATGCCGGCCTATATCGGGGCCTCAAGGAGCTGGGCGAGCTGGTGGGCAGCTACCAGCAGCTGAGAGAGGGCAGCCGGGGCGTGCAGATCGTCAACGCGATCGTGGAAACAGCGCGTCAGTGCAACCTCGACAAAGACGTGGTGCTGCCTGATGCCGATGCCTCGGAGATCGGCCTCGACGGCCGCGATGGCGTGGTGGGGGCAGTGTACCGCCAACTGATGGAGATCGAAAGCCGGCTGCTGCCCTGCGGCCTGCACACGATCGGCAAGCCACCTACAGCCGAGGAGGCAATTGCCACCCTGGTGAATATTGCAGCCCTCGAGCGCGATGAAGACGGCCTGCGCTCCCTGCCGGGCCTGCTGGCCGAGAGCCGGGGCCGCACGATTGCCGACATCTACAAAGGCAACGACAACGGTGTGCTCGTCGATGTGGAGCTCAACCGCACGATCACCGAGGTGTGTCGCGCGGCGGTGGGCGCCATGGTCAAGGCCGTAACCGGCGCCGATGGCCGGGTAACCCTGCGCCAGAACTTCGCTTGGTTGTTTGCCCTGCTGGAGAAATTCGGCTTCCAACTGCCCAGCCCCTGGCTGAGTGCCTGCCGCTCGGCTGGCTTCCCAGGAGTGGACCAAGCCGAGCTCGACAAGTTGTTTGGCTACCTGCGCTTCTGCCTTGAGCAAATCTGCGCCGATATGGAAATGCAGAGCCTACTCAAGGCCCTGGATGGCGAATACGTGCTGCCCGGCCCCGGCGGCGACCCGATCCGCAACCCGGGCGTGCTGCCCAGCGGCAAGAACATCCACGCCCTTGACCCCCAATCGATCCCTACCCGCGCCGCAATTGCTGCCGCCAAGGTGGTGGTAGATCGGCTAATCGAGCGCCAGAAGGCCGAGCAGGGCGCCTGGCCCGAAACGATCGCATGCGTGCTCTGGGGCACCGACAACATCAAGACCTACGGCGAGTCGCTGGCCCAAATCCTCTGGTTTATCGGCGTGCGGCCGGTGGCCGATTCCCTGGGCCGGGTCAACAAGCTGGAGCTGATTTCCCTTGAGGAACTGGGCAGGCCCCGCATCGATGTAGTGGTGAATTGCAGCGGCGTATTCCGCGACCTATTTATCAACCAGATGGGCTTGATTGATCAGGGCGTCAAGATAGCAGCGGAGGCCGATGAGCCGCTGGATATGAACTTTGTGCGTCGCCACGCCCTTGAGCAGGCGGCGGCCCAGGGCGTATCCCTGCGCGATGCGGCGACGCGGGTGTTTTCCAATGCCAGCGGCAGCTACAGCTCAAACGTAAACCTGGCGGTAGAGAACAGCACCTGGGAGGAGGAAAATGAACTGCAGGAGATGTATCTCTCCCGCAAAACATTCGCCTTCAACGCCGACAACCCAGGCGAGATGAATCAAAACCGCGAAGTGTTCGAATCGGCGATGAAAACCGCTGATGTGACCTTCCAGAACCTGGATTCAGCCGAAATTTCTCTCACGGATGTGAGCCACTACTTCGATTCCGACCCCACCAAGCTGATCGCCGGCCTGCGCGACGACGGCAAGGCACCGGCAAGTTATATCGCCGATACCACCACGGCCAACGCCCAGGTGCGCTCCTTGAGCGAAACCATTCGCCTCGATTCGCGCACCAAGCTGCTCAACCCTAAGTGGTATGAGGGGATGCTCAATTCCGGCTACGAGGGCGTGAGGGAGGTGGCCAAACGGCTCAACTTCACCCTGGGCTGGAGCGCAACCAGTGGCTCAGTAGATAACTTCGTGTATGAGGAGGCAAACGACACCTTCATCAACGACCCGGAGATGCGGAAGCGGCTGATGGAGCTCAACCCCCACAGCTTCCGCCGCATCGTGGGGACCCTGCTGGAAGTAAATGGCCGCGGCTACTGGGAAACCAGCGATGAAAACATCGCCCAGTTGCAAGAGATATACCAGGAGATCGAAGACCGGATTGAGGGGGTTATCCAACCCTGAGCTTCAGTTCAACATGAAGCCCACACCCCGCACGGTGTGGATGAGTGGCTCAAGATAGGGGCGTTCCAGTTTCTTGCGCAGGTAGCGGATATAAACATCTAGGAGGTTACCATCACCGACCCAGTTATCACCCCAAACAGCAAGAAGAATATCCTGCCTTAAAAGTACCTGCTCGCGATGCTGGAGAAGGTGCAGTAGCAGATCGTATTCCTTGACTGTGAGCTTGACCGGGGTAGCGGCGCGCGATACCTTACGGCTGTCGGTATTAACCGTGAGGTCACGATAGTGCAACTCGGTGCCATCTACATGGTTGAGTCCCATGCGGCTGCGGCGTAATAAGGCACGCAGACGAGCAATGAGCTCCTCGATTGCAAAGGGCCGAGAAAGAACATCGTCAGCGCCGGCTTCAAGAGCAGCTACACGAGAACTGTAATGATCGATAGATAGGAGCAACACCAGCGGAATGGCATTAGCTGCGGCGCGCAGTTGGCGGGTGAATACGAGAGCCGCACTATCAGGCAAGGCGTCGCTGATCAGAAGCATCTGGGGTGCGGCGGCCGGCAGCTGCTGCTGGGCGGCATCTGTGCTGGCTACGGCACTGATGGCAAAGCCATGGACCTGAAGGTGCTTGGTGAGCAGATCAGACGAGCGTGTGTCCGGATCAACCAGCAGCAGACGGGCAGTTGGGGGCACAGGGAACCGTTGGGAGGTCAGCCTAAGGCGGCCGACCCATCATCACTAAGGGACTCCGAACTGAACAGGGCCTCGAAGTGATGGTCCATGGCGGCCATCACGGCAGCGGGATCAGCATTACCAGCCGCATCAAAACTGACGTCAAGATCGGCAAGATCTTGGTGCTGATCGGCAAGGTCGTGGGCAATGTTGTTGAGCACATCCTGCTGAATGAGCTGGTAGGCATCAGAGGAGAGCTGCTGCTCTTCGAGGTAGGAACTAACCACCTGATCGAGCTCATAAACAAGCTCAGCAGGACGAGCATCTTGAGCCGCAAGATCTGGAGAGGATCGAACGGCATCGAAGAATGTTTCGATTAAGCCAGCGATCACATCACCGGCTACAAATGAGGGATCTGTATCAGCCATGATTCAAACGCTGTAGGAGAAGTCTTCGACCACGACGGCAACCGTAGCAATGCCATCGCTGGCATCGTCGGACAAGAGCGCATCAACCTCATCGAGCGCGACCAAGGCATCGGCGGTTGGCTCTATCGCTGCCGGATCAGCAGCCATATCGGCCGTAACCGGCACCTCGGTGAGTGCAAGCTCCTGCTGGTACTCAGCCATCGCCTCATCGGTGACAGCGTTCTCACCCACGTACTGCTCAACTAAGGCATCCAAGCTAGCCACTTCGGCCACGACCACCTGCTCGTCGGGGATGGCGACATCCTGGATAAAGGTGTCGAAAGCTGGAACTGTGGTTCCGGCAACCGGGGCATCGACAGGAGCCACCGCGAAAGCGACATCTTCTGCCAGTCCGGTGCTGCCATCGGCATAGGTGACGGCCATCTGGCCGTAGACCAACACATCTCCGTCGGCCGCTGCATAGGTGGTGGTGTCGCCGTCGTAGGAAAGAGAAATGCCAGTGATTTCCCAATCAGCCAGGTAGGCGAATTCGCCTTCATCCTGTATCCCGTCAACGTTTAGATCCTGCCAGACTCCAAAGTAGGACCAGGCCGTGTCATTGGCATCGAGGACTCCATCTTTGACGCTATTGGCATCGGCATCAAAATAAGCGGCAAGGGCTTGCATGTCGGTAGCGACATCTGGGTCGTTGCCCCACATGGTGAAGACGAATTCTCGGGCTTCGGCGATCCGGCCGTCGTTGTTGTAGTCATACGCGAGAAAACCATCAGAAGCACCAATCCATGCAGTGAAATCAAGGTAACCGTCGTCATTCATATCAAACGACACACCAGCCTGACGAGATACGTACTCGAAACCATCGCCAGTCAGATCGATTACCAGAGGAGGAACCAACGGCGGGGGATTGGCTGTTATGTCGAGATTGGAGCTGGCTGAAATGTCACCGTCTCCATCTATGACCTCAACGGGAACTGTGAAGTTCACCGGCTCAGTCGACTTCACTGTTGCACCAAAGTCACCAATCTGGAAGGTATCGCCTGTCTGGTATGTATATTCAACGCTATTGTAACCGTTGGCGGTAAATACCGCGATGACTGTGCCTTGAAGGCTTGACCCAGGGTCACCCGCAACGCCGGCTACGCTCACAGAGTCATCGACATTTAATGTAACGGTGAAGACATGCCCGTTGACAGTGTAGCTTGTCGCAGTGGAAGTCGGAACGATGATACTTCCGGCGATCCCGAAATAGCTAATTGTGACACCACTAATTGCATCGATGGAGCCATCTCCAACGATTGTATCACCATCGGGATCATCAAAGGCAGTGATTTTGACCGTTGAGTTATTACTAGACTTGAAAAGTGCGCTTGCACCATTGGCTACATAATGCCCGTCAAAGTTGTGATCACGGTTTTGACTGCTGGCATAATTTTGCCCACCCACCGTATCAGCGGGATCTCCCCTTAGATCCTTCACAAAATCAACTCGAAATGTCTCTCCAGGGCCCACGGAGGCACCACTGCTAATACCACCGATAGTCGCTGTCGTATTTACAGTGCCAGCATTTGCACTGTTTATGCCAGGCGTCAAAAGCAAGTCCAGACTGTTATTATCTATAGATGTTGAGCCAAGAACTTCGCCAACTGGCACGAAGCCGGTCCATGAATTATTGCCACCAGTAAAATTATAGGCACCGTTGTTAAAATCGATAGTTACCTTGGAATCAATGCTACCGTCCATGCTGACAGCGTATCGTGAAGTGACTGGATCTAGTGTGATCGTGAAGATTGTTACTTTGATTCCATTGACTAAAGTGGTTCCAGTTAATGTCAAATAGTCGTCGCTTAGGTCGTAAATAATTGGAACGAAGCTTGACGTGAGCAGGCTATCAGTGCCATCTAGGTTCGGTGAGAAACGAACAGTGCCAGCACCATCGGCGCCATAATTATTTGAGACATTGCTGTCTGCATCAAGTAATTCCGTGACGGGGCCACTCGGACCGTTCGTGATGGTAATAGCTGATGGCACCACCGCAGTCGGCACATCATCAATAATATCAATCGTGATTGTATTGGTTACTGTGTTGCCATTGGCATCAGTTGCCTGGTAGGTAAATGTGTCGCGGTTATCTTCCGTGTTGGTGCCGTTGTTGGCATCTGGACTAGTGTCAAACGGAGTATCGAGCGTGTAGCTGTAGGTGCCGTCGATATTTAGAGTCAAGGAGCCATAGCTACCGTCGCCTGAACCTGTCAGTGCGTAGGTGTAACCAGGCGTACCGCCTGTCACATTGTCAACCAAGGTGCCCGTAGCAGTTTCTGCTCCGCTCGTCGGGTTGCTACCCGTCGCCAGGGCAGCCTCATTTACTGTGATGTCGTCGTTGGTCGCCACCAGTCCGCTGTCGGTCAGCGTGATCGTCAGTGTTGTCGTCGATAGATCTCCATCACCATCGGCAATCGTGTACACAAACGTATCTGTTTCTTCACCCGTAATCTCATTCGCATTAGAGACATACGTATAGCTTCCGTTTTCATTCAGCGTCAGCGTGCCA
>JAHLYR010000051.1 GCA_025128025.1 Synechococcus sp. CS-1330
CATTATACATTAACTAATCTGTAATGTCAATTGTTACGGAATGCTAACATCAATACAGCATTCAATCTTTCTGCTATAAATAACAGAGTCATCGGTAACATTAATTCTTTGTTGCTCTTTAGTAATCTCTAGAGTAACTTAAAGCATCTTTTGAAAAAGATTGAAAAATTCAATTTTAAATGCTAAATAAATATATGTAGATGAGATGGTGCAAGCCTTCACTCTATCAAAAAAATAACAATAGAATTAGGTGGATACATCAATATGTACACAAGAACTCAAGGCAATACAAAGGAAATTCCTTTGAGATACCAAATTTCTTTTAAGGAATCTGAAAGATCATTGCTCCAGTGGGAATCTGAGTTGATGAATCATTTTAAAATGGGAAGAAGTGATTTACACAAATATTTCTTGAGAGTGAATTATAATCTTCTTAAGAATCCAAACTCTTTTATTACACTATAATCATGAATAATAAAAAATACATTCAGGAACTGCTTCACTTCCTTTTTAGTGAAAGAGAAAAGATTGAAGCCACAGGACATAGCCGGATGATGGATCCTGACCTTAAGAAAACCCATAAGTTGATCTCAAAAAAGATTCAGACATTACACGTCATTCTCTTTGAAGAGGAGTATCAACAATTTAGTGAGCGTCTTGCTGGGGTATTTAACTGCCCTTCTGAATTGACCAAGAGGAATCAGTCATGATGCTTTTTAGGGATTACATAGAAATTCTCTGGCAAGCATATCTGGAGGATAGAGGGTATCTTCAAAAACTTCGGGACAGAATCCAATCGGAAGAGTTCACAAAAGACAGTTTGTTTAGTCCTGAGTTTGATGATTGGAAGTCAATCAATCCAACTAATCCTGAAACCCATCATGGAAACAGGATAAAATTCCACCCCAGCCCACTTGATCCTCAACAAGGTGTTTATACCTATGAGCAAAAGGAAGAGGCCAGGAGACGCTTGAGGGTTATTAGGGAGTGTCTACAAAGAGGAAGAGACCGTGATAAGTATTAAAAATCCAAAAACTGAGAAGTTAATTGATGAGATTCTCCAGCGGACCAAGTACTCAACACCTTTAGAATATTTGGAAGCAAGGGTAAAGAGTGACTTTGACACTGTGATTAAAAATAAAAAGCTATTGTAGGAGGAAATATGATTACTTTTAAGGAATTACGAAGAAGCCTTGATCAGGCAGTATGTGAGCAAGAGATTTTCAAAGATATATCTGAGCTGCTTGATTTGATTGAGGGAACTTTTTATATTTTTAGAACAGATACGAACCAAATTATTTCCAAGGGAATACCTGATTACGAATCAGCAAAGCTACGGGCAGCTCAGATTAGAAAATCAAATAATTTAAAATTTGATCAGATTAGTTTCAAAATGGAGAGAAAACCAGCGACTCAATTTGGCGTCAGTGGGGACGGTAAGTCCTACACCAATGCTCATGGGCAACGATCTGCTGTTCAATACGCCCGTTCCTACAACCCATCAAAGGGCAGGCGATTCAGGGGGTACACCGACGCCCAGGGCAACTACCACGACATTGACTGAGTTGTATCCTCTTACACTATTAGCTTAAAATAGAAACTCTCAGTTTGCCTCCCAGTCATGAAGTGCCGAGTCCAACTCTTTGTTTCTGGGAAGGTGTTCCACGAGGAGGTGGAGGCGAGGGATTACAAGGAAGCACGAGAGGTTGTCCTCCATCGGAATCCCAACGCCAAGGTCATGGGAGTCACGGCGGTCATGTGACACCCCCTTCGCCTCTACAGGAGAGACGTTAAGAGCCCGCTCCGCTAATAAGGTGACGAGGCTTCTTTCAGAGTCTCGCTATCCCAACTGAACACAGATCTGGACAGGTGTGGATCGGTTCTTGTCAGGATGGTAATACCAGGGGGTTGACAAGACCGGAACCCTAGTGTATGATAGTCATACAAATCACAGCGGCTCCAGCAATTAAGCGAAGGAGAGCACAGCTGTTTGTCGGGCGATAACTGCCGTATAGAAGTTATATCTTGCCTTTGAGGGCGAGCACGTAAATATTATTGCTGTAAATTATGCTTAAAAATTCTATCAACGCTTCCGAGTTATTTTGGGAGCCTAATTTCATGAGTGAATGTCAAAGTGAGATGCTTAAGCATCCGTTTTGGCAGGAAAAAGATGGCAATATTCTTCCATTAAAGAACGAAGATGTTGCTACCTATTTCGCCAACTTCTTGCCTGCTCTTGGATTCTTCAAGATACCAGGAAAGCAGGATAATGGTTTTGTTTCAGTTCAAATCAAAGGGCGGTTTGTTCGTCGTATTGATCAGAACGATATTCGTGAGTTCATCGTCTACTTGATGAATCAACATCCACTTGGGAATGTCGTCCTTGATCAGATGACGCTACAGCACCAGAAATTCTTTGGGTCAAACATTCAAACCTCTTTACGAATTAAATCAGACCTTAAGACACTGAGGGATACGAGAACAAAGGCATATCGTTTCTTCAAGAACTGTGTCGTGGA
>JAHLYR010000052.1 GCA_025128025.1 Synechococcus sp. CS-1330
CCATCAAGGCTCATGTGACCCAGGGGGCACTGACCCTGCTCAAGCATCCGGCGTGGAATGCGCACAAGCCGCACCCGATCGCGCAGGTGATGCTGCAGGGCACCAGAGATGCAGCGGCGCAGATAGGGCTCTGCCGGCTCGCCTGCTTTGCAGCGCAGCACTGAACGGAGCAGGGCTTCTCTAGCTACCTGGATCAGATCCTCCCGCTCGACCAAAGGGAAGAAGCGGCGGGCTACAGCTGAGGCAACGGCATCAGCCAGCGAGAGGTGCTCCAGCACCAGGGCATCGCGAGCACGGAGAGCAGAGCGGGAAAGCGGGGCAGCCATCTGGGGACGGCGAAGAACCCCACCCCCAACGGCCAGCCGCAGCGAGGTGACAAGGACGCACCAACGGGGCGCATGGCCCGATCCTTGACGCAGCGCGAGGACTGGACGAGGGATTCAGGTGGGTGTTTGACGCCTCGGTGGCAATTCCCTCACCCCACTGCCGCTGCTGCAGATGACCAACCCAAAACCTGGCCAGTCGAACCGTCAGGCCGTTGCGGCGAGCCGCCTCAGTGAGGAACCTGCGGCGTCCACCCGCTCGCTGGGGAGGGAGGCATCCATGGCTCCAGGAAGCCCAAGCCCGCGGGATGCTTAGAGCACCCGCACCTCGGGCTGGGGACATAGCACCCGCTGCTGATTGGCAGCCGGGATCAGAGCTTGCTTGCGGGGCATGTAGTGCGGCTGGGCGCTGATGTGGCCTTCGCGATCCTTGCGTGGTGCGCAAGCCGGGGTGTCAGGCCGGGTGGCGTGATCGCCAGACCCAGGGGCGTCGACCAGTTCCGCAAAGCCCTTTCCGCAAGTGGCATCAACCAGCTGGTGCCTGGCGGACGACACCCGAGAAGCCCATCACGACTGGCGGCTGATAGGGCCTGAGCTGCTGGGCCGTGGCCTCCAGGAAGGCGACCAGGATCGTGATCAGCAGGATGTAGTCCCGCAGGGCTGGCTCAAGGGATCCGTGAGCCGAGGGTGGCTGGGCAGCCAGCACCGTCTCTAGGGGAGCCCATAGAGGGTTGGTGCGGGCCTCGGCATAGATCTCGGCAAGGCGGACGCTGTGAGCAGGATCAGCCAGCGAAGCCGATTCGGCGGAGTGGGCGAAGGCGTTGCGCAACTTGCGCAGGGCAGAGAGTGCCCGCTCCACCGGGGCGTCGATCAGTCCTAGACGGCGAGCGAGGGCGACCTTGGCACCGAGAGAACCCAAGGGCCGATCCGGCAGGAAAAGGCCGTCACCACGGTTGGGTGCCGGGGCCATCAGGGCCTGAAGCAGGTGCTCAAGTGCGGCATCGACTCGGGCGACGCCGACCAGCACGGCACCACGGCCGCGCTCCTCCAGCATCTGCAGGGCGATGGTGCGGGCTGCGGCGGCAGCAGCAGGCTCAAGGGACGGGGATGAATCGGGAGTCTGAGGGGACATGTCCACGATGATCAAACCACCGGCATCAGCTGAAGCAACCGGGCCCGGAGTTCGGTATGGCTCGCGGAGAGGTCCACGGTGGCAAAGCGCAGCTGATGGCCCTGGATCTGTACCGATTCATCCACCTCGGTGTCGATGGCGGGATGGAGCAACAGGCCGGCAGCTGCATCAGCCCAGGGAGCGGTTTGATCGTGGCGCCCCTCCTGGGAGCGGAGGTAGGCGAAGAGCTGATAAATGTAGCCAGCGCGGAGGGATTGGTCGCGGTACCAGCCCCGCGTAAAGACGCTCGTGAACTTGGTGTCGATCACCAGGCGCTGGGGCGGATCGCGGCGGTCGATCACGATGTCGGTGCGCATCGAGGGGAACACCTGGGCGATACCGCTGGTGGCCTCTTGCAAGGGCCAACTGAGCACCCTGCCGGTGCTCACTACCCACTCGGCCTCCTTGAGATGGAGGCGGTAGAAGCCGCCGATCGCCTTTTCGTAGAGGCGCCGCAGCCAGTGCACACAGCGCTGCGGATCCAGCAGGGCGTGGGGGCCGGCTTCTTCCGTGGGCAGCGCCAGATCCATGGCCAGCCGAGCTGCCGCCAGCATCGGCTGGTCGATCGCATCGTGATGACCGAAGCGTTCGTTGTTGATCTGCTGCCGGCTGGGGGGCTCACCCACAACGCCCTGAAGCCGGAGGTCATGGGCGAAGCCCCGGCAGCGATGGGCCAACGCCGGCTGGCTCACCAGGCGGGCCACGGTCTCGAGCGCGGCCCGCACGTAGCGGTTGCGGGGGCTGTCGACCGTGAGCTCCTCAAACAGGCAGGCCACCTGGCCTTTGGCGAGCAGTTGACGGCGACTGGTGGTGAGGTGGTCGATGCGGCCGCGGACGCGGCTGAGCACGGCCTGGCGCTGACGGAAAGCGGTAGAGAACTGGCGGCGCTGTCGCTGCTCGACAGAGCGGGCCAGGATCTCCGCCACCAGATCGGGGATCTCCTCCGGCAGGTCTTCCGCTGCAAGCTGGGCCGGATCGGTGGATTTGCCGAGGTCTGAGGCATAGAGCATCAGCCACCAGATGTTGCGGATTGGGATGCTCATCACGCCATCAGCCGAGCAGGTTCTGCAAGTGCACGATCAGGGCCTCTGCCCGCTGACACCAGGCGACACGATCCAGGCCAAGCTCCTCCGGTTCATCGTCGTAGCGGCCCTGGACAGCAAAGGTGGTGAAGGCCCGCAGCGGCAGGAGCTCACTTACATCAACACCGGCTTGCTCCAGCAGCACGAGCAAACGGGCAATGTCGTGGCTGTGGGGAGGTTTGACTGCGAGGTGCTGGAGCCAAGCCTTGAGGGTTTTCTCGAAGGTCTGTTGCAGGGCCCAGCCCCAGCTGGCCTCCTCTACCTCGGGATCCAGGAGCCTGCGGGCCATGCGTAGGTCGCGCCGGGCGATCCGCAGCAGGCGTTCGGCTTCAGAGGTGGCCATTGAGCAGCACCCCGTCGCGGATGGCCTCCTGCACGAGGGATCCGGCTTGCTGGGCCCGACGGGCAGCTTCACTGCTGGAGTGGAGCACCAGATCCACCGAGAGATCGGGCTGGGCCACCGCGCCCCAGAGATCGGCGAGCAGAGCAAAGCGGTCGCGGCTGGCTAGCCAGGCGTCTGGAGCGGTAATCAATAGGTCCACATCGGAATCAGGACCGGCCTCACCGCGGGCTCGGGAGCCGAACAGACGAACTTCAGCAGCTGGGATCAGCCGGCGGATCGCGGCCGCCATGCCAGAGAGGCGCTCCTCGATTGGTGCGGCTGGGGCCATGGTCATGCCGTCATTCTGGTGCAGTTGGCAGGGCTCACCACCCTTCCAACAACCGGTCCGCCTCCCGGTCGGCCACATCGGGTGCATCGAACCAGTACTCGTGCAGCAGGGGCCGGAGCTCGGTAGCCACGACCTCGGCGAACCAGTCGCGGCTGGAGCGACCGTCCAGGCTCTGGTTGGGGGTGACGTAGCTGTGACCGATGCGGAAGGCCTTGCCGAGGCGGCTGTCGGAGCTGATGGTGCTGTTGAGCTGCTCCAGGCGCTGCTGGATCGTGTCGGCTGCAGTCGCCTCTAGCTGAATGGTGCCCACCACCCACTCGCGCCAGGCATTGCCCAGGCAGGGCTCCAGATCAAGGAAGGCAAAGCGCCGGCGGAAAGCCATGTCCACCAGGGCCAGGGAGCGATCGGCGATGTTCATCGTGCCGATCACCACCATGTTTTCTGGCACGTAGACCGGCCGATGGTTCCCGTCGGGGTCGGGGTAGCAGAGCTGCATGGCATCGCGCGGTGTGCGCTTGCCGGCCTCCAGCAGGGTGAGTAGCTCCCCGAAGATCTGGGCGGGGTTGCCTCGGTTGATCTCCTCGATCACCAGCACGTGGGTTTGGCTGGGGTGCTCCAGCGCAGCCTTCACCATCTGCATGAACACGCCCTCATGCAGCACGAGGCCGCCGTTGCCGCTGGGGCGCCAGCCGCGCACGAAGTCTTCGTAGGAGAGGTTGGGGTGGAACTGCACGGAGCGCAGCTGCGGCTCCTGCACCACATGGCCCACCAGGGCCATGCCGAGGCGCTTGGCCAGCCAGGTTTTGCCGGTCCCGGGCGGGCCCTGGAGGATCAGGTTTTTCTTGTCCCGCAGGCGGCGGAGGATTCGCTCCAACTCGCCTCGGGCCAGGAAGCAGCCATCGGCCACGATGTTGTCGATGCCGTAGGGCGTCACCGGCGTCACGGGCTCGACAACTGCGGTGTCGTCGTCCTCACGGCCGCCTTCGTCGTCGCCTTCCGATTCGTCGTCGGGTTCGGGTGCGATTCCGGTGTAAGTCCAGGCCTCTAGAGACAGATCTGGGAAGGAGTGCACGCTGAAGTCGGGCTCCTCGAAGCGCTGTTTGAGCGACTCGATCAGCTGTAGGTAGTCGGCGGCATTGCAACGGTGTTTGGGACCATTGCGGCCGATGGGGAGCCGCAGCTTCTCGCTGATGTAGCCGCGCGAGCGCCCGTCAAGGCTGAGGAAGCTCCAGGGGCGACACCAGTAGAGCCCGAAGGTGAGGTTCCAGGCCACTCCGTAGTAGGCCATGGCCGCATCGAAGTCGCGGCTGAAGGCATCAATGGCCTGCTCGGTGTCGCCCTCAGCCAGAGCAAGGCCACTTTGGAACACCTGCCAGAGGATATCGATCTGGGCGGGGTCGCGATCTTTGGCGTAAGGGAAGAACCACGACATCTGGTTGTTGAGCACCGGGATCCCCTCGAAGCTCTCGGGCACGGCCTCCTCCACACCCAGGAAATAGGCCAGGGCGGCAGCGATGGCCTGGCGATTGCTGTCTTTGATACCGCGATTGAACAGACCTAACAGGGTGAAAGGGTCGATGTCCTGGATGAAGCCCTTGCTGCCATCGGTGAACTGATCACCGCTGAGCAGGCCTTCCACGAGATCTACGACGTGGCGGCGCTGCGCATCCTCTGCCCCAGCCTTGAGGGTTGTTACCGCGCGCTGGCGGTGGTGCATGACACCTTCCGCCCGATCCCGGGGCGTTTCAAGGACTACATCGGCCTGCCCAAGCCCAATGGCTACCAGTCGCTGCATACGGCGGTGATCGGTCGCCACCGGCCGATCGAGGTGCAGATCCGCACGGCCGACATGCACCAGGTGGCCGAATACGGCATCGCCGCCCATTGGAAATACAAGGAAGGGGGGTCTCCGGCTGCTTCAGGTGCCGACGCTGAACGCTTCAACTGGTTGCGCCAGCTGGTCGACTGGCAGAAGGACGACATTGGAGAGGACAGCAACGATTTTCTGCGCTCGATCAAGGAAGACCTCTTTGACGACGAGGTGTTCGTGTTCACCCCCAAGGGTGATGTCGTCGGCCTGCGCAAAGGCTCCACGGCGGTTGATTTTGCTTATCGCATTCACTCCGAAGTCGGCAACCACTGCCAGGGGGTGCGCATCAACGATCGCCTCTGCCCGTTGGCCACGCCGTTGCAGAACGGTGACTTCGTGCAGGTGATCACCGCCAAGGCGGCCCATCCAAGCCTCGACTGGCTCAACTTCGTGGCCACGCCCACGGCGCGCAATCGCATCCGCCAGTGGTACAAGAAGAGCCATCGCGATGACAACGTCTCCCGTGGCATCGACATGCTCGAGCGCGAACTCGGTCGCGACGGCTTTGATGCGCTGCTCAACGGTGAGGCGATGGCCCAGGTGGCCCGGCGCTGCAATCTGGTGGGCACCGAGGATCTGCTGGCGGCCCTGGGCTTCGGTGGTGTGACCCTGCACCAGGTGCTCAACCGCCTGCGCGAAGAAATCCGCCTGGCGACAGCGGCCGAGACCCCGCCGCCGAGCAACGAGGACGTGGCCGCCGGCGTGGTCGCCCTGGCTGAACAACAGGCCGCCCAGACCCAGCCGCACGCCCACCCGGCAGCCCAGGCCAGTCCGATCCTGGGGCTGGAGGGTCTTGACTACCGCTTAGGCGGCTGTTGCAGCCCCCTGCCGGGTGAGGCGATTGTGGGTTCGGTGTCGCTTGGCAATCACGGCATTACCATTCACCGTCAGGATTGCGGCAATGTCCAGCAGATCCCGGTGGCCCGCCGCCTGCCGGTGCATTGGAATCCGGCCAGCGAGGCCCAGCAGCGCCGTTACCCGGTGCAGTTGCGCATCGAGGTGCTCGATCGGGTCGGCGTGCTCAAGGACATCCTGATGCGGCTGTCGGACCACCGCATCAATGTGAGTGATGCCCGCGTGCGCACCAGCCCGGCCAAACCGGCCCGCATCGATCTGCGGGTCGAGCTGCAGAGTTCGACCCAGCTCACCAGCACCCTGAACCAGATTCGGGCGATGGCCGATGTGCTCGATATCGCTCGCATGGGAATGGGCTCCTGAACGCAGTGATCCATGCCTGATGCGATTGATCACCTTGATTGTTCTCAGGTGAGCTCGGTGATGATCAGTTGGGCGTGAAGGTCGTTGAAATCTCCATCACCAAGATTGGCCATGTCCTCCATGCGCCATCCGGCGATGCCGGTGCTGAGAAAGTGCTGCTGACCGTCGCTGTTGGCCTGGGCAAAGGGGACCCATGTATTGCCAGCGCTGGTTGTGACAATTGGAGCCACAAACCCACCTTTGAGGCCGTTGAGATCCAGGGTGAACTGATCGAGTTGAGCGATGTCGGAGGATTGGCGCTCAAAGTTGATCACCTTCGTTCTTGCCGAAAATAGGCTGAAAATTGATGTGGTGGAGCCCTCGAATTCATCGGCTAGGGCCTTGGCTGCAGCGAGGTATCCACGGTCTCCGGGGTTGAGGCGGGTGCCGCTGATCGGATCTTCGATCAGACCTGTTGCATCAAGAACGCTGTAGAAGGACAGAGAATTGGAATAGGCTGATGATTCGTTGGTGTAGAGGTAGCCCGTGACGGTGTCGTACGTACCAATCAGGGAGGTCAGGTTGTAGAGAGCCGGCGTGTTGGCAGGATTCGTGCTGACGGTGGCGTCGAGGCCAAATGGAAGGCGTTTGGTGTGCAGCGACATCGCCAGGGCGATGTTCATCTGGGTGATGTTGCTTCCCACGTTTTGGCTTGCTCTACCGTTCGACGGGTCCCCGCCAAAGATCGCAAGAGGCAATGGTGTGGGCAGTCCTGCTTCGGGTGGAACATTGCCATTTTCTTCGTAAGGAACGCCAATGGAACCTTGGTCATAAGTGATGGTGAGAATATTGAAAGGACTGTTCTGTGGTAGAAATTCGTAGCCTGGATCGGTTGTGTTGACAGTGATCGGGGCGGTGATGAAATTGGTTGTTCCAGTAGGCGCTACTGCGTTGAACTGCCCTAGTGTCTGAATAGGGCTGCCGAGTCCCGGTGTGTATTGGGTAGCCGGATTAAGAGGGTCAATAAATGTCAGCGATGCCGATTCTTCGGCATCGAATGTACCATTAGAATTTTGATCATTCAATGTCAGCCCCGTGGCTAACAAGGCGTGGCCTGCGGCATCTGCTTGGTTGTAAAATCCACCGAAGACCAGGGCTCCTCTCAGAAGGCTGATCATCATGAAGGAAAACAGCTTTTCGGGATCCTCTTTGTTGAAGCCTATCGAGGTGAACTTGACGTCGTTTTTAAAGAGTGGATCATCAAGGAAGGGCGTGGTTCTCAATTCACCACCTATTGGATTATTGCTTCGCACGCCAAATCCGCCAAGGCTATCGATGCCCATGGCTTCAATCTGTATGTCGTCGCTGAGATTGCGTTGTTCTAGGTAACTTGCCAGCCCCGATAGGGTGAGGGATCCAGGTGAGCCGACTCCGGTGGCTGTGGGCTCACCTGTGGTGATCGAGCGTGCGCCTGCCCAGGAATTTGAGGTGTAGTAGTAGTTGCTGGCCAGGTCATTGCGCGTGTTCAGAATTGACGCGTAGGAAAAGGGGGCAGCCGGGTCTGCCATCAGCCCTGTGAGTCCGTCCTGGCGCGCCAGACCAACCAGTGCATTGGTGACACTGGTTGGTACGCAGGCCCCTCCTTCAAACCATGCCAGCTGCGGCAACGTGCCGTAAAGCTCTGGATTGATCGCAGTTGGAATCGCCAGCGTCATTATGTCTTGCCACAAAAACTGATTTTAATCATATTAGCTGTGTTGCCGGTTTCAGCTGATTGACGACACTCTTGTTCTGGCCTCAGCGGCTTCATGGCCAGGGCCCATTAGGGAATCTCTGGACAAACGGGGTTTGAGCCGGAGGCAGTGAGCAGAAAAGAGTGCCTTTGACCGTAAATTGCCTCTGAGGCCCTTTTCAGAGGACTTTTGATCTCCTGTTCAGCCACTTTGGGCTGGTTTTGAGGCTGAATGGCGGTGTTCAGACACACCAAGCCCCCGGTCAGACTGTCGCAAGCAAATGTCGTCGGGCCTGGAAAAGGTTCGAGAGTGCCGCCATCACATTGATCTTGCAGCGATTTTTGGCGAGGCCGCGCAGACGGGTCTTCTGAAAGCCAAACTGCTGCTTGATCACCCGGAAAGGATGCTCAACCTTGGAGCGGATGTGAGCTTTGGCCGTCTCGATCAGATCCTGCAGCTTTCCATCTGGTGTATCCGGTAAGGCTCGGCGTTTGCCGGGTCGCATTGCCACCCTGAA
>JAHLYR010000053.1 GCA_025128025.1 Synechococcus sp. CS-1330
CCCCTACATCGCCGCCTGCGAGAAGGTGCTCACTGAAGCGGGCCTCAAGATCCAGCTGCACCCCAACGGCACGGCGATCGAGGGCGAGTGGCAGCCGGTGTTCGCTGCGATCGAGGCCTGCCACCAAGCGGTTCACGCCATAGGCTGCCCTCGGGTTTATACCACCGTCAAGATCAATACCCGCACGGACAAGGAGCAGACCCTGGAGGACAAGGTGGCCAGCGTGCAGGCCCTGCTCTGATGCCAGGCCACGGGACAAGGCCAGCGAGGTTCTCGAGTTCTGGTTTGCCGAAACCAGACCGCACCAGTGGTTCGCTAAGGACCCGTCCTTTGACCAGTTGCTTCAGCAACGATTCGTCGCTCTGACCCGACGCGCCATCGCCGGTGAGCTCGACGAATGGGAGGCAGAGCCACTGGGGTGTACAGGGATGCCAGCCCTGCTGGCGCTTCTGGGCCCAGAGCTTGATCTCCTAGTCGCCGGTGAGCTCTTCGTAAACAAAGCATCCGCGAGCGCCTTGAATCTCTAGTAACTAGAGACATGACACTGGACGGATCTCGTCTTGTTCTCGGTTGTCATGGCCTCCACCACTCTTCATGCCGTCCGCCTTTACAAGATGGATCTGGCGGACCATGCCTGCCCCTGGGGTTTACGGGCGATGCGGCTGCTGCAGGAACGGCACATCCCCTTTGAGGACCATCGCCTCACCAGCGCCGAGGAGGTGGAAGCCTTCAAGGCTGCCCATGGAGTGGCCACCAGGCCGCAGGTCTTCGCGGGGGATGAGCGGATCGGTGGGTACAGCGATCTGGCAGGGCGGCTGGGCGTACGGCCGGAATCCGCTGAGATCTCCTACGCGCCTTTGGTAGCCGTGTTCCTCGCCGCCGCCGTCCAGTGGGTGGGCGCCGTGGCCGTTCTGCTCGGTGCCATGGGCATGGTGTCGGTGGGCAAGGCCGTGTTCATTGATCAACTGGCGCTCAACTGCGCCTGCGTGGGCGGTAACTCCAAAACACCTCTTGGCGTGGTGAGCTTTGCGGAGAACCTGATCATGGCCGCCATGGGCGCGGTGATGCTCCCCGGTCGCCAACCCGCACTCAAGCCTTGGCACTGCGACCTGCAAGCAGCAGGGCCAGGCCAGAGCCGATCACCACCAGGGTGAACAGCCCCAGCACCCCCGAGTAGTAGGGCTGCAGATTCAGCGGGCCAAAGCGACCGGAGTGAATCTTGAGCAGCCAGAAGGCGTCGATTCCCTGCTCGAGCAGCAGGCTGTAGAGCGAGCCGGTTGCGGCGGTGAGCAGTAGTGGCGCCGCCGCGATCGGCACCACCCAGCGGTGCAGTTGGCGCCAGCGGGTTTTGGGCAGAAGAGCCATGGCGAGGCTGGGGTGGAATCAGTGGTGACGCAGGTGCTGGTGCAGGGTTGCCTCATTGCTGCAGGGCATCCACTTACCGCTGTTCTGGTGAGTGCCTGTGCAGCCGAGCTCCTTGGACCGCTGCTCAGCTTGCTGTTGGTTGTCGTACAGCCCTTTGGGGTGGGCGTGGCTGGCAATAGGTGTAGCCGCGGCTAGCGCCAGGGCGATCAGGGCCATGCGGCTGGCCATTGAGGAGAGATTCACCGTTGGGTGTGTGGTCATCAACGAATGAGTCAGAAGCTAAAGAGTGCGTCGTATTGGCTGTACTCCGGCTTGCCCAAGCCCTCTTGGCGCAGCATGCGGCGCAGCTCGATGATTTCAGCGCGCTGGGCCACGATGATCTCCCGCGCTAGCCGCCTCACAGTGGGATTGCTGCTCTTGTTGAGGGCGTCGTGGGCCATCACCAGGGCACCGCCGTGGTGGGTGATCATCCCTTCAAGGAACCAGGTGACACGGTTGTCCCGTGTTGGCGTGGAGCCCGTCATCTGCATCGCCTGAATCTGGGCGGAACTCATGCGCTCCAGGCTGCTCATGGAGTTGGGATCACCGCCCGGCCTGAGGGCCACGGGATAGCCCGGTGCCTCGGGGTACCAGGCCTTGCGCCATTGCCCCATCGCCTTGATCTCCTGGACCTGATCTCCCCAGATTTCCTTACCGAGCGAGCCCACACCGGGTACGCCGATGTCGAACACAAACTCACTCATCCGCAGCGCGCCGGTGTGGTGCTGCACCATCGCGTCGATCCAGCGCAGGTCGTAGGTGGCACCGGCTGGGCCGACGTTGTGGCTGTGGCTGGAGTGTGCCTGGCTGGGAGAAGCGGCAGCAGGGGCCGCCTGATGGTGGTGATGGTGGTGGGGATCGCCCTGGGCCAGGGCCGGGGTGGTCATGATCCCAGCAAGCAAGAGCGATACAGCGAATCGGGGCATGGGTAGGGAGTTGGCCTTCTTACTACGATGGGGGCTCCCCTTGCTGGAGAGTCAAGTGGCTGAGCGACAGCGTGAGGAATTGCCTGTCCAGGAGCTCCAGAAGATCGGTGCGGTAGCTGCCCATTCGGGCGTTTCCGTGAAAACGATCCGCTTCTATTGCAATCAGGGACTGCTGCAACCATCAGGCCGTAGTGAGGGGGCTTTACCGGCTCTTTGATGCGTCTGTGTATGGAAAACTGGCCCTGATCCGCACCCTGCGGGTCTCGAACTCCCGCTGCCCACAATCAAAGCCGTACTGGAGGCCCGCCGATCGGGGATGTGCACCTGCGACAACCTGCAGGCCACGATCCTCGGCAAGGCCGGGGAGATCGAGCAGCGGATTGCCGATTTGAAATCCCTCCATGCCGAGCTCAACGGACTGCTCAGCACCTGGCAGCGCTGCGGCGGCAGGTCAGCTTAAGTGAGTGCAGGCAACTGAAGGAGAAACGTGCTCCATCCGCCAGGGAGGATCTGGCATAAGCCCTGATTTACAGCTTGTGCAACAACCCCCCAGCCAATAAAAAAGCCCCCTCTTACGAGGGAGCTTTTGGGATTCCGTTATTTCCCAGCCGTAGCTGGGCTGTTGACTATCAACCGATTGCAGGTGCGGTCAGTGCCACGGGGGTGGCAGTAGCAGCAGCAAGGTCAAGCGGGAAGTTGTGAGCATTGCGCTCGTGCATCACTTCCATACCCAGACCAGCGCGGTTCAGCACGTCTGCCCA
>JAHLYR010000054.1 GCA_025128025.1 Synechococcus sp. CS-1330
GGTCACGATCAACGCGCTGCTGGCGTCAACCGGAAGTGGTTTGGATCAATCCTCCACCCCCGGAAATCGAACATCAACCAGCTACATTTGCCATGGCTGCCTGATCAGCAGCAGACACGTCATCTTTCCTGGCAGTCACCGGACGGGGGCTGCGATTACGTGAGTTTCCTGCCCGCCCAGGGACCTATTGGTGTGACCACAGTTGAGATGCGGGAAGGTAGCCACTTGCCACCCCAACTCCCCCTGCTCAAACACCGCAAGCGTTTGGGGGCTGAAGAGGCTGAGAGCTGCAGCCGTCGTCTGCAACTCGAGGCTGGATTCCTCTCCTGTGAGCCCCTGTTTTAGTCAAGCCTAGATACGCTGACTCAAGGGAACGTTTTGTGATCCCCTCTGTGCCGCTACGCGGCTTGTCATGACTCAACGCTCCGACCAGTCATCACCGGCTGCCGACCCCTCTGGCCCTTACGAGCGGCTGGGCGTGCCTGCTGATGCTGGCTTCGACGAGGTGCAGGCGGCCAAATTGGCCCGGCTCGACGAGGTAGGGGACGACACGATGGCGCGCTCGCGAATCGAGGCTGCCTACGACGCTGTCTTGATGGAGAGACTCAAAGAGCGTCAGCAGGGTCGTGTCAGTAGCGCGGCTAAGTCCGCCTCCCAGCGGGAGCAACTGGCGCCGCCGCCTCCCAAGCTGGCGGTTCCGGCCCTGCCTCAGCTGCAGTTGCCCAGGGTTTCCGCCCCCCAGCTGAAGCTTCCTGGCTTGGCTCTAGCTACAGGTCGGGAGCTCTGGTTCCCCCTGGCCACATCAGGGGCTTTACTGCTCCTATTGCTGCTTGCTCCAGGCTTCCCTGCCGATCTGGTGTTGGCCGTTGCTACCGCAATGGCAGTTATCAACCTGCAGTGGCGCAACCGCCGCTTCCTAGCGGCGGTTGGCTGGGGCTTCGCCCTTCTCTGCGCCGGATTGCTGGTGGGCGCGATTTTGGCCGGTGCTCTCTCCAGCTCCTTGCCGCTCGGGTTGCCATTAAGCCTGACCCAGGTGCAAAGCCTGCCGGCTCTGCTGCTGCTGTTGCTTGGGGCCCTGCTGATCGGTTGATTTAGTTAATCACTTAACCAACTAATCGGTTGATTGTTGGATCAGCCCAGGGCTTGCTGCCTAAAGAACAGGGGCGAACTCTGCGATTAGTTCGCTAAGCTCCCCCGCCTCAACTGTGTAGATCTCATTGCAGAAGTGACAGGTAAGTTCGGCATGGCCGTCTTCGACCAGGATTGAGTTCAGTTCGGCGTGGCCAAGAAGCTTAAGGGCGCTGACGCTGCGCTCCCGGCTGCAGGGGCAGTGGAACCGCACCGGCGTACAGGCCTCAGCATCTTCCAGGGGCTGGGGATCGAGGTCTGGGAAAATATCTTCAAGCAAACTGTGTAGTTCGCCTTCGAAGTCGGCTAGTCGCTGGCTGAAGTGCTTCACTTCGCGGCAGCGCTCCTCGAGAAGGGCCACTAGGGCGGGTTCGCGGGCGGCCTTTGGCATCACCTGCACCAGTACGCCGCCACTGCAAAGCACGCCACTGTTGTCGAGCTGCTCGCCCACAAATACCGCTGAAGGGGTCTGCTCGGAGTGCAGCAGATAGGAGGCCAGATCTTCGCCGATGCCGCCGCTCACCAGCTCCACCGTTGAGCTGAAGGGCTCGCCTTCGCCCAGATCTCGCACCACGTGCAGATAGCCGGTGCCGCAGGCGGTTTTGAAGTCCAAGTGGGCCAGGCCTTCTGAATCTTTCAGCAGCTCGAGCTCCAAGCCCGGGTAGCCCACATGGCCGCGCACCGTGCCGTTGCGGCCCGCATCCACCATCAGGCCCTTCAGGGGGCCGTCTGAGGCGATGCGCAGGTTGACGCGTCCATGGGCCACCTTCATCGAGCTGGCCAGCAGCAGCCCAGCCGTCATGGCGCGGCCCAGAAGGGCACTGGCTAGAAAAGAGAGGTGGTGGCGCTCCCTGGCGGTGCGGCTGGCCTGCGTAGTGCTGACCGCAACCATGCGTATGCCGCCGCCGGCGGCCGTGGCCCGGAGAAGTTGATCACTCAAGGCTGGTTTTCCTGGGATGTGGCCATCGTTGTAGCCATCGTAGGCAGTGCGCCGAGGGGTTCCAGCTGGCCCCGCTCCAGCCGCCAGCCGCCATCGATCACGCCGCGAAATAGCTCCGGCTCGTGGGTGACCACCAGCACGGCCCGTTCCAGGGACAGGGCCGCCAACAGCTCCAGGATTTCGCCACGAACGGCCCAGTCGAGGCCTGCGGTGGGTTCATCCAGCAGCAGCACCCGCGGGTTGCGCAGCAGCTGCACTGCCAAGGCCAGCCGCCTTTGCTGGCCGCCGCTCAGCTGCTCCGGCGCCTGCTGCAGTGACAACCCCTCCATACCCACCAGCCGCAGGGCTGCCTGGGCCTCTTCTGCCGTGAGCCTGCGGTGACCGAGCTTCAGCTCTTGCCCCACGCTGAGGCCGAGGAAATGGCGCTCCGGAAACTGAAAAACCAGGCCGCATAGCCAGCGCAGCTGGCGGCCATTGAGCTTCTGGCCTTCCCACAGCACCTGGCCGCTCGAGGGCTCGGCCAAGCCGCTGATCACCTCCAGCAGGGTGGTTTTGCCACTGCCACTGCGACCGGCCACCAGGGAAGCGCGGCCCACGGCCAGGCTGAGGCTGACGCCGCAGAGCACCGGTGCCACCGCCGTGGCCGGTTGGTAGCTGACGTTGCGGAGCTCAAGCATGAACCCAGCATGCCGGCGGGCGTGTTTGATTGAGCCAGTTCTGTGCTGTAGCCAATCCGCCATGGAGGTGCGCTTTCGCGAATTCAATCCCTTCAACTGCTGGATCTGGATGCGTTTCCCCCACCCGGTGGGTTCGGGCGAACGCGGCTACCTGGAAACCGCCTTCGATAGTTGGTTTTACCTGGGCAAGCTGGGTGGCTTCAACGCCGAAAACCTTCAGGCCCACGAGGAGGGCGCGGAGCTGGGCTGGATGGCCTACAGGCACGAGGCGGCAGCCGGCGCCCTGCCAGCCCTGATGCACAACATGGGCCCGATGGAATATCAGGAGGAGTGGGCGCGCTGCTGGGTGGATCTCGGCACCAGTGATGCCATCGCACTCGATGTGTTGATCAATGCCCTGGGCCAACTCAACAACGACGTGCTCGAAATTGAGGAGTTGTTGGTTGGCGGCCTCAATGAAGACTGGCCGATCGAAGAGCAGCCCGATGCTCTGTTCCCCGGCCTCGATGAGCTCGATGACGAAGAGGAAGACGAAGACGAAGACGAAGATCCTGAGCCCCGCGATTAAGAAGCAGCGTGACCCGGGACCTTCGCCGCCTGCTGATTACCCCCGGCCGCTTGTCCGCCGGATCCTGTGCTGCTGGCGAGCTGGCGCTGGAGTGCCAGGAGCTCCACTACCTCACAAGGGTGCTGCGCTTGCGCCCCGGCGATCGGTTTGCGGTAGTAGACGGGGCAGGCAGGCTTTGGAGTGCTTTGTTAGGCCCTGCCGATCTGGCCGAACTTGAGCAGGCCTTTAGCTCCCCCTTGGCGTTTGAGCCGCCAGCGCCACAGCCGCTGCAGCTGGCGCTGGCCCTGCCGAAGCGCGATGCCGACGTGGTGTTGCGCATGGCCTGTGAACTAGGTATCGATCTGTTCATACCTCTGCAGGCCGAGCGCAGCGTCGCCGCCGACCCCCTGAAGCCGCAGCGAGCACAGGCCATCCTGCGAGAGGCGTTGGAGCAGTGCGAGCGCCTCTGGCAACCCCAGCTGGATTCGCTGCGGCCAGCTTCCGAGTTGTTGGGGGCGGGGCCGCCTGGGGGTTCATGTCGGGGGCTGCTTTGCACCACCAGGCGCCCGGGTATGCCCCTGCTCGCCCAGGCGCTGGAGCGCTTAGGGGGCCCACCTGGGGCTGGGGCCAGCGAGCCGCTCACTGTGGCGATTGGCCCGGAGGGGGGCTGGACTCCAGGGGAGGAAGCCTTAGCCCTGGCCCACGGCTGGCAAGCCGTGAGCTTGGGCAGCACGATCTTGCGTTGCAGCACCGCCGCAGTGACGGCAGCAGGGCTGCTCAGCCACTGGCGTGCCCTGCAGACTGGCGGGCCCAGCTGAGTTAGTTGCGGAACATGCCGGAGGCCATTGCCTTAAAGCCAGCCAGGTTGGCGCCGGCTAGGCGACGGCGGCTGGGCAGGGCGTTGGCCGGGTTGAGGCAGTCGGGGGCGAAGGTGGCGTTGCTGGGTGGGGGCAGGGCCTCCTGGGCGGCCCGCAATTCGGCGGCGATCGCTTCAGCCGTGGTGGCTGCCGAGCCTGCTGGAGCTGGGCTCGCTGGCGTTTCTGCGGCTGTCGCTGTGGCTGGACTGGACGGGCCAACGCCTACTTGGAAAGTTGCCGCTTGGCTGGCTTCCGGTTCGCTTGGATCGGGCTTGGCCTCGGCGATCGCCACCTGCGCTGGTGTGGCACCTTCGCTGCCCAGATCTAAGAAGAAGGAGGCCTTGCGGTTGAACACCATCACGGCAGCAGCGTCGTATGGGGATTATCCGTTGCTGCGCTGCCCGGTGACGCTGCTGCCGCGCTGTGCAACACACTTTGTTGGCGCCGCTTGTGCCCTGTGCTGATGCCTGCCCCGGCCCTTGTAGTGCCGGCCCTGCTCTCCCCCGCACTCGTCGCCCCCCAGACCTGGAGCCACTGGCTCTTGGCAGTGGCTCTCAATGCGGTGTTGATCTCCCTTGCCCAGCGCCTGCCCCTGCTCACCCGCGCTGGCTGGGTGCATGCCGGCATCCTCGGCAGCTTGCTGTGGGGTTGCCTCGGCCTGCGGGGCTGGCTGGCGGTGGTGATCTATCTGGCCCTGGGCTCCCTGGTAACGCGCCTGGGCTTTCGCACCAAGCAGGCGCGGGGATTGGCGGAGGCGCGCGGCGGGTTGCGCGGGCCGGAGAACGTTTGGGGCTCTGCCGCCACTGGCGCCCTCCTGGCTGGCGCCGCCGCCCTGGCGCCGACAGCGGCGCCGCTGCTGCTGGTTGGTTTTGCTGCCAGCTTCGCCGCCAAGTTGGCCGACACATTCGGCAGTGAAATCGGCAAGCGCTGGGGGCGCCACACGCTGCTGATCACCACCTTGCGTCCGGTGCCCCCCGGCACTGAAGGGGCGATCAGCTTGGAGGGCACCGCCGCCAGCCTGGCGGGCAGTGCGCTGATGGCGGCCCTGATGCTTGCCCTGGGGCTGATGGCGGGCAGCGGCGCCTGGCTGCTGGTGACCCTGGTGGGACTGGCAGCCACCTTGATCGAAAGCTTGATCGGAGCCAGCGTCCAACAGCGTTGGGGCTGGCTCAGCAACGAGCTGGTGAACGGGCTTCAGACGGCGATTGCGGCGCTGCTGGCGATGGCGTTTTCCTGAAGCCAGGCCAGTAGGGCCTCGCCACGCTGCCGGGCTTGGCGGCTGCTGAGCTTGAGCTCAAGGGCCAGCTCGCACCAGCCCAGACCCTCGATCCAGTGACCCAGCAGCAACCGCTGCTCGATGCCGCCCAGCCGGCCTAGCTGGGTCTGCAACCAGTGGGCCTCTAAAACCCTATTGCCAGCGGTCGAATCATCGTCTGGACCGTCGCCCGGATCGTCGCCGGCGCTGGTTGCGGAACCGGCTGCCAGCTGGTCGAGCAGGGTGCCCGCCTGCTCGCTTTCGCCGCTGAGCGGGGCATCGAGACTGCGCACCTGCAGGGCCCGCTGCACTGCGCCGGCCTCCTCCAGTTGGGCGGTGCTGCAACCGAGCTCTGAGGCCAGCTCTGGGGCGGCAAGCGGTGCCAAGCCCTGGCCGCGGCGCTGCTCCTGTAGTCGCCGGGCCCGTTGCTGCAGCTCCCGCAGCCGCCGGGGGGTATGCAGCGGCTGGCCGTGGTCGCGGATGTCGTGAAGCATGGCGCCGCGGATGTAAGGCACCGCATAGCTGCTGAGATTGCAGGTTTGGCGCAGGTCGAAGGCCTCCACGGCCCGGATCAGCCCCAGGCAGCCTGCAGACACGAGCTCATCAAAAGGTTGACCCGTTCGCTGGCTCTGGCGCTGGGCCACCATGCGCACCAGGGCCAGGTTGTGCTCCACCAGGGCGTTGCGCCACCAGAGCTTGGTTGCGGCGTCGGGGCTGGCGGCCATGGCCTCAAGCCAGCTGCGGTTGCGGGTGTGCAGCTGGGAGGGGCCCAGCTCGGCCTGGGCTGGATCGGCTTGGCCGCTGCGGCGCTGGCGGGCAGATGTTTTTGGGCAGGAGGTGGTCATGGGGCGGAGGCGTCGGTGTTTTTACCGTCGCCGCGGTGCCCATGCGGCTGGCTCCCCCAGGGCGGTGAAGCGCTCTCACCCGAATGGGTGATAAGACACCGCCGTTCAGTAGCCCAAGGGGGTGGGCTCTTGGCGCAGCTGCAGATCGGCCCAGTCCAAAAGGGCCGGCCAGGAGCGCACCCGTTCAAACACCCGGCGATGGCCCTCACTGTTGAGGTGCAGGCCGTCGTTGCTCAGCCATAGGGGCCAGTCGGAATCGGCCAGCAGCCCCTCCAGCAAGGGCAGGAACGGCACATTCGCCTCCAGGCAGGCCTCTTCCAGCAGGGCCTCGTAGCGACGGATGTCTGCCAGGGAATACCAGAGCACCCCGGCGTAGGGCATGGCGCTCTCCTCCACCGGGGTGAGGCCGATCACATGTACCGGAGCGATCTCCTTGGCCTTGCGCAGCAGCTGCTGCAAGCCAAACAAAAAGCCTTCGGCATCCAGTTGGGGCCGCCCATCGGGCCGTCCTACCCGGGCGGTGTCGTTGAGGCCTACCCCCAGCAGGACCCCCTGGGGCAGCTGGCGTCGCAGCTCACCACGGCAGCCAACCTCGCCGCTCAGGCGCGCTGCTAGCCGCTCCAGGCCATCGCCACGCACGCCGAGGTTGTAGAGCACCGGGCCGCTAGGCAGTTCCATCCAGTGGCGCCGCAGCCGCTCGCACCAGCCCCCTTCGAGGGGATCCCCCCAGCCGAAAACGCCGCTATCTCCAAGTGCCACCAGCTTCCTGGGGATGGCCATCACCATGGGGGGTCTCCAGCAGCCACTGGCGTGCGCGGTCGCTGAGATCTTCCCCCAGCAGGGTTAGCAGCGCATAGGCCAGCACCAGGGCCAGCAGTTGGTCGCCAGCAAACGAACTCATGGCCTCCAGCAGTTGGCTGCCCAGGCCCGTTGCCCCCACCAGACCCACCACTACCGATTCACGCAGGATCACATCAGCCCGGTAGGCGCCATAAGCCAAGTAGGGCCGGGCCAGGCCGCTGAAGCGGCCGTAGAGCAGGGCAAGGCGCGGGCCCACCCCTGCGGTCAGCAGGGCCTGCTCCTGGTTGCCGCCACTGGTTTCAGCGGCTTCTAGGAGCAGGCGGCCGAGAATGCCCAGGTTGTGGAAGCCCAGGGCAAGGGCGCCTGTGAGCACCCCGGGCTGGAGCACAAACAGCAGCAACAGGGCCGTCAGCGGTGGCGGCCATAGCCGGCCCAGGGCCCACAGCCCCCGCACCAGCGCGCCCGCCGCCGGCCAGGGCGTCGCAAGCAGCAGCAGCAGCGGCGCCAACCCCACAGCTAGGGCAGCGGCTACCAAGGTGAGCAGCAGGGTGTTGCCGATCAGGCTCGGCCAGGGCAGGGCGGCCACGGCCCCCCAGTCGGCGGCGCCCAGCGGTGGCAGGCCTTGCCACTGCAACAAGGTGGCGGGCTGCACCTCCAGGCGCCAGGCCACCAGCGCCAGCACGGGCAGCAGGGCCATTGCCACAGCCACCATCTCCTGGCCCTGGCTGCCCACCCCCCGCTGGCTCAGTCCCAGCCGTGCCGGCATGGCCCAGCGTCGCCGCAGCCAGCCCATTAGGGCTTCCAGCAGCAGCATCACCGCCAGCAACGCCCACAGGCCGCTCCAAAGCTCGTTGAAGGCCAGTGATTGCAGGGTGAGACGCAGCTCGGTGCCAAGCCCGCCCAGGCCGAATACTCCCAGCAGGGTGGCGCTGCGCAAGGCGCATTCGAGCCGGTAGCCGCTGTAGCTGATCACCTGGGGCAGCAGGGGCGGCCCCAGGGCCGTGAACAGGGCGGTTGGGGCGGGGCTGCCGCCGCAGCGCAGGGCCTCCAGGCTGGCGGTGGGAAGGGCATCCAGCAGGTCGCTGACCACCCGGGCTACCAGAGCTCCAAAGGGAATGGCGATTGCCACTACCGCCACCACTGGTTGCAGCCCGACCAGCTGCAGCAACAGCAGCCCCCAGAGCAGTTCGTGAATCGAGCGCGGTATGGCTAGGAGGCGGCGTATCCAGCTGGCTGGAGCGGCGCTGCCGTAGCAGGTGCGCCACACCACCCTTGAACTAGCGATTCCCAGCACCAAGCCCAGCACCAGACTGCCGGCCCAGCCCAATAGGGCCATGCCGGCTGTTACGGCTAGGCCGCCCAGCACCGAGCCCAGCACTATTGGATCAAGGGAAGGCCGCAGGGCTGCGGCAGCAAATTGCCCCACCAGCTCCCAGCCACCGCCATGGCTGATCCCCGGCAGCAACGCCAGCAGCGGCAGCACAATTAGGGCGGGCAGCAACACCCACAACGGCGCCGCTGGTCTCATGCCACTGGGGTCCCGGCGTAAAGCTCCTCGAGCTGGCCTGGCTCAAGGCTGGCCATGGGTTGGTCAAAGACAAGGCGCCCGGCCCGCAGCCCCAGCACCCGATCGAAACCAGACAGCAAGTCGGGACGGTGCAGGCTCAGCAGCAAGGCCCGAGGCGGGCTGGCAAGCTCTAGTAGCAGCGTTAAAAGTTCATCGGCCAGGCGGGGATCAAGGCTGGCTAAGGGTTCATCGGCTAGCAGCAGTTGGGGCTCCTGACGCAGTAGTCGGGCTAGGGCCACCCGCTGGCGCTGGCCGCCGGAGAGGGCGGAGACGGGCTGGTTGAGCAGGGTTGGATCGAGATCAAGTCGCTGCAACATCGTTGTGCAGGCTTTGGTCTCTAGGGGCATCAGCAGGTTGAGCAGGGCCCGCGGCCAGCCCCAGACCGCTAGCCGGGCGGCGTTGAGGTTTTGCTGCACGGTGAGCTCCTCGATCAGGCGCAGGTCTTGCCAGAGGGTGCCGATCCGGGCCTGCTGCCGTCGCCGGGCCCGTCCGCTGCGGGCCCGTGTCTCCCCCTGCCAAAACACCCTGCCCTGCTGTGGGGTCAGCAAGCCATTGGCCACGGCGAGCAAGGTGCTTTTGCCAGCACCGCTGGGACCCAGCAGGGCAATCCGTTCACCGGCGTCAACCTGCAGCGACACCCCATCAAGGCGAGGCTGGCTGCGGCCCTTGACGGTGATGTCTTGGAGGATTAATAGGGACGTCACATTTGGGCCTGGTTCATCTGGTCATCTGGCTTCTAGCCATGGCCGCTCAGAATTTCTTGCAGTTTTGCCTGCAGGCTGTCGCGAACCTCCGGATCTCCCACCAATCGCAGGATTCCGTCCCGGGGCCACCAGTTGAGCTTCAGATTGCTGACGCCATCTTCAAAAACGGCCAGCTCAAAAGCCCCTTTGTGTTGCCATTGACATGGCACCCCTAGTTGGGAAACCAACTCCTTGAGCTCGTCCAAGGATCCCTTGAACTCCATGGCGAAGTGAGCGGCATCGAGCTTCAGATTAGGCCTCTGCAAACCGAAAACTTTCTTGTTTCAGTAGCAATGGGCACGTTTGCCGAGGGCTTGATCGACTTTTATGTTGCCTATTAGGCAGGATTTATGGAGTCAACTCTGGCAATCTATTCAATTATTTTGATTTTTTAAGAGTGTCAATATCTTCTCGTTCAGATGAATTCGTCGGTCTTTTTAGTCTGTTTGATCAAGACGGCGATGGGAAAATATCTGCGGACGAAGTGGAGCATGTTCTCGCCAGCATGGCTGGAGTGATTGCTATTGAAGATCGCCAAGCTCTGCGTGATCTGGTTGTTTGCGATGGGGAGGTGGAGCTGGCGGCTTTCAGCGGCTGGGCCCAAGGCCGGCCAGGTTTGGCTATCGCCTCCTGCCTGCGCGAGATCTTTGAGTTAGTAGATAGTGATGGCAGCGGCAGCCTCAATTTCCAGGAGCTGGAGGTGCTGCTTGCGGCCCTAGCGCCCTCCTGCGCCGATCTGCCAGCGGCAGACCGGTTGCTGGCAGCCCTCGATCGAGATGGCGATAACTGCATCAGCGTTGAAGAATTTCTGCAGCTACTCGAAGCCGATGCGGTGATCGAGCTGTCGCTGGCAGATCTGAAGCGACTGAAAAAGACCCTGGCTCAGTATGTAAACGCCTCCAGCCGCTCCAGGGTTGCCTTGGTCGAGGTCGATTGCGACCTTGGTGCTGGCACGCCGGGAGCTGGTTCTGGCATTGATTTGCTCAAGCAGGCCGCTGCCCGTCAGCAGGGGCTGCGCCAAATCAGCGATCGTTTGATTGAGGAAATAAAAGGTCAGACAAGGCCAGGTGCCCGAGCCTCGGAGCTGGGCTCCGCCACCGCCACCCCCCACGCACGCCATATCGAGACGATTGCCGGCGTGATGCGGGACGCGGCTGCACTGGTGGCCTCCACTTTGGAGCGCGGGTTGTTCCCAATCGTGATCGCCGGTGATCACTCCACGGCTGCCGCCACCATCGCCGGCATTCGCCAGGCCCATCCCGATCGGCGCCTAGGTGTGGTTTGGATCGATGCCCATGCAGATATCCATTCCCCATTCACCACGCCCTCCGGCAACATGCACGGCATGCCTCTGGCTATTGCCTCAGCTCACGACAACACCATTGAGGCCATCAACGAGCCCGATTCCACTACCAGGTTGCTTTGGAAGGAGCTCCAAGATCTCAATGGCACGGGGTCGCCGTCGATCATGCTTGAAGATCTAATTTATGTGGCAGTTCGTGATACGGAGCCGGCTGAAAATGTCACGCTTGAGCTTTTCTCTATACCTGTTATTACGACAGACGATGTCCGGCGATTGGGGCCAGAGCAGGCAGCTCAGCGCTGCCTAGACCATCTCCGCCAAGTCGAATTGATCTATGTGAGCTTCGATGTGGATTCCATGGACTCCACTATCTGCAAGGGCACCGGCACGCCCGTGCCTGGTGGTCTTTGGGCTGATGAGGCTCGCCAGCTCACCCGCTCCCTACTGGCAGACCCCAGGGTTTGCTGCTGGGAAATCTGTGAGATCAACCCCCATCTAGATAGTCTTAATACCTTGGCTGAAGTGTCACTTAGCGTTTATCAGGATGTGTTAGAGGTGCTCGACGCCCGCCTCTAGGCCGTTGGACAGGTCTGTGAAATCGGCTTTTGAGCTGCTTAGAGATTTGCTCGAGCCTGCTGTTGACCTGCCCTCCAGGCTTCAACAGCTGCTGCCCACCATGGGCACCCTGCATCAGCTGCATGGCCCTGTCGCGCGACTCAATCCCGGCCTGGTTTCGCTACTGGCAGGTTTGCGTGGCTTGGCCCAGGTGATCTTCATCAACAATCCCCTCAGTGGTCTGGTGTTGCTGCTCGCCTTCCTGGTGCAGTCGCCTTGGTGTGCCCTGTTGGCCCTGCTGGGTACCGCAGCTTCCCACTGCACGGCTCGGCTCCTCGGCTTTGCGGAGGGGTTGCGGAGCGAGGGTATCTATGGCTTCAACGGCGCCTTGGTGGGCTGCGCCGTCGCCAATTTCGCCCAGTTCGATCGCCCCCTGTCCAGCTTGATTTGGGCTGCTTTGGTGCTGCTTGGTGGGGCGCTGACCACCTTGCTGCTTGAGGGGCTGGGCAGGGGAATCAACCGTTCCCTGGGGCTACCCCCACTCACCCTGCCGTTCATTCTTGTTACTTGGGGCTTGCTGGCGTTGGCTTCCCTTGCGCCGGGGGCGGAATTAGCGCGGGCCGAACCGTTGCCGATGCCCGAGCTGGCCAGCACCTCGCAGGCTCTCACCCATGGGCTGCTCCGATCCGCGGGTCAGGTTTTTCTCTGCTCAAACCCCTGGAGTGGCTTGCTGGTGCTAATCGCCACAGCTCTCGCCAGCCCCCTTGCCGCGGGACTGGGCTTGCTTGGTGCCCTGGTTGGCATGGCAACCGGCCTTCTGCTCGATGCCCCTCTGGGCGCGATCGCCCAGGGCCTCTGGGGATACAACGGCTTGCTGGTGGCGATTGCCTTGGGGGGGATTTTTTACGCCCCCAGCTGGGCCAGCTTGGCTGTGGGTCTGGGAGGTGCGGCTTTGGCGAGCCTGTTCCAGTTTGGCTGGAGCCTTACTCCAGCTCAGGACTGGCCTTCGCTCACCTTGGCTTTTGTGCTTGCCACCTGGGTGATTCAGCTGCTTGTTCGTCGTGCCTTGCCTGCTCTGATTCCGGTTTCGCTGCACGCCATCTTGACCCCGGAGGAGCATCGCCAGCGCTTTTTGTTGGCCCGCACCCTGCTTGCCGATTTTCGTCAAAACCTGCACTTAGCAATCACCGGCCAGCGCCGCGATTTTTTGGCTGGACGGGTCCCGGCGCAGATGCGGCAACAAATGTCGGCCTTGTTTCAGCGACTCGATCAAGACGGCAATGGCGATATCAGTGCGGCGGAGCTGCTCGAGGGTCTGGGGATTGATCCCCAGCAAGACGGAGAGGCTGGAGTGCTGGCAGCCCAGCTGGCTGGGGTCCTGCAGGTCATGGACCTGGATGGGGATGGCCGGGTGGATGCTGAGGAGTTTGCCGAGCTGATGCTTCGCCTGCAGCGCTTGCACCTTGGCGAGGCTCGGCTGCTCAACTATTTGCTGCCAGTCGATGCCAACGGCGATGACAGGCTTGATCCGGCCGAGCTCAGGCGTCTGCTGACCAGTGTGGGCGAACGTCCCCTTAATGCTGAGGAGGAGTTCTTTATCTTTAGTTGCTCTCCCGATGGCCTCAGCTGGCTCCAGTTTGTAGATCACTTGCTACTTACATGAAACTGCCATCCCAACCCGAGAGCTCCTTCAGGCCAGGGTGAGGCGGTAAACGATCAGCGCCAGGATCAGAGCCACTAGGGACACCTCGATCAGGTCAGGGCCGCGGGGATTCATTGACGTTTCAGGTGCGCCGCCGGTCCAGGCTGGCCGCTGAGGGCAGGGCCAGGGCCAGAGCCAGGGCGGGAATCTCGATCAGCAGTTGGCCGTTGCCGAAGGTGATGAAGGCCAGATCGAGAAGGGCGATGCTGCGCAGAAACAGGGACCAAGCCTCATCGCCTTCGTTATTGGCGCGCCTCCACAGCACAAAGCCGGCCAGCAGCAATACCAAATCAATCAACCAGAC
This sequence comes from Synechococcus sp. CS-1330, assembly GCA_025128025.1. Taxonomy (GTDB): domain Bacteria; phylum Cyanobacteriota; class Cyanobacteriia; order PCC-6307; family Cyanobiaceae; genus Cyanobium_A. The sequence goes on from JAHLYR010000054.1 coordinate 13,225, forward strand.
CACGGATTTGAGGCGCTGGAGAAAACTGATTCTGAATGCTGCTGGAGCCAAACGCCCACCTGTGTCAGCGGATCTTGCCGATTTGCCGCCCCACCTGCTCGATCTGCTTGTATTCGCCCGGCTTCACCGTGGTGAATTGCTGGGCACCAAACAGGCTCAAGATCTGCTTTTGCTCTGGGTCTGTGGATCGCCAGCTGATGATCGATTGGCGCAGCTTGGCGCTGAAGCCCTTGCCGAAGCGCTGGTCGAGGTTGGGCTGGCCGAGCCAGAGGTAGTCGGGGTAGCTGGGGGTGCGCCAGATCTGCACCACCTTGCTGCGGTTGGCTTTGCCGCTGCGCAGGCTGCTCTTCCACACCTGCTCATTGACGGCGCCGGCGTCGTAGGTGCCGCTCTGCACCAGGGCGATGGTGGCGTCGTGGCTGCCACTGAAGCCGGGTGCTCCGCCAGCGAAATCAGCCAACTTGATGCCGGCCTGAGCGAGGAAGTACTGGGGCATCAGCCGGCCGGAGGTGGAGCTTTCCGAGCCGAAGGTGAAGCGCTTGCCCTTGAGAGCTACCAGCCCTTTTTGGGTCTGGATCGGCTTAAGGCCGCTGCGGGCATTGGCAATAAATACGGTGTAAAACTGAGCATCGATGTCTCGTTGGGCAAGCATCTGGGCACCGGGTTTCTGCAGGCTGGCCTGCACACCGGTGAGACCGCCAAACCAGACCAGATCAAGACTGCCGGTGCGGAAGGCGCTAACAGCAGCTGCGTAATCGGTGACGGGCACGTACGCGACCTTCACGCCTAGTTGCTGGCTGAGCTCATCGGCCACCAGGCCGTAAAGGCGATTCAGCTTTTCAGGGTTCTGGTCGGGGATGGCACCGATGCGCAACACCGGCTGGGCTACTGCCGCCGGTAGCAGGGAGGCGGGCACGGGTGGGATGACCGCCGGCAGCAGGGCTAGGCAAAGCCCCGCCAGAGCGGCGGTCCAACGTTCTCGGGTGGGCATGGAACAGGGTGGGGATCAGAGGGCGGCCAAAAAGCGCTGCAGGCGCGCCAGGCCATCTTCAATCGTGTCAGGCCCGGCAGCGCAGGAAAGCCGAATGCAGCGGTCGTCGCCGAAGGCAACCCCTGGCACCACTGCCAGACCCACCTCATCGAGCAGGCGGTTGCACAGGGTCATGGAATCGAGGCCAAAGCCGCTCACATCTGGGAAGGCATAGAACGCCCCCTCCGGGGGCAGCAGTTTCAATCCTTCGATTGCCATCAGCTCAGCACTGAGCAGGCTGCGGCGCTCGTTGAACTGGGCCGCCATGGCGTGCACGCAGTCGCGGGGCGCTTCGATCGCAGCCAGGGCACCGAACTGGGCAAAGCTGCAGACGTTGCTGGTGCTCTGGCTCTGCAGGGCGCTGGCGGCGGCCACCACTTGCTGGGGTCCAGCCAGCCAGCCGATGCGCCAGCCGGTCATGGCCCAGCCCTTGGCGAAGCCATTCACCGTGAAGACGCGATCGGCCAGGTCTGGCGCCACGGCGCCAAAGCTGTGGTGGGCGTGGCCCGGAGCCAGCAGGAATTCGTAAATTTCATCGCACACCACGGCCACCTGGGGATGCCGGCGCAGCACGGCGGCAATCGCCTCCAGCTCCGGCCGGCTCAGCACCATGCCAGTGGGATTGCCGGGGCTGTTGAGCACAAGCAACTTGCTGGCTGGAGTGATGGCTGCCTCCAGTTGGGCCGGATCGAGGCGGAAGCCCTGGACCGCTGAGCTGGGCAGCGTGGTCACCGAGGCGCCGGCGAGCTTGGCGATCTCTGGATAGCTGAGCCAGTAGGGCGCCGGCAGCAGCAGCTCGTCGCCTGGCTCCAGCAGCACCTGGAACAGGTTGTAGAGCGCCTGCTTGCCGCCGTTGGTGACCAGCACCTGTTGGGCGGTGGTGGGTATGCCGTTTTCAGTGCTGAGCTTGGCGGCTATCGCATCGCGCAGGGCAGGCTCGCCTGCGGCTGGGCCGTAACGGGTGTGGCCTGCCTCCAGAGCAGCGGTGGCGGCCTGGCGGATGAAGGCCGGGGTGTCGAAATCAGGTTCGCCGGCGCTGAGGCTGCAGATGTCCTGACCATCGGCCTTGAGGGCCTTGGCTCGGGCGGCAATGGCCAGGGTGAGGGAGGGCTGGAGGGCCCGGGCCCGGGCAGAGAGGGCCGGAGTGGTGGTGGGCGCGGCGGTCATCCCTGTGTCCGGCATCAGGACGCGCGGCATCAGCACTGGCTGGCATCCTGCCTTACGGATTTGCCGCGTACGGTTCAAAGGGGCACGAAATTGCCAGCTGGTTACACGTTGATGGTTTTGCCGTGACGACATCTACCCCTGCATCGCCCGATTCCCTGGGGCAGTTGCTGCTCGACTGCGCAGCCTGTCGCCGCTGTGATCTGGCCGCGGAGAGGCAGCAGGTGGTGGTGAGTCGGGGCAGTCCCGCCGCCCGGCTGATGCTGATCGGCGAGGGACCCGGCGCTCAGGAAGACAGCGCTGGCTTGCCTTTTGTGGGTCGCTCCGGCCAGCTGCTCGATCAGCTGCTGGCTGCCGCTGGCATCGACAGCAACCGAGACGCCTACGTGGCCAATGTGGTGAAGTGCCGCCCGCCGCAGAACCGCCGACCCAAGGCGGCGGAGATGGCGGCCTGCCGCCCCTGGCTAAATCATCAGATCGCTTTAGTGAATCCGGCCTTAATCCTGCTGATGGGGGCCACGGCGCTGGAGGGGGTGCTGGGTATTAAGGGCGGCATCACCAATCTGCGGGGCCAGTGGCACTCCAGCGAGATAGAAATTTTGCGGGGCCGGCGCCTGATGCCTGTCCTGCATCCCTCCTATCTGCTGCGCTTTAACTCGCAGGCCCAGGGCTCGCCCCGCGCGCTCACGGCAGCGGACTTCCAGGAGGTACGCCGATCCTTGTTGGCCCTCTGAGGGCAGTGATGGCGAAGCCCCGAGGCATTTGAGGCGGCGGGCAAGGATCCAGCCCTCTCCTTCATCTGCAGAGGGATCAGCGTTCCATCTGCATACGTGTCGCTTGCGAACCCCGCCCGTCTTGCTGAACTGCTTGCTGCGTTTGACACCCTCGTCGCTTGAGCGGCTTTTGTGACAGGCTTTGCCCTTCCCGGCCCCCCGCTTCACCCAGCCATGACCGGCACCCCGGCTCGATACGACACCTTGATTCACCGGCGCCAGACCCGCAGCGTGCGGGTGGGAGATATCTGGATCGGTAGCGACCACCCGGTGGCGGTGCAGTCGATGATCAACGAGGACACCCTAGATATCGAAGGAGCTACGGCCGGTATCCGGCGGCTGCACGAAGTTGGTTGCGAAATCGTGCGACTTACGGTGCCTTCCCTGGCCCACGCCAAGGCGGTAAAAGAAATTCGCCAGCGACTGGAAGACACCTATCAGCCGGTGCCACTGGTGGCCGACGTGCACCACAACGGCATGAAGATTGCCCTGGAGGTTGCCCAGCACGTCGACAAGGTGCGGATCAACCCAGGTCTGTTTGTGTTCGACAAGCCCGACCCAAATCGCACCGAATTCAGCCCCGAGGAGGTATCTGATATCGGTGAACGCATCGCCGAAACATTTGAACCATTGGTTCAATTGCTCAAGCAGCAGGACAAGGCCCTGCGCATCGGTGTCAACCATGGCTCCCTGGCTGAGCGGATGTTGTTCAGCTACGGCGATACGCCCCTAGGCATGGTGGAGAGCGCCATGGAATTCATCCGCATCTGCGACCGGCTCGACTTCCACAACATCGTGGTGTCAATGAAGGCCTCGCGGGCGCCGGTGATGATGGCCGCCTACCGCATGATGGCCGACCGCATGGATGCGGAGGGCTTTCCCTACCCCCTGCATTTGGGTGTTACCGAAGCGGGCGATGGCGACTACGGGCGAATTAAAAGTACCGCCGGCATTGCGCCCTTACTGGCCGAGGGGCTGGGCGACACGATCCGGGTGTCACTCACTGAGGCGCCCGAGAAGGAAATTCCTGTTTGCTACTCGATCCTGCAAGCCCTGGGGCTGCGCAAGACGATGGTGGAATACGTGGCCTGCCCCAGCTGCGGCCGCACCCTGTTCAACCTGGAGGAGGTGCTGCATCAGGTACGCAACGCCACATCCCACCTCACCGGCCTGGATATCGCCGTGATGGGTTGCATCGTTAATGGGCCGGGCGAAATGGCCGATGCCGATTACGGCTATGTGGGCAAGATCCCTGGCACCATTTCTTTGTATCGGGGCCGTGACGAGATCCGCCGGGTGCCGGAGGCTGACGGGGTGGCAGCCCTAATTTCCCTGATTAAGGAGGACGGTCGCTGGGTTGATCCCTGAGCGCCCGCTCACTTCCGCTAACCCGCCCCGGTTGGGGCCTGATAACGGCGCTAGCTTGAAAGCACGTTTCCCGCGCCGCAACGGCTTTTCCTGATGGCCAGCCCCCGCACCAGCATGCTTGTGCTGGTTGGCATCGGCGCCTGTGCGGCCACGGCGGTTGTGGCAAGGGAAGTGGTGACGCCTCCCGGTGGCTCTTCTCGCATCAGCGACAGCCCCAAGGAAGTGATCGACCAGACCTGGCAGATCGTTTTCCGCGACTACCTCGATATCAACGGCAAGTACAAGCCAGAGCAATGGCGCAGCCTGCGTCGTGACGTGCTCGCCAAAAGTTATGGCAGCACTAAGGAGGCCTACGAAGCGATCCGGGGCATGCTCGGCAGCCTCGATGATCCCTACACCCGTTTTCTCGATCCACGGGAATTCAAAGAGATGCAGATCGACACCTCCGGAGAACTCTCCGGGGTAGGAATCCAGCTGAGCCTGGATAAGGAAACAAAAAATCTGGTGGTGGTGTCACCCATCGACGGTTCGCCCGCATCGCGGGCTGGCGTTCAGCCCAAGGATGTGATTGTGGCGATTGACGGTAAGTCGACCAAGGGCATGAGCACCGAGGATGCCGTCAAGCTGATCCGCGGTCAGGCTGGCACCACGGTGACCCTCACCCTCAAGCGCAAGGCTCAGATCCTGGAGGTGCCCCTTACTAGGGAGCGCATCGAGCTCCATGCCGTCGACCACCAGATCAACACCAGTGCCGATGGCGTCAAGGTGGGTTATATCCGCCTTAAGCAATTTAATGCCACCGCCACCAAGGATATGCGCCAGGCGGTGAAGGACCTCGAAGCAAAGGGAGCCCAGGGTTATGTGCTCGATCTGCGCAGCAACCCAGGCGGCCTGCTGATGGCAAGCGTGGAGATTGCCCGCCAGTGGCTAAACGAAGGCACGATCGTGTCCACCAAAACCCGTGACGGCATCCAGGATGTCAAGCGCGCTAACGGCCGTGCCCTCACCAACAAGCCCATGGTGGTGCTGGTGAATGAGGGTTCAGCTAGCGCTAGTGAAATTCTTTCCGGCGCCCTGCAGGACAACAACCGGGCGGTGTTGGTGGGCCAGAAAACCTTCGGCAAGGGCTTGGTGCAGTCCGTGCGGGGGTTATCCGATGGCTCCGGCATGACCGTGACTATCGCCAAATACCTCACCCCCAGTGGCCGCGACATCCACAAGCACGGCATCGACCCTGATGTGACGGCGAAAATGACTGAGCTCGAGTCCAAGCGCCTCAAGCTCGAGGATCTCGGCACGAAGAAGGACAGCCAATACCGGGTGGCGGAAACCACGCTGGTGAAACGGCTTCGCAATGCCAACAGTGTGGAGAAGGCATACAACCCACGCAGCGCCAATCTGCCGGCGGCCGTGGCCCCTCAGGGCTCAAGCGCGCCATAGGCGCCGTAGCGCCTGCGAATTTCCAGGTGGATACCAGGTTCGGGCTGCCAGCACAGGGCTACTGCTTCTGGCACCCCAGACTGCTGGAGATGCGCCGTTTGGAGCGTTACCCCTAAGGCTGCCGGCAGGCTCCAGATCAAGCCTGGGCCAGGGAGGGCCGGGCTTGCTAATGCCTGCAGCGGCGCTGGAGGTAATGGTTCCTCCATCCCTGGCCTCGCCTCGCTTACAACCACCAGCGATTCGAGCCGTTCGCTGCCATGACGAATCACGGCGCGGCGGCGGCGCTCGCCCCACACCAAGCAGAGCTCGCTCACCCAGGGCCAGGCACCGATGCGATCGGGGCCCAGGCTCCAGTGCCCTTCTGGGCTGATTTGCATTTCCGCCGGAGGCTCATCAAAATCCATTGAGCGCACTTGGCCACTGCTGACGTTGGTCAACGCTGCCAATACTTTGCCGCCCTGGTCTTGCACTGAGAGCTGGCTTTTGAAGCGCTCCTGCTCCAGGCCGCGGCCATCACAGCGAATGAAGCAGCCATGCCAATCGCCCGAGTTGTGGGCGAGCAGGGTTTGACGCCGCAACTGGCCAGTAAGCGGCGAGGATGGCGTATTCATGTGCAAATTAGGTGGCTTTGCCGCTTGATTCGCCCCCAACCCAAATGAACCACCCTGCGTCGATTTGGGAGATGAAGCCCTGGTGGTGCCAGCCCTGGAGCATCTTGCTCACCGGTGCAGTTGTGGTGGCAGGGAGCTGGGTGCTGCTTCAGCGTTGGTGGATCACCGCGCCTGTAGCCCTAGGGGTGCTGGCTTGGTGGCTGCTTTTTCTGGTTGTGGTGCCGGCTGGCTATCAAGCCGAACTGCGCGCTGCTGAAGGATCAGACAAACTTTGATCTGGTCTTGATTTCAAGCGCCTAACTAGACGAAATCAGGCGACCGGCTGCATCAGTCCACCGCCGGGGCCGGAATCGTCGTCATCGTTGTTGTTGCCGGTACCTGGTTGAAGCAGGGCGTACATGCCGATCGCCAGGAGGCTCACCACTCCAGAAACGAGGCTTAACCCGCCGCCTAAGCCCGAACCTGCCCCGATCACTTCGCCCATGGATTGCCGTTACACAACTTCTCATCAATGTAACGGATTTTTGCGGAAGCTGATTGGGTTAAGGGCCTTTGGGCCCTAGACAGCCAGCACCTCTTCGTTGCGGGCCTTGAGCTGCTCGCGCCGCTGGGCTTCGGTGAGGCCGTCGCTGCCTGGGATTTGCTCCGCCATTTGGTTGAGCCAGCCCATCAGCTCCTCGAGCTGCTTCTCAGCAGGCAGCACCCCCAGGCCCCGGGCCAGCACCTTGGCGGTGGCGCCCGATCCGGGCTGAAACACCAGACGGCCATGGAGGTGTTGGGGCAGGCCCTGGCGCAGTAGGCGGAAGGCGGGCTCCTCCATGGGAGTTTCCAGGGCGATGTTGGGTTTTTCCGGCTTGATTCGCGAGAAGCCGCAGCGCTTGGCCACCAGCTTCAGCTCCATCAGCTGCAATAGCGAGATCACAGGCGCCGGAATGGCGCCGTAGCGATCCACCCAGCCGGTGGCTAGCTCCAGCAACTCCTCCTTGCCGCCACACTCGGCGGCGGCCCGGTAGGCGGCGATCTTCTCGTCGTTTTCCGTGATCCAATCGCCTGGGATGAAGGCGGTCACAGGCAGGTCGATTTGGGTGTCTTCCACCACTGGGATGTCCTGGCCCTGGATTTCAGCCAGCGACTCCTGCAGCATCTCCATGTAAAGGTCGAAGCCGATGGTTTCCATCTGGCCGCTCTGCTCCACCCCCAGCAGGTTGCCGACGCCACGGATCTCCATATCGCGCATGGCGAGCTGGTAGCCAGATCCCAGCTGGGCGAATTCCTGAATCGCCCGCAGCCGCTGCCGTGCCGCTTCGCTGAGGGAAGCATTGCCGGGATAAAACAGCCAGGCATGGGCCTGGATACCGCTGCGGCCCACCCGGCCCCGCAGCTGATAAAGCTGGGCCAGGCCGAACTTGTGGGCGTCCTCGATCAGGATCGTGTTCACCCGGGGGATGTCGAGGCCGCTCTCCACGATCGTGGTGCAGAGCATCAGGTCGGCTTCGCCGGCGTTGAAGGCCACCATGGCGCTCTCCAGCTCGCCTTCGGCCATCTGGCCGTGGGCGACCAGCAGCCGCAGGCCCGGGATCATTAGCCGCAGGCCGGAGGCCACGTCTTCGATACCCTCCACCCTCGGCACCACGTAAAAGATCTGGCCGCCGCGGTCGAGCTCCTGGCGGATGGCGCTGCGCACCGCCTCCTCGTCGAGGGCGGCCAGGTGGGTCTTGATTGGCCGGCGCAGCGGCGGTGGCGTGGTGATCAGGCTCATCTCCCGCACGCCAGAAAGGCTCATGTAGAGGGTGCGGGGGATCGGCGTGGCCGAAAGGGTCAGCACGTCTACGTCTTTTCTCAGCGCCTTGATCTTTTCTTTCTGGTTGACGCCAAAGCGCTGCTCCTCATCCACCACCAGTAGACCCAGCTGCTTGAAACCGGTGCTTTTGGAGAGCAGCTGGTGGGTGCCTACCACCACATCGACCGTGCCTGCGCTCAAGCCTTCCAGGATTGTTTTGCGTTCGGCGGTGGTGCGGAAGCGGTTTAGCAGGCTCACCTTCATTGGGTAGGGCGCAAAGCGCTCCGAAAGGGAGCGCCAGTGCTGCTGCGCCAGCACCGTGGTGGGGGCCAGCATCGCCACCTGCTTGCCCGCCGTGACCGCCTTGAAGATGGCCCGGATCGCCACCTCGGTTTTGCCGAAGCCCACGTCGCCGCACACCAGCCGGTCCATTGGCTGGGGTTGCTCCATATCCCGCTTGACATCGGCGATGGCCTTCACCTGGTCGGGGGTGGGCTCGTAGGGGAAGGAGTCTTCGAGCTCGTGCTGCCAGGGGCCGTCGGCGGGGAAGGCGAAGCCTGGTGCCTGGTGGCGCTCGGCGTAGAGCTTGACCAGATCGACCGCCACCTTGCGCACGGCCTTTTTGGCGCGCTCCTTGGCCTTGGCCCAGGCCGTGCCACCCATGCGGTTTAGGTCTGGAGGCGCATCGGTGCTGGCGCGGTACCGGCCGAGGCTGCCCAGCTGGTCGGCAGCAACCCGCAATAGGCCGTCGGCGTATTGCACCACCAGGTAGTCGCGGGATTCGCCGCCGATCGCCAGCTTTTCCAGCTTCAGAAACTTGCCGACGCCGTGGTTGCGATGCACCACGAAATCGCCCGGCTGCATCTTGCCCGGATCCACGGTGCGGCTGGCGGCCTTGCGGCGCCGGCGCACGTAGCCGCTGGCGGCCAGGGCGTGCTGGCCAAAGAACTCCCGGTCGGTGACCAGCACCAGCCGCCAGGCCGGTAGCTGCAGCCCTTCGAGCTCGGCCGTGCCCTTGGTTTTCAGGGCCACCGGCGTGGCTTGCTCCACCAGTCGGTCGATGGCCGGAAAGTCGGCGGGATTTGGCACGAAGCGGGTGACGCAGTCGTGTTCCTCCAGCAGGGCTACCGCCCGCGAGGGCTGGGCCGACAGCAGCCAGACCGTGGCTTTCTCGGCCACAAAGCCCTTCACCAGGCCGGCCAGCTTGCCGAAGGCATTGGGGTAGGCCGGCACCGAGCGGGAGGCCAGGTCAAAGCTGTTGGGGTGGTTGTCGGTTTCGTGCAGCTCGGCCAGATCGAAACCGGCAAACACCTCCGCCTGCTCTAGGGCGTCTGCCGCGGGGCGATGCAGGAGCGGCGGCAGGATCATTGGCGCCGCGCTGACTTTTAGTTCCAGCTCCTGCACCACGTCGGCGTAGTGGTCGCAGGCATGGTCAAACCACTGCTGCCCATGGGAGAGGCAGTGGCGCCGCTCATCGATGGCAATCAGGGTGTGGGCCGGCAAATAATCCAGCAGGGAGGCCGGCTGCTGCCAGGCCAGGCCCATCAGCCGCCGCATGCCCTCCGGGGTGCCCCCTTCGAGTAGCTGCTCGAGGGCCTCCGGGCTGAGCATTTGCTCGAGCCCATCCGGCATCGACTCGCGCAGGGCATCGGCGATCAGGGGGCCATAGCCGGTGGGTGTGAGCCGCACCACCTCGATGGCGTCTAGGGAGCGCTAGGAGGCGGGATCGAATTCCCGCAGTTTCTCCAGCTCCTCGCCAAACAGCTCCAGCCGCACGGGCAGCTCCGCACTCACCGGAAACACATCAACGATGTCGCCGCGCCGGCTCCAGCTGCCCTCCTGCTCGATGGTGGGCACCCGTTCGTAGCCCAGCCGGCTGAGGGTGGTGGCGAGTTGTTCAAGGTCGATCGTGTCGCCCTTGCGCAGGCTCAGGCACTGGTCCCGCAGGGTTTCGGGGGGCGGCAGGTGGGGCTGCAGGGCCCGTTCCGTTGCCACGATTGCCAGGCGGCGGGGGGCATCCAGCAGCTCGCTGAGCACCTGCAACTGGCCCCAGGTGATTTCGCTGGTGGGGTCAAAGGGCTCGTAGGGGCTGCCCTCACTGGTGGGGTAGAGCTGGCAGCTGTTCCAACCCATCAGCTCCAGCAGCGCCGCCCAGCGGCCCGCTTCCTCCAGGGTCGGAACCAGCACCAGCAAGGGCGCCTCGGCTGCCCCGGCCAGGGCGCTGCTCACCAGGGCCCGCGCACTGCGCCCCGCCCCACTGAGCCGCAAGCGGTCGGCCCGCTGTAGACGCAGCAAAACCTCGCCGGTGAGGGGCACCTGCTGCAGCTGGCGCACCAGGGCGGTGAGGGGCATGGGGTCAGGGAATCTCAGCAGGCTCCGATCTTCGCAACTGGCACCAGAGTGGTGTTGGTTGCCGCCAACTTCTGCCCCTCTTTCTTCGCCCGTTCAGCACCAAGAGGCTGGCTAAGGCGCCAGCCGTGTTGGTGCTGGGCGGCTTGCTGGCTCTGCTGGGGGCTTGCTTGGCAAGCGTGCCTGCGCGCCCAACAGCCCAGGCGGCAGGTTTGCTGCTTGAACAGGAGGCGGCCTTGTTGCAGCAATTGGCTACAGCAGATCGTCAGTGGCTGCCGCGGGCTGAAATCCTGCCCAGTGGTGCGGTGCGTTACCACTACCGCCGCCGGGCCAACGAACCCAAGCTGTCTGTGGCGGAGCTTCGGGCCCTGATCGCCAACCCGCCCAGCTTTGGGGCCGAGCGCCTGGCGATCGGTGAGCTGCTCACGGTGCTGGCCAAAGCCGGGGTGCTTCTGGAGCTGGGCCAGCCCCGCAAGCTAGGGGCGGCGGGGGAATGGGACCCGGCAGCACGCACCCTGCGTATCCAGCCCCGGGTGGTGGCGAAGGGCAGTGTGGAGTTTGCCCGGGTGCTCAACCACGAGGCTATCCACGTTGCCCAGAGCTGCAGCAACCGGGGACTGCGATCCCGCCCTCTCCCCCTGGGCCTGCCCTCTACCTTGCCCGATAACCTGATTGGTGTGCTCCAAGAACCCGTATACAGCCAGGCATCGGAGCAGGAGCGCCAACTGGAGCGGGAGGCCTATGCCAATCAATCCCGCTTGAACCTGGGGGCCCAGTTGGTGCGACGCCATTGTTGATTTAAGCGTCGTCTCTTTCAAGGTGATCCCCCTGGCGCATCATTGCGGGCGAGCCACGCGCTTTCCAGCAACATGTTGAATTGCAGTAGTTGGTTGTCGCTAAGTAATTGGCGACTGGCTACTGCAAAGTGCTGCTCAAGGAAGGCACGACCCTGGCCCGGATTCCACTGCAACTGGCTAAGCAGCTCCTCACACTGGCTGAGTAGCTCCTTGCGCCGTAAGGGGGGTGGTGCACTGGCGGCGTCGCTGCCATCGGCAAAGCCCTCCAGGGCCTGTAGGTAGGCCAGCAGGTCCCCATAGCTGGTGAGGCGGTTGCGGTTGGGGTGGCCGAATACCCGCTCCAGATAGACGGCCTCCTGCTCGCGATCCCAGCCGAGCCGCTGCAGCTGTAAATCCAGTCGGGCCAACTCGCTGCTCCAATCCTCCGGGTCGGCCGGCGGTTCTTCGATCGCCTGGGCCGGCGGGGGGCTGGGCGCCGCTGGGCGTTCGGCTTGGGGTTTGGGCTGAACCTGGGCGGGCGCACTACTAACTCGGACGGGCGTGGGTGCGCTCGAAGAGGGTGGCGCGGCCCCTGGCAGGTGTTCACCTAGGCGTTGGCGGGCTCGGTCTTCTGCTGACTCGGCGGTCGAAGCTTCGCCCAATGCCGCATCGATCACCTGGCCAGCACGACTTATTTGCACCAGCACCACCCGGCTGCCTGCTTCGGCATGGAGCAGCTGGACGTTGAACTGCAGCTCGCCTAACGGATACTCCAACCCAGCTTTCTAGAGTGGATACCATCTTGACCCGCTGCAGCCCGTGGAAGCGGAGTCGATCCAATCCCTAACCCCCCTGCTCAACCAGGCAGACCAGTGGCGTGAGGTGCTGTTGTTGCTGCCCCTGTTGGTGGCCCTAGAGGCGGTGCTCTCCGCCGACAACGCCATTGCCCTGGCGGCGATCGCCCGGGGCCTGGAGGATCCGGCCCGGCAGCGCCAGGCCCTCAATCTCGGCCTGGCCCTGGCCTTGGTGTTTCGGCTTGGTTTGATCGTGGCTGCCCGCTGGGTGCTCAATTTCTGGCCGCTGCAACTGGCGGCGGCGTCCTACTTGCTGTGGCTGTGCGGGCGCCATCTGCTGCTGGTGTGGTCTGAGCCCGAAGAGGGGGCAGGCGAGGCCGCTGCAGCCGATGGCGCCGACTCTGCTGGCGCCAAGCCCGGCTCCCTGCACCACGCCGGGCTCGGCTCAATTGTGGCCACTCTGGCCCTTACTGATCTGGCTTTTTCGCTTGACAGCGTTGCCGCTGCGGTGGCGGTGAGTGATCGGCTGTGGCTGGTGATGGCCGGTGGGGTGATCGGCGTTATCGCCCTGCGACTCACCGCCGAACTGTTTATTCGTTGGCTTGAGGTTTACAAGCACCTGGAAACGGCCGGCTATCTAGCGGTGGGTCTGGTGGGCATTCGGCTGCTGCTGCGCCTGGGCTTGCCCCAGGTGGTGCCGCCGGAGTGGCTGCTGCTGCTGCTGGTGGCTGCCTTGTTTGCTTGGGGCTTTTCGGTGCGCCTGCCTCTAGCGCCGAAACCCCTGGAGCCATGAGGGTGGAGCTGCGCCAAATCGGCAGCGATCGCCTGCTCGACTGGCTTGAGGTGCCCGAGCTGGCTGAGGTGCCCCATCCGGGCCGCTGGCTTGAAGCTGGCGGCCGCAGTTTTCTGGTGCTGCAGCGGCGCCACCGCTATCAATTGCGCAATGGCAGCTACGAACTTGCCAGCGTCGCTCTGCAGGTGAAGCCCCAGCGCCAGCCCACCGATGCCCGCTGGTGGCAAAACCAGTGGGTGATCGGCAACCCCGATTGCCGTTTCAACGCCCGCAGCCCGCTGCTGCGCTGTGCCGTGCTTCCCGATGGCCCATGCGAGCGCTGCAGCCACTTCGCCTGTCCCTAGGGTGGGGGATCACGCAACACCTGCAATCCGTCAGCCCTCTCCACGATCCGGCACCGCGATTGCCGATTCCAGTCCGGTGGCGGTGGACCCTGCTGCGCTCAGCAGCGATGCCCCTGAGCTGCTCGACTTTGCATCGTTTGGGCTGGGTGAGCCGATCTTGAAGGCGGTAGCCGAAAAGGGTTACACCAAGCCCTCACCGATCCAGGGCCAGTGCATCCCGGCGGTGTTAGCGGGTCATGACGTGATGGCGGCGGCCCAGACCGGCACGGGCAAGACCGCCGGTTTCACCCTGCCGATGCTGGAGCGGTTGCGCCACGGCCCCCACGCCCGCGCCGGCATTGTGCGCTCCCTGGTGCTCACCCCCACCCGCGAGCTGGCTGCCCAGGTGGGCGAAAGCGTGCGGGACTACGGCCGCTACCTCGATCTGCGCAGCGACGTGGTGTTCGGCGGGGTCAAGGTGAATCCCCAGATTTCCAGGCTGCAGCGCGGCACTGACGTGCTGGTGGCCACCCCGGGCCGGCTGATGGACCTCTACCAGCAGAAAGCCCTGCGGCTCGACCGGGTCGAGATCCTGGTGCTCGATGAGGCCGACCGGATGCTGGATATGGGCTTCATCCGCGATATCCAGAAAATCCTGGCCCTGCTGCCGCCCAAGCGTCAAAACCTGCTCTTCTCAGCCACCTTCTCTGGGGATATTCGCCGCCTCGCCACCGGTCTGCTGCACAACCCCGTGCAGCTCCAGGCCACTCCCGAAAACCGCACCGCTCCCACGGTGGAGCACCTGTTGCATCCCTGCGACATGGATCGCAAGGGTGATCTGCTCAGCCACCTAATCAGCAGCAACAACTGGCAGCAGGTGCTGGTGTTTTCCCGCACCAAGCACGGCGCCAACCGCATGGCCGAGCGACTCACCCGCGAGGGGATGTCGGCTTCGGCTATCCATGGCAACAAGAGCCAGGGAGCTCGCACCCGAGCTCTGGCCGACTTCAAGGCTGGTTCTTTGCGGGTGCTGGTGGCAACCGACCTGGCGGCCCGGGGCATTGACATTCACCAGCTGCCCCACGTGGTCAACCTGGACCTGCCGAACCAGGCCGAGGACTACGTACACCGGATCGGCCGCACCGGCCGGGCCGGCCACAACGGCCATGCCATTTCCCTGGTGGCAGCCGAGGAAAGTGAGCTGCTGCGGGCCATTGAGCGCATGATCGGCACCCGTCTGCCGCGGCAGGAGGTGCCGGGTTTTGAACCCAAGGTGCTCTCAGCTCCACCCCTGGATCTCAGCGGTGGTCGGGGTAAGGGCAGGGGCGGTGCTGCTCGCCGGGGTGGACCGCCAGCAGGACCCTCCCGCGGCGGCAGCGATGGGGGCCGCCGGGGTCGTTACAGCTCTGGGCGCTGATCTAGCCCTAACGGCAGCAATCGACACACCGGCAAAGGGTTGTCTCCGCTCGGATGGAGCCGTTGAAGTCTCCCCCTATGCCCTACGAGCCCGGATCCCCTGAATGCCGCGTCCTGATCGACTGCAAGGTTCAGATTGAGTCGATGCTGCTGGCCCTGGGGCGCATTGACAACAGCCAGCACATCCGCGACCAGCTGTTGTCTGTGCACAACCAACTTGAGGGGCTGCACGCCATCCACCGCAAGGCAGTTGCCGCTCCCCTGCCTGCGGGCGAGCCTTAAGGATCAACCAGCCGCCTGGGCAGCTAGGAGCCCGCTGTTCTGCCGCCCCATTTCAAACTCGTGACAGGTGGCATAGGCGATCTCCTGGCTTGCATCCCAGTTGTTGCAGCAGGCTCTGGCCTTGGGCAGGGGATTTGCCTTCCAGTTGGGCTGCTCGTACCAGTAATGGGCAGCCAGCAGTGCCAACCACCAGGCCCGCATCGGCAGCAAGGGCCAACACGGTTCCAGGCGCCGCTGCTGCCGACAACACTCCTGGCTCTGCCAGTAAGCAGCGGGCTTCTGGGCTCAGTTGAGAAGCGAGCCTGGCAACCAGAGGTTCGCTGGCTAGAAGTTTCAGCCGCTTGCCCTGCCACTGGGTGACGGCTCCGGGGTACAGGCCCATCACCCGACGATGAATTTCCAGAGCCGACTGGTTCCAGTCGACTACCAAGTCGTCTTTGCTGAGCATGCGGGCGTAGCTGAGGCCCACTTCTCCCTGGGCACGAACCCCGAGCCGGGCTAGCCGTTCGGCTTCTGGTCCCGTTCCGGCGGCTTCGATGCGCGGCAAGGCCTCCACCAGCAGCTCGGCGCTGAGCTGGGAAAGCCGCTGGCCCAGCTGCTGGGCGTTCTCCAGCAGGCCAATGGAGATGGAGCGCTCCAGCAGCACCGGCCCGGTATCGAGGCCCTCCTCCATGGCCATGATCCCTACGCCCGTGCTGCTGTCACCCTGCAGCAGGCACCACTGGATCGGTCCAGCGCCACGCCAGCGGGGCAGTAGGGAGCCGTGGGCGTTCCAGCAGCCCAGGGGGGGCTGTGCCAGCACCTCTGGCGGCAGGATCTGGCCAAATGCCACCACCACGAATACATCGGCGCCGAGGGCGCCAAGCCGGGCCTGGAGCTCGGGCTCGCGGCGGATAAGCTCCGGCGTAATCACCGGCAGGCCTAGCTCTAGGGCCCTGGCCTTAACAGGACTTGGCAGTAAATCCTTGCCCCGCCCCCGTCGCCGATCTGGCTGGGTGACCACCCCCACCAGCTCGTGCCCTGCCGCCACCAGGGCATCAAGGCTGGGCACCGCGTAGGCGGGGGTGCCCCAAAACAGGATCTTCAAGGCCAGATGATCAGGCCTCGCCGGTGATCGAGAGCCCTTCCACCCAGACGTAAGGGCAGAGGCCATCTGGGGTGATCTTGGCCAGGCCTTCAAAGCCGACGATCGCCTTCATCACGGTGCGGATGTCGCCGGCAACTGTGGCGGCTTCGATCGAGCGGCTGATCCCACCCTCAACCAACCAGCCGTCAAAGGGCAAGGAGAAGGAGCCCTGGCTGGCTTTAACTCCAGCATGCAGGGCCGATAGGGAGTCGATCACCACAACGGGGCCGGAATGGTTTAAGCGATCTAGACCCTGCTGGCCGCCGCCACTACCAGGGGTAACGCCAATCTCGAACCAATCGGCCCCCACCGACACCTTTGCTCCCATGCCGGCATGGCCGGTGGGCGCCACCCCAAAGGCTCGGGCCGTGGCCTCCGAGTGCAGGAAGTTTTTCAGCACGCCGCCAGCCACTAGATCTAGGGGCGCGGTCGGGGTGCCCTCGCCATCAAAGGCAGAGGCGCCCACATTGCCGGGGTGCAGGCCGTTATCGCGGATGCTGAGAAAGGGCACGGCTACGCTGTCGCCGAGTGAGTCGCGGTGGCTGAGGCTCACCCCATCGAGCACGGCCCGGGCATTGAACAGGCTGCTGAAGGCCCCGATTAGGTCGAGGAAGGCTTCCGGGCTGAAAACACAGGTGTAATAGCCGGTTTCGATCGGTGCGTAGTCAAGGTGGGCGATCGTGCGCTCGGCGGCCTCTTCGATGCAGCCGGCGATGTCGAGCTCGGCGGTGCCGTAGGCCAAGCGCACGGCACCGGAACTGCGTGGTTTGCGACCGGCTTCCTCGGCCCTGGCGTAGAGGTAGAGGCTGGCGGTGGTCAGGGTCTGGTGGCGGCAGGCCCCTTCGCTATTGAGATAAAGGCGCTCGCTGCTGCGCTGGGCCAGGCCGTTGTAAGGAACTGTGCCGATGGCTATGTGGCGATCAAGCAGTTGCCGTTCGGCCTGTTTGAGGGTGTCCAGCAGGTTGAGGATCGGCTGGGGTTGATGCAGTGGTTGATCTAGTGGGGCCAGGGGTGCGGTGGCAAGGGGCGAGAACGCCGGGGTTTCCTCCGCATTGCCAAAGGCGCTGGCGTCGCGGGCGCCGCTCAAGGCCCGGGCCAGGCCGGAATCGCTGAGGTCTGAGGTGCTGGTAATGCCTACTAGGCCGTCGCCGTTCCACACCCGCAAGGTGATGGCGCTGCGTTGGGCACCTTTCATCTGTTTGGCTTCGCCGCGGTCCACCTGCACGGAGGTGTCGGTGCTGCAGGAGGCGCCGAGATCCCATTGCTGGATGCCGGCGCCTTGGGCGAGTTGCTGGAGCCGGCCGCTGAGGGCCTCGGCGTTCAGGGTTTGGATGGTGGGCTGGGTCATGGTCAGCGTCCTCCCACGGTGATCGAATCCACCTTGATGTGGGGCTGGCCGACGGTCACGAAGATGCTGCCGCTCACGGAGCCACAGAAGCCCGCTGCTAGTTCCAGGTCGTTGGCGCACATCGAAATGCGCGGCATCACCTCCTTGGCTTCGCCAATCAGGGTTGCCCCCTTCACCGGTTTGGTGAGCTGGCCGTTTTCGATTAGGTAGCCCTCCTCCACGGCGAAGTTGAACTGGCCGGTGGGGCCGACGCTGCCGCCACCCATCGATTTGCAATAGAGCCCCTTGTCGACGGAGCCGATCAGCTGCTCGGGGGTATGGGGGCCGGCGGCGATGAAGGTGTTGCGCATGCGGCTGGCGGCGGCAAAGCTATGGCCCTGGCGCCGGCCGCTGCCCGTGCGGCTGTGGCCGGTGCGCAGCTCGCCGGCTCGATCGCTGAGGAAGCGCTTGAGAACGCCGTTTTCGATCAGCACGGTGCGCTGGGGCTCCATGCCTTCGTCGTCCATGGAAAGGGAGCCAAAGGCGCCGTCGCTGAGGCCTTCATCGATGGCCGTGACGGCTTCGTGGGCAATGGCTTGACCGACCATTTCGGCAAAAGGGGTGGTGCCCCGCTCCACCTGGGTGGTTTCCAGCAGGTGGCCGCAGGCTTCATGAAAAATCACGCCGCCAAAGCGGTTGGCCAGTACCGCTGGCATCTGGCCGGCTTCTACGTAATCGGCGTAGAGCATGGTGCCCACACTGGAGCACACGTCCTGGGCGGCGGCGTCCGCGTCCCAATGGCGCAGGTCATCGGGGCGATCGGAGGTGCCGTAGCGGCGGCCGAGGCCGGCTCGGTGGTCGCCGTCGGCGGCGAGCACGTTTAAGCCGAGGGACTGGTGCAGGCGGATATCGCGCGCAAAGGTGCCATCACTGGCAGCAACTAGTACCGACTGCCAGTCGCGGGAGTAGCTGCCGCGCCTGGCCTGAAGGTGGCGTCCGTGGTGCTCGAGGCGGCAGGTGCCCTCCAGCAGCTTCAAGGTGGCTTCTGCCAGGGAGGGGCAGCTATCAAGCCAGTCCAGCTTGGCGGCGGCGAAATCGCGCATCACCTGCAGACCTTCGAAAGGGCTGGAGTTGCTGCTGCTGTGGCTTAGCCCGAGCATGCCGAGGGCTTGCTCAAGGGCCTGCATCAGGCCGCGATCGCTCAGGTCGTTGGTGCTCACAAAGCCATCGCGGTCGCCCAGGAACACCCGGATACCAGCGCCCATGCCGAAGGCGGGGCTGACGCTGGTGATGGTGTCCTGCTCAGCCAAGACGCCGAGGTGGTCGGTGCGCTCCAGGAAAATCTCAACCAAATCGGCACCTGCTGCCTTGCCACTCGCCAGCAAGCCCTCCAGCCGCAGCATCCAGCTTTGATCAAATGCATCTGCCACTACCACTGCCGACTGGGCTGCAGCCGACTGGAGAACAACCGGTTTGGAGGCAACCAAAAGAACTCAGCGAAGGAATGATGTAACTGTTGGCCTGGCAAATGCAGGCCAGGCCTAACAAAAATGCTCAGCGCATCTATAAAAATCAGCGAACTGAGGGCTGGAATTGCTCGCTGCGGATCGCGGGGGTGAAATAAAGCTTGGCCATTTCTGCGCCATTGGCGATCCAATAGGGCAGTTTGCGCATTACTTTTATTGCTCCCGGAGCAGTGCTTGCGTCGGCCTCGCTGAGCTTGGCGTTATTGCTAACCAAGCGCTCTAGGCGGGTGTAGAACTTGGGATGGTCAACATCCAACACCACGGGGAACACTCTGGCGGAGGTCTCGTTGGTTTTAGCAATCACGACCTTGTCGTATTCGCGGGCATCAAGACCAAGGGCTTCGTAGAACTCTTTGCGAGCAACGTCGCGGACGTACATGGTGGCAAACACTGCCAGCAGGAAGAAGCGGCACCAAAGCCGGGCGGTGAAGCCGCGCACGGTGTCTGGCTGAGCCTTCATCAAGGCATCAAAGAAATCGCCGTGGCGGTTCTCGTCTTGGCACCAATTCTCGAAGAAGTTAAAGATCGGGAAGATCTTGCTTTCTGGATGTTGCTCCAGGTGGCGATAGATGGCGATGTAGCGCCAGTAGCCAATCTTCTCGCTCAAATAAGTGGCGTAGAAGATGAATTTAGGTTTGAAGAAGGTATAGGACTTGCTTGCGGTCAAGAAGCCCAAGTCCAGTTGCAGCCCAAAATCTCCCATGGCTTTATTGAGGAAGCCGGCATGGCGGGCCTCATCGCGGGCCATGTGGGCAAAACACTCGGCAAGCAGCGGGTTCTTGGTTTTGATGCGGCGGCTGAGCTCCTTGTAAAGCAGGAAGCCTGAAAATTCAGAGGTGCAGCTCTGCTCAAGAAACTCAACGAAAACCCTGCGGGTATCAGGATCTAGCTTCTCCGCTGCCCCCTCAAACTCGCCGTTGCGCACGAAGTGGTGGCGGTTGTAATCCTTGCGGAACTCCTCGCAAATAGCCTCAAGCTCCACCTCATTTGGCCGCAGATCCATCGCCGCCATGGCGTCGAAATCCGTGGTGTAGAAGCGCGGCGTCAGGATCGTGTCCTTAGCCGGATCCTTTACGGCTGGTGCACCGGGCGAGCCCACAGAGGCTTGACTGGGGCTGGTGGTAGCTGTGGCAGTTTCGGAGGCAGTTGCGGCGGGAGGCACCATCGAGGCTTGCGGCTTACGGCAGTGCCTGCATCGTAGAGGGAGTGGCCGTCAGTTCGGGCCGAGCCATTTCTGACCGTTGAGCCGCTGCACCAGCCGCGATACCAGCAGCGCCAGGCTCATCTTCTTCTCGTCGATCAGAAACGACTCCAGCAGGCTTGGCTGGCCGCCTGCCTCTGCCAATGCCACCGTTTTGGCTGAACTGATATCTGGTTGGGTGAAGCACAGCCAGAAGCGACGCCGACCAGGCAGCTCCCCTTGAACCATCCAGCACTCCGACCCCACCACGGGCATGGCCCCTTGCACAAAGGCCAGTTCCGCAGCAGCTCCTCCGTAGCCCTGGATCTCCTTGGCCAGGGCCGGGATCAGCAGCTGGGGCACAAAGATCTCAAACGGTTGGTCTTCCACTGCAGGCGGTTTGGCCTTTGCGGGCTGATCTTTGGCAGCTGGCTGGGCGGATTCGCTCACCGGTGCAGGCCCCTTTCGGCATCGTCCATGGACTTTACGCAGGTTGCCAGGCGCTGGGTTGCCCGGCAGCTCGCTCACCAGTCGTCGCTGCTGGGGCTGTCCCAGCCATCACCCACGGCAGCGGCCTGGGCCACCACCGGTTCGCCTGCTGGAGCTGGGTTGCTGCCTTTGCGAATCACCCGGAACGGCACGGCAACGGTTGGGGCTGGTTCGCCAGGGGGTCTCGGCGGCCCGGCGGCGGCTCGAGCTGCGGGCCTTGCCTGTTCGCTTTGGTTTTGCTGCTGCGGCTGCCTCCAGTACGCCTCGGGGTCACTGGCGCCGCGGCGCACTTGACGGCGCAGGTTGATCGGGCCAGTGCGCAGGGCTAGGGCGGCTCCGGCGGCGCTCAGCCCGGCTCCCGCGCTGGCGGCCAAGGCTATCCAGGCTCCGATTGGCAGGGCCGGGCTGGTCCAAACCAGCAGGCGCAGGGCCGTATTGGGTCGGGGGTTGAGGGCGCCTACCAGCAGCACCAGCAGCAGGGGAGCCAGCAGGGGGAGCAGCAGCAGGCGTTGCAGCAGGGCCAATGGATCGACTGGGGTGAGGAGGGCGGCCTAGGGGGAGGTAGTCCCGGCGGCTGGTGCCCCAGGGGATCCTGGCTGGTGCGGCGGCCCCTGCCAACGGCGCAGGTTGCCGAGCTCGTAGCCGAGCACGTCAAAGACGCGGATCACCAGAAAATCCACCATGTCTTCGATCGATTGGGGTTGGTGATACCAGGCAGGCACCGGCGGGGCGATGCGAGCACCAGCCTCGGCCAGGGCCGTGAGGTTGCGCAGGTGCACCAGGCTCCAGGGGGTTTCCCTCGGGCAGATCACCAGGGGGCGCCCCTCCTTGAGGTGAACGTCGGCGGCCCGCTCCACCAGATCCAGGGCCACTCCCGAAGCGATGCGCCCCACGGTGCCCATGGAGGCTGGCAGGATCACCATGCCGCGGGTTTTAAAGCTGCCACTGGCAATGCCAGCGGCCTGGTCGTTCCAGCGGTGGCAGCGCAGCTGCCCGGTGCTGACAGCGGTGCGTTCCCGCCAAAAGGCTTCCTGGGCATCGGGATCTGAGGGCACCCTCAGTCCCAGTTCGGCCTGCCAGACGCCAATGGCTCCGCGCGAGGTGACCAGTTCCACCGCTTCACCCGCCTCCAGCAGCAATTGCAGGGCCCGCTGGGCGAGGGGCTGGGCCGAGGCGCCAGAAACGGCGAGCACAACCGGCCCGGTTCCGGAGCTGGTTCCGGATGGCCGAACCATGGCTCAGACCTCGCTCAGCACCGCGATGGGCGCGAAGGGGTCGATGTCGTCCTGGTCCTGGTCCTGGTTTTGGTCCTGGGTTTGGGGATAGGAGTCGGCCGGCTCGCTCTCATAGCCCTCGGGCAGCACCACGGCCAGGTCGATCTGGTGGCGCAGGGCATCCACCTTCTGGATCTCCACCTCCACCTGGTCACCCAGCATGTAGGTGCGGCGGTTTTTGCGCCCCACCAGGCGGTTTTGGCGCGAGCGGTACTCGTACCAGTCGTCCTTGAGGGAGCTGACGTGCACCAGGCCTTCCACCTGGGAAGGGGGCACCTCCACGAAGAAGCCGTAGCTCTGCACACCGCTGATAACCCCAGGAAGCACCTGCCCCACCAGGGGCTCGGCCTGGCGGGCCTGGAGCATGGCCAGCAGGTCTGCCTGCAGTTCAGATAAAAAGCGGCGCCGGCCATTGAGACGCTGCACCAGCCCGTGCTCCTGAACTTCCAGGTAGGGAGTTAGCTGGCTAGGTGCCAGCAACGGCCAGTCGATGGTGCCGTGGCAGGCATCAGAGGCCAGGTCGACGGTGGTTTTGTGGCGCACGCTGGGGCGGTCCTTGCCCTCGGTGAGCAGCAGTACCAGCAGCTGCTGGTTCCACAGATCGGCGTAGTGCAGGGTTGGGCAGCACCAGGGAGCAAAGGCTGCCCCCTCTTCCAGCAGGCCCGCCAGGGCATGGGGGCCTGTGCTGGTGCTGAGCTGGATCGGCTTGAGGATGGCCTGCAGTTGCTGCTGCAGGGCCCGGCTGCGGTCGGTGCCAGCGAAGGCGGCGGCCAATTCGGCCGCACTGGCATTGCCCTCTTCGCTCAGCTCTAGCGGGATGTCGAGGGCCAGAGCAGCCCGGGCAACGTCGTTGAGGTCGCTGGGGTCCGCCAGGGCATTGGTGGCATAGATCGCTGGCAGTTCCAAGGTTGCCAGGTGCTGGCCTAGGGCCTGATCGGCCAGCAGCACCGCTTCGCGCAGCAGGGCCAGGGGGTGGTGGGGCTCCAGGCTCACTAGCCAGCCAGCTAGGGCGCTGTCGGGGCCGGGCACGGCCAGATCTCCCAGGCTTTCGATGGCGGGCAGGGGCAGGTTGAGGTCGAGGGAGCCCGCCGCTTGCCGCCGTTGGCGGAGCAGGCCGGTCACGGCGATGAGCTGCTCCAGCGGGCCCAGCTGCTCCTTCAGGCCCTTGAGCGCCGCTGGCACGGTGCGGCTCTTGGGTTTGCGCTCCGCCAGGGCATTCAGTGCTTCCAAGCCGACTGCCGCCACGGGATTGATGTTGCTGCGGCTGAAGCGGTAGTGCTCAAGGCTGCCGTCAGCGCCCAGCTCTAGGGCCACCGACAGGGCTGCTTGCACCTCGCCCAGCTTGAAGGCACTGGCCTTGGCCAGGGCTGGACTCAGCAGCGGCAGCCACTGGTTTCCGGTGCAGTAAGCGTCAGCCTGGTTGCGAAGCCAGGTGTCCAGGGTGCTGCCGGCACTGAAGCGCTCAGCGATGGCAGGGGTGTGCACCCACAGGGTCCAGCCGCCGTCGCGCTCCTCAATGGCCAGGGCTGGCAGAGCGGGGGCTTCCTTGCCGCTCCATGGTTCCAGCAGCAGGGCAGCTTGGGCGGTGAGGTCGGTGCGGTCTTTGGCGGCCAGCGCTTTGAGGGTTGCCCGGGGTGGCTGGGGGCGGCTGTGGAGCCGGTGCTTGGTCAGCAGCAGGTCGAGGTCGGCTGCTTCTCCCCCGTTGACAGGCAGGCTGCGAGCCACGTGGCCCTGCGGGGCGAACTGCCCCACCGGGTAGCGGTCCATCAACACTTCCACCACCGAGGCCTGTTCGGCATTGAGATGGGCGGCGTCACCAGCTGGCAGCTCAACCGCCGTCAGCAGGCGGTCGTCCAGGGGAGTGGCCAACAGACGCTCATCCTGCTGCTCGACTTGGGCCAGCAGGGAGGTGGTGTGGCGCTCAAGAACGCACTGCACCCCGCCCTCAGGAGAGCGCCGGCGTCCGCCCTCGCGGGTCACCTTCACCAGCACCCGATCGCCGTTCCAGGCGTGGTTGAGCTGGTGATCGCGGATGTAAATGTCTTCGCCACCGTCTTCGCGCAGGGCAAAGCAGAAGCCTTTGCTGGAGCAACGCAGCCGTGCGGCGATCAGTTCAGGGTCTTCGCGGCGAGCGACGCCGGCCTCACTGACCTCCAGCAGGCCAAGGCGGCAGAGGCCGTCGAGGCCGATCTGAAGCTGCTGCTTTTCAGCTTTTTGGCTAATGCCCAGGGCTTTTTCCAGCTTTGTCAGCGGCAGGGCTTCCTGGGCGGGCAGCTGGTCGAGCAGGTCGGCGACCGTGAACTTCATCGATGGGAGGGCTGGCTGGACTGAAGCCGGTTGATGGCGGACTGGACTCGGAGCGATGCCCACGGCCGCCAAGGCCTTCATGTCGTGATATTAGTCAGCTGACGATTCTTCGGCTTCCGGGCTGCTCGATCGCTGGATCAGGCGTACGCCGATCACCAGAAAGCCAACCGAGGCTGCCAGCTGCAGGGCATTGGTGGGGATTACGGCGGATAGGGAACCGCCGGCGGCTGCGCCCAGCAGGCTGGCCAGCACCAGGGCAGCGGAGCTGCCGGCAAACACGGCTCCAGGGCGGGTTGAGGTGCCACTGATGGTCACGATGGCCAGCTGGGTTTTGTCTCCCAGCTCAGCCAAAAACACTGTGGCGAAGGTGGAAGCGAGCAGGGCGAAGGGCATGGCGTAGCGCTGCGGTTAGGAGAGGGGAAGGTCGGAGGGGCTCGGCACCAGGCCCAGTACGGCTTGCCGGCCCAGCCACAGGCCCAGGGCCACCATCAGGATTCCCGCCAGGCGCTCCAACTGCTGCGGCGGCATCACCTTGGCCAGCCAGCGGCCCAGTAACACCCCCACCAGGCTGGAGCTGATCAGGGCCAGAGAGGCACCAACAAACACGACAACTGGTCTGCCTGATTGGGCAGAGAGCAGGAGGGCGGCGAGCTGGGTCTTGTCCCCAAGCTCAGCCAGGAAGACCGTGGTGAAGGTGGTAAGGAAGGCGGCACCCCAACTGCCTGCCCGGCTGGCGTTGGGATCGGGTTCGCTGCTCATAAACGCTTCCGTATGGCACGCCTAAAGCGCTTCATTACCCTGCCACGGCCCCCGTATTCACTGCGAATCTGCTGCAGGCAGCAGCCGATAGCCAGGCGGTCGCCGGCACCTGGATCATCAACCGTGCCAAACAGCTGCACCAGGTTGGCCACGTTGCAGAAGTCAGGCCGGTCCGCATAGATGCGGCAGCTACGGGAGCCGGTGTTGAAGTTGATGCACCAGCCATCGGGGCCCACCATGGCCAGATACTGCTCCTGCTGCTCTGGGCTGAGCGCCTCGATTGCTTCCTGACGCAGACTGGGATCCAGTCGGCAGCAGGCTCCGCAGCCGCTGATGCATCCCCAATGGGCCCGATCGTCCCTGGCCATCCCCACTGCAGCGATTAACTCCATTCAGCCACAGGCCCAGGCGCTACTGCTGCTGTGACAAGCCGTCACAGAGCCCGCCGTCAGGCATGGGCCGCTGGGATCGACCCCTAACCTGTGCCCACAGCGACTACTGCTCTGCGGCAGCAATCTCCATGGGTATCGACTTCCACCTGATCGCCAATTTTGCAGCCCTGGCGCTGATCACCCTGGCCGGTCCTGCCGTGATCTTCGTGCTCTTCTACCGCCGCGGTGCCCTCTGATCGCCACTTCGGCCGAGGTTCCAGAGGGCGTGATAAATCGGCTCAGGCTGGATCTGGCGGCCCACATAGGCACCTACCACGGCGCTCAGCAGGATGCCGAAGAGCCACTGCTGATCCCCTGCCATGCGCAGGGCAAATAGCACTGTCATCAGGGGCAACTGGGTAGCCCCGGCTAGGGCTGCCGCCATGCCTAGGGCCAGGCCAAGCTCGCTGCTGCCCCCAAGGAGCTCCAGGCTGCCGCTGCCAAACAGGGCACCAATGGCGAAGGCTGGATCAATCAGGCCACCCGGTATTCCCGCTGCCAAGGCCAAAATCGGCGCCACCAGCCTGGCTGCCACCAGCAGCAGCCAGCCGATGACGCTGAGGGGCGAGCCGGGCACCGGCAAGCTGCCGCGACCTTCAAGCAGCTGAGCCATCAGCGCTTCACCATCGCCACCGCTCCAGCCCCCGCTGGCCACGGCGATCAGGCCAAGGGCTAGGCCCAGCCCCAGCCCCCAGGCCAGGGGCCGTTGCCGCACTCGCTGGCGCAGCAGGGCAGAGCTCCGCCAGAGGATGCGGCTGAACAGGCCGCCCAGCAGGCCGCCACCCACCCCTACGGGCAGGGCCCAGAGCAGTTGCTGCCATTCCGGCTGGGTGCTTTGAACCATGCCCAGGGTGAAAAGTGGTATGCCAGCGAGGTTGCTCACCAGGGCTGCCGCTGAGCAGACCACTACTGCCGGCCAGAGCACGGCTGTTTGGAAGCGTCCGGTGAGTTCCTCCATCACAAACACAGCTCCCATCAGCGGGCTGTTAAAGCCCCCCGCTAGGCCGGCGCCAGCGCCGATTGCCATCAGGCTCTGGGTGCTGAGTTTGGCCAGCAAGCGGGGGAAGAGTTGCCGCAGGCCGTGGGCCACTGCCGCACCCAACTGCACGACTGGCCCCTCGCGGCCGAGGGGCAGCAGGGCCAGGCTGGCCGCCGACCAGAGGCAGAGCCGCGCCACGGTGGCGAAGGGTGCCATCAAAGCGGCGGCCTGCTCGGGATCCTCGAGGCTCTCGATCGTCTGGGGTATGCCCGAGCCCGCACCCCGTGCCCAGGAGCCGGCCTGAAGCCAAAGCAGCGCTGGCATCACCAGCACCGGCGCCAGGGCGATCGCCAGGCCCTGCAGCTTCCAAGCTCCGCCGGCAAAGTTGGGCAGGTGCTGCAGCAGCAGATCCTGGGCGTGGTCCACCAGATTCAGGGGCCAGCAAGCCAAGCCCACCAGCAGCCCTAACAGCAGGAGCTGCAAGAGGAAGTGGAGCTGGCCGCGGTTTAGGGGCAAGGACATCTCAGGCGACCAGTCCCAGGGCAAGGGCCGCATCTTGCATTAGGGCGCGCACGTAGGGGTGGTCGTGGCTGGCGCCCTCGGCGCTGGTGAGTTCGTCGCCGGCCGCATTGCGCACCACCAGCCCAGCCCCCTCGCGGCGACACCAGTAGGTGCGGTTGTGGTGTTGCAACACCACCTCACCACCATCAAAGGCTCCACCAGCGCTGGCTCGCAAGCCCACCAGCTCCAGCTGGAGCCGCTCCTCCCCCTGCCAGGAGTCGAGCCGCAGGCGGTAGGCCACATCCACCAGGGCCGGCAGGTTGGTTTCACCCTGCCAGCGCCAGCCCATGGCCCGCAGGCTCGCCTCGCCCTGGCGCAGCTCCAGTTGCAGGTGGCCACCGCGCAGCAGCTTCTGGGCCGCCAGCTGGCAGCCCTGGCTCCAGAACACGGGCTGGGGGTGACCGATGCCGAAGGGCTCGAGCCGTTGCAGCTGGCGGTAGAAGCTGCGGTTGATCTGCTCGAAGCTGAGCAGGGCTTCCGGTTCTACCGGGGTGCCATGGCCTGCCTGCTGCAGCCAGGTTTGGGCCAGTTGGTTGAGCTGCTCGTGCAGGGCGGCCACCTGCTCGGCGCGCACGGTGAAGCCCCCGGCGGCGGGGTGGCCGCCGAAGCGCTCCAGTAGGGGCGCGCACTGCTGCAGGGCCCCATCCACCGCAAAGCCCCGGGGCGCACGCACCGAGGCCCGCAGGCGGCCGTTGCCCTCGCCAGCGAGCAGGGCTGCGGGCAGGCCGAAGCGCTCCACCAGCCGGGCGGCCACGATGCCGATCACGCCGTGGTGCCAGTGGTTCTGGGCCAGCAGCAGGAAGGCCGGGCGCTGGGGACCATCGGCCTCCAGCAGGGCCAGGGCCTCGGCTTCGATGGCGGTGCAGAGGTCGCGGCGCTGGCGGTTGAGCGCTTCGCAATCGCGGGCCAGGGCCAGGGCCCGGCTTGGATCTTCGGTGGTGAGCAACTCCACCACCAGCTTGGGATCACCAAGACGGCCGACGGCGTTGATGCGCGGCGCGATCTGGAAGCCCACCGCCTGGGCATCGAGGGGCGTCTCGTCGAGGCCAGCGAGCTGTTGCAGGGCCTGGAGCCCCACCAGGGGGCTGCGGCCCAGCTCGGGCAGGCCGTCGATCAGCCAGCGCCGATTCACCCCCACCAGCGGTGCCATGTCGGCGATCGTGCCGATACAAAACAGATTGAGGGCAATCTGCTGGCCGTCGGTGTGCCGCAGGCTTTGGCAGAGCGCCGCCGCCAGCACGTAGGCCAGGCCCACCCCCGCCAGGCCCCGATAGGGGGATCCGGGCGGGGTGCGCTGGGGATGCAGCAGGGCCAGGTGCGGCGGCAGCGGATCGGGAATCGTGTGGTGGTCCGTGAGGATCGCCTCGACGCCAAGGGCTTGGGCCCGCTCCAGGGCCTCCAGGGCAGACACCCCGTTGTCGACGGTCACCAGCAGGGCGACCCCCTGCTCCGCCAGCTTCTCCACCATGGCGGCGTTGAGGCCGTAGCCGTCATCCATGCGGCTGGGGATCGCCGCGATCGGCCTGGCGCCAAGGCGCTGCAGCACTCCCACCAGCAGGGCCGTGCTGGTCATCCCGTCGGCGTCATAGTCGCCGCAGATCGCCACCGCTTCCCCCTGGCTGCAGGCGCGCTTCAGCCGTGCGACGGCCTTGGCCAGGTCGGGGAAGTGGCGCCGGGCCGCCGGTGCCGCCTCCGGATCCAGCAGGGCAGCGATGGCCTCAGGGGTGGTGAAGCCCCGGCGGCTGAGCAGCGCAAGTAGCGGTTCGGGCAGGGGATCGGTGGCCGGCTCTGCCTTCAGGGCGCCAGGCGCCAATGGAGCGGGCAGGTGCCAGCGTTGCTCGTGGAGGGCTGGCAGCAACGACACAACAACCGGATCCAATTCATTGTGCGGGACCTGCTGCTAGGCCGCATCCCCCAGAAGCGATGAGCCCTAGCCTGATAAGCCCTGGTGCGAGCAGCTGATGGCCCTGCAAGCCCTGCTCTGGGATGTCGACGGCACCCTGGCGGAGACCGAGCGGGATGGCCATCGCTTGGCTTTCAACCGGGCCTTTGCCGACGTTGGTGTGCCCCTGCATTGGGATCCCGCCCGCTACGGCGAGCTGCTGGCCATCAGCGGTGGCGGGGAGCGGATCACTGCTGCCCTAGCGGAGCTGCTGGGCGAGCCGCCACCGCCAGAGTTGGTCGCTGAGCTGCAGGCCCGCAAGCAAGACCATTACGCAGCTCTGGTGGCCGCCGGTGAGTTGCGTCTGCGCCCCGGGGTGGCCGAGCTGATCGCTGCGGCTGGCTCGGCTGGCCTGAGCCAGGTGATCGTGACCACCAGCGGTCGCGCCGCGGTGACGGCCCTGGCGGAGCACCTGCTGGTGGGGCTCTGCCAGCACTTCGCCTTCTGGGTGTGCGGCGAAGATGTGGCTCGCAAGAAGCCCGATCCGGAGGCCTACCGGTTGGCCCTGCAGCAGCTGGGCTACCCCGCCAGCACGGCCCTAGCCCTTGAAGATTCCGGCAATGGTCTTGCGGCCGCCGCCAGCGCCGGACTGGCCTGCCTGCTCACCCTTAGTCACTACGGCAGTGCGGAGCCGCTGCAGCGCTTTGCGCGGGCGCGGGCGGTGGTGGATCAGTTGGGCGCCGGCGCGGCCGTGCTGCGGGGGCCCGCTTGTCAGGGCCGGCAGATCACGCTCTCCTATGTCCAGGCCTTGCTGGAGGATTCGCAAACGTGACGCGTTCGAACCTGCAGCCCACCCGCTTCAATCGGGCTATCGAGCGGCTAGGAGCCCAGCTGCTGGGCAATGTGCGTGGCAATTGGCGCCACCGCAGCAGCGTGGTTTTGGCCCTGCTGCTGGGCTTTTACGCCGGCAGCAACATCACCGCATACGTGCTGCTGCAGATCCCCGGTGGGCGCCCGATGGCAGTGCTGACAATGGTGCTGCTGGTGGAGCTGGTCGTGCGCGTGCGCGGCCGATTGGTTCGAGCCACGCCCGGACTCGGCTGGGTGCTGGTCGACAACCTGCGCATTGGCATGGTGTATGCAGTAGTGATTGAGGCTTTCAAGCTCGGCACCTGATGGATTCCCAGCTAGAGCGCAGGTTTGTGGAACCCCTGCTGGCCCAGTTGCAGATGCTGGGCCGCAGGGGCCAGCGCGCGGTGCTGGCCCTCAATGGGCCGGTGGGCGCTGGTAAATCCACCATGGCTCGAGTGCTGCAGCAACGGGCCGCCGGCCTCGGGCTGGGGCTGGCGGTGGCCTCAATCGACGACTTTTACCTGCCCTGGGAGCAGCGGCAGCGGGCGCTTGAGGGCAACCCTTTTGGCGTATCCCGGGTGCCTCCGGGCAGTCATGACGTGGCCCTAGCGCTGGACTGTCTCGAGGTCTGGCAGGCCGGCGGCGCCCTGCGGCTGCCTCGCTTTGACAAGACCCTGCGGGGTGGCCTGGGTGACCGCTCTGCCGAGGAGCTGGTGGAAGCGGAGGTGATGCTGCTTGAGGGCTGGTTGCTAGGTTGCCGCTCCCTGGGCAGGCAAGCCCTGGCCACTATTCAGCCTCCGGCCGGGCTCAACGCCGAGGAGCTGGCCTGGCTGACCCACTGGGACCAAGCCCTTGAGGCCTATCAGCCGCTTTGGCAGCGCTGCTCCCAGCTATGGCTGCTGCGTCCCCAAAGCTGGCAATCACCGCGCCGCTGGCGCCTGCAGGCGGAAGCCAAACAGCGCCGCCGCGGCGATGCCTGGTTGCCAGTAACTGAGCTGGATCGCGTGGTGCGCGCCAGCCTTTATTCCCTGCCCCCATCCCTCTATCAGGATCCCTTGCTTGATCTAGCCAGTGGCTTCGCCGTGCTGGACAGTCGCCGTCGCTGGATTGGCGGCAGCGGCGTTAGCTCAAAGCAGTAATTGAGTGTTTGGGACGATCAACTTTCGCCGTCGTCGCCCTCCTCATCAACGGGATAAATGAAGCCCTGAGCCTTGCCGCTCAGCACTGCCTTGCCGATGGAGAGAGCTTTCTGAGCTGCCACGGCAGCCTTGCCCTTCCAGGTGGCATGACGCTGATTGCGCTTGCCCTGGGAAGTTTTCTTCTTAGGAACAGCCATCCTGGCCCACTACATCAAAGCAAGATCCTCCGTTGTCGCCTGGCCTTTCGTCAAATAGCTAAGCTCGGTTGAAAGAAAGAACCTAGTGAGCGACAGCATTCCTCCAATTGGGCAATCCATGCGGTTGAACGGACTATCGACTCGCGACCCCGCTCCCTCCTACAGCCAGTTGCTGAAGGATCTGCGGGCGGGCAAGGTCAAGGATCTGGAGTTGTCGTTGCAGCAGCGGGAGGTGCGGGTGCGCTTCGACGACGGACGACAGGCCACGGTGCCCGTATTCAGTAACGACCAGCTGCTACTGCGCACCGCCGAGCAAGCGAAGGTGCCCCTCACCGTGCGCGATGACCGGGCTGATGGCGCTACGGCTGGTCTGGTGGCTAATGGCTTGTTGGTGCTGTTGCTACTGGGCGGACTTGCCCTCCTGATCCGTCGCTCGGCCCAGGTGGCCAACCGGGCCATGGGCTTTGGCAGCAGTAAGCCGCGGTTGCAGGAGGAAGGCGGCGTGGCGGTGCGCTTTGAGGATGTGGCCGGTATCGGTGAGGCCAAGGAGGAGCTGCAGGAGGTGGTCACCTTCTTGAAGGAGCCGGAACGCTTCACCGCCGTTGGCGCCAAGATCCCCAAGGGAGTGTTGCTGGTCGGCCCACCAGGCACTGGCAAAACCCTTTTGGCCCGCGCCATTGCCGGCGAGGCCGGCGTGCCATTTTTCTCGATGGCCGCCTCCGAATTCGTTGAGATGTTCGTGGGGGTGGGTGCCAGTCGGGTGCGGGACCTATTTCGCAAGGCCAAAGCCAAAGCGCCCTGCATCATTTTCATCGACGAAGTAGATGCGGTCGGTCGCCAGCGAGGGGCTGGTATTGGTGGCGGCAATGATGAGCGGGAGCAGACCCTCAACCAGTTGCTCACCGAGATGGACGGTTTTGCGGACAACTCCGGCGTGATTCTGCTGGCGGCCACAAACCGACCTGATGTGCTCGATAGCGCCTTGATGCGGCCCGGTCGCTTTGACCGCCGCATCACCATTGACTTGCCGGATCGCCGCGGCCGTGAGGCGATCCTTGCGGTGCATGCCCGTAGCCGCCCCCTTGCTGGGGCGGTATCGCTCTCGGCCTGGGCCAGCCGCACCCCGGGCTTTTCTGGGGCCGATCTGGCCAACCTGCTCAACGAAGCAGCCATCCTCACGGCACGCCATCACCAGAGCGAGATCGACGATGGCGCCCTAGCCGGTGCCCTCGAACGCATCACCATGGGCCTGACGGCGGCACCGCTGCAGGACAGTGCCAAAAAGAGGTTGATTGGTTATCACGAGGTGGGCCATGCCCTACTCACCACTTTGGTGCCAAAGGCCGATCCCCTCGACAAGGTGACCCTGCTGCCGCGCTCAGGCGGAGTTGGCGGCTTTGCCCGAATGATGCCGGACGAGGAGATCCTCGACTCCGGGTTGATCAGCAAGGCCTACCTGCAAGCCAGGCTTGTGGTTGCTTTAGGTGGCCGCGCAGCCGAGCTGGTTGTTTTTGGACCCGCTGAGGTTACCCAAGGTGCCAGTGGTGATCTGGATATGGTCACCCGCATCTGCAGGGAGATGGTGACTCGCTATGGCTTCTCCAGTCTTGGCCCGGTGGCCTTGGAGGGGGATGGGGCTGAGGTTTTCCTCGGCCGCGACTGGTTGCGCTCCGAGCCGCCCTATTCGCGTGAAACCGGCAATCGCATCGATGCCCTGGTGCGCGAACTGGCTAGCTCAGCCCTCGATCAGGCCGTGGCCTTGCTGCAGCCACGCCGCGCCCTAATGGATGAGCTGGTCGAAATGCTGATCCGAGATGAAACCATCGAAGGTGAGGCTTTCAGAGCGGTGGTGACAAGCCATGAGGCGGCCCATCAGCAGCCGACTGGCTCAGCTGTTGCCCTGCAGGCCACCGGAAAAGCGGATGTCGAGGCTGCGCAAGTAGGTGTGTAGGCCCGCATCTTGAATCGGCAGCAACCGGGACATCCGCTCGCTGCTGTTGACATGGGCGTGCCAGTAGCCAGGCGGTGTGATGAAGGCCCCACCGGGCTGCCAGTCGATGCGGCGGGGGTTGGCGATGGCGCCGCTGGCGTCTAGCTCCGTGCCCACCAGGGTGTAGCAGCCCGGGTCGCAATCGATGATTAGATCAAGGGCAACCGACTGGTGCCGGTGTGGTGGCTGGATGGCGCCAGCAGGCACCACTCCGAGCATGGCCCAAAGAGTGTGGGTCACGGTGCGGCTTTGGGGCAGATCGCTGTTAGCGAGCAGCAGGCTCAGCCGGTTGCTGCGTGCAGAGCTGGGATCGGCGAGTAGCTGGTCTAATTCGACCTGCAGAAGGGCGGCGGGGTAGTGGGTTGGTTCGAAGCGAGCGGTGCTGGCCTCGACGCCGAGGTGACTGAGCAGGGGGCCGTCGTGCACCCAGTAGAGAACGCTGGTGGCTTCTGCAGTTAGCAGGGGGGGCTCGCCAGCTGGCAATACAAATAGATCTCCTGCGCTCCAGCCAAGCTGCGGCGTGCCAGCACGCTTGAGGCTGCCCGATCCTTGCAACACATAAAACAGCAAGCTGGTGGCGTTCGCCGCTGCCTTGAGGCCCTCACCAGCTTCGATGCGCAAAAAGTTGGCCGCCAGGCCAGGGCTGGTGGCCGGGGCGCTACAGCCGAGCTCGCTGCTTAGATCGAGGGGCAGCACCGCCGTGGGCCCTGACTGGTGCAGGGCTGGGTCCCATTGGCGCAGGGGTATGGGTTCGGTTAGTCCAGCTCGCACCGGATTGGCAGCCTGGCGGTAGTCGAACAGCTGGCCCTTGGCTTGCCACTGGGCGGAGCCGGTAGTGGGGATCGACTGGATCGGGGCCTGGGTCATTGCACTGGCTCCTTGCGGGATCTGAACACTATTGGGATTTGGCTCGCGCCTGGAGGCTTCGGTCAGCCGCCAGCCACGGCAGGAACAATCGAAACCTCATCGCCGTCGCTGAGGCTGGTGGTCTGGTTGTCAAGGAAGCGGATGTCCTCACTGTTCACGTAGACGTTGAGGAAGCGGCGCAATTTGCCGGCTTCATCGCACAACCGACCCTTGATCCCCGGATAGCGGCCCTCGAGGGCATCGATCAGGCCATCCACATTGGAGGCATCGAGATCCACGCTGGCCTCCTCGTTGGTGAACTTCTGCAGGGGGGTGGGGATCAGAACCTGAACTGCCATGGCGGGGATTGGAGGGGCGTGGGGAATGGGTGGGGTTATCAGCGCTGCTGGGAGGCTTGCGCTTTTGCCCAGGCCGCTTTGAAGCTGTCGAGCTGGGCCTCAATCAGGTAGGGCTCGCCGATGGAGGAGGCGATCGCCTCTGTCGTCTTGAGACCGTTGCCGGTGATGTAAGCCACGGTGGTTTCGTCAGGATTGATCTTGCCCTGCTCCACCAGCTTCTTCAGCACGGCGATGGTGGTACCGCCTGCGGTTTCGGTGAAAACGCCCTCGGTTTCAGCAAGCAGCTTGATGCCCTCGATGATCTCGGGGTCGCTGACTGCCGCAATGCTGCCGTTGGTTTTGTTGGCGATGTCGATGGCGTAGGGACCGTCTGCCGGGTTGCCGATGGCAATCGACTTGGCGATCGTGTTTGGCTTCACCGGAGTAATGAAGTCCCGACCTTCCGCGAAGGCCTGGGCGATTGGTGAGCAGCCCTCGGCCTGGGCGCCGCTGAAGCGCACGTGCTTCTCCTCTACCAGCCCCACCTTGATGAACTCGTCAAAACCCTTGCGAATCTTGGTGAATAGGGAGCCCGAGGCCAGGGGCGCCACGATGTGGTCTGGCAGTTGCCAGCCCAGCTGCTCGATCACCTCATAGCCCAGGGTTTTTGAGCCCTCGGAGTAATAGGGGCGCAGGTTGATGTTGACGAAGCCCCAGCCGAAGGTGTTTGCCACCTCGGAGCAAAGGCGATTTACCTGGTCGTAGTTGCCATGAACCGCCATCAAGGTGGGGTTGTAGATCAAGGTGCCCAGCACCTTGCCCAATTCCAGATCGCTGGGAATGAACACGCAGCAGTCGAGGCCGGCGTGGGCAGCGATGGCGGCGGTGGAGTTGGCCAGGTTGCCGGTGGAGGCGCAACTCACCGTGGTGAAGCCCAGCTCCCGGGCGCGCGTGAGGGCCACACTGACCACCCGGTCCTTAAACGAAAGCGTCGGCATGTTGACGCCGTCGTTCTTGATGTAGAGGCTCTTGAGGCCGAGCCGCTTGGCCAGGTTGCCGGCCTTGAGCAGCGGCGTAAAGCCCGTGCCTACATCAATGGGATCGCCTTCAATCGGCAGGAATTCGCGGTAGCGCCAGATGGAGGCGGGGCCCGCCTCGATCGTGGCCCGGCTCACCCGATTTTTAATCGCCTCGTAGTCGTAGACAACTTCGAGCGGTCCGAAGCAGACGTCTTCGCAGACGTGGCGAGCGCTCGCTTCGTAGGGATGGCCGCATTCCTTGCAGCGCAATCCGGTGAAGGTTGAGCGGGAGAGGGTGGCAGTCACAGTCACGCCCAGCGGTGTCCTGAGGTTAACAGCGTTAGCCGAGGTGCGGATTTAATTCCGACTAGAGAGATCGGGTATTTATTTGAGGCTTGGGCTTGCTGATGGGCCAGGGCTTCCTAGCCTCGGCTTCTGCACCGACTTCTGATGCCAAGGCGCCCCTTGTCTGCCTCCCTGCGTGCGGCGGTCAGTGTGACCCTGGGCCTGGCTCTTCTGTTGGGACTTGGCGTACTGGGGGCCCGCCTCTGGGTGGAGTGGAGCTGGTTTGAGCAATTTGCCAAAGGCCCGGTACTGCTGCGCCGCTGGTTGCTGCAGGTTGGCCTGATGGGCCTGGGTTTGGGCCTGGGACTGGGACTGCAGGGCTGGCTGAGCCGGTTTTGGCGTTCAGGCTCGGCCGACCCCGACGAGCGGCGCTTTGGCCTGGACCCAGCTGGCTATGCCGCCGCCCTGGGGCTGCTCGCCCTGGCCCAGCTCGTGCCGCTGGCCCTGCTATTGCGCCTGGCCCAGCGCCTGGTGCTGACCCCCTTCGATCCCAGGCGGCTGCATGGTTTGACCCTGCTCAATGGCCTGCCGTTTTCCCTGCTTTTGCTGCTGGCCGGGCTGCTGGCGGCCCTGCTGGCCTGGCCGCGGCGGGCGCCCCGGCTGGTGGCGGCGCTGGCCTCTTTGGCTACGGCCACGGTGCTGGGCCGGGCTTGGGGGGTGTGGTCACTGGCCTTGCTGGCTCCTGACAGTGGCGTGCGGGATCCGATGCTCTGGGCCGATATCAGCTTCGGCCTGGTGCGTTTCCCCGCCCTGGCCCTGGGGCTAACCCTGCTGCTTGCCCTTGGTACCTGCCACCTGGCGGCGGGGCTCTGGGGCCTGCTGGCCCGCCCCCCCCAGCTAAGCGATGGCCGTTTCCACGGTTTCACCCCAGCCCAATTGGTGCAATTGCGCTGGCCGCTCGGCTCACTGGCCCTGCTGGTAGCCGGCAGTTTTTGGCTTAGCCGTCACCAGTTGCTGCTCAGCACCGCCGGCAGCGTGCCCGGTGCCGGCTGGCTCGACGTCCATCTGGTGTTGCCCCTGCGCACCATGGCGGCATTGGTGGCCCTACTCACGGCTGTCGCCCTGCTGCTGCCCCTGCCACGCCGGGGCATTCGGGGACCCTTGCTTGGGACGGTCTCATTGGCGCTGCTGCTGGTGCCCTTGCTTGAGGCCGCGCTCACCCCGGTGCTGCAGCTGCTGCTGGTTAGGCCGCGGGAGTTGCAGCTGGAAACCACCTATCTGGCGCGCTCAATCCGGGCTACCCGGGCAGCCTTCCAACTTGATGGCATCAGCACTCGTTTCGTTAAGCCACGGCGGCGCCTCACCCGCGCTGATGTGCAGGCAAGCCAGGCCACCCTGCGCAACATTCGCCTTTGGGATAGTCAGCCCCTGCTCTCCACCAACCGCCAGCTGCAGCAGCTGCGGGTCTACTACCGCTTCTCTGCAGCTGCGGTGGACCGCTACAACCTGGCGCCAAACCAGGGCCAGGGGCGTCAACTGGTGATCATCACGGCGCGGGAGCTAGATCAGGCCTCCCTGCCTCCGGCAGCTCGCACCTGGCTCAACACCCACTTGGTGTTTACCCATGGCTACGGCTTCACGGTTTCGCCGGTGAACACCAGCAGCCCCGACGGCCTGCCCGAATACTTCATCAGCGACCTGGGCGCATCAACCAGGGTGCAGGGCAATGCCCAGCTGGGCATCACCACCGCCCAGGTGCGTGCCGGCATCCCCATCGGCAAGCCCAGCCTCTATTTCGGGGCCCTGGTGTCGCCCTATGCCCTCGCTCCCACCAAGGTGCAGGAGTTTGACTACCCCCAGGGTGACGAAAATCTCTATACCCACTACGGCGGATCAGCTGGTGTGCCGATCGGCTCTGCTTGGGGCCGGCTGGCCGCGGCCACATATCTGCGAGAGCCGAAGTTGCTCATGCAGGGGGCGATTACCCCCCAGACGCGACTGCTACTGCGCCGGGAGGTTCGCCAGCGCCTGAGCAGCCTTGCCCCGTTTGTGCGCTTCGAAGGCGATCCCTACTTGGTGTCGGTGCAACTCGATAAGCCGGGTCCCTTTGCCCGCGATCAACACCAGTTTTGGATTGTGGAGGGCTTCACCACCAGCCGCAGCTATCCATACAGCGCTGCCGTGCCTGGCGACGCCGATATCCGCTACCTACGCAATTCGGTGAAGGCGGTAGTAGACGCATACAACGGCACGGCCGTGCTCTACGTGACCGAACCGGAAGATCCCATCATCGCCGGTTGGCAGCGCTTGTTTCCGGATCTTTTTCAGCCGCTAGCGGCGATGCCTAAGCCCCTGCAGGCCCATATTCGCTATCCCCAGCGGCAGTTCGAGCTGCAGACATCCCAGCTACTGCGTTATCACGTCACCGATCCGCGCGTGTTCTACAGCGGTGATGACGTGTGGCAGGTGCCCAAGGAGCTCTACGGGCGCAGTCAGATTCCGGTGAAGCCATATCACATCAGCGCCCAGCTCACCCCAGAGTTGCCGCCTGAATTCCTGCTGCTGCAGCCGCTCACCCCCTTGGCCCGCCCCAACCTGGCCGCCTGGTTGGCGGCCCGCAGCGATGCCCCCAACTACGGCGAATTGGTGTTGCTGCGCTTCCCAACCCAAACGCCAATCTTCGGTCCGGAGCAGGTTCAGGCCCTGATTAACCAGAACCCGCGCATCAGCCAGCAGTTTGGTCTCTGGGATCGGGCCGGATCGGAGGTGATTCAGGGAAATCTGCTGGTGGTACCAGTGGGCGAGGCGCTGCTTTATGTGGAGCCCGTTTATCTAAAGGCCCGCAACGGTGGGCTACCTACCCTCACCCGCGTGGTGGTAAGCGATGGCACCAGGGTGGCGATGGAAACCACCCTGGACCGGGCTATTGCCTCCCTGTTGGCGCCCGGACCAGCCAACCGATCGGGCCTATGAAAAGGCCCCTTACGGGGCCATAAAAAAGGCCCCGTAAGGGGCCCCGGTGATCTCCATGGCTGGAGCATTAGGGAGGAAAGCTAGATCAGGCTGAGACTGCTGCCTTGGGGTCGAGGGCACCCTTGGCGTAGAGGCCGGCGTAGTAGTTGATGTCGCGCTGCTTGATCTTGCTAGCGTTGCCGGCACACCAGAACTGCTGATAGCGATCCAGGCACACCTGCTTCATGTACTGGCGGGCAGGCTTGTTGAAGTGGCGGGGATCGAAGTTGGCGGGATCCTTGAAGGCCGCTTCCCGAACAGCTGCAGTGAAGGCCAGGCGGTTATCGGTGTCGATGTTCACCTTTCGCACTCCATTGCGGATGCCCTCCTGGATCTCTTCGACGGGCACGCCGTAGGTCTCGGGGATGGCGCCGCCAAACTTGTTGATCATGTCGAGCCACTCCTGAGGTACCGAGGAGGAGCCGTGCATCACCAGGTGGGTGTTGGGGATCGCTTTGTGGATCTCAGCGATTCGGCTGATGGCCAGCACTTCACCGGTGGGCTTGCGGGTGAACTTGTAGGCGCCGTGGCTGGTGCCGATGGCGATCGCCAGGGCGTCCACTTTGGTTTTGGCCACGAAATCGGCTGCTTCGGCGGGGTCGGTGAGCAGCTGGCTGTGGTCGAGCTTGCCCTCAAAGCCATGGCCGTCCTCGGCCTCACCCATGCCGGTTTCCAGGGAACCCAGGCAACCCAGCTCGCCTTCCACACTCACGCCGATGGCGTGGGCCACGTCCACCACCTCTTTGGTGACAGCCACGTTGTACTCGTAGCTGGCGGGGCTCTTGGCGTCTGCCATCAGAGAGCCATCCATCATCACTGAGGTGAAACCGTTGGCGGCAGCACCAAAGCAGGTGGCAGGGCTGTTGCCGTGGTCCTGGTGCATCACCACCGGGATGTCGGGATAGGTTTCGACTGCGGCCAGGATCAGGTGGCGCAGAAAATTTTCACCGGCGTACTGGCGGGCACCGCGGGAGGCCTGCAGAATCACCGGAGAGTCGGTTTCACTGGCCGCCTCCATGATCGACTGCACCTGCTCCAGATTGTTTACGTTGAAGGCAGGGATGCCATAGCCGTTCTCAGCGGCATGGTCGAGCAGCAGCCGAAGCGGAACGAGCGCCATGGGAAAACCTCTCGGGGTCGGGAGTTGAACTGGGGGTGACTCTAGGCGATGCCCCTTTGAGTGCTCTGGGCTGCTCCCAGGCGGGCCCAGTCGCAGCAGCGCTGACTCAGTACGGCCTCGCCCAAGCCAGGCAGCATCGGTCGGCCCTCGCGCACCGCCGCACTCCACCAGCTGTGGATGCGCTGCACCGGCGCAATCCGGCCATCCGCCCAGGTGCGAACAAAGCTCCAGCGCTCATCAGCCTCCACCGGCCGCAAGGGCTCTCCCGCCTGGGAGTGCCACAGCCCAAAGCCATGTACGTAGTCGGCCTGGTTGTCGGAGCCGAGCACGGCGGTGCCGTCGCGGCCGTACATCTCCAGCCAGCAGCCCCGGCCCCTGCGGGTCACGGAGGCCAGGTTGAGCTGGGCCGGCACCTTCTGCCCCAGTGGTGTTTCCAGCTCCAGCTGCACCAAGGCGATGTCTTCCGCATCCACCCTGGCCAGGCGACCACTGCCATCGGCTAGGGGCCTCTGGGTAATTGCCGTGCTCAATTGGGCCCTAAGGGAGTGGCTTGGACCCACTAGCCAGTGCAGGGTGTCAAAGGCGTGGGTGCCCAGCGCTCCCAGCACCCCGCCACCTTCGGCTGCCTGGGAATACCAGCTCCAGGGGCGCGAGGCGTCAGCTCGGCTGCCCATCAGCCAGTCGTATTTCACCAGCACCAATTCACCGAGGACGCCGGTGGCCAGCAGGTCGGCGAGCTGCTGAAACAGGGGAACGGCCCGATATTCAAAGTCGACCGCCACGGTTAGCCCCCGCTGCAGGGCCAGCCGTTGCAGGCTCTCGATCTGCTCGGCGTTGAGGGCCACGGGCTTCTCCAGCAGCAGGTGCTTGCCCGCTTCCAGGGCGCGCCTGGCTAGATCAAAACGAGGCCCCGGCGGGGTGGCGATCACGATCGCTTCGACGGCCGGATTGGCCAGCAGCCCATCGAAGTCGCTGTGGCCAGGTAATTCGGCGCTGCGGCAGGCGGCTTCCAGCCGCTCGGGGCGCGGGTGCCAGAGGGCCACAGGCTCGGTGCCGGGGCAGGCGCGCAATGCGGGTAGGTGCACGGCCTCGCCAAAGCCCAGGCCAGCAATGGCCACCTTCAGCGGGGGAGCGCTCATGAGAGGCCCTCGGCTGCGGTGGCACAAACTTCGCCGATCACGCTGCTGATCAGGTTGTCTCCCGATGCCGGCTGCCATTCAGCCCTGAATTGGGGCAGGCCGTTGATCGAGGTGTCGCGGAACAGCTCCTGGCCGCAGTCAATTTCCATCACGTAGAGATCGGATAGGGGCCTGGGTTGCTCCTCGCTGACGGGTTTTTGGAAGCGTGTCAGAACCGAAATATTGCCGCCGCGGCTGGTGCGCAGGCTGCCGCCATCCCACCACTGGCGTCCCTCGCTGGTGCTGGCCACCTCATGCCAGTCGACCGGGCCAGCCAGGGCCCTTCCAGGCGTGGCGGCCAGGATCCCCACGACCAGCAACAGCAGCAGCAGGGAGCGGGCTGCCCGGCGCAGGCCGCTCATGCTGGCACCGTTTCACGGCAGCCGTGCATGGTCAGCAGGCTGGCCAGGGTTGCCTTGAATTCAGTGCGATCAACGATCGCGTCAACGAAGCCGTGGTCGCGCAGGTATTCGGCGGTTTGGAAGCCCTCGGGCAGCTTTTCGCGCAGGGTCTGCTCGATCACCCGGCGGCCTGCGAAGCCGATCAGGGCCTTGGGCTCGGCCAGGATTAAGTCGCCCAGCATGGCGAAGCTGGCAGTTACACCCCCAGTGGTGGGGTAGGTGAGCAGGGGTAGGTAGAGCAGCTCTGCCTGGCGGTGCCGCTCCAGGGCGCCGGAGATCTTGGCCATCTGCATCAAGCTCAGCATCCCCTCCTGCATGCGGGCACCACCGGAGGCGCAGACAATCAGCACCGGTATGCGCCGGGCGGTGGCGGTTTCGATCAGGCGGGTGAGCTTCTCGCCCACCACCGAACCCATCGACCCGCCCATGAAGCGGAAATCCATCACTCCAAGGGCCAAGGGCAGGCCACTGGTGCGGCAGATACCGGTAACCACGGCGTCGAGGAGGCCCGTGCTCTGCTGGCTGTCGCGGATGCGATCGGCGTAGCTGCGCCGGTCCTTGAAGGCGAGGGGGTCGGTGGGTGAGAGGCCAGTATCCATGGGCTCGAAGCTGCCCGGGTCGGCGATCAGGGCGATGCGCTCGGGGCTGTCGATGCGGTTGTGGTGGCCACATCCCTTGCAAACGCTGGCGTTAGCCACCAGGTCTTTGCGATAAACCACCAAACTGCATTCCGGGCACTTGCTCCAGAGACCATCGCCCTCCTCCTGCTCCTGGGTGACCCGCACGGTTGGGGCATTTTTTTGGCGATCCGCAAACCAGTCGAACAGCGACATGCGACCCTTGCCAACAGCTAAGCCTATTTAAGGCGCTTCACCACACCAGCCCCAACACGGCCAGCCATAGGTCGTTGCCGAGGAGCCACACGGCGGCTCCGCCAGCTGCAAGGAAGGGGCCAAAGGGAAAGGGCTGGTGCTTGCCAAGTAGGCCGCTGAGCCGGCCGATGCTGCCCAGCACCGCCCCGGCAAACACCGCCAGGGTCACAGTGATGCCAAGCCCAGTGAGACCAAGCCAAGCCCCCAGCAGGGCAGCCAGTTTGGCGTCTCCTAGGCCGAGGGCCGGCCGGCCGATTGCCTTGTGGGCCAGGGCACTGACCGTTTCAAAGCCAACCAGGCCAACCCCGGCGGCCACCAGATGGTGAAACAGCAGCTCTCTGCCCATATCGGAGCCCTGCTGGAAGCCGATCACTGCGGTCACCGCCAGGCCTAGTAACAGGCCAACTCGGCACAGGGGTTCGGGCAACCAGAGGCGATCGATATCGATCAACACCAGCGGTAGCAGCCAGCTCAACAGCAGCCAGCCTGCGGCTACCAGCAGCCAGGGCTGGGGCTGGTTGCCCATGGCGCTCGGCTGGGCCAGTAGGGCCGCTACCCAGAGCCCGGCGCTAAGCAGCTCCACCAGGGGGTAGCGGCAGGAGATAGAAGCACCGCAGTGGCCACAGCGGCCTCGCAACAGCAACCAGCCCAGCAGGGGCACATTTTCAAACCAGCGCAGCCGGCTGCCGCAACGGGGGCAGTGGCTGGGTGGCAGCACGACCGATTCCTCCCTCGGCAGGCGCCAGGCCACCACATTGAGAAAGCTGCCCACGCAGGCCCCAAGTAGCGCCACCACAACGGGCACGGCTGGGGAGCTGGCAAGCAGCGGAGCAAGGGCGCTCAAACGGGCCTCAGGCGAGAGGGGGAGAAGATGGTTTGCGGGGTAGACGCAGCCTGGCTGCACCGCTCCGTGCCAGGCGGCCCCGGATCAAATTAATCGGCACAAATTGCTCATCGGGCAGCAGTACCGGCTGGTCGAAAACAATCCTGCCCTGCAATATTTGCTTGCCATTGAGCACCACGCCGGATGGTTCGTGGCCGGTGTTGCCTAGCTCCAAAGACTGAAACAAGATGCGGCGAGCTGCCTGAATCACCTGGCTGCTGTTGATCTGGTCGAGACGCAAAGAGTCTGCGGCCTTGGTTTTGGCAGCCCCCGGAATCAAAAACGACGGGGAAGGATTCTTCGTGGGTGTGGCGAAGGAGATCGGCCTCACCAAAACGAATGGCAACCCCAGAATAGGGGTTGCCATTGCAATCAGGACAGCTTCTTCTTCTCTTCGATCATGCGATGGATGATCGGCGTAAGGATCAGCTCCATGGCGAAGCCCATTTTGCCGCCGTTCACCACGATCGAGGTGGGGCTCGACATGAACGAGTCGTGGATCATGTCGAGTAGGTAGGCGAAGTCGATGCCCCACTTTTCGCGGGCCCCCTTGCGGAAGTGGATGATCACGAAGGATTCATCCGGTGTTGGGATCTCCCGGATCATGAAGGGGTTGGAGGTGTCCACCGTCGAAACCCGCTGGAAGTTGATATCCGTGAGGCTGAACTGGGGGCAGATGTGGTTGATGTAATCCGGCATGCGGCGCAGGATCGTGTCCACCGTGGCCTCAGCCGAATAGCCGCGCTCCTTGTTGTCACGAGCGATCTTCTGGATCCACTCCAGGTTCACGACCGGCACCACGCCCACGAGTAGATCGGCCAAGCCAGCTACGTCGTAACTCTCGCCCTTGACCCCACCGTGCAGGCCTTCGTAGAAGAGCAGGTCGGTGCCGGTGGGGATGGCTTCCCAGGGAGTGAACTGGCCGGGATCCAGGTTGGTGCCGAGACGGGCGTTGTGCTCGGCGGCCTCTTCAACGGAGTGCAGGTAGTAGCGCTTCTGGCCACTGCCGGTTTCGCCGTAGGCCTTGAAGAGCTCCTCGAGCTTGTCAAACAGGTTTGCTTCGGGGCCGAAGTGGGAGAAGTTGTCACCATTGGCCAAGGCGGTAGCCATGGCTTCCTTCATCGGGCCGCGCTCGTAGCGGTGGTAGCTATCGCCCTCCACCACTGCAGGTGTGATTCCTTCGCGCTTGAAGATGTGCTCGAAGGCGCGCTTGACAGTGCTGGTGCCTGCGCCGGAGGAACCGGTGACAGAAACAACCGGATGACGCTTCGACATGCGCAGGAATCAACGAAACTGACCGCGAGTTTGGCAGGTCGCCGGCGCCTACCCCGCCAGGGCCCCTAGCAGCTGCTCTCCCATGGCACGGCAGCCCAGCTGGGTGCAGCCCTCGCTCATCAGGTCGCCGGTGCGGTAGCCAGCGGCCAGCACGCGGTCGACGGCGGTTTCTAGGGCGGTGGCAGCAGCGTCTTGCTGCAGGCCGACCCGCAGCATCATGGCGGCGCTGAGCACCATCGCCATCGGGTTTGCCTTGTCCTGGCCAGCGATGTCAGGGGCGGAGCCATGGATCGGCTCAAACAGGCCTGGCCCGCTGGACCCCAGGGAGGCGGAGGGCAGCATGCCGATCGAGCCGCTGAGCATGGCGGCCTCGTCGCTGAGGATGTCGCCGAAGAGGTTGCTGGTGAGCAGCACGTCGAACTGACGGGGATTGCGCACCAGCTGCATGGCGGCGTTATCAACGTACATATGGCTGAGCTCCACCGTCGGGTAGTCGGCCGCCATGGCGGTCACCTGGTCGCGCCAGAGCTGGCTCACATCCAGCACGTTGGCCTTGTCCACGCTGCAAAG
The DNA here is from genome assembly GCA_025128025.1 of Synechococcus sp. CS-1330. Taxonomy (GTDB): domain Bacteria; phylum Cyanobacteriota; class Cyanobacteriia; order PCC-6307; family Cyanobiaceae; genus Cyanobium_A. The sequence goes on from JAHLYR010000054.1 coordinate 57,942, forward strand.
CCGGCCGCTCCGGGTCACGGCCAACTCGAACGCCACCTTGGCGATGCGGTCGATCTCGTCGTCGAAGTAGGCCATGGTGTTAAAGGCCCGCACCCGACCTTCAGCCTCCACCCGCCCCTTAGGGGTGCCGAAATAGACGCCGCCGGTGAGCTCACGCACCACCAGCAGGTCCACCCCTTCGATCACCTCCCGTTTGAGGGTGGAGGCGTCGATCAGGGCTGGGATGATCTTCACCGGCCGCAGGTTGGCGAACAGGCCCAGAGCTGATCTCAGCCCCAGCAGACCCGATTCAGGGCGCTGCTCCCGGGGCAGGTTGTCGTATTGGGGCGAGCCGATGGCGGCGAGCAGCACCGCATCGGCGGCCTTACAGGCCTCGAGGGTGCTGTTGGGCAGGGGTTCGCCGGTGGCATCAATGGCAACGCCGCCCATGGGCTGCACGTCGTAGACGAGGCTGAAGCCATGGCTGCTGCTGACCGCATCGAGCAGCTGGCGGGCTACCGCCATGATTTCCGGGCCGATGCCGTCGCCGGGAAGCAGGGTGATCCGGTAGCTCGACGTCATGGGCCTTGAAGTGCTGGGCGCGAGGCTAGGGCTTGGCCTGCTTCTCCAGCTGCCGCAGGGCTTTAACGAGCTCTGGCAGCTTGTTGAATACGGCCGAGCTGCGCAGCCAGAGGCGGTTGGAGATGGCCGGATAGCCGCTCACCACCTCGCCGGCGGCCACCTCGCCATGCACCCCGGATTTGGAGCTGGCGATGGCTCGGTCGCCCATCACCGCCTTGTTTGCCAGCCCTACCTGGCCCGCCAAAATCACGCCATTGCCCAGGCGGGCCCCGCCGGCGATGCCCACCTGGGCCGCCAGGGCGCAGCCCTTGCCGGTGCTGACGCCATGGCCGATATGCACCAGGTTGTCGATCTTGGTGCCGGCGCCGATGCGGGTTTCACCTACTGAGGGTCGGTCAATGGTGCTGCCGCAACCCACCTCAACCCCCTCCTCAAGAACTACCTGGCCGGTCTGGGGCATCTTGCGCCAGCCATTGGCGGTGGGCACGAAGCCAAAGCCCTCGCTGCCCACCACGGCATTGGAGTGCACGACGCAGCCCCGGCCCAGGCGGCTGCCGGGGTGCAGAACGGCACCGGCGTGCAGCTCGCAGTCGTCACCGATCTGCACGTCTTCGTAGAGCACCACTTGTGGGTGGAGTATGCAGCTGGTGCCGATCTGCACGTTGGCGCCGATCACGACCAGGGGGCCTAGGTGGGATCCCATGCCAACTACGGCGCTTGGATCAACCACGGCACTGGGGTGGATGCCAGCGGCGGGCTGGCGGCGGGGGTGGAGCGCAGCGAGGGACTCGGCAAAAGCCAGGCGCGGATCAGCCAGGGCGATCCAGGCCAGGCCCCGCTCCAGGGCCAGCCGCTGTAGGGCTGCGGCCTCATCGCCGCGGGCTGGCAACAGAATCGCTCCGGCGTTGCTGCCTGCCAGGGCGGCAGCCAGGGCGTGGCCGGGTTCCAGAAAAGTGAGTTGATCGGCCTGGGCCTGATCTAGGGCGGCCGCCCCGTTTAGCACGGGGTCGTCAGCGAGATGCCGCGGGCTGGCATCGGTAACTTCGCTGAGCTGGCTGAGCAGTTCGCTGAAGCGCATGCCAGGGAAGAGGAGCGGCGCGAATCGTAGGTCCGGCCTTAACGGCTGGTGAGCACCAGCTGGTCGCGGTGCACCACCTCAACGCCGGAGCTGCCCATCAGCTCTCGCAGCTCCATGCTGCTAAGGCTGGCCAGACCCCGGCCCAGCTCGCGCCCATCACTGGCTAGCAGGCGCACCGCCTCGCGGCGCTCGAAATCGCCTACCACCGCTTGCACTCCAACGGCCAACAGCGAGGCCCCCTTTTGGGTTATGGCCCTCTCGGCGCCGGCGTCTAGCTGCAGGCTGCCCTTGGGCAGGAGCGCGTGGGCCAGCCAGCCCTTGCGGTCGGGAAGGGGGGTGGGGCTGGGCTGGAACAGGGTGCCGACCCGCTCGCCGGCCAGCAGGGCATCGAGCACGGCGGGGTCACGGCCGTCAGCCAGGCGCACCCGGATGCCGCTGGAGGTGGCGATGCGGGCTGAAATGAGTTTGGTGGTCATGCCGCCAGTTCCCCACTGACCTCCGCCGGTGGCCACCGATTGCAGGCTGTCGAGCTCGGCCAGGCTGGCCACCTCCTCGATCGGCCGGGCCTCGGCATCGCTGCGGGGGTCGCCTGAATAAAGGCTGTCCACGTCGGTGAGCAGCACCAGCTCATCGGCGCCGATCGCCACCGCCACCAGGGCGGAGAGGGTGTCGTTGTCGCCGAAGCGCAGTTCGTCGGTGGCCAGGGTGTCGTTTTCGTTGACCACCGGCACCACTCCCCAGTCCAGTAGCTGCTCGAGGGTGCGGCAGGCGTTCTGGTAGCGGCGGCGGGAGGCCAGATCGCCGCGGGTCAGCAGCACCTGGGCTACCGCCAGACCACGTACGGCGAAAGCGTCTTGGTAGAGGGCCATCAGCCGGCCCTGGCCCACGGCGGCGGCGGCCTGGAGAGCCACCACTTCGCTGGGGCGCTGCCCCAGGCCAAGGGCTTCGCAGCCCAGCCCCACGGCCCCACTGGTAACCAGGGCGATAGTCTCGCCCTGGCGCCGCTGGCGGCTGAGACTGGCAGCCAGATCGGCGATCACCGCCGCTGTGGGACGGCCGGCGCTGCCCCGCAGCAGGCTTGTGCCCACCTTGATCACTCGGCGCATGGAGTGGGACGGGGTTGTCATCAGCCCAGGCTGGTGCCCACCCAGTTGGCCAGGCGCAGCTCCAGTTTTTGGAGCCGATCCTGCTTGCACGGGTGGCCTTGGGGATCGATCGGTTTCACCAGCACGGTGAATAAGCCAAGCCGGTTGCCGGCGATCACGTCCGTAAACAGGCGGTCACCGATCAGGGCGACCTCCTGGTGGGGCAGGTTGAGCTCGGCCAGCACCCGACGCAGGGCGCTGCGGCGTGGTTTGCCGGCGGAAATTGTGTAGGGCAGGTCGAGCTGGGCCGCAACCGCTCCGATCCGCTGGCGGGAGGGGTTGTTGCTGAATAGGTGGATCGGCACCTGCTGCCGCGCCTGCTGCAGCCAGCGCAGGGCGCTGGCGGGCAGCTCCGCCTGGCGGCGGGGCAGCAAGGTGCGATCGACATCGAGCACCAGGGCCCGAATCGGTTGGTCGAGCAGCTCCTGCAGGGGCAGCTCGGCCAGGGTGCACTCCCGCAGCCAGTTAGGGCGCAGCAGCTGGCGCAGCATCAGTCGTCGCCCTCGCGCTCTTCCAATTCAGCCTCGATCCGGGGCTGTACCCGCTCAAACTCCTCGCCTTCCACCAGCAAGGCGCCGTCGCCATTCATGCGGGCCACCACGAAGAATGGATCTAGGGGGATGTACAACCCGTATTCCACATCGTCTACGAGGAAGCTCACCAGCAATTCGTAGGTCTCGGAGTCGTCGTCGGCGTCTTCGTCGTCATCGAGCTCATCGGGTTCGGGCTCGTCCAGTTCGCCGCTGACGGTGAGGGTGACGGCAGAGCGCACCAGGGTGAGGTCGTGCTCCTGCAGCACCACATCGGCCACCGAAAGGATCGGCTCGGTGGCATCGATTGTGTCGATCAGTTCTGGGTCTTCGTCGCCGTCGAGGCGGAACAGGCAGACAGGGGTGTCGACCGGGGTGAGCAGTACGTAGTCGTGGCCATCGAGGGGGATCAGCTGCTCGAGGAAGCAGAGCAGCTGGCGGCCGCGGCTGTCGTGCACCAGCACGGTGGGCACATCGGCGGGGATCTCCGAGCTGGACTGGGATGGGGGTTCGGAACTCATGGGCTGGAATTGGATCTCTTCAGGATGCTGCAGCGTCGGCCGTCTGGCAGCGCTCGATGGTCGCCGGGAGCACCGGATCGGGGCCTTCCTGCAGCCATTGTTCGAGCAGCAGGGCCGCGGCGGCGCTGTCGAGGGCACCGCTGCGGTCGCCGTGGAGCCCGTGGCGCTCGCCGGCGGCCCAGGTGCTGGCGTGCTCATTTACCCAGGCCAGGGGTAGCTGCAGCCGGCGGGCCAGGCGCTCGCCGTAGCGCTGGCAGTGCAAGGCTTGGGCGGTGGGCTGCCCAGCCGCATCGAGCGGCAGGCCCACCACCAGGGCCAGCACCCGCCGCTGCTGCACCAAGGAGTTCAGGTGCTCTAGGTCGCTGGCGAAGGAGCCCCGGGCCAGGGCCCGCAGGGGGGTAACGGTGAGGCCGAGGGGGTCACAGCCCGCCAGGCCGATGCGTCGTCGCCCAACGTCGAGTGCCAGCACTGAGCGGGGCTGCGGGGCGCTTCTTGATCGGGTCGCGCTCACAACGGCGGGGCCAGAGGGGTTGGGGTGGGCAGGGGGCGGCGGCGGGGTTGCCACTGCTCCAGCAAGGCATCAATGCGCTGGGCGGCCCGTGCCGGGGCCTGCAGCCCCTGACGCCGCCAGACGCTGCGCGCCATCAGCACCCGCTCGCCTCGCTCCTGAGCTCCCAGCTCAGCGAGCCAGCGCTGGCGAGCTTCATCGCGCAGGTCACAGCGCAGCCAGAGGGGTTCGCCGGCGCCGAGGCCGGCTTGGCCTTGGTGCAGCAGCAACTCGGTGGCGGCGCCCACCAGGTGTTCCCAGCCGGGATGGACACTCAGCTCCACATCGTGACCGCCGCCGGGGTGCTCGCCGATCCAGCGCACGGCGGCCACCGCCTGCTCACGGCTGGGATCCACCAGCATCCAGCCGCGGCCGTGGCTCTGGTCGAGCAGATCTTCGACGCGGCGATCGAGCAGCTGACGCAATTGGGCCGGGCAGGCGGCCTGCTCTAGGTGCCAGAGCAGGGCGGCGCTGCGGCGGTTGAGGGGTGTGAGCTGCAGCTCTGCCGGTGCGGGGCTGCTGGCCGAGATAGGGCTGCCGCCGGCAGGGGCGCCAGGCCAGCACCACAGCCGGTCGCTGCGCAAGGGCTGAAAGCCCTGCTCGCGCAGCATCGCTAGGCGGGTGTCATCGAGGCTGGAGGCCGCAGCAA